>JBBQCM010000045.1:0-47638 GCA_038318725.1 Chthoniobacterales bacterium
CAAAACGCTGCTCCGCAGTGCCGAAGCCCGCACCCCGGAGCAACTGCTCAGCGCGATCGGTGCCGCCCTCGACAAAGTCACCGCTCAGGATGCTCTCGGCTGGTTTGCCTCTTGCGGCTATAGTTTTGTTGAACCGCTCTAATGATGAAGACGCCGACACGATGCTCTCGGTGAAAGTCGTCCTGAAGTGAAGCTCAGGCTTTCGCAGTGAGCGGCTCGGCTGTCCGAAAAAAAATCCACGTTCAGCGCCTCCGGCCCAAAGGCGCGCGGCCTTACGCTCGCCGACGACACGCACAGCGAGTTATGCAGAAATTCAATCGGCAGCTCCGCGACTGTGATCGCACGGACAGGGACGAGCGGCCCCGACTTTGATGACCGGAGCGACGAAGGAGTGCCGTTCATATTGAAGGGCAGGAAACGGGTTGGATTGATAAACCCGAGCTGACCGGACGCGCGAAATGCTCCCGGCTTTCACCCTGCTGCAATGGGTACGCATTTCATCGCGCCGAACCGGAACTGGGAAGGGCGTCGGGTGGCACAGGTGAGGTGGCGAGCCAGCCGAGTTTTCCAATCCGGGTGAACTCCGCCTGCAAATCAGCGCCTTCATAAAAGGACAACCAGCCGCGCAGCAGCTTGCTTTCACCGGGCGCACAGTCGGGGAATTTGGGGTCCGAATGGAGGCACGGCACGGACGCGTTGCCCCAAGGCCGGTCGCACTGCTCCCATGCGGAGATGACCCAGCGATTGCCGGCGTCATTGCGCACCGCGACGAACGGTTTGGCGAAAACTTTATTGTCGTTGGTCTGCGCGTTGAAGCCAGTGGCGGCTTTCAGCATGACGCACATTTGCACGCGCAAATCGCTTAACGTTTCAGGCGTGCCGTTCGTCAGCGAGAGTTCCATGCGCACGGCGTCGAGTCCGGGCATCACCGTAGCCGCGTAGCTGATGCCGTTGGGGAGTTGCCGGGTAAGTGCCAGCGCGCCATCGCTGCGCCGATTCCATTCGAGCTTTGGCAGCTTGATTGCCTGTTTGTCAAAGATGGTCGGGAGGTGGGTGTGGGCGAGGTAGGTGAGGCCGAGATTGGACCACAGCGCTTCGGGCAGATCGACGACGACGTAGCTCGCATCGTCCCAGGGAGTGAACACGCTGAGCTTGGTTTCGCGTTGCGGATCGATCGCTCCATCGAGAAACCCGATGCGCGGATGGCGTCCGCCGGGGTAGGGCAAAACGAGCAGCGGGTCGCCGGCCGCGCGCAGCGGGCGGGTGGAGGCCGTGATGTGGAAACGGTCGAGGGCGGTCGCAATTGCGGAAGCGTCCAGCCCGGTCGCCAGGCGAATCTCTTCCGTCGTGAAACGATGGTGCCAGACCATGTTCTCCAGCCAGTATTTTAGACCGGCATCGTCTTGCGGCGTGCGCGGAATGGTCGGTGTGTTTTGCGCGGTGGTCAGCGCGACGCCCGTGGCGGTGAGCGCGGCCAATGCAGTCAACAGGCGCCGCCTTGCGAACAAGGCCGGGAACGTGGAGAGGGAGTTCACGGTGCCGATTCGACGGATGAAGCGAACCGAGGTCAAGCGTCCGTCACCCCGATGAGCGCGCTTTCCCGTTCGGTGGGATGACGGCGTTGCAGCGTTTGCAGTGCGTGTCGTTCGAGAGTTGTCGGCGACAAAATATCTGCGTCACTTTGCGGCTATGTCATCCCGATTTCGCCTCGCCCTCATCCAGATGCTCGTCCAGCCCGGATGCATCGAAGCGAACCTGACGCGGGCGGAGGAACGGGTGCGTGAAGCGGCGGCTGCCGGGGCGCAGATGGTGATCCTGCCCGAGACGCTGGATTGCGGATGGACTCACCCATCCGCGCGCGAGTTCGCGGGACCGATTCCCGGCGGTGCCTCCTGCGAGCGGTTGCGGGCGCTGGCCCGGCGCGAAGGGGTGCATTTGTGCGCGGGTCTGGTCGAGGCATCGGGTGAGCAGCGGTTCAATGCCGCGGTGCTGTTTTCGCCGGATGGCGACCTGCTGCTGCACCACCGCAAAATCCACGAACTCGATTTCGCCCACGATCTCTACAGCCGAGGCGGTCGCCTCGCAGTGGCCCACACGCCATTCGGCACGGTTGGCGTGATGATTTGCGCGGACGCATTTGCGCCGGGCGAATCCATCTCGCGGACGCTGGCGCTGATAGGCGCGCAAATCATCGTGTCGCCGTGCGCCTGGGCTGTTCCTGCCTCTCACGATCAAGCGCGCGAACCGTACGGGGCGCTGTGGCGGGATTGCTACGGGCGCGTGGCGCGCGAGTGCGGCATCTGGATAGCAGGTGCCAGCAATGTGGGGGCCGTCATCGCCGGCGAGTGGGCTGGGCGCAAATGTATCGGTTGCTCACTCGTGGTCGGGCCGGATGGCGAGCCGGTCGCGCAAGGCTCTTATGGTGAAGACGCCGACACGATGCTCACGGTGGCAGTCGTTTTAAAGTGAACCTCAGGGCTTCGCAGTGAGCGGCTCAGCTGCCCAAACAAAATTCGGAAGTGCGTTTCACGGGCGAGGTTTCGAGACGGAAGATCAGCGAAATTGGAGCGACGCGTCGTTTAAAACTTATGGCACCGCCAGCTTCACGGCTTCGGTTTCACGGTGAAGGTGACTAGCACATCGCTGCGAAAGCCGAGATCCTGCGTGCCCTGGCCGGCGTTGAAATTTAGAATGGCTGTGCGTTTTCCCGCATCCCGTGCACGGAGGCGAAGCGTGCGTGTTTCCGCCGGGCGTCCGGTGAGCGGCCCGGCAGGGCGCAACTCGAGCTGAAGCCAGCGATCCCGCGCCGTGTCCGTCGAATCCCGCATCGCCTGTGCACAGTCGATTCGAAGGGGCGCTGTGATGCCGGCGGCGTTTGAAATCGTGACCGGGAATTCCACCCACTCGCCCTGCCGCAATTCCGGCGCGGCCGCACCGCTCTGCGCCTTCACCCGCGCCTCGGGGCTGATCGTCACGATCACGAGCGGCACGCCAGCGAGAATGCCCGCGGTGAATGCCAGCCATGCGACGGCGGCGAAAACGAAACTACTGCGCGGCTTCATCGGCGACCCGGCGGTAATATTCGCGCGCATGTTCATAGGCGGCCTCGGCGTCGGCGCGTTCAGCCTCGGCGTAGGTCTGCGCCTTTTGTTTCCAGCATTGATCCACGCCCGCGAGGCACCACTCGGCGCTCGCCCGGCTCGCCCGAATCGGCTTGCCGTCCACGAGCACCTCGATCGGATTTGTGTGCGTGCTCGGAAAAACCCGCGCCGCCACCCAACTGCTTTTCGAGATCGCCGGACGATCAAACACGATCTCCCGCAATTCGCCGTCCGCCTTCAAATCCCCCGCGGCGACCGGCCGTCCGTTCACGATCAGCTCCACGGAAAGCATCGGAGCGTCCGGCTGAAACGCCGCAGCTTTCAGGGCGAAAGAGCCGTCGTCCTTCCGCTCAAAATCCAGCAAATGCGCCGTCCCATCGCTCACGTAGCTGCGCCCGAGCCTCAGATTTTCCACCCACTGCTCGAAGCGCAACGGCGCGTCCGCCTTGACATAAACCCGTCCGATCCCGACCCGCTCGCCGCTGATGCACGGAAAATCCGTCTCCCCGCTAGCCACGATCGGCAGCCCGCAGTTCAGCGCGTGATACCACATGTTCCACTCCACCTCGCGCGTCGTGTCCATGGTCGAGAAGAAATCCACCGCGCGGACCGGCCTCCCGTCCGGACCGGGAACGGTGTGCGTCACATCTACGATGAACTCGTTCGCGCCGATGCCGTCGTAGGCCGGCAGCTCGAAGTTTGGGAGCGCCCGCGATGCGCCCGGCGGCGTGGGACCGTCTTCACCCGGCGTGCGACCCACCGCTCGCGTCAGCCCAGCGCCGCTGTGCGCCGTGCCAGTGACCGCACCCTGCTTTTTCGCCCACCGCAGGGTGTTCAGCCCGAGCGTCGGCCAGTGCTGGATTGACTCGCCGCCGGGCGGAATTTGGTCCAGGAGA
Organism: Chthoniobacterales bacterium; assembly: GCA_038318725.1. Classification (GTDB taxonomy): domain Bacteria; phylum Verrucomicrobiota; class Verrucomicrobiia; order Chthoniobacterales; family Chthoniobacteraceae; genus Chthoniobacter. The sequence goes on from JBBQCM010000045.1 coordinate 3,998, forward strand.
TTCAGGAGATTCAAATGTCCGGACTGATGCGAACCGAACCCGCTCACCTCCACATCGTAGCGAAGCAAATACGGCGGACGGCTCACGTCATCCACGCGTCCGCTGAAGAATTGCTTTTGGAAATCGAAGCACGGTCCCCATGTCAGGCAGCAGCCGACCTTGAGATCCTCGCCCATCGTGTGGCGGATCATGTCGCGCGGACTCACGCCCTGCGTCGGGCTTTCGTAGTGCAGGCAACCGGCCGCGTGGATGTGATGATCGCCGCTCCACCAGCCGAGCTTCGCGGGATCAATCCAGCGCTTTGCCTCGTAGGAAAACTTCACGGCTTCCTCGCCGACCACGAGTTCTCGCGTCTCCGGCACCGACTCCGGCCCGTGCGAACACCGCACCGTATAGCGACCGCGCGGCAGCCGAATGGTCTCGCGGGATTCCCGGTAGATTTGCGTTTGGAAAAAGAAGTCCGGCGCGACGCGTTTGGTCTGCGTGGGATAAACGCGCCCGCGCTCATCGCGAATTTCAAACGCCGCCATGCAGGGCGTGCCGTCCGCATCCCGGACGGCGAAGCGCACCTCCGTGCTCGGCGTGACCCGAAACGCGATCGGCGCACCGTGCCATGCGAACCCCTCGCCCTCCGCATATTCCAGTTCCATCCGGTCGATCTGCATGTGGCCGGGCGCGCCGTTTGGATCGAGGCGCAGGCTCGCGAGCCGGCCCTTCGGTTCGAAAGCCACCTCGTAGAGTTGCTCCCGATCCGCGGCGAGTTGAAACGTCTTTTGGCGTCCGCCATCCGTCGTCGGCAGTTCTTTCGTCGTCCAAAAAATCTGCCCGAATCCCGGCTCATCGCTCCTCGCCCAGAAACGCAGAATCATTCTGCCCCCGCCCGCCTCCACCGGCGCGGAGAGATACGGATCGTTCCCAGTCGCGGTGATGTGGAGCGCACCGTCGCGCGCCTCCACCGTGCAGTCGTGTGCTGCTCGCCAGCCCGCCGCGTCCTTCGCGAAGGTCCATTTTTTGATGCTCGGCGGCGGCTGGCCGGGCAATCCGGCGATGCCGAATTCGATCCGCGCGGTGGCGTCCGTTCCCCGCGCCGCGTGCAGTTGAAGGATGCGATACTCCAACTCGAGCCCGCTGAGTTGCGCATCGAGCGGACGTCCATCGAAGACACTCATCGCCAGCCAACGCTCTTCGATTTCGTCCGCGGGGCCGTGCGGAATCGGGCGCGCGTTCGGGCTGTCGATCCGCAGGCGCGAGCGGACGCCGGCGCGATTCACCACTTTCACTAGGAAGGTGCGCCAGCCGTTTTCCTCCAGCACCGGCCGGGCCGCGCCAGGCGTCACCCTCACCTTGCCATCCGCATCCGCCTCCATCACCACGAGGCATCTCGGATCGAGCGCCGCCTGCACGCCGCGCGTCACCGCGGCATCGTCGGCTTCCTGTTTGAGCGCGAGCAGCCGCGCCTTCACCGGTGCGTCCAGCGGCGCACCGATCACATCCAGCGCCTCCACGAGACGATCCGTGAGCAGGAGCAGCGGCTGCGCATCCACGCGCTCGATCTGCGGCGGTTCGGCGCGGAGAGCGGAAAGGGAAATGGCGCACATCATCAGCGCGCGGCAGATCATCGGAAGAGGGACTCGGGGGAATGCGTTCACTTCAGGGAGAATCAGGTTGACCGGATTCGGTGAGACGTTTTCTCCAAAATTCCTCCGCCTCCCGGAGCGGCGCGAGCGCCTCGGCTCGTTGTTCAGCGTCCGCAATCGCCGTCTCCACGAGGCCCGCGCGCTCACGGGTCCACTCGAGAAAGAACCGCACGTCCCCGGTGCGCGGCGTCATGGGTTTGCCGCCGATTTCCACATACCACGGAGCCGTCGAGGCAAAACGAAACGTCTCTTTCACATCCGCGATGGCGCGCACCAAAAACCAGCCGCTTTCCTCAAAACGAATCCGCGCCGGCAGGTCGATCTTCTCGATGCGACCGTTCCGGATCAGTTCCAACGACGCGATCGGATCGCGCGAATCGAGTTTCCCCGTGAGTTCGATTTCCACCGGCGCGTTATCCGCCGAGCGAAAAACGGCACCGGGAAATTCTCCGTTCGCGGCAACCCGGAGCAGCGGCCCGTTCGTGACGAAAGCGCGTCCGGCGCGCAGCCCGGCCCACCATTTCTCCCACGTCAGCGGGCCATCGAGATGCACATACACGCGATTGTAGCCGACCGGATTTGGCAGGACGCCGCTCGCCGAACCCGCGCTCGGCGGAATGCGAAAGCCGGCATTGAGTGCGCGGTAATACAGCGCTTGCGAATAGCGGCCATTGCCCTGCGGACCGGGAAACTCCGCCAGGTCGCGCGCCCGCCCCCACGCCTCATTTCCGAGCACGCCGCCGCGGTGCATGTGATTGTGCGCGATCCCGATCGAGTCCACGCCGCGCGCCAACCACATGGGGAAGTCCCACCAAAACGGCTTCTCGGCATCGATCCACGCGCCGAGCTTCCTCGCCGCATCGAGCCGCTCGGCGGAGGACGGCCACTCCCGATTCGCACCACCCACCGGCGGCAATTTCCCGAGTCCGTGAAAGAGCAGCGCGCCGCCGCCGCGTTCATCCTCCGCTCCCAGCACATGAAAAACGCGCCCGTCAGGCGTCGTGCGCACCGGCTCTTCCGGCAACGCGTGATCCGCCCACGGACCCGGCGAATTCCACGCCGTGATGACCGAAGCCACCTGCAAATCCTCCGCGCGCAAATGCAGCGGCATCTCCGCCGGATCGCGATGCACATGCAGGTCCCCGCTCCACCAGCCTTCGCTCGTGAGATCCGTCAGCCGCTCCAGCTTTTCCACCACCGGCAGCGTCTGATCCGCCTCCACGGAGAACTCCTTCGCCGCCGCGCTCCACTCCGGCCCGCGCTCGATTTCATACCGATACCGCCCCGGCGACACCCGCACCTCCGCCGCGCCCTCGCACACAAAGTGGTCCTCCCAAAATGGCAGCCCTTCCGCCTTCACCGGCCCGCCATCCACCGCCCGGAGATGCACCCGGCACGGCAGCGCTTTTTCGTCAGGACCGCGAATCGACAATTGAACCACGGCGTCTTCTCCCGCCACGGCTACGACGATCGTTGCGAGGAGGAACATCAGAATGCGCATGGCGGCCGAAAGCGCTCACTACCGCACGCCGATCACAAACCGCAAGTAACGGAACAGCAGCGGCGCGAAGAAAAGGATGAAATCGATCAGATCGAGCGCGCCGCCGAAGGTCTTGCGGAACTCGGCGAACTCCGCGCGATATTCGGCGATCCGGGGGCAGGCGGGCGGCTCTGGGGCGTTGGTCGCGGGCTCGGCCACCGTTGCCGCCGGGCTGACGTCTTGTCCGCAAGCAGAGCCGAGCGCCAACAACGCGGCAACCGTCGCCGCATGCAGGATGGAGAGCGAGGGAGGGATCTTTTAAATGCCGATCACTTAAGCGGTGAGAGCAGGGCGGGTGCAGTGACGTCTTGGCAGGGTGAGAAAAGCGCTCGGCTTAAGTCGAGGAGCACTACCGTCGGCAACCGGGCGGATCACTCTAGAGTCACGAGCCGGAAGTTTCGCAAGACAACCTTGCCTCCTTTGGCGAGCTGTTCCTTGTCGAAAAAGAAGCTGACTTCGCCGCCATTCACTCCGGGGTCGCGGTGGAAGACAATGCGCACGGGGCGGACGGCGTCGCCGATCTGCATCCATTCGCTGCGGTTCTTGCGCGAAGGGTCGGTCGTGCCGGCTTCGGGGAGATTCACCGTCAGCGATCCGCCGCCTTCGGCGCGGGCATCGAAGGATAGCGAGCAGTTGGCGCCGGGTTTTAGATTCAATCCGGAGAGGTCCATTTTCACGACGGCCATCGGCTTGTCCTTCAGCGCGGATAGATCGAGCGCGTAGCTGCCATCCGAGGCGACTGGCGGCTGCTGCGCGGCGTAAGGTTCATACCAGAGCGTGAGGTGCGGGCGGGCGGGAAAGAGATTCGCGGCTGAAGCCGCCGCAGCCGGCGGAATCAGGGCGGCGGGACTGGCGAGGAGGTTGATGGAATAGGCGGGAAGCGTCACGGTCCGGCCTGCGATGGGTTGCTGCTTGGTAAAGCTGGCAGCGTCTTTCAGCACAGTTTCCGGCGGACACTCGAGCGTCACTCGGCTTAGGTCGCCGGAGCACTCCGGCGGGAGTTGGAATTCACGCGCGGTCGCTCCGCGATTGATTGCAAACAGACGAATGCCGTCCGCAGCCTGTGTCGCAAATCCAAGGAGGTCATCCGAGGCGAATGTAACCGGCCTTAACTGATCCGCGTGAGCGAATGCCGCACCGAATAATTTGAATAACTCATAGTTGGCGTTGGTCTCGATGGTCTGCGTTTTTTCATAGAGATAAAGCGCGCCGAAGACCTTGTCGTAGAGCTGATGGAAGAGCGAAATCTCGAACACATCGCGATGATGAATCGTGCGGCAGACACCCGCGGCCACGAAGAGTAACTCGGCACCCTTGTTCTTCCAGGTCTGAATGTATTTTTGATCGAGATTCCATTCGGTGAACCAGATCGGTTTCCCCGGCGCCTGCTTCTTGAGCGCCTCGATGGATTCATCGAAGAACTTGTCGGGATGCAGCACCGCTTCCACGGACATCGTGGCACCGGGCGCGGCGACCAAACCCTGCCCGTAGTAATAGTCGTGGAAGACGATGGCATCAGGCCAAGTCTCGCGCGCCAGCACGGCGTTCCATTTTTCGATATAGGGATATGGCTCGTGCTGGAGCGGCGCGAAGCAGGCGCCCACCTTCACTCCCGGCCGACGGTGCAGAGCTTCGGCGAGCGGTTTGCATTAGCGGAATAGCCTTGGATGTCACTGAGCGAACGGGGATCCCAATACGGCTCATTGGCGAATTCGATGGCACTGACTTTAAGCCCCAGCGAGTCGAGATGATCCATCATCGCCGTCACGCTCGCGGGCGTCTCTTCATAGACGTTCAAGACCCAGACGGGCGTGAGCTTGAATTGCCGGCAGAGCCGCACATAGCCGGCGAGGTCGTAGGGACGGCCGATCTCGCGAAAGAGGTGGATCTGTTTGCCTGCCCAGCCGGTGAGATCACCGATCGCCTCGGAGAAGGAATCCTTTTGCCAGAGGAAGTTATTCGCCGTGCTCCCGCCCGGAAAACGCAGCGCCTGCGGCCGGAGATCGCGCACGGCTGTTTCGATTTCCGGCCCGCCGAAGGTGACGCTTTGGAACGCGGTCGCCGCGACCATGTCGTTGTTGAAGCCGTATATGCTCTTGGTAAGCGGCTGCGCCTGGCCCAATTGCCACGCGACCGGCTCCGCCCGCAGCATCTGCAAGCCGCAGAACAGGACCGCCATAATGGCGGATGAAATAGTCATCCAGCGTGCTTGATTCATCCGCGCAGACTGCGCGCCGGCACTGCGGAATCAATGGTGAACACATTGGGGGATTCCTGACAACGTGTGGGCCGCCCAGATTTGCTCTTAGATCAGCTTGAACCGCGCGAGGTCCTGAGAATCGACGACGCCGATGGGGGTGTTGGTTTCATCCACAACCACGAGATCGTCGATGCGGTGCTGCTCGAGGATGTGGAGGACTTCGGCGGCAAGGCGGTCGCTGCGAATGGTAATGGGATGGCGGGTGAGCAACTCGCCGACCGGCGTCTCGCCGAGCGCGGGATTTTTTTGGAAATGCCGGGCGAAATCCCCGTGCGTGAAGATGCCTGCGAGCCTGCCCGCGTCATCCACCGCGACCGCGGCACCCGCGCGCCGGCGCGACATTTCCTGCAAAACCTCGCGCACGACCGTCTCCGGCCGGACCACGGCCATCTGCTCCGCGCCGCGCATGATTTGGCTGACCTTGAGCAGCAGCGTGCGGCCCAGCCGGCCGCCGGGATGGAAGCGCGCGAAGTCCTCCTTTTGAAAACCGCGCGCCTCGAGTAGCACCATCGCCAGCGCATCGCCGAGCACGAGCATGACCGTGGTGCTCGAGGTCGGCGCGAGATTCAGCGGACAGGCTTCCTGCTCCACGCTCACGTCGAGATGGACGTGGCAATTCTGCGCGAGGAACGATTTCGCATTGCCCGTCAGCGCGATGATCCGCACGTCGAAACGCTGGAGCGCCGGGAGAATGTTGATCAGTTCCTCGGTCTCACCGCTGGCGCTGAGCGCGAGCACCACATCGCCGTCCGCGACCACGCCGAGATCGCCGTGCAGCGCATTGAGCGAATTGAGCACGACCGCCGGAGAGCCTGTGCTCGTCAGCGTCGCCGCGATCTTCTCGCCGATGTGTCCGGACTTGCCCACGCCCACGACGACCACCTTGCCGCGGTTTTCCACGCTCTGCCGGATCGTCTCGACGGCGCGGGCAAACGAATCATCGAGCCGCGCGCCGAGCCGCTGCACTTCGGCGATTTCGAGCGCGATAACGCGGCGGGCTTTTTCGAGATAATCCATGCGCCGCCGATGCTACGGGAAGCGCCACGCGCGGCGACAGGCGAAACTCACATCCGCCCGTCCTCTTCCTGCCGTTTGAAATCGAGCAGCATCTCGCAAAGCAGGTCCATGGCCTTCTCCGCGTCGGGGCCGATCGTTTCGAGGACGATTTGGGTGCCGCAATCGAGATTGGCACTCAGCACTTCGAGGATGCTGCCGCCACTGAAGCGCTCGTCACCTTTCCGCATCGTCACCTCGCAATCGAGCTTGTGCACCGCGCGCACGAACTCCGCGGCGGGCCGCGCGTGCAATCCGAGCTGGTTGACGATTTGGACTTCTCTCCGCATGCGGGCGGGAACATAGATGCCTCCGCACCCGTGACAAGCACCGCCGCTCCCCACGCCCCCGTCGCCGCGCAATACGTGGTCACTTTCCTCAAGCCGGAGATGCTCCACATCTACCGGCAGATCACCGCGCTGCGTGCGTTTCGTCCGGTCGTGTTCTGCCAAAAGCGGGAGCACCCGGCCGAGTTTCCTTTTGCCGACATCGTGGTGCTGCCGAAGCCGCGCACGCACCCACTCCGGCGCTTCGTGCAAAAGCAGGTGCTCGACCGGCCGATCACCATCTACCGCTCCGAGGCCCGGCGCATCCTCGCGGCCCTGGAGGAAAGCGGCGCGAAACTTCTGCACGTCTATTTCGGCCACATCGGCGTGCATCTCCTGCCGCTGCTGGAAATCTGCCCGCTGCCGGTCATCGTCAGCTTCCACGGCGCCGACGCGCAGGTCGATCTGCACAAGCCCGCTCACCTCGCACGCACGCAAAGGATGCTGGAGCGCGCCACGCTGCTGCTGGTGCGCTCCGCCTCGCTCGCCGAACGGCTGGTGGCGCTCGGCGCACCGCAGGAAAAGATCCGCGTGCACCGCACCGGCATCCCGCTCGATGAAATCCCCTTCACCCAGCGCACCGCCCCCGCCGACGGCGCGTGGCGCTGCGTGCAGGCGGGCCGGCTCATCGCGAAAAAGGGCCTCGCCACCAGCCTCCGCGCCTTCGCCGAATTCGCCGGCGAATTCCCCGCGGCGACCTTCACCATCGCCGGCGAAGGCCCGCAGTTCCCGGAACTCCGCGCCCTCGCCGATTCGTTCGCCCTCGCCGAGCGCGTGTCGTTTCCCGGCTTTCTTCCGCAGGAAAAACTCCGCGCCCTCTACGCCGACGCCCACCTCTTCCTCCACCCCAGCGAACTCGGCCCCGACGGCAACCAGGAGGGCGTCCCCAACGCCATGCTCGAAGCCATGGCCACCGGCCTCCCCGTCGTCGCGACCAATCACGGCGGCATCCCCGAAGCCGTCGAGCACGGCATCAGCGGTCTGCTCACGCCCGAGCGCGATGCGACGGCGCTTGCGCGATCGCTGCGCACGCTCGCGCACGATCCCGCCCGCTACGCCGCAATTAGCACCGCCGCCGCCGCCCGCATCACCGCCGAGTTCGCGCTAGCCACACAGGTTCGTGTCCTCGAAGCCCTGTACCGCGAAGCCCTAACCCGCTAGCTGACCGCGGCGATGCGATGTGCGGTGGCCTCGCGACCGAAAGACACCGCATCACCGGCGCGGCGTCCGAGGAGTTGGCGACCCAGGGGCGATTGCGGCGTAATGACGAGCACCTCGCGTCCGCCACACCGCACCTCCGTGCCCCCACCGCGCGGCGCGAGAAAGTAGAGCGGCTGGGTTCCCGCGATTTTGTCCCGGATCTCGAGGGTCACGAGCGCGCTGAGGTCGATCGGATCGTGGGGGCCGAAGTCCCGCAGCGCGAGGCTGCGGAACTGTGCGAGCGTGGCCTCGGCTTCGGCAATCTTCCGGCCCTGGCCGGCCGCGAGATAGGAGAGTTCCAAGCCGCGGGTGTCATACTTGTTCTCCGCCTTGTTTTGCTCATCCGTCGCCCCGGCCGCCGCCGTCCGCGCCGCGTCCCGGTTGAGCGCGAGTTCGGCCTCGAGTCGGGCGATGATGGCTTTCAGAAGTGCGGTCTTTTTCAAAATGGAGCCCGCAAGCTGAACCTAGATCGGACAAACCGCCAGCGGGTTGCGGACGCCCGCTCCACGATCACCTTCCGACTCGGCACTTCTGCGCGTCCGGTATAAGGCAAAGCCACGAATCCAATTATTATGAAACTGCTCACCACCCTGCTCGCCTTCCTTGGAACAACTTCCCTCGCGTTCCCGCAAGCCGAGGCGCCCGCCGCCAATCCCGACCTCGCCGCGCTCAAGGCCGAGGTGGAACGGCTCAAGGGGATGGTGCCCGATCAGTCCCACGCAATGAAGGATGTGGCCTGCCATTTCACCAATCTCTGGTTCGCCGCCAAGGCGCAGAACTGGCCGCTGGCGGATTTCTATCTCGCGGAGACGCGCTCGCACCTGCGCTGGGCGGTGCGCATCATCCCGGTGCGCAAGACGCTCCAGGGTCAGGAACTCAAGCTGGCCGACCTCCTCGACCCGATGGACAGGTCGGTGCTCACCGAGTTGAAGGCGACCATCGCCGCCAAAGACACCGAGGCCTTTCGCGCGAAGTACGAGCAGACCCTCAACTCCTGCTACGCCTGCCACGTCGCCGTCGGGAAACCGTTTCTTCGCCTGCAAATCCCCCAGCAACCCGAGGCCCAGATCGTCCGCTTTGCCCCGGAACCGTAGGGGCCAAAGGCCCGCCGCCAATGCCGCCCCGTCGCCCTGGAGGTCGTTCATTGCGTTACCCAACGGAGTTGGGTAACGAGAGGCGATGGGCATAACGGATAGATTGAAGGCGCTGCGGGAGAAGGCTAAGGAGGGAGAATGAATCCACTGGATGCAGCTACGTTGTTCGCGACGGTTGTCGGACTGATTTGCAACTGGAAGCAGGAGCGCGCGGGTGAGGCGGGTGACGCCTACCAGTCGTTCATGCTCTATCTTACCAATCATAATTTCAACGAACTGTGCGGGAAGATAAATGCCTCGACGGAGATTCAGCGCGAGCTGCAGGACCTGCTGGCGAAGGATCACGCGGCACTCACCGCAAAGCTTGATGTGATCATCCGCGGGGTGTCTGCACTGTCGGACAAGCTCGATGGATTTCGTCCGCTGGTGCGGGCGATGGGTGGACTTGGCGACGGCCTCTCGAAACAAGCGATCTCGCTATTGAAAGGGTTCATCCTCAGCGGAGCGGTGAGCCTGCTTTATTCGCCCACCCGGCAACTGATCGCCTACCTTCCCGGCAGCAAAAGCCTCGCGGAGATCGACCCTGTTTTTCTGGCGGACGATCTTGGAACGCTGGCGGAATTCGGGATGCTACGCATCGAAAGTCACAACGACAGCGGCGATCCGGTTTTTGCGATTACTAGGGCCGGCGCAGCGCTGGCGAAAGAGGCGGAGTAATGGGGAGCGTCGCCCAGAGGATTGGTAGGCTCCAGTCTCCCTCGCCCCGACCTTAGCGCGCCGCCGTGTGGATCGGTGTGACCGGCAGGGGCGCGGGGTTTTCCAGCAGGCGCAGGATGGGCTGGTAGAAGATACCGAAGAAGAAGATGCCGAGGGTGAGCGCGCCGATGGTGAAGCGGGTGAGCGGGGCGATGGTTATCGGGGTGGTGTCGCCGGGCTCGTGCCAATACATGGCGGCGACGATGCGCAGGTAATAGTAGAAGCCGGTGGCGCCGGTGAGGATGCCGATGCCAACGAGCCAGAATTTGCCGGCCTGCACGGCGGCGGCGAAGACGAGGAATTTGCCGATGAAGCCGGCGGTGAACGGGACGCCGGCTAGGGAGAGCATGGCGGTGAGCATGCCGAAGGCGAGGAAGGGGGAGCGTTTGGCGAGGCCGTTGAAGTGCAGGATGTCGTCGCCGCGGCTGTGGCGGGCGACGACGATGAGGACGAGGAAGCTGAGGAGGGTCATCAACAGGTAGCCGGCGAGGTAGAAGGCGACGGCGACGCCCGCGCTGCCAAGGCTGGCAGTGGTGGCACTGACGCTGGCGACGGCGACGAGCAGGTAGCCCGCGTGGCCGATGCTGGAGTAGGCGAGGAGGCGTTTGAAGTTGTCCTGCGGGAGGGCGGCGAGGTTGCCGTAGAGCATGGTGAGCGCGGCCATGACGGCGAGGACGGCGAGCACGCGCGCCCCGACGACGGGAACGGCGAGGAAGGGCTGGAGGACGCGGATGAGGACGACGAAACCGGCGGCCTTTGACCCGACGCTGAGGAAGGCGGTGATGGGCGTGGGCGCGCCTTGATAGACATCGGGCACCCAGAGCTGGAACGGGACGGCGGCGACTTTGAAGCCGAGCCCGACGAGGAGGAGCATGAGGCCGAAAAGGAGCGGCGTGGTGGCGACGTTCTTGGTTTCGAGCGCGTGCTGGATGGCGGTGAGGTTGGTCTCGCCCGTCAGCCCGAAAATCCAGGTGATGCCATAAACGAGGAAGCCGGTGCTGAGTGCGCCGAGGATGAGATACTTCACGCCGGCCTCGAGCGACTGCGCGTGCCGTCGCATGTAGGCGACGAGGATGTAGAAGCTGATGGTGACGAGTTCCAGCGAGACGAAGATAAAAAGGAAATCGACGGCGCTGGCCACGAACATAAGGCCGGCGCAGGTGAAGACGGGCAGGCTGTAGAACTCCCCCAGCCCCGCGCCGGGCGTGACCCCAGGGATGAACTTTGCCAGCACGCTGCTGTATTCCAGCGCCATGACGAGGACGACGATGGTGGTGAGCAGCGCGAGCACTTTGAAGAAATGCGCGGTGGCATCGACGGCATAGAACTGATTGCCGCCATGCGGATTGACGAAGAAGGAGAAGCCGATGAGCGCGGTGAGGATGGCGATGGCCATGCGAACGCAGCCGCGCTTGTCGTCGCTCTTACTGAACGACTCGACGAGCAGCATGACGATGCCGAGGACGAGGACGGCGATTTCGAGGGAAAGCGAGGGGATCGGAGTCATGCGCTATTTCGGAAGGACCGCCTCGAAGCCGGGTTGGACGAGACTGAGGAATTTGCCGGGCGCGAAGCCGGCGATGAGGAGCGCGGCAAGGAGCAGGACGACGGGCCAGCGCAGGGCTTTGAACGGGTCGGGCCAGGCGGCGACTTCCTTACCCGGTTCGCCCATGAAAATGGCGCGGTAGGCGCGCAGCATATAGACCGCCGAGATGACCACGCCCCACAACGCGAAGATGACGGCGAGGTGGAAGTGCGAGGCGTCGAGCCCGGCGGCAGGTTTGTAGGCGCCGAAGAAGACGGTCAGCTCGCTGGCGAAATTGGCGAAGCCGGGTAGTCCGATGGATGCGAAGGCTGCGAGGCCGAAGGCAAAGGCGAGTGCGGGCATGGGCTTCGCAAGTCCTCCAAACGAGTCGAGCGAAAGCTGCGGGCGGTTTTCGCGGAGCATGCCGGCCATGGCGAAGAGCGCGGCGATAGAGAGGCCGTGCGCGAACATGAGCAGCGCCGCACCGCTGAGGCCGATGGTATTCATCGCGGCGACGCCGAGGAAGACGTAGCCCATGTGCATCACGCTCGAATAGCCGAGCATGAGGTCGAGTTTCTTCTGCGCGATGGTGGCGAAGCCGACGTAGATGATGTTCCCGACGAGCACGATGAGCAGCAGGTTCGCCCAATGTTTCGCGCCCTCGGGCAGCAGCGGAATGGCGACGCGCATCAAGCCGTAGAGACCGAATTTTTTCAGCACGCCCGCGTGGAGCATCGCCGCCGGCGTGGGCGCGGAGGCGTAGGCTGTGGGTGCCCAGGAATGGAACGGGAAGAGTGAAATGAGGATGCCGAACCCAACAAGCAGGAAGATATACGGCCGGGTCTGCGCGGCGGCGGGGATGGCCCCGCTGGTCGCGATCTGCTGGAGGTCGATGAGGTTGAAGGTGCGCAGCGCTTCCGGCACGGCGAGATAGAGATCGAGCAGGCCGATGAGCAGGATGAAACTGCCGAGCCCGAGATAGATCGTGATTTTCCACGCCGCCGTGTGCCTTTCGCCGCTGCCCCAGATGCCGATGAGCAGGAAGGTCGGGATGAGGGCCAGCTCGTGAAAGGCGTAAAGGAAGAAGAGATCGACCGAGGCAAACGCGCCTGCCGCTCCGGCGCTGATGAAAAGCAGGCAGGCGTAATAAAGCGGCTCGCGTTTCTCGACCTTCGGCGTGACCCAGATCGCCGCGAGGGTGACGATGCCGGTGAGCAGCAGCATGAGGATGCTCAGGCCGTCCGCGCCGACGAGGTAACTCAGCTTCCATTCCGGCGCGATGGGAGAGGACGCGAGAAACTGAAAGCCGCCCTTCGCTTTGTCGTAGGAAAGAAACGCGAAGAGTGTGAGGACGAACTGCGCGACGGCCGCGCCCAGCGCCGTCTTCCGCGCGGGTGCGCCGAGCAGGATGCCGAGCGCGGCGAGCAGTGGGATGAAGATGATAAGGTTTAGCATCGCGATGCGTTCAATTTTTGGAGGCGAAATGCCAAATCAGTCCGACCACTCCGAAGAGCACGGCAGCACCGATGATGGCGAAAAAGGAAATGCCCGTGCTCATCTATGCGAAGACCATGAAGTAGATCAGCCCGACGACGCCGAGGCCGAAGAGGAAGGCGTAGGCTTGGAGATTGCCGATCTGGAGGAAGCGCAGGACGAACCCGGTGCCCCACGCCGCGCCGCTCAGGCCGCGGACGAAGAGGCCGTCGAGAATCCATTTGTCGAACCAGGCGGACATCGTCGCGAGCAAGTCCTGCGTGCCGGCGATGAGCGCGGCGTAGAGTTCGTCGAAGTAGAACTTGTTCTTAAATAGCGGGATGAGGATCGGGTCTTTCGTTTGCCCTTTGTAGAGCACCCAGCCGCCCGCGGTTCCGGCGAGGAAGGCGCCAATCGCCAGCACCGGAACGAGGGCGTGGTGCCCTTCTTCGTGGGCGCCGAGGAAGTAGTGGCCGGTGCCGTAGGCGGCGATGACGGAGAGCACGCCGAGAATGATCAGCGGGACGGTCATCGGCGCGGGGCCGTCGTGGCCGTGCGTGGCGGCGTCGGAGCGGGCTTCGCCGAGGAAGACAACCACGAAGAGGCGCGTCATGTAGAAGGCGGTCAGAAATGCGGTGAGCAGCGCGGGGAAGAAGAACAGCCAACTCCGGTTGTAGGCCGCGAGCAGGATGGCGTCCTTCGAGAAAAATCCGCTGAAGCCGGGGCAGCCGATGAGCGCGAGGTAACCGGCGGTGAAGGTCAGGAAGGTCCACTTCATTTTGCCCCTCAAGCCGCCCATTTTCCAAATGTCCTGCTCGTGATGCAGCGCGTGGATGATCGCGCCCGCACCGAGGAAGAGCAGCGCTTTGAAACACGCATGCGTGAAAAGGTGGAACATCGCCGCACCCGGTGCCGCCACACCGATGGCAAGGATCATGTAGCCGAGTTGCGAGAGTGTGGAGTAAGCGAGAATGCGTTTGATGTCGTCCTGCTGCGTGGCCATGAGCGCGGCGAGGAAGCAGGTGACGGCGCCGACGGTGGCAATGACGGTCTGTGCAGTCAGCGAGGGCTCGATGAGGAAGGAAACGCGCGCGAGCATGAAGACGCCGGCTGCGACCATCGTCGCAGCGTGGATGAGCGCGGAGACGGGTGTGGGGCCTTCCATCGCATCGGGCAGCCAGACGTGGAGTGGCACCTGCGCGCTCTTTCCGACTGCGCCGCAGAAAATGAGCAGCACCGCAGTTGTGAGGAAAACGGGGTTCGCGGTGACGAGGTGCAGATTCTTCTCAATGTCATTGAAGACCACCGAACCCGCGACGCTCCAGACCATGAGGATGCCGAGCATGAAGCCGAAGTCGCCGATGCGATTTGTGAGGAAGGCTTTATTGGCCGCAGCCGCCGCGGTGTCGCGCGTGTGCCAGTGGCCGATGAGCAAGTAGGAACTCACGCCGACGAGTTCCCAGAAGATGAACATCATCGCGAAGTTGTTCGCTAGGACGATGCCGAGCATCGAGAACATGAACAGCGAGAGGTTGCCAAAGAACCGCGCCTTGCTCTCGTCGTCGTGCATGTAAACGAGCGAGTAGATATGCACGAGCGCGCCGATGCCGGTGACGACGATGAGCATGACCTTGCTCAGTGCGTCGATGGTCACACCGATCGGCACGCGGAAACCGGGCAGGTCGATCCACGGAATCTCGTTCGGCTTCACCGAGTCAGGCCCGAAGAAAACGAAGACGCTCGCGAGCAGCGAAAAGCACACGGCGGCGACGGAGATCGTCGCGCTCAGGCCATGCGACTTCCGGGTGAAAAGCTGGATGAGCACCGCGCTGACGAGCGGCGCGAGAAGTATGAACCAGGGAAAATTGGCGTAAGTATCCATGCGAGCCTGGCGCTAAAACTTGAGCGAGTTGATGTCCTCGACGTGCGTGGTCTGGCGCGCGCGGAAAAGCGCGACGATGATCGCGAGGCCGACGGCGACCTCGGCGGCGGCGACGGTGATGATGAAGAAGACGAGCACCTGCGCGTTGTAGTTCGGCAGGCCGTTGACGAGGTTGAAGCGGGAGAAGGCGACGAGCGAGAGGTTGGCGGCGTTGAGCATCAGCTCGAGGCACATGAAGATGATGATGATATTCCGCCGGAGCATCACGCCGGCAAAGCCAATGGCGAAAAGCAGGCCGCTGATAAAGAGATAGTGATTGAGGGTCAGCGTCATTTGAGTTCGCGCTTGGAAAGGACGACGACGCCGATGGTGGCGACGAGGATGAGGACGCCGATGACTTGGAACGGCAGATTGTGCGTGGAGAAGAGGGTGTTGCCGACGTTGCGCACGTCATCGACATGCTTTTCAGCGAGCGGGGCAAAGGCGGTTTTGCCGAGGTCGTATTTTTGCAAAACAAACCAAAGCTGCGCGACGAACGCGACCGTCACCAAGCCGCCGCCCGCGTAGGCCGGCAGGTTGATTTTCCGTCGCTCCTCGGCCTGGATGTTCAGCAGCATGATGATGAAAAGGAAGAGCACCATGACCGCGCCGGCATAGACCAGCACTTGGATGACGGCGATGAAGTAGGCATCGAGTCCGACGAAAAGCGCGGCGAGTCCGAGAAAGGAAACGACGAGGCTGAGCGCGCTGGCGACCGGGTTGCGGTTCGCGACCACGGCGATGGCGAAGACGAGCGTCATCGCGGCGAAGAGGTAGAAAAGAATCGGGGACATCGCGCTTAAATGGAAAAAGCCGTCTTCCTACGGCTATCAAAGAACGGGGCGCTCGCGGAGGCAATGATGTGGGACGTCGCGCCAAGTGCGGTGCGGCAAGCGCGGTAACGATCGAAAAAACGACCGTCATCCTGAACGGAGCCTTTGGAGGCTTTGCAACAATGGCGGAGTGAAGGATCGCTGACTGTAATGGGCGGAGGCGGCGGGACGGATCGCGCACCCATCCCACCAGACCGCCTCCGCCCACGGAGAGCCAGCGATCCTTCACTCCGTCTTGGTTCGCAAAGCCTCCCAAGACTCCGTTCAGGATGACGGCCTTTTGTTGGTCGCCCTGCGGGCGACACCCTCGGTGCAAGTGCTCCGGTTTTGCGAAGCTCAGAATGACAAGTTGGGGAGTTCACTTCTTCGAATTCCATTTGTTCACGAGGCCGGTGAAGACGCCGCCGAGTTCGTAGAGCTTGGCTTTGTCGTGGACCATCTCGGCGCGGGTAATGCCGGTGATTGCATAGTCTTTGCGCAGGAAAATCGCCTGCTCGGGACAAACTTCTTCGCACAAGCCGCAGTAGATGCAGCGAATCATGTCTATCTCGAATTCCTTCGGCCGCTTCTCGACCTTCGCGAACTTGTTATCCGCGGGGATTTCCTCCGGCTTGATGGTGATGGCGCGCGGCGGGCAGATGAATTCGCAAAGCTGGCAGGCGACGCAGCGCTCGCGACCGTGCTCGTCAGTTACGAGCGTTGGCGCACCGCGATAGTGCTCGGGCATCGACGAGTCCCACTTCTCCTCGGGATACTGCATCACGACCTTGGTCTCGCCTTTGAGCATCCGCTTGAGGTGCTTAAAGGTGATCGCCATTCCGGCGACGATCGACGGCAGATAGATCTTCTCTTTCCAAGTAAGGTTCGGGCGTTGGACGACGTAAGCCATGGCGCGTTACTTGGTGAAAGCGAGGATGCCGGCGGTGAGGAAGATGTTCACCAGCGCGATTTCAAAGAGGTAGAGCCAGCCGAGTTTCATAAGCTGGTCGTAACGGAAACGCGGGAGCGTCCAGCGGACCCAGATGAAGACGAGCAACAGCACGGCGACCTTGGCGAAGAACGCGGTGATGTTCACGAGACCCCAAATCCAGCTCGGGACATGTTGGAGAAATGAAAGGCCGCCCTGGCCTGCGCCGTCGGGGATGAAAGGCAGATGCCAGCCACCGAGGAAGAGGACGACGATGAGCGCACTGCCGGCGATCATGGCGGTGTATTCGCCGAGGAAAAATAGGGCGAATTTCATCGACGAATATTCGGTGTGGTAGCCGGCGACGAGTTCGGTTTCGGATTCGGGAAGATCGAAAGGGAGGCGGTTGGTTTCGGCGAACATCGAGATGGTGAAAGTGATGAACGCGAGAATGATCGGCACCCACAGCGCGATCTCGCGGAAGCTGAGATGGCCGTCGGTGAAAGGTGCGAGCAGCCAGCCTTCGCGGACTTGGTAATTCACGATAGAACTCAGTCCAGTCGAGCCGCAGACGAGCAGGACGGGCACGGCGCTGAGACCCATGCACAGCTCGTAGCTGATCATCTGCGAGGTGCTGCGGATGCCGCCGAGGAAGGGATATTTCGAGTTCGACGACCAACCCGCGAGGACGATGCCGTAAACGCTCACGCTCGAAATCGCGAACATGAAGAGCACGCCGACATTGATGTCGGCGACGATCATCGGCACGCCGAGGAAGCTGCTGCCAAACGGGATCGCGGCGAGGGTGACGATGGCGGGCATCATCGCGAGGCACGGGGCGAGCCAGAAGTAGAGCTTGTTAACGTGGCCGGGGACGAAATCCTCTTTCAACAGGAACTTCACGGCATCGGCGACGGGCTGGCCGAGGCCGCCAAGAAAAGGCGAGAAGTCTTTGGAAATGCCCGGGATGAGCGAAGTCGGGAAGCCGGTGCGGTTTGGTCCGACGCGATCCTGGATGAGCGCGCTGACGCGGCGCTCGGCATAGACCGTATAGCTGACCATCGGTAACACCACGAGGAAGATGAGGAAGATGGTCTTCGCCAGCGAGGTGCCGGTGAGAAACCAAAAATCGGAGGAGAGGAGAAAGTCCATCGACAGGAATCAGTTCGCCGCGGCGGGTTCGGGCGCTTTTTCGGTGACGACGGGCAGGCCGAGGTCGCCGATTTTGCTGAGGCTGAGGCCGGCGAATTCCTTGTGGTCGGCGGCCATCGCTTTGAAGACATCCTCGATCATGTAGAGACCGTTCGAGCCGGAGACGGCAGCGATGAGGTCGCGGAGGATTTCCCAGTCGTCGTGCGCTTCGCCGGGTGCGGCGACGGCTTGGTTGAGGCGCTGGAGGCGGCCCTTCACGTTGATTATCGAGCCGCGCTTTTCGACCCATGCGCTGGCAGGGAAAAGGACGGTGGCATGCGGCGTCGTTTGGTTCGGCAGGATGTCGAGGGCGACGATCGCGTCGAGTTTCTTGAGGTCGTCCGCGGTGAGGCCGCACTTGGTGAGGTCTTCGCCGAGCGTGATGACGGTTTTGATCGCGCCGCTGCGCACGCCTTCGACGAGCTTCTTCAAGCGGCTGCCGGGCTTGCTGGTGCAAAGGCCGATGAGTTTCGCTCCGGTCGTGTTGGGGTTGCGGTCGGCGGCGATGAGCAGGCCGTCGGCCTCGCCAGCACGCGGGAGGATGTCATGCTGCTTTTGGATTTCGAGCGCGTCGATGAGACGCGAGGTGAGGTAGAGTTCCTCGTTCGTCTGACGACCGGAGGCGACGAGCCAGAGTTGCTCGGCGGTGTGCGCTTTGAGAATCTCCGCGGCGATGGCCGTGGCGGTGCGCCAATCGACGGCCTGGCCTTTGACCGTCGGCTTTTGCAGGCGGCGCTCGCCGGCGACGTATTTGAAATTCAGCCGGTGCGAGTCGGGCAGCCAGACGCCGTTGACGTCGTTGTTTTCGCGCGGGGTGATGCGGTAGATCGTGTTTTCGCGCGAGCCAATGACGATGTTCGCGCCGGTGCCGCAGTTCACGTCGATGGTCTTGGTTTCCTTCAAAAACCAGACGCGCATTTTGAACCGGAAATCGTTCGAGGTGAGCGCGCCGACGGGGCAGATATCGACGGTGTTGAGCGAGTAGTTGTTGTCGAGGATGCGGTCCGGGTGGCAGGCGATGCTGTTGAAACTGCCGCGCTCGACGATGCCGAGCACGTCGTCCTTGGCGACCTCCTGCATGAAGCGGATACAGCGCGTGCAAAGGATGCAGCGCTCGGCGTCGAGCGTGATGCGCGGGCCGAGTTCGACGTTCTTCGGCTTCTTAACTTTCTCGTCGAGAAAACGGGATTCGCCCTGGCCGAATTCGACGGAAAACTCCTGCAAACGGCACTCGCCGGCCTGGTCGCAAATCGGGCAGTCGAGCGGGTGGTTGATTAGGAGAAATTCGAGCACGCCTTTGCGCGCTTCCTCGACCATAGGCGAACCGGTGCGGATGCCCATGCCCTCGGCCACGTCCTGCGCGCAGGAAATCTGCGGGCGCGGAATCCAATTAATCTCCGGCTTGCCGTCGGCGCCGAGGACCGGTTTGCGGTCGGGCGTCATCTTCGGCATGCCCATTTCGACCATGCACATGCGGCAGTTACCGGGCGACGAAAGCTTCGGGTGGTAGCAGTAGCGCGGGATGAATTTTTGCGCCTGTCCGCAGGCTTCGATGACGCGGGTGCCTTTGGGAAATTGCAGCCAGACGCCGTCGATCTGGACGTTGAGCATTTGGACTGGAGCGGCGGTTTCGGTGCTCATCGGAAATTACTTCGTGGCCGCCGGGGCGAGCGGGGAGTGGGTGCGCGCGTCGTGGATGGTTTCGATGGTCGCGTGCTCGATTAGTTCGTCGGAGGTGTATTCCGGCGGCATCGGCGGCGGTTCGGCCTTTTGCGCCTTGCTGGTGAATTCTTCGCGGAACTTGAGGACGAAACTTTGCGTGGGCCACGCGCAGGCTTCGCCAAAGGCGCAGATGGTTTTGCCGGCGATGTTGTCGGCGACGCTTTTGAGCGTGTCGGGATCCTTTTCCGTGCCGCCGCCGGCGAGGACGCGGTCGGTGATCTTCTTCATCCAGAGCGCGCCTTCACGGCAGGGCGTGCATTGGCCGCAGGATTCGTGGGCGTAGAATTCGTTGATGTTGTTGAGCGTCGAAACCATGTCGCGCGAGTCGTCCATGACGATGACGCCGCCGGACCCGGCCATCGACCCGCAGGCGGCGAGGGTGTCGAAATCCATCGGGATGTCTTCGAGGCCGATCTCGCGATCCTTGAGTTTGTATTTCTCACCGGCCCGCAAAACCTTGGCCGATGAGCCTCCGGGGATGACGGCCTTGAGTTTGCGCCCGCCTTTGACGCCGCCGCAGAGGTCGTTGATGAGTTCGCCCATCGTCACGCTGCCGACTTCGACCTCGAAGTAACCGGGCTTTTCCACGTCGCCGCTGACGCAGAGGATGCGGGTGCCGGTGTTGTTCGGCTTGCCGATTTTCGCGTATTCCGCGCCGCCCATTTTGATGATGTGCTTCACGTCGCAAAGCGTCTCGACGTTGTTGACGATCGTGGGGCACTGGTAGAGGCCGAGCACGGCGGGGAAATAGGGCGGCTTGATGCGCGGGTAGGCGCGCTTGCCTTCGAGCGATTCGATGAGGCCGGTCTCCTCGCCGCAGATGTAGGCGCCGGCGCCGCGATGCACGTAGATTTCGCAATCGAAGCCGGAGCCGAGGATGTTTTTGCCGAGAAAATTCCGCGCCCGCGCCTCGGCGAGCGCCTTTTCCAAAATCTGCGCGCCCTCGGGGAACTCGCCGCGGATGTAGATGTAGCCAAGCTTCGCGCCGACGGCGAAGCAGGAGATGATCATGCCCTCGATGAGCTGATGCGGATCCTGGTGGATGATGTAGCGGTCTTTGAAAGTGCCGGGCTCGGACTCGTCGGCGTTGCAGATGAGATAGACCGGCTTTTTCTCGTCCTGCTTGATGAAGCCCCACTTCACGCCGCACGGAAAACCCGCGCCGCCGCGGCCGCGCAGGCCGCTCGCTTTGACTTCGTTGACGATGTCCACGCGTGGCATGCCGAGCGCCTTTTTCAGCTCCGCGTAGCCGCCATCGTGGAGGTAGCACTCGATGTCGTTGGTCCAGCCATCGCGGTCGATGTTCTTGAAAACGATCCGCCTTTCGCGCGGGTGCGGCGGAAGCACTCTTGGCAATGTGGCGTCGGACCGTTCGAGCTTCAGCAGAGCCGCCACGTTCTCGATTTTGATGTTCTCCTTGAAGTTGTCGTCCACCATCGCCACCGGCGCACTGCCGCAGCTCGCGAGACATTCCACGAACTCCACGCTGAACTGCCCGTCCGCCGAAACCGCCACCGGGCTCCCGTGCCCGCCGTGCTGCTCATGCTGCCACTTTTCCAAATCAATCCCCGCGGCCTTCGCGACCGCCGCTTTCAACTCGTAGCTCCCCGCCATCGAGCACGACAGCGTGCGACAAATGCGGATGTGGCGCTGGCCAGCGGGCTCGCGGCGGAACATCGGGTAAAATGTCACCAACTCCAGCACGTTGATCGGCGAGAGCTCCAGCTTCGCCGCAATCCACGCGATGCCCTCGTCCGAGACGAACCCAAAATGCTCCTGCCACAAATGAAGCAGCGGCAGCGACGCGCTCCGCTTCGACACGGGATAATGCGTGATCGCTTCGTCGATTTTCGCCAGCAGTTCGGACGGGACTTTCATGGAAATTTATTTCGCCGACTCCGGCGTGGCGGGTGCCGCTTTCGGCATCATCCGGCGCTCGCTTTCGCCGACGGCCTCACCAAAGCGAGAACCGCGGCGGATGAGCTTGTTGTCGATGAAGTGCAGTTCCACCGTCTGCCCATTTTCCACGTAGTAGTAGCGCACGCCCGGAAGTTCCTTCACGGTCTGCATCTCAATTGGGAACGTCTCTTGCCGGCTGGGTTGGCCCAGGATCGATTCTACTTCTTTCGTCGAAAGGCTTTTTCCGCTCTTTTCGGCCAGCTCAAACTGCGCGTTTAAGGCGTCAATGTTGCGGTTCGTCACCCGCGGACCGCACGCAGCGAAACCGAGGATGAGGAAGGAAAAAAGCACACTGGCGGGCATGGAACGCACGTTGCAGCGGAGCATGCGAATGCCCGCCCGCCCTCGCAAGATGAATGTGTGAAAAATTTCACAAGGGCTGCGCGCAGCGGTGCGACGCCCGACTTTGCGGCCTGCATTCCATCCCCAAAAAATCAGTGAAAACCCCACTGTGCTGGTCCGCCTCCTGCTGAAACATGGGGATATTTATGTCAAAACGTTCCGCCTTCACCCTCATCGAAATCATGATCGTCGTCGCGATCCTGACAAACGTCATACTCATTGCGCTTCCGGCCTTCATCCGCTCGCGGAATATGGCTCAGAACACCCGCTATATCTCCGATCTGCGCACCATCGCCGGGGCCTTCGAGATGTATGCCGCCGAGAATAACCGCTACCCCGCCACCGCCGCGCCCAGCGTCATTCCGACCGGCATGAACGTCTATCTCAATGGCATTCCCTACACTTCCCGCAACGCCATCGGCGGCCAGTGGTACTGGGATTACACGTCATCCGGCTCCCCCGCAGCCAGCGTCGGCTCCCTCTCTGCATTCGCCCTCAATGACGCCCGCATGGCCGATATCGACACGCGCATCGACAACGGCATCCTGGCCACCGGAAACTGGCGCAAGACCACCAGCGTCAACCTTATTTACATCCTCGAGCAATAAAGCGGACGGTGCCTACCGCCCGGCGAGCAGCCCGCGGTAGAGCGCCACATAGTCATCCACCATCCGCTGGTAGCCAAAGCGCGCCTCCGCTCTCGTCCGCACCTTTTCACGGTCGAGCGCCAAAGCCGGTCCTACCAACTCCGGCAGCGCATCCAGGGAAGTCGCCGAATAGCCCGTCACCCCCTCGTCGACCACTTCACCCACGGACCCACGGCGATGTGCCACCACCGGCGTCCCGCAAGCCATCGCCTCGATCATCACCAGGCCAAACGGCTCCTCCCATTGGATCGGGAAAAGCAACGCCGCGGCATGGCGCAGCAATTCATCTTTTTGGGCGTGGTTGACCGGCCCGATCCACCGGATCTGCTCCCCGTCGATCAGCGGCTCCAGCGCTTTTTTGAAATACTCCGCCTCCCGCGCATTCTGCGGTTGCCCCGCCAGCACCAGCGGGAGGCCCACCGCCTGCGCGATGCGGATCGCCCCCAGCGGATTCTTCTCCACCGACATCCGCCCCAGAAACACCAGGTATTTCCCCGCCTCAAAACACGGTTCATAGGCCCCAAAATCGCACCCGTTGTACACTCTTGGAAATTCCCGCTCCAGCTTCATCGATGTCGCCCGCATCTGGCACTCACTGATCCCCGCCACCGCCACCTGCGGCCAGCGCCGCATCACCCACTCATCATCCAAATGGGGACTCGTGTGCATCGTAAAAAGCCCCGGCACCCCCGCCGCCGCCGCCAGCGGCAGCCATGCGCTGCTCAGGTGGTAGTGGATCAGGTCAAACTTCCCCGCCTCCCGCAGCACCTCCGCCATCGTCGAGTTCGCGTAATACTCAAACATGTACATCTCCCCGTCCGAAATCCGGTCTGTCAGATTCCGCTCCACCGTCTCGTGCAGCCGCCCGCGCGTCGCGCAATCCCCGCTAGAAAATAGCGTCACCTCGTGCCCCCGCGCCACCAGTTCGTCGATCAGCAGCTTCATCATCAGCTCAATCCCGCCGTACGTCACGGGCGGGATGCGAGTCCACAGTGGGGAGACTTGCGCGATGCGGAGCGGAGAATTTTTCAGCATGGTTTCTTGCGGGAAAAGGCGCGCAATGGTACCCACCACCTCCGTTTCGCCAAGACCTGATCTTTCGACTGCATGAAAACACTCCTCTGCGCCCTCACCCTCGCCCTTTTCGTAAGCCTCGCCGCTCGTGCCGAGGAAGAGCCTAAAGTCGCCAAAGCCGTCCCCGTCGAGACCCGCGACATCACCACCCAGCTCCAGATTTTTCTGGACCAGCAGCTCTTCGGCCCCGGGGCCATCGACGGCCGCCCCGGCGAATTCGTCGGCAAAGCCCTCCGCCGGTACCAGCGCGCCCATGACCTCCCCGACACCGGCATCCTCGACGAAAACATCCCGCTCGACTCCGTCTTCCCCATCTACACCAGCTACACAATCAAACCCGAGGACTTCAAATTCGTCGGCCCACTCCCCCGGCAACCGCGCGACCAGGCCAAACTCAAAAAACTCCTTTACCCCGAGATCACCGAGTTCGTCGCCGAGCGCTACCATGTCACCCCCACTTTCCTCGCGAAGCTCAACCCCAAGGTAAAACTCGAAACCCTCAAAGCTGGCGACACCGTGCGCGTCCCCAATGTTGAGCCCTTCGTCATCGAAGCCCTCCCCGCCGAAGGCATGCTCCCCGCCATCGAGGAGTACAAGAACCGGGTCATCAAAATTCACCGCGGCAACAAAATGCTCGAACTCTACGAAGGCGAAAAACTCCTCGCCTCCGTCCCCATCACGCCCGGCATCGCCGGCGGCGGAGCCAAAGAGACTCCGGCGGGCAAATGGAAAATTCTTGGCATCGCCACAGCCCCCACCTTTCGCTGGGACAAAGGCGTCCTCGAACACGGCGTCCGCAGCGACACCTCCTACCTCCTGCCCCCCGGCCCCCGCAACCCCGTCGGCGTCCTCTGGATCGGCCTGAACAAACCCGGCATCGGCATCCACGGCACCTCCAGCGCCTGGACCATTGGGCGCGCCACCAGCCACGGCTGCATGCGCGTCGGGAATTGGGACGTCGTCCGACTCTCCAAGATGATCACCAAAGGCATGACCGTGGAGATTCAGTAACGGAAAAGACCGGCGCGCCCACCGCAGAAAGTTTTCCCTGCCCCGCCGTTGACAAGCCACTGCCCTCCGCTTAAAAGCGCCCTCCCGCTTTTCACCAACCGTCCTTTTTCTATGCCTACGACCGAAGTCATCCTCACCGAAAAGATCGCCAGCCTCGGCGCCGAAGCCGACGTCGTGAAGGTCAAGCGCGGTTATGCGCGGAACTTTCTCCTCCCGCAGCACAAGGCCCTCGAGATCACCCCGGCCACGCTCAAGCGCCTTAACGGCCTCAAGCAAAAGCGTGCCGAACGCGAAGGCCGCGAGCACAATGAAGCCGAGGAACTCGCCCGGAAGATCAACAAGCTCAAGATCACCATCGAGCTTGAGACCGGCGCGACCGGCAAGGCCTTCGGCTCGATCACCGCCGCCGACCTCGCGGAGAAGCTCAAGGCTGAACTCGGCGGCAAGATCGAGATCGACCGGCACAAGATCGTCCTCGACCGTCCGATCAAAGACAGCGGCGAGCACGAGATCACCATCAAGCTGCACCACGAAGTGACCGCCAAGTTGCACGTCACCGTCAAGGCCACCGGAGCCGACGCTCCGGCCGCACCCACCGCTGAAGCCGAGCCCGAGGAAAAGGGTTACAAGGCCAAATACAAGGCCAAGCACGCGAAGTAACTGCGGATGGCTAACGAGGCTTCCAGCAAGACTGCGAAGCCCGCCGGAAAAGGTGGGAAAGGCGACGGCAGCGACCTCCGCCAACCGGCCAATTACAGACCGGATGTTCACCGGTTACTCCCACAGTCCGGCGATGCGGAGAAAGGCATCCTGGGTTCCTTTCTCCTCTCCCCGCGCGACGTCGGAGGCTTCTGCGCGGAAAAGCAGATCACCCCAGCGCATTTCCACATCCCCGCCCACGGGGAACTCTACGAAGTCCTGCTCCAGCTCTGGGATGGCGGGAAACCGATCGACTTCATCATCCTGACCGAGATCCTGCGCGACACCAAGCGCCTCGATCAGGTCGGCGGTGCAGCCTACGTCACCGAGTTATTCACCTTCCTCCCGACCGCCGCGAATCTCGCCTACTACGTCGAGATCGTGCAGGAGAAACACACCCTGCGCGAGATCATCAAGGTCTGCACCGAGTACGCCGCGCGCAGCTACGACGAGCAGGACAACGTGCCCAACCTGCTCGATGACGTGGAGACGAAGATTTTCGCCATCGCGCAGGACCGCTTCAAGGACAAGGCCGTGAGCATGAAGGATCAGGTCATGCAGGCCATCCAGGCGATCGAGGAACTCTACGACCGACGCGGTGCGATCACCGGGCTGCCCACGGGCCTCGCCGAATTCGACAAGATGACCGACGGGCTGCACAAGGCGGAAATGATTGTCATCGCGGCGCGCCCCTCGATGGGCAAAACCGCGCTGGCGATGAACATGGCCGAGCACATCGCGCTCGAGGAAAAGAAGCCCGTGGCCGTCTTCTCGCTGGAAATGAGCACCTCCCAGCTCGTGCAGCGGATGCTTTGCTCCCGGGCCCGCGTCAATCTCGGCAACGTCCGCAACGGCTTCCTCAGCGAGCGCGATTTTCCCGCCCTTACCACCGCCGCGGCCAAGCTCGCCGAGAGCAAATTCTTCATCGACGACACGCCCGGCCTTTCGATCCTCGAACTCCGCGCCAAAGCCCGCCGGCTCAAGAGCCAGCACGACATCGCGGCCATCTTCATCGACTACCTCCAGCTCCTACGCTCCACCTCCCGCCGCGCGCAAGACAACCGCCAGATCGAAATCGCCGAGATTTCCTCCGGCCTCAAGGCCCTCTCCAAGGAGCTGAACATCCCCATCGTCGTCCTCGCCCAGCTCAACCGGAATCCCGAGCAGCGAAGCGGCGAAAGCAAAGGCCGCCCCCGTCTTTCCGATCTCCGCGAATCCGGCTCCATCGAACAGGATGCCGACGTCGTCGGGCTGCTCGTCCGCGAGGAGTACTACGCCGAGAACGACGAGGACAGAAAGGAAGCCGAAGGCAAGGCTACACTGATCATCGCCAAGCAGCGCAACGGTCCAGTGGGCGACGTGCCGCTGACCTTCCTGAAAGAATTTACGCGCTTCGAGAATCGCGCCCGCGAAATCGAAGCCGAGTAGGCACGGCTACTTGCGCGGCTTCGTCAGCTTGAGATCGCGCACCGTCGGCCCAGCGACCCAGTGGCCGGGGATGAGCGTGGTCTTCTGCGGCGTAGGGATGCCCCGCTCATTGCGCCGGAGCTGCGCGTCCACGAGGTCGATCGCCGCCACACCGACGAGTTCCGCGTTCTGATTCACCCCCGCCCACAGATCGCCTTCGCTCAACGCGAGGTGCGCGAAACCCACATCCTGCGGCACCCGCACACCCAGCTCCTCGAAGACCCGCAAACACTGCCGTGTATGGCCGACCACCGCATCCGGCCGGTGCTTGCCGTACCATTCCGCAAAGGCCCGCGCGAACGGCCCCTCCGCGAGCAGCGACGGCACGCGCTGCTTCGCAGGAATGAGGCTCTGATAGACCAGCATCCCGGCGGACCAGTTGTGCTGCACCCGCTCATCGTTCTCCGCCGTCATCGCCATGCCGATGCGCCGGTAGCCCAGCTTCGTCAGCTCCGCCAGCGCCAGGCGGATGGTCCGGTACTGGTCGTTGCTGGCCCGGTGGATGTTCGGGGACGTGACCGAATAGCCAATCGTCGCCGTCGCAAAACGCGGCCAGTCGAGCTCCAGTTCCCCACCACCCAGG
Source organism: Chthoniobacterales bacterium (assembly GCA_038318725.1). GTDB lineage: Bacteria > Verrucomicrobiota > Verrucomicrobiia > Chthoniobacterales > Chthoniobacteraceae > Chthoniobacter. Next base: position 31,218 of record JBBQCM010000045.1, read on the forward strand.
GGCAGTGGCGCGATGATCAAGCCGTGGATGTTGCGCGTATAAAGGATGTCGCAGAACCGCTTCGCGGAAAGCCCCGGCCGGCGCAGCCACCACTCGTCGAGCTTATAACCCAGCGCCTCCGCGCGTTTTTTCGCCCCCGTGAAAAACTCCACGAAAGGCCCCGGCTGCCGCCAGCCGTCCGCGGTCGCATACGCCGTCACGTAAGCCAGCGTGGTGGGCTTCTTCACCTCGCGCCCCTGGCGGAGTTGCGTCATCAGTGCTGAGACCATCGGGTTCGGGCGATAGCCCATCTGGTCGGCAATTTGCCGGATCCGTTCGGAGGTCTTCTTGGAAATTTTCGGGCTGTTGCGCAGCGCGAGCGACACGGCCATCCGCGAGACGCCGGCCCGATCGGCGATCTGCTGCATGGTGGGTTGTTTCTCGGAATCCATATTTGCGGTGTATCGTAAAACCTCGCCTCTGCAAAGGGCCACATTGCTTTTCCCGTCCGCGGTGCCCCGCACCTTTACAAGCGTGCGCCGCCCTCCCTAAATTCGCGGCCCCTTGGACACACCGCAGACCCTCGCGATCATCGCCGGCAACGGCACCTATCCGCAGGCCATGGCCCGCGCCGCACGCGCTGCTGGCGTCGCCCGGATCAGCGTTGCCGCTTTCCAAAACGAGACCGACCCGGCGCTCGCGCCGCTCGTCGATGACCTCGAATGGCTGCGCGTCGGCCAGCTCGGCAAACTTCTCGGCATCTTGAAAGACAGCGGCGCCACCCATGCCGTCATGTCCGGCCAAATCCATCCACGCAACCTCTTCGACCTCCGCCCCGACCTCAAAGCCCTCGTCCTCCTCGCAAAACTCAAACGCCGCAACGCTGCGAGCATCTTCGGCGCGATCGCCGACGAGATGAAAGCCATCGGCGTCGAACTGCTCCCCGCGACCACTTTCATGGAGGAGCATCTCGCGCCCGCCGGGCTCATCGCCGGCCCCGCGCTCAAACCGCGCGTGGCGGACGACGTGCGCTACGGCTTCCACATCGCCAAGGAATCCAGCCGCCTCGACATCGGCCAAACCGTCGTCGTCAAAAACGGCACCGTCCTCGCCGTCGAAGCCTTCGAAGGCACCAACGCGGCGATGAAGCGCGGGGGCGAACTCGGCCGCAAAGACGCCGTCACGGTGAAAGTCTCGAAGCCAAATCAGGACTTCCGTTTCGACGTGCCGGTCATTGGACCGCTCACCCTCGAAGCCGCCCACGAAGCCCGCATCCGCGCCCTCGGAGTCGAGGCCGGCAAGACCCTGCTTTTGGAAAAGGACAAGCTCACCGCTCTCGCCGACCAACACCGCATCTCGATCTTCGGCCTCACCTTATGAGTCAACCAATTCGCCTCGGCGTCATCGGCACCGGCAGCATGGGGAAAAACCATGCGCGCATTTTCGCCGGCCTGCCCGATGCGCACTTCGCCGCCGTGCTGGATGAACGCGCCGACGTCGCCGCCGAGATCGCCACGCAGCACGGCGCGCGCGCTTTTGCGCAGCTCGATGCCTTTGCCGACGCCATCGACGCCGCGACTGTGGCCACGCCAACCGTCACCCACTTCACCATCGCCAAAACCCTGCTCGAACGCGGCAAGCATGTGCTCGTCGAGAAGCCCTTCACCGAAACGCCCGAGCAGGCGCGCGAACTGTGCGACCTCGCCCAGCATCGCGGGCTCGTCCTCCAGGTCGGCCACATCGAGCGCTTCAACCCCGTCCTCTCCGCGCTCGAATCCCGGCTCACCCGCCCGCGTTTCATCGAAGCCACCCGCCTTTCGCCCTACCCCGGCCGCAGCCTCGATGTGGGTGTAGTGCTGGACGTGATGATCCACGATCTCGAAATCATCCTCCACCTCGTCCGCTCGACCGTCGTGCAGGTCGATGCCGTCGGCGTCTCCGTGCTCAGCAAACGCGAGGACATCGCCAACGTCCGCCTGCGCTTTGAAAACGGCTGCGTCGCCAACATCACCGCCAGCCGCATCTCGCAGGAGAAGCTGCGCAAGGTCCGCGTCTTCCAGCAGGACGCGTATCTCTCGCTCGATTACCAAAACCAAAGCGGCTACCTCCTCCGCCTCGCTCGCGACGACGAGAAGGAAAGCTCGTTCCTCGGCAAGATCCTGGGCGTCGCCACCGACAGCACGCTCGTCACCGAGTTCGCGGGCAAGCGTATCGTCCGCGAGCCCGTCCCCGTGACCAAAGACGAGCCGCTCAAACGCGAACTCGCGGACTTCGTCGCCTGCGCCCGCGCCGGCGCGCAGCCCAAAGTCGGCGGCCGCGAAGCCACCGCCGCGCTCGAACTGGCGCTGGAGATCACGAGGCTGATCGACGCAGCGAAATGATGAAACGCAGAGACGCAAAGATGCAGAGTTTCGGCGGGAGAGTAATGGTCCGTTCGTACAAAATCTCTGCGTCTTTGCGTCTTCGCGTTTTTCCAAAATCATGAAGCTTTACCTCGTCGCCGGCGAAGCCAGCGGAGACGCCCGCGGCGCGGAACTCATGCGCGCCCTCAAAGACCGCGACCCAGCGCTCCAGTTCTTCGGCGCCGGCGGGCGTGAGATGCGAGTGCTGGGCGGAGACTATTTCACCGACTGGGCCGACGAGGCCGTGGTCGGGCTGTGGGACGTGCTGAAAAAGTACGGCTATTTCAAAGCGCAGTTCAACCGCATGCTCGCCGACATCGCCCGCGTCCAACCCGACGCGCTCCTGCTCATCGACTACCCCGGCTTCAACCTCCGCCTCGCCAAAGCCGTGAAATGCGCGCTGCCCGCCGTCCGCATCATCGACTACATCAGCCCGCAAGTTTGGGCGTGGAACCGCGGGCGAATCCCGAAGATGGCGCGCTACCTCGACCTGATGCTCTGCATCTTCCCTTTCGAACTCCCGCTCTACGCCGGCAGCGGCCTGCGCGCCGTCTTCACCGGCCATCCGCTGCTCGATTCCCTCGCCCTCAAACGCACCGGCCAGCCGCGCGAAGCCAAGCTCATCGGCCTCTTCCCCGGCAGCCGCGAGAAGGAGGTGCGCAAGATTTTCCCCGTCGTGGTCGAGGCCATGCAGCTGATGAAAGCCGCGCGCCCGGAGCTGCGCTTCGAAGCCTCCGCCGCGTCCCATCAGCTTGCCGACCTCATGCTCACCACGCTCCGCCATTTCGGCGAAAGCGAAGACACCTGCACCGTCACCGTCCGCCGCTCGCACGAGCTGATGCAGAGCGCCACCGCCGGCATCGTGTGCAGCGGCACGGCTACGCTGGAGGCGGCGTTCTTCGGCCTGCCGCTCTGCATCGTCTATAAAGTCGCCGCGCTCACCTGGATCGTCGGCAAGCAGTTGGTCAAAGTCCCCTTCCTCGGCATGCCCAACGTCCTCGCTGGTCGCGAAATCGCCCGCGAGTTTTTGCAAGGCGACGCCACGCCCACTGCGCTCGCGGACGAAATGCTCCGGCTGATCGCCGACCCCGCCGCGCGGGAAACGCTCCAGCGCGAACTCGCCGCCGTCATCACCCAGCTCGGCGACACCGGCGCCGCGGCCCGCGCCGCAGACGCCATCCTCGGCGAACTTGCGCGCGCAGAGGCTGTGAAATAAGTCGTCCCATCGCGACGAACGATCGTAGCCGTGGGCTTCAGCCCACGGTCCGCACGGCAATGGCCCTGTCGCGGAGCGACAGTTGAAGGCTGCTCAAACGTCGCCACGCGACGGCGCTGAGCTGCACCTCATCCGTGGGCTGAAGTCCACGGCTATCCTCAAACGTCCCGCTGGGACACGGCTCTCGGCCGACGTATTTCACAGCCGCTAAGCCGAAAAGCTTTCGCCGCAGGAGCAGTGCGCGACCGCGTTCGGGTTCGTCACCTTGAAGCCGCCTTTTTGTAAATCGTCGCTGTAATCCAGCTCCGAGCCGCTCACGAACAGCGCGCTCTTCGGATCGATGACCACGCGCACGCCCGCGCTTTCCACCATGATGTCGCGATTCGCCGGACCGTTCACAAGGTCCATCTTGTATTGCATCCCAGAGCAGCCGCCGCCGATCACGGCCACACGCAGCGCGCCTTCGGGACGGCCCTGGCGGGTTAAAAGCGACGTCAGTTTGGTGCCGGCCCGCTCGGTGATTTTGCAGAGCTTCTCATTGCCGATCTTGTATTTGATTTCAGGTGTCATGGGTCAGGCGGCGAGTGCGGGTTCGGTTGAGTGGGCGAGATTTTCCGCGGCGATGTCGTCCAACTCCGCGAGCGAGCCGACGTGCCCGAAGCGCGCCCGCAGCGCCTTCGCCTCCGGCATCCCGCGCGAGTAGGCCATCAGCCGCGAGCGCATCGAGTGCATCGCGGAAACCTCATCGCCGCGCCGCGCCGCGTTCAAAGCGCAGTGCCGGCGGATGTGCGCCCATTGCATTTCCAGCGGGGGCGGCGGGAGCATCTCACCAGTGCGCAGATAGTGTTTGATCTCCGCAAAAATCCACGGCGCGCTCATCGCCGCGCGCCCGAGCATCACGCCACCCACGCCCGTCTTCATGCGGTCGGCCACGTCCCGCGCGCTGGCCAGGTCGCCGTTGCCGATCACCGGGATGCGCACCGCCGCCGCCACCTGCGCGATCACCTCCCAGTCCGCCGCCCCGCTATAGCCCTGCTCCTTCGTCCGCCCATGCACCGCCACCGCCGCCACGCCGCAATCCTCCAGAATCCGCGCCGTCTCCGGTGCGTTGATCGTCGCCACGCTCCAGCCGATGCGGATCTTCGCCGTCACCGGCACCGGCGACGCGGCCACCACCGCGCGGGCGATCTTCGCCAAAAGCGGGCAGTCCCGCAGCAGCGCCGAGCCGCCCATCTTCGAGACCACCTTGTTCACCGGACAGCCGAAATTCAGGTCGATGAAATCCGGCCGCTTCCACTCCGCCACCATTCGCGCTGCTTCGCCGAGGTGCGCGGCGTCGCCGCCGAAAAGCTGCACGCCGAGCGGGCGCTCCGCGTCCACGAACTCCAGATACTCCAGCGTCCGCTCATTGCGCCGAAAGATACCCTCCGCGCTGACAAACTCCGTGACCATGACATCCGCCCCGTGCTCCTTGGCGAGTTGCCGGAACACGGTGTCGGTGACCCCGGCCATGGGCGCGAGGTAGAGCGGGAAACGGTCTTCGAACCAGGGAAGCATGCGGGGCCAGAGATACCACACCTCCCGCACGGACGAAAGGGCGCGCTCGACACATTAACTCCCGTCCTCCTGGCTCAAAGTCGAAGCCCGTTGTGAACTGTCCAACTCGAGGCTTGTCGATCTGAGCAGCCGAAGGCCAAAGACTGCGCTTACAAACGGGGGTTTTTCACAGGCTCTGGCGATTCGTCCGCTTCCTGGAATAACCCGCGATGCCCGCGAGCCCGAGGCCAAGCAGGCCGAGGGAAGTGGGTTCCGGGGTGGCGGTCGTCAGGTTGTCCACGTTAAATCCGGTGCCACCAAACAACGACTCACCGATCTCGGCGCTCGTGAATGGCGTATCCGAGATCAAACCGACAAAGAACAGGGTGTTTGTCGAACCCAGCGCATCATTGTTTCCCTGGGTGGTGTCGAAATTGGTACCGCCATTGGTGGCGTTGCCGACCAGCGTATTGATGAAGAGGTCGGTCGGAAGTGGCGTATTGGCCGCGCTGGTGTTAAAAAAAAGACCGATCGCCAGCGTTCCGGCGGGCAAGGTAATGACAAAGCTGTCTCCTTGGAAGAAATAGTCCGCAGCCTTGGGTTGCAAAGCCGGCGACGTTTCCGTGTAGAACGACGCCAAACTTTTCGTGCCCCCAGCCACGCTAAAAAAGCCGGCGTTAGTTCCGCTTTGATCGCGAAAGTCAATCCGCCCCGTCAGGAAGCCCTGAGGGTCGGCGGGACCATACGTCGGGAAATTCGAGTAAGTGTAGGCTCCGAGCACGCCGCCATTGAGAATTTCGGTATCGGTCCCGTAACCCTCGTAAGTCTCGGTCTGGGATGGGGCATACGCTGGAGCTGAAAGCGCGGCAAAAAAGGCCGCCGATTGAGTGAAGGTAACAGTGGCGGCCTGCCCGCTGGTGATGCCGGCGGCGAGACTGACAGCGATGATGATGAGTTTGGATGTTTTCATGGGATTTGCTTGTTGGTGTGTTGGTGTGGTTGCTTTTTACGATTTACTCATTGCGGATTAGTCCAGCGCCAGTCGAATGACGAGCACTTTAATGATCAATTTTGGGTGAAGAGAATTTCTGGGACCTCCGGCAAGCCGGGATTCCGCTCATCGTGAACGGCAAAAGGGTCGTCATACGATCTCAAAATCCCACTCACCGCGGTGCGATCTGCGGCGCGGCAGAGCCACAGCGCAGCATCAAACCAAGCAGTTTCTTCGCTGCCCAATAACGCGGCACAAATTTCACCGGGTTCTGGAAACAGCGAGCCAGCCAGCCCAGATAGTAACGATCAGCCCAGCATGGGATCCTGGCCTGCTCGCCCGAAAGAAAACCGATCGCTGCGCCCGTGCAATAAATCGCCGGCCGGTAGTCCAGACTGTCTCGCAAATACAATCCGAGCCGCTCCTGAACTCCTCCACCGACCGCCATGATCAGATGGGCCGGGCGGCGTGTCCGCACCAGGTCGAGAAGGACGGGATCCGCGATCTCGCCAGGCGGGTAGATCGGGGCCAAATAGCAATCTTCCCGGGTGGTGTGATGGCCGTTTCTTCGGAGCCACCGCAGACTAATATCCATCGATTCCTCAGTTGGCATGACCCACATGACCGATTGATCAGTGCGAGTTTGAAGGCTTTCCAGCAGTAATGTCAGATATTCCAAACCTGAAACCCGGCGCAATTGCTCACGCTTCAAAAGATTCCAAAAAAGCACCATCAACCCACTATCCGGAATTACCAAGTCGCTTTTGACGACGGCCGTTTGGGTTGCCTGGTCGCTGGCGGTCGCCACAAGAACTGGCGCAGAAGGAAACACCACCAATCCACCCCGCAACCCAATAGCGACGGCCTCCGCGGGCGCGCCAAAAAAAAAGCGCGCCCCGAGAATCTGCCGGAAGTTTCCAGGATCATTCATCGTCCGCGAGGCGGGGACGGCTTGGGGTAGTGTGGTGGCGGACATTGAAAGGACTCAGTAGGCGTTGCGGGACGGCCGAAGCATCTGCCAGGCAGTGCGCGCGATGATCCCCAGATCCAGTACGAACCGCCAATTCTCGAGATAGGAGATATCCGATTCGAGCCGGTGGGCGATTTCCTTGGGCGAGCACACTTCGCCGCGAAACCCGCGGACCTGAGCCAGCCCGGTAATGCCAGGTTTGACCGAGGCGCGGATGTGATAGTTCGCCATCTGGCTGGCAAACTGGACGTTATGCTCAAGCAGGTGGGGCCGCGGCCCAATGACACTCATATCCCCTTTCCACACATTGAGGAATTGCGGCACTTCATCGAGACTCAGCCGACGCAGCCACGCCCCCGCCGGATAGATGCGGTCATCATTACGCGTCGCCTGCCGCTGTTCATCGGCGTTGCCGCACTTCATGGTGCGGAATTTCAGGATCGTGAATTCCTGATTCTGAATACCGGCTCGCTGCTGGCGGAAAAAGAGCGGCCCCGGCGACTGCCAGCGCTGGAGCAGCCACACGAGCAAAGCCAGCGGCGGCAGAACCAGGACCACGACGGGGACGGTCACGGCCAAATCGAGCAGCCGCTTCATGATGCGGTTGAGGGGATCCTCGAGCGGCTCCTCCCGGAGGCCGATGAAGCTCATGCCGTCGTCCTCCACATTCACCACGGGGTGGGCCAGCATTTCCTCCAAATTGTTCTGGATCAGGAGCCGGACTCCGAGCCGCTCCAGCATGGCCACCAAGGCCCGGTGCGTTTCGCGGGTCTGCGGCAATTCCAAGACCACCACCTGCGTGATCGACTGGCGCTCGATGACCTCCTCCACACCCGCGGGTTCTCCAAGATAACGAAATCCCTCCGCCTCGACTTCCGCCGCCAGACCTTCCGTGAGCACGCCCGCGACCTCGACGCCCAGCACCGCTTTCTGACTCGCCCACTCTCGCATCCTGGCCAGGCGGCTGGCCGGCCCGATGAAGAGCGTCCGCTCCTCGCGGAGCCCCCGGAATATTCTCTGTGCCATCCGCCGGGGAAGATAACGGTTCGAGATCAGCAGCCCGCAATAGAGCACCGGCACATACACGATTAAAAAACTGCGCGCAATGACGTGGTCCTTCACCAGGGCCAGGTAGCAAATCAGCAACCCCACGGAATAGGCGAGCTGCCGTAGCGTCACGCCATGCTGGCCGAAAAAACCTTGAAAAAGAGGGTCGAACTGCGCCAGGGCCCGCCGTCGTTTGGACGTTTCGAGCGTCAAGCCGGCGAGAATTACCAAACCGTAAATCGGATAATGCGAAAGGAGCTCGGCATTGACTGTTGTGAGCGAGGTGAAGACCACCGCTCCACTGGCCACGAAAAGCACCATGGCAATGCCGCCTTGGGCAACGAGCAACGTATTCCGCAAACCTATGGCACGCCTCGATATCATACCCTTGGTTACTCGAGTGATTCTCCGCGCCTAGGCCCTTGCGGAGAGCCTGGCCATCAGGCCGCGCAGGCGAAGCCTCTCGCGAAAGCCCACCAGCCCGAGCAGCGCCAGCGCGCCAAAGATCGTCGTCGGCTCCGGCACGGGCACCAGTTCGTCGGGGAAAGGAACGCCAAAAGCAATTTGCTGGCCCGTGCCAAGGAACGTGGTGCCTGCATCGCTGTAAAAGCTGACATGGGAGAGGTTGTTTCCCGTCAGCCCGCCGCTCGCAAAGAGCAGCCGGTCCTGATTGGCTGTGCCCGTATCTGTGGTCGCGCCCTGCGCATAGTAGGGCCCTGTCCAATTGTAGATCGTGAGTGTGTAGCCGCTCAGATCGAGCGTGCTGAAGCGCAGCGTATTACCGGCGTCGCTGGCATAGGATCCGGTGCCGAAATCGAGCGTCGAGTTCGCACTCAGTGTCAGCGAAGCCATCGTCTCGGTCGCCCCGTGAAGACCGTACTCGAATCCGAAAGTGCCACCCGCCAAGGTTAGGTCTGCGTTGTTATTGATCCGTTCAGCCGTCGTGCTGGTTCCGGCCAGAATCAGCGAGCCACCATTGTTCACCGTGATGCCCGTGGTGGCGGAGAGTTGCCCCGCATTCGCTCCCCCGTTATCGATCTTCAAAGTCCCTGTCGAAGTCACCACCGTGGCTCCATTATAGGTGTTGTTGTTGGTTAAGGTGGTCGTTCCACCGTCGATCGTCAGATCCGAATTTGCACTGGAGCCGACGATCTGGCCCGAGACCTTGATTCCATTCGCTCCGCCACTCAGTGTAAGCGTGGTTCCGTTCTTAGTTAGCGTTCCCGAGAGCGTCAAAAGACCCGATCCACTGTTCAAAATTCTGTCGCTCCCATTCCCGAGTGCATTGATGGCTTTGTCCAAAGTTCCCGCAGCACCGGTATATTTCAGGATACCCGATGATGTGTTTCCCACGCCTAGGTTGACGACCGTACCCGCTCCGAGGGATTGGGCGGCTGAGCCCGTCGCCACTGTGCTAACGGATAGCGTGCCATCGCTAACCAACGTCGCGCCAGTGTAGGTGTTCGCGCCGCCCACGACCCATGTTCCCACGCCACTCTTCGTTAGCGAAGTTGCGCCGCTGCTCGGATTTGCGATGACACTCGTCAGCGTATTCGATCCGGTGCTAGATCCGGTAAGGGTGAGTGTGCGGTTGCCGGTGCCCGAAGCCACCAAGGAGCCCGTGCCGGTGAAGTTCAGCGCGCCATTGGCGGTGGCGGAGGCATCAACCGTCGCGCCGTTTGTATCGAAGGTGAACAGGCGATTCGTGCTGTCGCCAGTGCCGGTGTATTTCAAGGTGCCACCGCTGAAGATCAGGTTTGTCGCCGCGCCCGCGGAGTTTCCGATGGAACTATTGCTGCCACCCGTATTGAGTTTTGTCGCCTCGATCGTCGCGCCGTTATTGATCGTGGTGATGCCGGAGTAGGCATTCGCGGCGTTGCTCAATTTCACCGTGCCGGTGTGGGTGGCATCGCCGATGGCGATGTCGCTGGCCGGCACCGAGCTGCTCTCATTGATGACACCTTGGAAGTCCACGCTGCCGCCGCTGAGCGCAACCAAGGTCGCTCCCTTGGCTGTCCCGCTGGCAGTTCCCAAATTAATCGCCCCGCTGAAAATCGACGCATCAGCGGTGCTGCCCCCCAGTGTGAGCGTGTTGGCCGTGCTGCCGGAGCGCACAGTGATGGTGTTCCCTACCGTTAAAGCGCCTCCAATGAACAAACTGGCGTTCTTTGTGCCACTCGTATCGCCAAGCTGCAGGGCGCTGCTCGACGCTGAACCGCCAGCATTGAATTGCAGCGTGCCCGCGTTAATGAACGTGCCGCCAGTGTAGGTGTGCGCGCTCTGATAAACGACCGTGCTGTTCTGATTGATCGCGACCGTTCCGCTCGTTCCCGAAATGATCGTGCCGGTGCCGAAGGTCAGAGTGTTGCCATTGTCGCCAAACACGCGGAGTTGATTGTTGCCGAGGAAGACATTTGCACCGCCGACGTTCAGGTTGCCGCTAACCGGATTCATCTCGATGAAGCCGCCGCTCACGCTGCCGGTGCCGATGGTGAGGTTGAACGTCTGAGTGTTAGAGCCGCTGTTTTCGATCTTGCCGAACAAGTCGATCGCGTTGCCGGTGATGTTGAAGGATCCAGCGCCGGAGTTGAAGGTAATGTGCCGCCAGTCGTCGAAGTCCGCGTAGTTGTTGACTGGTGTCAACCGCGTGGTGCCGGCGAAGAACAAGTCGTTGCCGCTGCCGGGCGCCGGCGCGCCGTTCGGATCCCAGTTGTCAGCTGTTCCCCAATCATCGTTGCCGCCTCCGCCGTCCCAAGTGTTGCCGGCCAGCGCGGTTTGAGAGGCGACGAATGCCGTCGAAGCGAGGGCGAGGTAACGCGCAATTCGTGCTGAAAGCAGCAAACTCCACGGCTTCGCAAGCGGACGGAACCTTGAACCGGCGCGACAGGCGACGGAGTAGATCGAGAGGACGTTTGGGTTTTTACGTGCTTTCATGTCAGAGTCAGGTTTGAGAATCCGTCGATCGCGGATGCGGGTTGGATCATGCGATTGGAAAACACGGAAGCCAGCGGTGCGGCAGGCTGGGCACGGAATGTCACGAACCCATGAACGGCGGGCAAAACTTCGGCGGCGTTAATGACCCAGCTGAAACCTACGGACCTGGCCGGTTTTGGAAGGGCATCGGGAGGAGAAAACGGTCCCTTACCGGATGGAAGCGAGCTTTTCTCGATCCCCCGATTGAACATCGACTGCCCGAGTTGAATGTTATCTGTCACCATCAAATTTATCTTTAGGAAGCTTTCCTGCGATTGATGCTGTGCCGGAAAAACATTCAGCGGGACACAGACAAACGGGCGCGAGGTTACGCGGTGTCCGAGTGAACACAAGAAAACTTTTGAGAAATTTGTGAGGTTCGTGCGAATCCGTGGACGTCCGCCCTGTTCACCAGCGCAGCACCGCCTCCAGCATTCGGGCGGTCGCGCTCTCCGCTTCCCCGACGCTATTCGGTCCGCTGACGGCCAGTTCGATCACCTGCTGGCCGCGATTCCGGTTCCCGCTCCACACATCCTTGAGCCGCCCACCCGAGGTCATGCGCTGCCGCGTGCTGGCCGGCGCATCGGTCAACGTGCGATCCTCCCACAGACAGTAGAAAACGTACATCGACGTCTCTCCCGCGGTGAAGAGGTAGGCGTGGAGGGGCAGTTCGAGGCCACGGATGGTCATGGGCCGCAGGCCGAAGTCCTCGCGCAGTACCGCGCCGTTGGCGGCGAGGCAAACCTCCGGGCCATGTGAGCGCGCGAGCTGCGCGGAAGCGCGTCCGGGGTTCCAGCGGAGAAAAAACATCGACCATTGGTTCCCGTCGCTCCCGGGCCAGGCCGCCGACCGACCCTCGTTGTAGCGCAGCACGGCTCGCACATTTTCCGAGAGCGGGACCTCGCGAAAACCAGCCGAATCCGCCGGCCAGTCCACCGTCCAGGAGGGCAGCGTAGTCCTGCCCGACTCGTGCCAGCGGTACCACGTCTCCGTCCCCAGCTCGACGAGCAGCAGCCACCCCGCGCCCGCCAGGACCACTCTGCGTGGAAGGATTCGACCAGTATGCGGCGGACCGGCATCCGCAGCGGTCGCAGGGGCCGCTTTCCCGCGTCGCAGAACTGCCGCAAGACCGGCCAGTCCGGCAAAGCTCACGGCCAGGGCCGCGAGGCCGATCTGGTTGTGCCAGTGCGCCGCTGACGCGGGGCCGTATTTTGCGGTGATCCCGATGAGAGCGAGCGCCCGGCCCACATTGCAGATGAAAGCAAAAACACAGACCGAGCCGATCAGGATCACCCGGCGAGCCACGGTGAGGCGAAAGAGTTCGCCGAGAAACAGGCCGCCCATGAACATGGTTTGCAGCGAGCGCACCCCACTGCACGCTTCCTCAACTCCAACTTTCCCCGCACCGATTTCAATCACGTTCCCATGCTGGACGGCGGGCCAGCCGAACCAACCGAAAATTTCCACGCAAAGCGTGGTGACCGCGTGCATGAGCCTCTGCACCAGCGCCTGCTCCAGCGGAACCGGCCAGGGCACCGCGACCAGAAAGAAAAGAACCGGGAAGGCGAAATGGACGAGCCACGGCCAGCCGCCAGCGAAGTAAACGAAGCCGAGGGAAAGCGCGACGCTGATCCCGGACATCGCCCAGCCCACGGCCCGCCAATCCGGCGCCGCTTCCTGAATCGCGCGCAGCGGGAGCAGCACAGCGGCGCAAATGAGGACCAAGCCCACGAGACGCGTCCCCGCCTTTGCGGCCTCCGCTCGCGGGCGATTCCGCCACCGCTCGCCCACCAGATACGCCGCGAGCAAAGGAACCGCCCAGCCATAGGCGTACTGCGGATTGATCGACCACTCGACCCGGAGCTGATTGATCGTCACGCACCACAGCGCGCCGAGCAGGAGCAGCCCAGGCCATGGTCGCGCGAAGAAGTCGGCGCGTGCTTCCGCCGTGGCGGCAACGGCGTTCATGGGGTTCGCCAGGGTTTGATCAGCTCCTGCTCTTCCGGGCGCAAATCTTCCATCCGCAAAGCGGCGGCCACGGCCCGCGCCTCTGCGTCTTTTCCGTTCATGCCGAGGACTGCCGCATAGACCGCGCGCGGACCCGCGGAAACTTGCGCCCACGGGATTTGCAACCCGTCATAGACCGCGAACGCGGCTGCCGCGTCGTTGAGGCGAAGCTCCGCGAGCGCGAGCGTCGTGCGATGCGGCAGACTGCCCGGAGCTTTCGCCACGAGCTGCCTGGCGGCGTTGCGGCAATCCGCCACATCCTTACCCAGCAGCAGACTCAGGTAGGCGTAGTCGTTGAGCACGGCGGTGTCCTTCGGCCACCGGCCTTTCATCTCCCCGAGCAGTCCGCGCAGCGCCCCGGTGTCGCGCTTTTTTTCCGCCAGCCGCAGCAGCGCCTCGAAGGCCGGGCGCGCGACCGACGCGTTCGAGCTCAGTTCGCGAAAGGCGAGTTCGGCCTGGTGCGTCTCGCCGATTTTCTCCGCATAATTGCCGAGATACATCATCTGTTCGGGGCTCGCCGCGGCCGCGAGGTGGGCGCGCCGCCAATGCAGATCGGCCTCGGAAATCTTCCCCTGCTCCATGCCCGACCGGGCGAGAAAAAGCTCGGCATAGACTCGATCGAGCGGGACCAGCTTGCGCGACAAAATTCCCTCGATTTCCGGCCACCGTTTCAGCGCCGCCAGAGCATCGAGATGGACGAGGAGGAGATCCTTGCGCAGAAAGGCCGTCTCAATCGGCAGCGCCTTGAGGGTACGGTCGTATGCCTGCCGGCCATTGAGCCAGACGCCAAAGGCGCGCTGCGCCGCCGGGTCCGCGGTTCGATAGCGGGAAACCGCGTCGTCCAAAAGGGCATCCGCCTCGGCCGGACGGAGTCGGAGATCCAAGTCGAGGGCCAGCAGCCGGTGGCTCTCCAGCGCGCCGGGATGCTGCTTGAGGAGAGCCGAAGTCTTCGCGACGGCGTCGGGCGGGAGATCCCGCATGCTGCCCAAGGCTTCGAGCGCCTGCAGCCCGACCTTGCCAGCGTCGCCACCCACCTTGAGCAAAGCGCGCAGGCCATCCTCGCGAACTGCGGGCACGGCGGATTCGAGCCGCACCGCCCCAAACAGTAAAACGCCCTCGAGATCGGCTGGCTCGATTTCGTGAGCGCGCCCCGCGAACGAAATCGCCTGATCCCACTGGCGTCCGGCGTCCGCCCCTCGCGCCGCGAGGCGGAGATTGCGGGCGTCCTCCGGTTGGGCTTTGAGCAGCCCCTGAATCTCCACCTGCGCTTCCGCCCTCGCGCCCATCCGCAGGAGTTCCTCCGCCAGACCCCGCCGGTCTTCGGGTTGATCGATGTGCAGGGCCTTCAATTGCTTCCAGAAGGCCACCGCCACCGCCGGGCGCCCGACCATTCCATGGAAGCGCGCCATCGTCCGGAGAACTTGGGGCTCCGACGGCGCGAGTTGATAGGCGGCCTGGACTTTGGCGAAACCCTCCGGCCATCGTTCCTGAGTCATCTCCTGCTCCGCAGCCGCAGCCAGATGACGCGCCCTCCAGCTCTTCAAGCCGCGATAGAACGGTTTCGCTTCAAACGCGAGCGCGGCCAGAACGGTCACCCAGATTCCCAGCCAAATCCACTTGCGCCGCCGGTTCTTCGCGGGGTCGAGCGGCGAATCCACAGCGGGCTGCGCCCCGCTCACGGGAAGGATCGCGGCATCAACGGCAACCGGGGCGCGGAAAAAGAGTTCATCAGTTCTTAATTGCATCGCCCATTTTTTTTTGCCAGCCTCGAATTGCGCCGCTCGACCATCGAGAACCGTCCCCCGAGGGGCTTATGGGGAGGGTTGGCCAGCTCATTCCAAACTCTCCACTGCGTGAAAGCCCGCTCCCATCTTACGGTTTCCACGTTTTGGCCGCTCGCCATCGGCCTCGCCCTCGGGGCCGCGGTGCGGGCGCAGGAAATCCCCCGGCCTTCGCTCGCCCGGCAGAAGGAAGTCCGTCCGCCCCCCGAAGCCTATAACTTCCGCGTCGGCCCCGTTTTTTTTCTCGCCAGCGCCGGCCTCGGCATCGAATACGACGACAACATCGGCCGGACCAGTTCCGGAAAGGAGGGCGACCTCGTGCTTTTCCCCACGCTGGGCCTGCAGGCGCTGTGGCAGATTTCGCGGCTGAACACGGTGGAATTCCAGACCGGGATCAGCTACACGAAATATCTCTCCCACCCTCAACTCGACACGCAGACCCTGCTCCTCGCGCCGGATTCCGCGATCCAGTTCAATCTCTACATCGGCGACTTTCTGATCCGCTTTCGCGACCAATTTTCCTACCAGCAGGATCCCGGTGCGCAGGGCACGGTGAACGGCGTGGCCAGCCTCGGGCGCTTTACCAATGTCGCCGGCGTGGCGGTGCTTTGGGACTTGAATGACGTGACTTGGAGCGTCGCTTACGACCACCTCACGCTGACGACCAACGGTGCCACGACGCTGAACGGGAGTGCCAGCAGCACCGATGTGAGCTTTCTCAACCGCACCACGGATCAGGTCAGTTCCGCACTCACCTTCCGCACGGGGACCAGCACGCTGAGCGGCCTGGAAGGGACGGTCGCCACGACCAGCTATCCGGAAAATGAATCAGCGGGTTACACTTCGGCGGGCGTCGGCCCTTTTCTCAGCCTGCGGCTGACTCGCTACACGTCGCTCAACGCGTCGGTGGGCTACCGGAGGTTTTCCTCCAAAACTTCCGCGCCCACCACCACCGCGGACCAGCCCGGCAGCGGCTTTTCCAGCGACGACAACCCACGGATTACCGGCAGCAGCGCCAGCATCTATGCGAACCTGGCCATCGCCCACCGCCTGAACCGCTACTATTCCGACCAGCTCACCATTTCTCGTGACAGCGACGTGGGCCTTTACAGCGATCTGTCGGAAACAACGGCGCTGACTTATTCGTCGGCCTGGACGATTGGCCGGCAACTCGCAATCTCCTCGGCGCTGAGCTGGCAGGACATTCGCGAAATCACCGGCGCACTCGGGAGGGCGCCGGCCCCGCGTTACCAGTTCTTCGGCCTCACCCTCGGGACGGGCTACACGTTGACGAAGCGAATTCACCTTACCGCCGCCTACCAGTACACGATTAAACTTGCGGGTGAGCCAGCTGCGGGCTACTCCCAGAACCGCGTGCGCATAGGATTCGATTATCGGTTCTGACGCTCCTGGCTTTTCCGATGCATCCACTTATTCCCAGCCGTTATTCCCGCCCGCTCCTCGCCGCCGTTCTCCTCCTCGGGTCGATGAAAACAGCGCCCGCGCAGGTGCCGGGTCC
>JBBQCM010000046.1:0-45401 GCA_038318725.1 Chthoniobacterales bacterium
GCCCGCTCCGGTCGTCACCGTTGCGGCGCCGGTCCAGAAAATCGTCTCCGAGTGGGATGAATTCACCGCGCGCGTCGATGCCGTCGAGTCCGTCGAGATTCGCCCGCGGATCACCGGCCACCTCACCGAGGTGCCGTTTCAAGCTGGTCAGCTCGTGAAAAAGGGCGACGTGCTTTTTGTCATCGACCCGCGCTGGCACCAGGCCGAATACCAGCGCGCGCAAGCGAATGTGGCGCAGGCTCGCGCCAAGGCTGAGATCGCCGAGCGCGAAGCCAAGCGCGGCGAGGAGCTGGCGAAAACGAAAGCCATCTCCACCGAAGAGGCCGACACCCGCCGCAGCGCCTTCGCCTCTGCCCAAGCTGCCTTGCTCTCAGCCGAAGCTTCGCGCGACACCACCAAGCTCGATCTCGACTATACCCAGGTGCGTTCGCCGATCGACGGCCGCGTCAGCCGCCCTCTCCTCACCGCGGGCAATTACGTCAGCGGCGTCGCCGGTTTCACCACGCTCCTGACCACCGTCGTCAGCGTCGATTCCGTCTATCTCTACGCCTCGGTCGATGAGTCGCGCTTCCTCAAATACCAGCGTCTCGTCCGCGAGAAAAAGCTCGCCGACCCCGCGACCGGAAAAGTCCCCGCCGAAGTCCAGATCGACGGCGAGACCGGCCACGCGCACCGCGGTTTCATCGAAAGCTTCGACAACCGCCTCGATGCCACGACCGGCAGCATCGTGGTCCGCGCGCTCTTCCCGAATCCTGACGGCGTCTTGGTTCCCGGCCTCTTCGCCCGCGTCCGCATCCCCGCCGCCGCGCCCTACGAAGCGCTGCTCGTGGACGAGAAAGTGATCGGCACCGACCAAAGCGACCGCTACGTGATGACCGTCGGAGCGAATAACATCGCCGAATATAAAAAGGTCACGCTCGGGCCGATGTTCGAAGGCTTGCGCGTCGTCACCAGCGGCCTCACGGCCACGGACCGCGTGATCACCACAGGCTTGCAAATGGTTCGGCCTGGCGTGCCCGTCAGCCCGCAGCCCGCGGGTGAGCCGGCGGCGAAAACGGCGGCGCGCTAAAGCGGGATGGAGCGAGATTCAAAAACACGCCGTCATCCTGAACGGAGTCCCGGGAGTCTGCGACCGGGACGTAGTGAAGGATCGCTGACTGTAAGGGGCGGAGGCGGTCTGGTGAGGGCGACGCTTTCTCTCCCACCTCCTCCGCCCATTACAGTCTGCGGTTCTTCACTCCGCCATTGTCGCAAAGCCTCCAATGGCTGCGTTCAGAATGACGGCAGGTTTTTTCGACCGCTGCCACGTTTACCACGTCTCACCGAATGAATTTCAGCCAGTATTTCATCAAGCGGCCTATTTTTGCCGCAGTCCTTTCCGTCCTCATTACGATCGTCGGCGCGATCTCGATGAAGCTCCTCCCGATCAGCGAGTATCCCGAAGTCGCGCCGCCCACCATCGTCGTCCGCGCGATCTATCCCGGCGCTTCGCCAGACGTGCTCGCCACCACCGTTGCCTCGCCGCTGGAGGAGGCGATCAACGGCATCGAACGCAGCCTCTACGTCTCCTCGCAAGGCACCACCGACGGCGTGCTCACGCTCACCGTCACCTTCCAGCTCGGCACCGATTTGGACAAAGCCCAGGTCGCCGTGCAAAGCCGCATCACCCAAGCGCTGCCGAAGCTCCCCGAGGAAGTCCGCCGCCTCGGCGTCACCGCGCTCAAGAGCTCGCCCGACCTCACGATGGTCGTCCACCTTTTCTCGCCCGACGGCCGCTACGACGACGTCTATCTCCGCAACTACGGCACCATTCAGGTCAAGGACGTGCTCGCCCGCATTCCCGGCGTGGGCCAGGTCCAGCTCTTCGGCTCCGGCGACTACTCGATGCGCGTCTGGCTCGACCCCGAAAAAGTCGCCGCGCGCGGCATCGCCGCGACCGACATCGTGCGCGCCATCCAGGAGCAAAATGCCCAGGTCGCCGCCGGCAGCGTGGGCCAGCCGCCGCTGAAAAATCCCGCCGACCTCACGCTCACGATCAACGCCAAAGGCCGGCTCACCAGCGAGGAAGAGTTCGGAAAAATCATCATTAAGAGCGGCGAATACGGCGCACCCGTTTATCTCCGCGATGTCGCCCGCATCGAACTCGGCGCAAGCGACTACTCGCTTCGCAGCCTGCTCAACAACAAGACCGCCGTCGCCATCCCGATCTTTCAGCGGCCTGGTTCAAACGCCATCCAGCTCTCGGACAACGTCCGCAAAGCCATGGCCGAGCTGAAGGAGAATTTCCCGCAGGGCATCGACTACAGCATCGTCTATGACCCCACGGTCTTCGTCCGCGATAGCATCACAGCCGTCGTCCACACGCTCCTTGAAGCCATCCTCCTCGTCGTCCTCGTCGTCATCCTTTTCCTGCAAACGTGGCGCGCCTCGATCATCCCGCTCTGCGCGGTGCCGGTCTCGCTCATCGGCACGTTCGCCATCATGCACGCGCTCGGTTTTTCGATCAATGCGCTCTCCCTTTTCGGCCTCGTCCTCGCCATCGGCATCGTCGTCGATGACGCCATCGTCGTCGTCGAAAACGTCGAGCGGAACATCGCCCTCGGCCTCAACCCCGAAGCCGCCACGCGCCAGGCCATGCGTGAGGTCAGTGGCCCGATCATCGCCACCGCGCTCGTCCTCTGCGCGGTCTTCATCCCGACGGCTTTCATCAGCGGACTGACCGGCCAGTTTTACAAACAGTTCGCGATCACCATCGCCATCTCCACGGTCATCTCGGCCTTCAATTCGCTCACCCTTTCGCCCGCGCTGAGCGCCCTGCTCCTCCAGCCGCACGGCGCGAAAAAGGACGCGCTCGCCCGGCTCATGGACTTCCTCTTCGGCTGGTTTTTCCGCCTCTTCAACCGCGTCTTCGACCGCGGCGCCAGCGCCTACGGCTGGATGGTCAAGCGTACCATCCGCTACAGCGCCATCGCCATCGTCCTCTACCTCGCCCTGATTTTCCTGACGAAGAAAACCTTCGACGCCGTGCCCGAGGGTTTTATCCCCGTGCAGGATAAACAGTACCTCGTCGCCTTCGCCCAGCTCCCCGACGGCGCCTCGCTCGAGCGCTCCGAAGCCGTGCTCCGCCAGATGTGCGACATCATGCTCAAGCATCCCGGCGTGCAAGACGCCATCGGCTTTCCCGGGCTTTCGGTGAACGGTTTCACCAACAGTTCCAACGCCGGCATCGTCTTCGTCGGGCTCAAGCCATTCGATCAGCGCAAGACCCCGGACCTCAGCTCACTCGCCATCGTCGGCGCGCTCCAGCAGGAGTTTGGCAAGCAGATCAACAACGCGTTTGTGGCCGTCTTCCCGCCGCCGCCGGTGAACGGGATGAGTGCGATCGGCGGTTTCAAAATGCAGATCGAGGACCGCGCCAGCCTCGGCTACACAGAACTCTACAAAGCCACGCAGGCCGTCATCCAGAAGGCCTACCAGACGCCCGAACTCGCCGGCGTGTTTTCCGGTTTCCAAGTCAATGTCCCCCAGCTTTTCGCCGACGCCGATCGGGAAAAAGCGAAGGCGCAGGGCGTCAATTTGCAGGAGCTTTTCGGCACGCTGCAAATCTACCTCGGCTCGCTCTACGTGAATGATTTCAACCGCTTCGGCCGCACCTATCAGGTCGTGTTACAGGCCGACGGCCAGTTCCGCCGCACCGCCGACGACATCAAAAAACTCCAGGTCCGCAATGCCGCCGGAACGATGGTGCCCATCGGCTCGCTGCTCCATGTGCAGGACAGCTTCGGCCCCGACCGGGTGAGCCACTACAACACCTACCCGAGCGCCGAAATCAACGGCGGTCCCGCGCCCGGTTTCAGCTCCGGCCAGGCCGAGGCGATCATCGCGAAAATCGCCAACGAGACGCTGCCCAAAGGCATGAAGTGGGAGTGGACCGATTTGACCTACCAAAAGATTCTCGCCGGCAATACCGCGGTGCTCATTTTCCCGCTCTGCATCCTCCTCGTCTTCCTCGTGCTCGCCGCGAATTACGAGAGCCTGCGCCTCCCGCTCGCCATCATCCTCATTGTCCCGATGTGCCTCCTCAGCGCGCTCCTCGGCGTGTGGCTCGACAAAGGCGATAACAACATCTTCACCCAAATCGGCCTCATCGTCCTCGTCGGCCTCGCCTGCAAAAACGCCATCCTCATCGTCGAGTTTGCCCGTGAAAAACAGCACGCGGGCCTCGATCCCATCGCCGCCGCCCTCGAAGCCTGCCGCCTTCGCCTGCGCCCGATCCTAATGACCAGCATCGCTTTCATCGCCGGCGTCTGGCCGCTCGTGAACAGCGAAGGCGCGGGTGCGGAAATGCGCCGCGCCATGGGTGTCGCCGTCTTCAGCGGCATGATTGGCGTAACCTTCTTCGGCCTCCTGCTCACGCCGGTTTTTTACACTGTACTCATGCGTCTCGGTGCGAAGAAAGAGCACGCTCCGGAACCGAAGCCGGAGATCGAGGAGGAGCCCGAGCCCGCCTTCGCCGAGCCGGGCCTCTGATAGGGTGCCGCGTCCGCGCCAGCCTTGACGCGCCCGGCGTGCGCCGCACATTAGCCGCCCATGTTTCTTGAGCCTCTGCCGCCGCGCTTCATCATCACGCCTATCGTCGGGCGTGTGCAGGCGGAGCTAGCCGAGACACAGCGCGGCGAGCCGCGGGCCGAGATGGAAAAGCGGGCGCGCGACGCCCGGCCCGTGCGCGATTTTGAGCGTGCGGTGGCGGGCAGCTTCGGCCTCGTCGCCGAGATCAAGCGCACCTCACCCTCGATGGGCGCGATGCGCAACGCCGATGTCGCAGACACCGCCGCGGCCTACGATCAGAGCCCCGCCGTCCGCGCCATCTCCGTGCTCACCAATCGTGCCGACTTCGGCATGAGCATCGATCAACTCGAAGCCGTCGGCGCGCTGACCACGAAGCCGCTCCTGCGAAAGGATTTCATCTTCGATCCCTACCAAATCTGGCAGGCCCGCGCCCACGGCGCAGACGCGATCCTGCTCATGGCGAACATCCTCACCCCAGCCGGCCTGCGCGAACTTTCCGCCCTCGCCTACAGCCTCGGTCTCGCCGTGCTCTTCGAACTGCACACCGAAGACGAACTCGCCAAGCTCCCCGCGAATCCGCGCCTCTGCGGCATTAACAGCCGTGTCTTCAAATCCAAAGGCGGTTCCGCCCGTTACGTCGCTTCGAAGCTGCTCCGCAGCCTCGGCTTCAAACGCGACCTGAGCATCAAACACGACCAGTTTGCCCTTGCCGACCGGCTCCCCGCGGGCGCGCTCAAAATCGCCGAAAGCGGCGTCTCTCCCGCGATGGTCTCGCGCCTGCGCGATGAACTCGGTTTCCATTGCATGCTCGTCGGCACCTCCCTCCTCATGGCGCCCGACGGTGTCCGCGCCGAACTCGCCCGCTTCGAGCAGCAGATCGTCCGAAGGCCAGCCGCGAAACTCGCGTCAGCTACTTTGGAATAACCAACACCATCCCCGGCTTGATTTTTTCGGTGCCGCCGAGGAGGGCGGAATTGGCCGCCTGAATGTCCCTGGCACGGACGGAGTTTTTGTAAAACTGACGGGAAATCTTCGCGAGGGTGTCGCCGGCCTTGACGGTGTAGGTGCGGGAGCCGGGTGGGGCAGGCTTTGGCGGGAGTTCGCCTTTGACGGCAACGGGAGCGGGGGTCGCGGTCCTTTGCGCGCGGAGGGTCGCGAGCTTTTCGAGGAGCATTTGGTTCTCGTTCTTCAGGCGGATCGCCTCGGCTTGGGTTGTGGGGGTGCCGTTGCTGAGTTGGATGAGAACCTTGTTCTCGCTCTCTTTTTTTAAGCTCTTCGCGTCTTTGGCGTGCGCTCCGCTGGGGGCGAGTTCGAGATAGCGGTCGCAGTGGTGGACAGCATCGAGCGGGCTCCTGAGCTTGTCCGCATAGACCAGTGCCAGCTTGTAGTGGGTTTCCGCGCTTTGCGCGGTGCCGTCAAGGGAGTCCTCGTAGAGCCGCACGGCGCCGCGGAAATCCCCGGTGGAAACCTTCTTGTCAGCAGATGCGGCAGTGCCTTTGGCACCTTTCTCGAAGAGGCGGTCGCAACCGGGAAGGGCCAGCACTGCGAGGACGAGGAGGGCGCTCGCACAGGGGTGGGGGAAGGCGGGCATTTAGCCGGAACGTTTGAAGCCGGCGCGCTCCAGCGCCTCGACGACGGTTTTTACGACTTTCACGCGCGCGGCCCATTTGTAGTTCGCGGCGATGACCGTCCACGGAGCGTCGTCGGTGCTGGTGCGCTCAAACATTTCCTCGGCGGCGGTGTTGTGCTCGTCCCACTTGCGGCGGTTGCGCCAGTCCTCGTCGTTGATCTTCCAATGTTTGTAGGGATCGGCCTCGCGGCGCTTGAAGCGGAGGAGCTGTTCATCGCGGGATATGTGGAGGTAGAACTTGACGAAGATCGCGCCGTCGTCGGCGAGCAGTTGCTCGAAGCCCGTGATCTCGTCGTAGGCGCGCTTCCATTCCTTGTCGCTGGCGAAATTTTCGACGCGCTCGATGAGCACACGGCCATACCAGGAGCGGTCGAAAATCACGGTCTGGCCGTATAGCGGGAGCTTGTTCCAAAAGCGCCAGAAGTAGTGATGCTGGTATTCCTCGGCGGTCGGCTTGATCACGGAATGCACGCGGAGCAGCCGCGGGTCGAGGCGTTCGACGATGCGCTTGATCGCGCCGCCTTTGCCGGCCGCATCGGGCCCCTCGAAGACGATGATCAGCGCGCGCTTCGAGTCAGACAGTTCGCGCGTGAGGTTGAGGAGCTTGAGCTGCTGCTCCTTGAGCTTGGGCTTGTATTCGTCTTCCTCGATCGCCTTGTGTTCGAGGTCATCGAGGCGGCGGCCTTTTTTAAGTCCGTTGGGCTCGCGCAGGTTCAGCATGGAGGGCGTTATAGCGGCGGCGTTTTTTTCCGCAAGCGGCGCGGAAAAAGATCGTTCATGCGCCTGCCCAGAGAAAGCTCACGGGCTTCTCGACCTCGGGGTGGAGGCTTCGGTGGACGGGGCAGGTGAGGGCGGCGCTTTCGAGCGCGGCGCGATGCGGGTGCGAGGGCGGAAGCGGGATGCTGATCTCGCACGTCAGCCGGGCGATGCGGCGTGTCGGGACGGAAGTCATTTCTTTTTGCACGGTGATTTTCGTCCCGCGCAGCTCGATGCCGTGGCGCTGGGCGAAAATGCCCATCGTCGTGACCATGCAGGTGCCGAGGGCGGTGGCCACGAGGTCGGTGGGCGAAAAAGATTCGCCGCGCCCGTGGTTATCGACCGGCGCGTCGGTGAGGAGGGTGGTTTTGGAAGGACCGTGCGCGGCTTCGCAGCGGAGGTCGCCGAGATAATGGATGTGAACTTCGACCATGGGATTTCAGGTGGGGTTGGGAAAATGGCAGGCCGCGATCAGCATCGCGCGGACGCCGGGTTCGACAGCGCGGAGGTAGCCCGCGGAGTCGCGCTGCCAAAGGGCGCGCACCTCGCCGAGGTGTTCGTCAGGAAGAATGTCCGGGCGGCTGGCGGCGTCGGGATTGTAGGGGAGTTCGAGGGTGATCATCGCCGGGGCGGAGCCATTCGGGTAGGTGAGGCCGTAACCGCACCACTGGCCGAGCGAGCCGGGACAGATGGCGTAGGTCTGCTGGAGGCGGCGCTGACCGCGACCGAGTTCGGTGACGCGCAGGCGGTAGGGGCGGCGCGCAGTTTCGCCGAGCGCGGCCCACATGGCTTGGGCGAGGGCGGTGGACTGTGGGCCGTCGGCGTCGAGTTCCGCGAGCGCCCAGTGGAGGCTCACGATTTTGGCGGGGCGCCACGCGAGGATGAAATCGCGCAGCGCACGCGATTCTGGTTCTGACCAGGGGCCGGGACCAGGCGGCTCTTCGCTCGTGGCGTGCCAGTTGAAGCCGCAGTTGCGGTTCAGGTCGGTGCCGCGCGCGTTGTAGCGCGTGCCGAGCTTGTACGCATCAGGGTTCGCCAGCGGCAGGACGATCACGGGACACGCCCGCACCTCGCCCCACGCGGCGCTTTGCAGGAAGTTCTCCAGCAGTATAACCGTCGCCGGTTCGTCGCCGTGGGTGCCGCCGATGAGCAGGGTGGTGCCGGCGGGCGCAGGTCCCGTCGTGAGGTCGAAGTTGGCGTAGGCGGGGATGCCGAGTCCCTCAACGGAAGAGCCGATGGAGCGGATAAAAATTTGGCTACCGGACATGAAAAGTTCCCGGTAAGGGTTTCAGAAATTCGCCAGCCGGAAAGATTGAATCCCCCCGATTCGCAGTTTTTTCCGGCCTGGTTTTTTTCCGCCCATGAAGCTCACCTGCGTCAGCCGTGAACTGCACCCTCGCCGCGCCTTCCGCATCAGTCGCGGACGGAAGACCGAGGTGCGCAATGTTTTCGTCCGTCTCGAACGCGACGGAATTGCCGGCTACGGCGAGGCGTCGCCGAATGCCTTTTACGACGAGACGTGGGCGAGTGTGATGGAAAAAATCGAGGCGGCGCGAGGATTCATGGAGGTGCTCGATTTGCAGACGGTCGCGGGCTTGGAAGCGGCGTGGGGAAAGGTGTGGGAACTGGTCGCGCCCTCGCGCGCGGCGCAGTGTGCGCTGGATCTGGCGATGTGGGACTGGCTCGCGCGGCGGCGCGGTGTGTCGGTGGCGGAGCTGATGTGGAGCCGCAAGCCGGCTCCGGTGACGACGTTTTGCACGATCGGTTTGTCCACGGCTGAGGAGCTGACGGAGAAGGTGGATGAGGTGCGGACGTTTCCGCGGATCAAGATCAAGTCGGACGCCGAGGCGAGTCTGAAGACGCTCGAACAAACGCGCGCGCTCTCCGCCGCGCTGCTGGCGGTGGATGCGAATTGCGCATGGGGCGCGGCGGATTTGCGGAGGCTCTCGAAGCGGCTTGCGGAACTCCGCGTCGTCTTCATCGAGCAGCCGTACCCACCGGAACGCGATGCCGACCTCGCCCGCGCCCGCGCGCTGCTCCCCCTGATGGCCGATGAAAGCTGCGTGGTCGAAGAGGACGTGCCGCTCGTCGCGTCGCACTACGATGGCTTCAATATCAAGCTCGTGAAATGCGGCGGCCTCACACCCGCGCGCCGGATGCTGCTCCGTGGGAAAGTGCTGAAGAAGACGATGATGGTGGGCTGCATGCTGGAAAGCAGCGCGTTGATCGCAGCGGGTGCGGTGATCGCGCAGCGCACCAGCTACGCCGATCTCGACGGAGCGTGGCTGATTGGCGACGACCCGTTCCGCGGCTGGCAGTTCCACCGAGGCGTGCTCACCCCCCCGAACGCGCCGGGGCTGGGTGTGGAGCCGGAAGCGGGGCTGTTTGAAAACTGACACGGCCAGGGGAGTCGATCGCCTGTACTATCGGAGCTTGGCAATGGCGGAAGGGTGCGGCACACCAGCCGGGCAACCAACCCGGCAAAAAAGTATTATGAATGCTCTCCGCACCACCCTCATCGCCGCCACCGTCATTTTCTGCGCGAGCGCTTTTGGCGAGGACTATCCGATCAGGCTCCACCGCCCGGTGAAGGTGGGCGACAAATTCCAGGTGGAAGGCACCGGCGCGAAAAAGGAGGCGATGAGCGTGATCGCGGACGACCAGGCCGTGAAAAATGAGGACATGAATTTCACCGCCGCGTATCAGGCGGAGGAGACGGTATTGGAGGTGGGAGCGAAGGGGCAGCCGACGAAGATTTCGATCAAGGTCGGCAAGCTGACCAGAACGGAAGGTGGGCGGACGGAGGAGGTCGCGGCGAAGGGCGCGGTCATCGTCGCCTCAAAGGTGGAAAAGAAAACAGTCTATGAAGTCGAGGGCCGACCGGCCGACGCGAAGACCGGGAAAGTGCTCGACATTTTCATCTCCATGGGCGCAGCGGGCGCGACGGATGACGAGATTTTCGGCACCAAGGAGCGGAAAAAGGTGGGCGAAACATGGGGGATCGATGCCAAGCTGGCGGCGACGGATTTCGCGGCGGAAGTGGGTGGGCGAGCAGAAAAGCTGGCCGGCACTGCGAAGCTGGATGGCGTGGACAGAGATGCCACCGGTGATGTGGAAAAGGTCTCTGCGCAAATGAGCGGGAAGCTCATCCCGCCCCTCCCGCCGAACATCATCGTGGATGGAGCGGCGTTCGAGGCGGCCTTTTCCGGCGAATTTCCAGTGAATCCGGACGTGCCACGCCGCGCCGAATCGTCAAAAATGCTGATGGATTTTTCCGCTCACGCCGATGGACCGAAGGGCCAGAAGATGGTCATGAAAGGTAGCTTCGGGCAGTCGGGCTCGCGAAAGTTTACTCCGATGAAATGATTCAACCGGGCAGCGGGTAGCGCGAGGTGAGGGTGCGGACTTCGGTGCGGATTTTGGCCAGCTCTTCGGGGCTGTCCTTGTGGGTCAGCGCGCCGTGCATGAGGTCGGCGATTTCCATCATCTCTTCCTCTTTCATGCCGCGGGTGGTCACGGCGGGCGTGCCGACGCGAATGCCGCCGCCGAGGCTGATCTTCTCGGTATCGAAGGGGATGCCGTTTTTGTTCACGGTGATGCCGGCGTGGTCGAGCACCTCGCAGGCGATTTTGCCGTTGAGGCCGTTGGGGCGCAGATCGACGAGCATGAGGTGGTTGTCGGTGCCGCCGCTGGTGATGCGGTAGCCGTTTTTCATGAGCCCGGCGGCGAGCGCCTTGGCGTTGTTCACGACCTGCTGCGCGTAGGCCTTGAAGCCCGGCTGCAGCGCCTCCTGGAAACACACCGCTTTCGCCGCGATGACGTGTTCGAGCGGGCCGCCCTGGATGCCGGGGAAGACCTGGCTGTCGATGCCTTTCGCGTATTTTTCCTGGCAAATGATGATGCCGCCGCGCGGGCCGCGCAGGCTCTTGTGCGTGGTGGTGGTGACGAAATCGGCGAGCGGCACGGGGTTCGGGTGGACGCCCGCGGCGACGAGGCCGGCGATGTGCGCCATATCGACGAAAAGATACGCGCCCACGCTGTCGGCGATTTCGCGCATGCGCTGGAAGTCGATGATGCGCGGGTAGGCGGAAGCGCCGGCGGTGATCATTTTGGGCTGCACTTCGAGCGCCTGTTTGGCGAGGGCGTCGTAGTCGATGCGCTCGTCGGCCTGGCTCACGCCGTAATGGGTGACGGCGTAGAAGCGGCCGGAGAAGTTCGCCTTGTGGCCGTGGGTGAGGTGGCCGCCGTGGGCGAGGTCCATGGTGAGGATTTTGTCGCCGGGCTGGAGCACGGAAAAATAGACAGCGGTGTTCGCCTGCGAGCCGGAGTGCGGCTGGACGTTGACGTGGTCGCCGCCGAAGAGC
Organism: Chthoniobacterales bacterium; assembly: GCA_038318725.1. GTDB lineage: Bacteria > Verrucomicrobiota > Verrucomicrobiia > Chthoniobacterales > Chthoniobacteraceae > Chthoniobacter. The sequence goes on from JBBQCM010000046.1 coordinate 11,320, forward strand.
TGTTTCGCGCGATCGATGGCGAGCTGCTCGACGATATCGACGTGCTCACAGCCGCCATACCAGCGGCGGCCGGGATAGCCCTCGGCGTATTTGTTGGTGAGGCACGAGCCCTGGGCCTCCATGACGGCGCGGCTGGTGAAGTTTTCGCTGGCGATCAGCTCGATGTTTTCAAACTGGCGAAGCTTCTCGGCTTCGATGGCTTTGAAGATTTCGGGATCGCTTTCCTCGAGCGACGGATGTGACGCGTTCGAGGTGCCGAGGTGGTCGAGCTTCTCGACGCGGCGCTCGTGGCGTCCGCCCTCGAACGAGGTGGTGAGAAAGGACTCTACGATGTTCGCGACGGCGCTGACTTCGACGTGATTCGACGCGAGGCAGAGCACGTTGGAGTTGTTGTGCTGGCGGGTAACGGCGGCGTCGGCGGCGTTGTCGAGGAGCGCGGCGCGGATTTGCGGAAAACGGTTCGCGGCGATGCTCATGCCGATCCCGCTTTTGCAAAAAAGGATGCCGAAGTCCGACTCCCCCGCGATGAGGTGGTGCGCGACGGTTTCCGCGAAGTCCGGGTAATCCACCGAGTCGTGCGAGAACGCGCCGAAGTCGCTGACGACGTAGCCTTTTTTAGTCAGGTGCGCGTGGACGGCCTGCTTCAGCTCGATGCCGCCGTGATCCGCGCCGAGGGCGATGCGGAGGGTGCGGGTGGCGGCGGGAGTGGCGGGTGCGGTCGTGGTTTGTGGCGTGCTCATGGGTGCGTCGATTTGGAGAAAATGGAGGATGCCGGGCAGGCTGCGTTTGATGGTGTCGCGTGTTTCGAGGTAGGCGTCGAGGCCGAGGCCGATTGGGTCGGGCACGTCGGGATTGCCGCGGCTGCCGGCGGCGGAGTCGAACTCGCGAAGGAGGTAGGTTTTTTCCGCGGCGTCGGGAAAATACATGCAGATGGCGTCGAGATGCCCGCGCGTCATGACGAAAATATGCGTGGCTTCCTCCACCAGATCATCCGTCAGCGGCTGGCTGCGCTGCTTGGAAATATCGATTCCCCAGGGCCGCAGGACCTCGACGGCGTGCGGGCTCGGCGGCTGACCGTATCCGCTGGCCACGCCCGCGGAGCTGACCTCGAAGCCAGGCTGATTTTTTACCGCGTCACGGAACAGCCCCTCAGCCATCGGGCTGCGGCAGATGTTTCCGGTGCAAACGAAAAGGACGTGTCTCACGATGGCGCTTTTTTTGAAGAGGCGCGAAGATAGGGAGCCCGTCCCGGCAAGTCAACGGGTGGACGCGGAGCCGCCCGCTCCGTTGGGTCCCGGGGTCAGGAATTCCGCCGCAGCGTCGGCTTTTCTCCGGCATTCGGGATCGGCCTCGTGCGCGTCAGGGCCGGCTCACATGCAGCCGGATATAGCGACTCTGCACCGCCCCGAGCGGCGTGTTATCGTGGGCCGCTAGCGTGCTGGCATCGTCTTGCTCAACGGTCACGCCCGCCGTGCTCCAGGAGTTCGGGGTGGCCAAGTCGCCGGTGACTTCAATCGCCAGCGTGAGGTCGGTGGCCGCGGGGTTTTTGCTCACGGCCATGCGCAAACGGCCCGCTGGATCGAAAGCCGTCGGGTATCCGGTACCGGGCGGGTAGGCGAGCAGCGGATTCAGGCCGAGGCCATATTTGACGAGGTTCGCGAGGCCGTCGCCGGACGGGTTGGCATGGTCCGCGGCGTCGCCGGAGTTGGTCGCGCCGGGGCCAAATTTTTGCGTGCGCCAATGATCGGCAGTGTCGGTGACGAGGCCGGAAAGATTGAGGACGTGCGCGTTTGGCGAGCCCGAGGCCGCCGTCGCGAGACTGGGGTTGAAAGCGTCGTTTCCGGTGAAAGTCAGCGCGGCGTTGAACAGCCCGGTGTTCGCGGCGGAGAGGGTCACATCGAAGGTGGCGGACTGGCCGTTGGCGAGGGCAGTCGCAGGAAAGCCGGCGACCGCATAACCGGTGGGCGACGACAAATTGCCCAAGGTCAGTAGGCCCGTGCTCAAGGCGCTCGTCTGCGCGTTGGTGATCGTGACCGTCTTCACGACCGGCGTGTCGAAGGGCGTGGCACCGAAGGAGAGAACGCCATTTTCCCCGACCGGCGCTGAGGAAACCGTGACGCTGAGTTCCGGCTCGATTAGTTCAAAGGCCCCGGCGTCGGCGCTGGCATGGCGCGGCGCTCCGCGCTGATCCGTGGCGACGGTCAAAGACAGGCCGCGGCGCTGCGCCGGGGAGCCGCGCGTGATCGCGTGCGTCCCGGTGCCGCCGCCGTTGAGTGCGAGCGCCGAGGAGACGGACGCAGCCAGCGTCGCGCTGCTGGTTTCGTCGCTGCCGACTCCCATGAACTGCGCGCTCGTTGCCGCCTCATCGGTGACATTTCCGCCGAGCGAGGCGTACGACGCGGTCAGCAATCCGGTGGGGTTGCCGGCAAAATTGCGCAGCACACTCGCGGGCGCCTGATTGCTGACCAGCAGGCAGTTTCGGAGGTTTGCCAAAGTGTGGTAGCTGGCGGTGTAGTTACCTTTGATCGCCCCGGCCGCCGCGGCCGCATCCACGTTTCCGACAAAGGTGCAGTGCTCGACGGTGACCGGCGGCGGACTCGCGACGCCCACGCCATAATTGTAGATCGCGCCGCCGCCGGGTTGGCCGGTCGCGGCTCCGTTCTGGCTGTTGGCGGAGAAGGTGCAGTTCGTGATCGTCGAGGCCACGGTGGGCCCGAGGCTGAGCGCGCCGCCGCCGCCGTTGGTGCCGAAGGCGAGGCCCGTGCAGGTGTTGCCGGAGAAAGTGCAGCGCGCCATCGCGAGGCCGCCTTGGAAGACATCGACCGCGCCGCCCCAACCGGACTGGTTGCCGGTGAAAGCGCAGTCGGTGATCGTGGTCACGTTGGGCGCGCCGCCCACGCTGAAATTATCCACCGCGATCGCACCGCCCGTGTCCACGTCGCCGGGCAGGCCTTTGCAGTTGTTGAAAGTGAGGCCGCTGATGGCGCATTGCCCGTTCACGATTCGGAGCGCGCGGGTGGTCGCGTTCGTCGTGACGGTGAGGCTGCCCGCGCCCGGTCCGGCGATGGTGAGATTTTTGCCGCTGATCGCGATCTCGCCAGTCGTCAGCGTGATCGTGCCGGTGGCCGTAATCGCCACGGTGTCGCCCGTGGCGGCGGCGGCGATCTGCGCGCGGAGCGAGCCCGCGCCGACGTCGGTTGTGGTGGCGACGGTGAGCGTGGCCGCGTGCGCCGCAGCGGCGCTCAGGATCAGCGGGATGAAGTGGGTGAGTTTCATACAGGTGCGGGTGTGGAAAGTTCGCGGAGAGATTGGTAATCGGCCGGTGTGTCGAGATCGACCGTGCCGCCGGGGAAGGAAATGCCAACCGTCTGGCCGCGATATTTGCGGATGATCTGCTGCGCGCCGCCGGTGCTGTGGAGCGCGAGGAGTTCGGGGAAAAGCTCGCGCGCGAATAGCGCGGGCACGCCGAGTGTGCCGTCGTATTCGGAGGCGACCACCGCGGCTCCGGTGCGCTCATGCGCGGCCATGAGATCGGTGAGTGTTGCCACCGATAAAAGCGGTTGATCGCAGAGCACGAAAATGGCGGCGGTGGTGTCGGGATGCGCGGCGAGCAGCGCGCCAAGGCCCGCGCGCAACGAGCCGCCCATGCCTTCGCGCCACGCGTCGTTTTCCACGACAAGCGCGCCCTGCTCGTCGAGCTCTGCGCGAATCTGTGCGGCATGCGCGCCGAGCACGACAACCACGGGCGCGTCGAGCGCAAGCACGGTGGCGATGGTGTGCTGGAGCAGGGTGCTGTCGCGATACGCGAGGAGCTGTTTCGGCTCGCCCATGCGGGTCGATTCGCCGGCGGCGAGGATGACGATGCCGGTGCTCATGCGACGGCAGTGAAGGTTTGATCCGCGGGGTCGTGGATCGGGGCGTTGCGATCGCGGAGTGCGCCGCCGGGACGTCGCGCAAGGACGGCCTGCATTTCGCCGAGGATGGAGACGGCGATTTCCTCCGGTGTCTCCGCGCCGATGTCGAGGCCGGCGGGGCCGTGCAGGTGCGCGGGACTTTCTTCGCCGAGGTCGTCGAGCAAATGTTGCGTGCGCGACTTCGGACCGAGGATGCCGAGGTAGCGCAGCGGGCGCGCGAGCAGCATGCGGAGCAGTTCGCGGTCGTGGGTGAAATTGTGGGTCATCACCATGACCATCGACTCGGGCGGGAAGACGACGGCGGTGCTCGCGGCGAGTGCTTCGGGGCGGATGCAATGCACCGCGTCCGCATTCGGAAAACGTGCGGCGGTGGCGCAGGCGGAGCGTGCGTCGATGACGGTGACGTGCCAGCCGACGAGCTTCGCGGCTTGCGCGAGCGGGATCGCATCGTCGCCCGCGCCGAAGATGGTCAGCGGCACGGGCGGCGCGACGGTTTCGATGAGCACGCCCGCACTGCTGCCGTCGGGCAGTTTGATTCCGCGAATGGCGTTGCGGCGCGCGGCGTTTTCGTGGAGCGATTTTACGAGCGCTGCGGTGATGGCGGGATCCGCGCAAGTCGAAGTGATGCGGCCATCGGGCCAGCGCAGCACGCGTGCGCCGAGCGCGATGTTTTCCGACTGAAAGATCGTGGCGATGCGGCCCATCTGCTGGCGCGCGACGCACGCAGCGAGGAAGGCGAGCACGTTTTCCGAATCGCCCGCGGTGAGTGGCTCGATGAGCACTTGCACGATGCCGTTGCACCCGAGTCCGAGGCCAAAAACGATGTCTTCCGGCGCGGAGGAATCGTAGGTCACGAGCTGCGGCACGCCGCTCGCGATGACCTCGCGCCCGCGCTCGCGCGCATCGTTTTCGAGGCAGCCGCCGCTGATCATGCCGGCCGTGCGGCCTGCCACCATCAGCATCCGCGCGCCGGGGCGGCGATACGCGGAACCTCGCACATTCACGATGGTCGCCATCGCCAGCACTTCGCCGGGCTGTGCCGCGCTCGCGAGTTCGACGATGGCCTGGATCGTTTTCATGGCGCGGAAATTTTAGCCGCCCATCGTCGCGCCGGGGAAGAACGGGAGGTTGCGGACGCGGATGCCGGTGAGCTTGGCGTAGGCGTTGGCAACGGCGGGCGCGATGGGCGGGACGCCGGGCTCGCCGCAGCCGCTCATGGCCGCGCCGCTGTTCACGATCGTCGTCGTGATGACTGGCGCTTCGCTCAGCCGCGTCATGCGGTATTTGTTGAAGTTGGTGACGCTGGCCTTGCCCGCGGTCCATTTCAGCTCGCCCCATTTCGCAGCGCTGAGACCGTGGAAAATGCCGCCCTGCATTTGCGCCTCGACGGAGTTCGGATTTACGGCGGTGCCGCAATCCACGGCGACCGCGACTTTGTACACGGTGAAGTTCGTGGGCACGCCCGCGGTCAGCGTGACGCCGATTTCCGCGACCTCCGCGACGATAGTGCCGAAGGCCTGGCAGACCGCGATGCCGCGTGCGCGACCGGCGGGAACCGCGGTGGTTTCCCATCCAGCCGTGGTGGCGGCGGCGTTCAGTACGGCAAGCGTGCGCGCGGCGAGCGGGTCGGTGCTGGTGCTGAGAAGCTGGCGTCGGAGCGTGAGTTCGCTGACGCCGATGGCGAGCGCGATTTCGTCGATGGCACTTTCCACCGCGAAGGCGTTGATCGAGTAGCCGACTGAACGCCAGTAACCGACGGGAATCGGCGAGGGATGCACCACGTAGTCGATGAGGCGGCTGGGAAAATTGTAAGGCAGCGCGGTCGCGCCCTCGGTGGCGTTGTTGTCGGAGGCAGTGAGTGGTGTCGTGCGGCGCTGCGCGGAGATGGAGGGCGATACGTGGCGGTTCGACCACGCTGTGATGTTGTTCGAGGCATCGAGCGCGACGCGGATGCGGGTGACGGCCATGGGGCGATACTGATCGCGCGTCATGTCCTCGGAGCGCGGCCAAGTGAGCTTCACCGGCCGGCCGATCGCCATCGCGGTGGTGATGGCCTGAGTGATGTAATCCTGCTCGAACTTTCGCCCGAGCCCGCCGCCCATGAACATCGGGTAAATCGTGATCGCGCTTTTCGCCAACCCCGTGACCGTGGACGCGGTCGTGAGCACCGAGTTTGGCGCCTGGGTCGGTGCCCAGATTTCACATGCGGTGTATGGCGCGGTCGGCGGCGTCATGCGCACGGTGCAGTTGAGCACTTCCATGCAGGCGTGCGGGAGGTAGGGCAGTGTGTAGGTCATCTCCAGCACGCGCGCGGCGCTGGTGAACGCGGCGTCCACGTCTCCCTTTTGCTCGGCGATAAAAGGCGCGCCGCGGCCGAGCAGGCTCATCGCCTGTTTTTGGAAAACCGTGCTGTCGAGCAGTGCGGCATTTGGTGCGGCGTTCCAGATGCTGCCGCCGATGTCTTTCAACGTTTCCATCAGACCCCAGGTGTTCGCGCCGGGCAGCCACGAGACGAGCGCGATGGCGTTGTTCACCGGGTTCGTCGCCGTCGCACCGAGCGTCACCACGGCGCTCGCGCCCGAAGGCACGGACGGCACCGTCTTCAAGGTGCCGCCCATCGTCGGCGCGTGCTTCACGATGGCGAGCGCCATGCCGTCCACCACGGCGTCGAGACCATACTTCGCGCTGCCGTTCACCTTCCCGACGAGATCGGGCCGCGCCGCGGGCGTGCCGATGATGCGATAGGAAGCAACGGGCGTGAGCGGTGGCGCGGCGGGAACTGGGAGCGTCGCGGCGAGCGGGGCGAGCGTGCCGTAGGTGAGCACTTCGCCGGTGTCGGTGCGCTTGATCGTGCCGTCGCTCGCCTGGCAGAGCGTGCGCGCCACGCCCCAAGTCTGTGCCGCGGCGTCGATGAGCATTTCGCGCGCAGCCGCGCCGGCCTTGAGGAAAATGGGGAGCCGCGAGCGGATGCCGCCGCTGCCCGCCGAGAGCCACGAGGCAATCGCCGGGAGCGGCTCCACTTTCACCGTCTCCCATTTCACCATCAGCTCCTCCGCCGCGCCCATCGCGAGGCCGGTGTAAATGCCCTGCCCCATCTCGCCGCCGCCGACGAGGATCGTGATGGATTCATCCGTGCCGATGCGGATGTAAGCGGTGCCGGTCGCGTTCGCGGGCATGTTGGTGTCGGCGAGCGCGCGGTTCGTGCCGGCCTGGAAAGTGACCGCGAGCAGGAAGCCGCCCGTCACTTTCAGAAACTGTCGGCGATCCACCGCCGACGCTCTGGAAATCGTGGAGTCGTTCATGGGAGTCGCCCGTTTCTAAACCGCGTTCGCCGCGCGATTGATCGCCGCTTTCACCCGCTGGTAAGTGCCGCACACGCAGACGTTCTGCATCGCGCCATTGATGTCGCCATTCGACGGATGCCGCTGCTCTAGAAACAGCCCCGCCGCCTGCATGAGCATCCCCGATTGGCAGTATCCGCACTGCGGTGCCTGCTCCGCGATCCACGCCTCCTGCAGCTTCTGCCCCATTCCCTTCGTCCCCGCGGGTTCCGACGGCAGCCGGAAATTCGCGAGCCCCTCGATCGTCGTGATGGTCTTCCCGGCCGCCGAGCCGACGGTGACGTCGCACGATTTGTCGGGCTGCCCATTGATGAGGACGGTGCAGGCCCAGCAGACGGAAATGCCGCATCCGTATTTGGTGCCCGTGAGATGAAGGATGTCGCGCAGCACCCACAGCAACGGGGTGTCGGAGGGGACATCGACCGAATGAATCTGCCCGTTGATATTGAGCGTGATCATGGCGGCAATAAATCGCCCTTCAGTCAGTGCCGTGTCAACGGCAACATGATAAAATGAGCTTCGTTTTCTTCGGGAAATTAAGAGAGAGAGGATGAAAGGCGGCGCTTGCCGGTCAAGATTGCCCACCCATCTTTCCGCGCTTGAGCCTGCGCGGTGCGCGCCTTTATTCTTCCCGCCGTTGCAAACTTCCCCAACCCCCAATCCTACGCTTGCCGAGTTTTACCGCTTTGCCTTGTTGCTGACGGGCAGCATCAAGACTGCCGAGCAGGTCATGGCCAGCACCCTGGCCGAGGTCGAGGCGGACCTCGCCCAGGTCCGCAATGAAACCGGGCGCCAGGCTTGGCTCGTCCAGCGCATCCGCGAACGTTGTCTCAAGAACAACGAGTCCACGGCGCCCGCCGCGCCGCGGCTGGTGCGCACGGATTCCACGCCGGGTGAAAACCCCCGCGTGCTCAAGATCGAGGCATTTCTCCTCGCCCAGCGCTTTCACACGCTGCCGGAGCCGGAACGCAGTGCTCTGGCGCTTTTCTATCTCGATTTTTTCACCATCGCGGAGATCGCCGAGCTTTTGAAAATGAGCGTCGAGACGCTCGCCGAGACGCTGGCCGCGGCGCGTCAGCTCCTCGAACAGTCCCTTCAAGCCGCCCGGAAACACGACTCTTCCTCCCGATGAACACGACCGAAGCCGAAATGCTCCTCCACTGTCACCGCGCCGGTCGCGAGCCGGATGGGCGCATGCAAAAGGCGCTGCGCGCGGCCGAGGGCGACGCGGAACTGGGGAGAAAACTGCGCGCGCAGATGGATTTCGACGCGCAGATCTCCGAGGCCATTCACTACATCATCCCGCCAGAGGATCTGCGGGAAAAACTCGGGGCGATGAACGAGGCCGCGGGCGGCGGCCGCCGGGGGCTGCGCTCGCAGATCCTCAATCCCGGGGTGCTCGCCGCCGCGACGGGGGTGCTGTTTTTCGTCGGTGTCATCGTCTTTTTCATCATGGAAAGCATGACGCATTTTCCCGGACGCGAGGCCGTCGAAGAGATGATCGAGGCCACGACGAAAATGAACGGGACCGAATTCGAGGCGGTCACGACGACCACCACTCAGCTCGGCGACTGGTTCTACATGCGCGGCTACGAGGGCTACGAAGTGCCGCCGGAACTCGCCGCGCTGCCGGTCGCGCTTTCGCGGGTTTTCCGGCAGGATGACAAGAAGGTGGCGCAGTTTGTCATTGAGCAGCATGCGGCGATGATCTTTGAATTTCATGCCTCGGACTTTGGCGTGCACCTCGAGCCGGACGGAGACTGGCAGGTGTTCGAACATGTGGATTGGGCGGCGGCGCTGCGCCAGCGTGGGGACAACTGCTTTATGATCGCCCTCCGCGGCGGGGCCTCCGAAATGCGCGCGTTCCTGCAGGCGCTCCCGAAAAAATGAGCGCGCGATTGCTCCTCCTCCTGTTCTGCGGCGCACTCACTGCGTGCTCGTCTTTTGACGCCCGATGGCGCGCGGCGAAAGACAGAACGGCCGCATACGGCCCGACACTTTGGGACGGGCGCTGGACGAGCGCAAAGCACCGCACCCTCGGCGGCGCACCGGAGGGCGGGCGGCTGCGATGCGTGCTTTCGTCGATCAACAATGCAGAATATGCCAGCGGCTCGCCGGAGTTGCGCGCGGACTTCCACGCGAACTGGCTGCTCTTTTCCAGCGGCTACACGATGTCCCTCATGCCGGTGAAAGGCGCGCCGACCGAATTCCGCGGCACGCACGAACTGCCGGCAGTCTTTGGCGGCACTTACCGCTACACCGCCCGCATCACCGGGGAGCGTTTCACCGCCCGCTACGATTCCAGCTACGACCACGGCACCTTCGACCTCACGCGCGTCCGGCCATAATGCTTGCAACTTTGTCTGGGCCGGATATTGACCCAGCGCCTTTCCATCCCCTACAAAAAGTCATGTCCCGCCCCTTCCGCCTCCTATCCCTGTCCCTCCTAGCGCTTTCACTGGGCCTCGCCGGCTGCCGCACAAGCACGCCCTACACCGCCATGTATTCTCCGCGGAAAAGCTATTTTGTGCCTCCGCCGGAGCGGAAGGACAAGGCCGTGGAAGAGATGCTCAGCGCCAATGAACTCCTGCTGCAGAATCAAGGGACCGCGCCGAGCGGTTTGCCGCCGGCCGATCCCAGCGCGGCACCCGGTATGCCGCCGGCCGGCCTCCCTCCCGCGGCTGCGCCTGTCGATCCGCTGGCTCCGCCGCCCGCGCTCTGAGCGCTCGCGCACCCAGCAACCCGTCTCCGCGACGCGTGTTTCATCGCCGATGAAGCCCGCCACTTTTCTCCACCCGCATGGCCGAGTCTGATTCCCAGGCGGACGGCGAGGAGATCGAGGTGCTGCGCGCAGAGATCGATGTCTTCGTCGGCGGCGAGGTGCTGGCGAAATACTCGATTGAGCACGGCGAATACCTCATCGGGCGCGACGCTTCGTGTCCGATCTTCGTCGATGCGGAAAACGTCTCGCGCCATCACGCCCGGCTGACCTTTACCGCCTTCGAGCTGGTCATCGAGGATCTCGGCAGCAGCAATGGGGTCTTTATCGAAAATGTGCAGGTTCAGCTCCCCACCCGGGTGCGGCTCGATCAGGAAGTGCAGATTGGCCAGGCGCGGCTCATTATCCGCCTGCGCGAAGCGGCCGCCCGGCAGTTTGCCGAGGCGCTCTGGGACAAGGATCTCGGCCTCGACGCGGTGCGCGACTTGATCGAGGGGCGGAAATACAAGGTCATCACCACGATCAACCGCGGCGGCATGGGCCTGATCCTTCAGGCTCGCGATCTCCGCGTCCGCCGCACCGTGGCGATGAAGGTGATGAACTCGAAGCACCAGTTTTCCCGCGAGAATGCGTTGCGCTTCATCGACGAGGCCCAGCTCACCGGCCAGCTCGAGCACCCGAACATCGTCCCCGTTTATGAACTCGGTCTCGATGAGCAGGGCGAGATGTTCTACACCATGAAATTCGTCCGGGGCACGACCCTCGACGACGTCCTCCGCGGCATCCGCCACGGGCGCACCAAGACCATCGAGAAATATCCGCTGAGCGCGCTGCTCACGATTTTCCAAAAGGTCTGCGACGCCGTCGCCTTTGCCCACTCAAAGGGCGTGGTCCATCGCGATCTCAAGCCCGAGAACATCATGATCGGCGCGTTTGGCGAGGTGCTGGTCATGGACTGGGGCCTGGCGAAAAACATCACCGGCGCCCGGCGCGAGGCGCGGCTCGAGACCGGGAGCGAGGCCGCCGCGACAAACCCGAAGCCCGACGACCTGCGCGGCTTCGAGACCATGCACGGGCTCATCGTCGGCACGCCGCCCTACATCTCGCCGGAGCAGGCGCGCGGGGAACTCGACAAGATCGACGGCCGCTCCGATCTCTACGTGCTCGGCGAAATCCTCTACACCATCCTCACCCTGCGTCCGCCCTTCGAGGGCGATGACCTCCACGCGGTCGTCCAGAAGATCCTCACCAGTCAGATCACGCATCCCTCGAAGCACAACCAGCCTGCGAAATCCTCGCGCCGGCAGAAAGGCGACCTGGCCGCCGAAGCATTTGCCCTGGCCCATTGCCCCGGCCAGCGCGTGCCGGACGGCCTTTCCGCGGTGGTCATGAAAGCGCTCGCGCTCGAGCCGGCGCAGCGTTACCAGACCGTCGAGGATCTCCAGGAGGACATCACCGCGTGCCAGGGCGGTTTTGCCCCGAAAGCCGAGCGAGCGGGCCTCGCCAAGCACATCGTGCTCTGGGCAGGACGACACAAGGCCGAGGTCGCGCTCTTCGGCATTTTCTTCGTCCTCTTCAATGCCCTCGTCGTCGGTTTTTTCCTTCAAGTCCGCCACGAGCGCGACCGTGCGCAGGCCAGCGAGCGCGCCGCTTTGAAGAATGCCAAGCTCGCCGCCGCACGTCTCTCCGAGCTGCGCGGCACGGCACCCACCTTTGCCGAGCAGGCCCAGGAACTGGCTGGCGACCAGCGCTTCGGCGAGGCCCTCGACAAAATCGAATACGCCATCCAGCAGGTGCCCAATGAAGCCGTTTATCACAACGTGCGTGCCGACATTCTTCAGGCCGAGTTGCGGCTCGAAGAGGCGGCTGATGCGTATGAGGACGCGCTCCGCCTTAATCCCGAGCTCAAGAGCGCTCAACTCAACCTCGACCTGACCCGCAAAATCCTCGCCGGCGTGGGCAGCGACGAGCAGATTAAACCCGCGCTCCTCACCGAGCTTTACGCGGCCCTCCGCGCCCAAGGCCGCAAAGGTGCCGCGGCCAGCGTTGAGGCCGCGCTCGGGCCGGACAAGCAGCGCTTCGTGAAGCTCTGGCGCGACGCCTTCGACAGGCGCGGCCTCCGCCAGCAGCGCTTCGAGACGACCGCTGACGGCACGCTGCGCGTCGATTTTTCCAAAGTCCCGCTTCCGGATCTCAGCAAGCTCCGCGGCCTGTCCGTCACCGATCTCGTCCTCGACGATACCAGGCTCACCGACCTTTCCGCGCTCAAGGGCCTCCAACTCCAGTCGCTCTCTCTCGGCCATTCCGTCATCCAGGATCTGCGGCCTCTCGCCGGCATGCCACTCCAGTCGCTCAATCTCGACAGCACCCCCGTCATCGACCTCACCCCGCTGCACGGCCTGCCGCTGGAGATCCTGCGCCTTTCCAGCACCCGCGTTCGCAGCCTCGAGCCCTTGCGCGGCTCGAAAATCGAGCAGCTTTACCTTGGCGGTTGCCGCGGGGTGAAAGACCTCGCGTCCTTGCGTGGACTGCCGCTCCAGACACTCACGCTCAATGGCACCGGCATCTCCGACCTCAATCCGCTCACCCAGTCCCCGCTCCGCGAATTGAATCTCGAAGGCTGCGCCGCCCTCACCGACCTGCGTCCGCTCCTCGCCATCACCACCCTCGAGAGCCTGGTGATTCCGGCGCAGAGCAAGGACATCGAATTCCTCCGCCAGCACCCCGGCCTCAAGCGGCTCTCATACAAAAAGCTCACCCAGCCGGTGGAGGAGTTTTGGACCGAGTACGACGCCGCCCGCGCCGCGGAGAAGCTGAAGCCCGCGCCGTAGCGCAACTGCGCCCCGACGAGGGCCGACATCCTCCCGGAACTCCGCTCAGCATGACGGCTTTCTTTGGACGGCATCGCCACTTTTCGCATCCCCTTCATCCCCGCGATGAAATCTTTTAACTTCGCCTCTTTCCGCCCCGGCGCTAAAACCCCGGCGCTGTGACCACGACCACCACACCTACCGCCAATCCACTCCGCGAGGGTCTTGCCAGCCGGCCCATGCCGCAGCCGTGCAGCGTCGTCATCTTCGGCGCCTCCGGCGATCTGACCTACCGCAAGCTCATCCCCGCGCTTTACAATATCGCCGCCGATGGCGACCTGCCCGCCGCGCTGACCGTCGTCGGCTTTGCCCGGCGCGAAAAGACCGACGGCTCCTTTCGCACCGAACTCCAGGAAGCCGCGCGCAAATTCTCCCGCTCCGGCCTCAATGATGAAGTCTGGGCCAGCTTCGCCGATCGCGTCTTCTACCACCGCAGCGAATTCGGCGACGCCGACGGCTACAAAAAACTCGCCGAACGCCTCGCCCAGCTCGACGCCGAGCGCGGCACGCGCGGCAACCGCCTCTTTTACCTCTCGGTCGCGCCGAGTGAATTCGAGGGTATCCTCCAGCACCTCGCCACCGCCGGGCTAAATAAGACGACCGCGGGTGCCTGGACGCGCGTCATCGTCGAGAAACCCTTTGGCACCGACCTCGCCAGCGCGCACGAGCTGAACAGCGTGGTCAGCAAAACCTTTCGCGAAAAGGACACCTACCGCATTGACCACTTCCTTGGCAAAGAGACCGCGCAGAACATCATGGTTCTGCGTTTTGCCAACGGCATCTTCGAGCCGCTCTGGAACCACCGTTACATCGACCACGTCCAGATCACCGCCGCCGAGCCCCTCGGCGTTGAGCAGCGCGGCCCATATTACGAAAGCTCCGGCGCGCTCCGCGACATGGTCCAGAACCATCTCCTCCAGCTCCTCTGTCTCGTCGCCATGGAGCCGCCCACCGACCTCGCCGCCGACAGCGTGCGCGATGAAAAAGTGAAGATCATCCGCTCGCTGCGCCCCATGTCGCCCGAGGACGTGGCGCGCGATGTCATCCGCGGCCAATACATTGCCGGAGCCATCGGCGGGGCGGAGGTGAAAGCCTACCGCGCCGAAGATCGCGTCTCCCCCGAGTCCGTGACCGAGACCTACGTCGCCCTCAAAGCGAATGTCGATAACTGGCGATGGGCCGGCGTCCCCTTTTACATCCGCGTCGGCAAACGCCTTCCGAAAGGTGCGACCGAAATCGCTGTCCAGCTCAAGAATGCCCCCAGCGTCCTCTTCAACAAAGGCGCGGAGGACGTCGGCGCGAACGTCCTCGTCATCCGCATTCAGCCCGACGAAGGAATTTCGCTCCGCGTGCAGTGCAAAATGCCCGGCGCGGCCCTCCGCATCGAACCGGTGAAGATGGATTTCCATTACGGCACCAGCTTTGGCAAAGCCTCGCCCGAAGCCTACGAGCGCCTCCTCCTCGACGCCATGAGCGGCGACGCCACGCTCTTTGCCCGGCGCGACGAAGTGGAAGGCGCGTGGCGTTTCATCGACCTCATAGAAAACGCCTGGCACCAATCGGAAACCCCTCCGCCCCTCTGCGAGTATCCAGCCGGCTCATGGGGCCCGAAGGAAGCCGACGATCTCCTCGCCCGGGACGGCCGCACTTGGCGGCGGATGTAACTTCGCCCATGCCCGCCATCCTCGACCTCCCCGCGCTCGGCACGCCCGTCCCCGTCGGGCAGATCAACCGCGAGTTAAAGAAGCTTTGGGACACCGGCAGCGGCACCGGACCCACCCGTGCTTCGCTCATCAACTTTGCCGTCTATTGCCGCAGCACCGAGGCCCTCGCGGAAAACACCGAGCTGATCTCCCAATTAACCCGCACCCATGCCTGCCGCGCCCTACTCATCTGCGTCTGCCGCCAGGCCCCCGAGCCGCAGATCACCTCGTGGGTCAATGCCCACTGCCACCTCTCCCGCGCCGGCGCGAAAAGCGTCTGCTGCGAGCAGATCACCTTTCTCCTCGAGGGCGAAATCAAGGGCCGCCTCACGAACATCGTCTTCTCCCATCTCGACAGCGACCTGCCCCTCTACTACTGGCTCCAGGGCGACATCTCCGAACGCCTCAACCCCACCCTCTGGCCGTGGATCGACCGCCTGATCATCGACAGCCTCGGCTGGCGCGATCCCCGCCCGCAATTCGCCCGCCTCCAGCAGAGCCTCAGCACCGCCAAAGCTACCCTCACCCTCCGCGACCTGAACTGGACCCGCAGCCTCTACCTCCGCCAGGCCCTCGCCCAGATCTTCGACACCCCCGAGCACCTCCGCCACCTTCCCACCCTGAATTGCGTCCGCCTCGTCCACGGCCCCGGCCACCGCAGCACCGCCCTCCTCCTCATCGGCTGGCTCTCCGGCCAGCTCGGGTGGACCTTGAAAACCCCCGCCCCCATCGTCTTTGAAAACGCTGCCGAGGGCAAAGTCACCATCTACCTCTCCGAACAGCCCGGCCCCGTCATCCGCCAGTGCAATCTTGTCTGCGCCGACGCCCTCTTCGTCTTCCGCCGCGAAGCGGGTGAGCGCTACCTCCACACCGAGATTACCCACTCCGACGGGCACCGCTTCAGCCACCTTCTCCCCGCCGGCCCCGACACCACCCTCGAGCTGCTCGACGAAGAGATGACCCGCGGCTCCCGCCACACCCTCTACCTCCGCGCCCTCAGCCACATCGAGCCGCTGCTTTAGAGCGTTCTAACGAGCGGTGGAAGCAGCGGGGGGATGCGCCGGAGCGGATCGCAGCGCATGGTTGAGGCTCGCGAATTCACAAAGTAAGTGCACCGGAGTGGCAGGTGGTGCGGCGGGAAGACTAATCCAGCTCCGTTAGTCTGGCCCGAATCAAATTCTTAACTAATTTTCTATCGGTCTTTCAATCGACAGGAAACTGAAAGCAGCGCTTCGTGACGACAAATTTCTTCCAACCTCACACCTTGAAGTCTTCAATTACACGAGGACTCCAGGCTGAAAAAGTTCAAAGTCCAAATTTAGACCATTAGCGAGCCACGAAACGCCCTGGCGCTATAGTAAGACTGCGCACCGTTGTGACCCACGAAGACGCGGCCGTAGCGGCGATCACAATAGAGCGCGCCGCCAAGTCTTCTAATATCAGCGGGTGCTTTCACCCAGCTCGAGGTCTTCGTATCGAAAGTTCCAAGCTTTTGCAGCTCTCCATATTGTTCTTCCGTTAAAAGCTCAATGCCCATGGCCGCTGCCATATCAATAGCGTTGTTTTTTGGTTTATGTTCTTTCCTCGAATCCAACCCTTCACGGTCGTAACAAACACTTATGCGGCCCTTAGGACTTTCCGGTGAACAATCAAAGAAAATGTATTCGCCCGTCTTTTTATCATGACCAACAACATCCGGTTCGCCGCCAGTTGTTTCCATTTCATTGACTGACCACAGTTTTTCGGAATTAGCCTCCAGCTTTGCCTTTACTTTAGCCCACTCAAGATTTTTATGGCGGTTCATATTTTTCTCAAAGCGGGCTTCTAGCGCGCTGAGTAGTTCTTGACGTTGTTCTGGTGACAATTTCTTCTTTGTTTCAACGTTTTTCATATAGGTTTTCTCTTTAATGCTGTGTCGTGTGAAGAGCCGACCCCGATTAGTCCGATTGTTTCGACAAAAGTCGTCGAAGGACATGGCCTTTCCACATCAATAATCCACGAGCCCGATCAGCAAGGGCCGGGCTTTTTCTCTCGGAGGTGCATAGTGCGCCAATTCTATAGCGGCAGGCGGAGTTGATGTCGAGTCGGTGGAACGAGCGTGGAGACCCCTATGCCAATCAATCTTAACGGACTCTTCACCAGCCGATCACGGGCCAGTAGGAATTGAGCGATCCGGTAAATCTCCAGCGTCGTCGTCACCGGTTCTTCCAGTCGGACCTGACGGGTGAGCGTGGTGAAATCGCTGTAACGGACTTTCACCTGGACCGTCATCGCACCGACCCCACTCTCTTCCAGGGTCTGAGCCACATCCGCTGCCATCTCCTTGAGCACTGCCCGCAAAATCGCTCGATCCTCGGTGTCGTGCAGGAAAGTATTCTCGGCGCTGATGCTTTTGCGCTCATCGCTCGTATCCACCGGTCGAACATCATTCCCAAACGCTCTTGCTCTCAAACTCTCAGCGAACGCGCCGACGATGCCGGCGAGATCTACGGTCGTGGTTTGCAAATCACCGATGGTCATCAACCCCTTCGCTTCCAGAGCCTGAGCGGTCACGGGTCCAACGCCATGAATCGAGCGCACAGAAAGCGGCTTGAGGAATTCCAATTTGTCACGTTCTCGAATGAGCGTGAGTCCATCGGGTTTCTGAAAATCGCTGCCGAGCTTCGCGAGAAACTTGTTGGCACCGACGCCAATACTCGCGGTGAGATGTCTCTCGGTGGCGATTCGGTGTTTGATCTGCCTCGCCATCGGTAATGCGGCCTCCAGTGCGTCGTCATTGTGGCCGACAGATTCAAACGAGGCGCTCACGTCGAGATACGCCTCGTCCACGGATACCTTTTCGATGACGGGTGTGATGGTGCGGAGGATCTCCATGATTGCTGCTGACTCCGAGCGATATGCTTCCATCCGTGGGCGCACGAAGATGCCATGAGGACACAGCTTTGCGGCAGTGCGCGAAGGCATGGCAGACCTCACTTTGAACTTCCTGGCCTCGTAGCTGGCCGCGCAGACTACGCCGCGTTGATCCGGCGGCGATCCCACGATTACTGGCTTTCCCCAATACTCCGGCTGATCGCGCTGCTCGACCGAGGCGAAAAACGCATCCATATCGACGTGGAAGATCACACGGGGCATGGTCAGTTCACCACCGGCGACAAACTAGTCCTTTGGCATCGTGGACAGGAGTCACAAATGAGGGAGAAGTAGATGAGCCCCGCTGGCATGTGTGTATGTGAACACTGCATAAAAAGTCCTGCAACATTTCTCTATGCCGCTGAAAAACAGCCGGTTCAGCGAACCCCTACGTACTCTTCGATCCGCGAAATTTACCGACGCGCCAAACCACGAACATCACAACAGCAGCAATCCAGAGTGGTGGAGAAGACCACTGGTGACGGCCAGAGCGACCCGCAAGACGATCCAAAGAATTAACAAGACAATGGCGATTCCAGCGAGGGCGTTAATGCACGAAGATCGGCTTCGAGGGGAGCGCCGGTGGTATGTCTGAAATCAGGTGATCGAAACCTTCATCGCCTGATCACGCAGCGCGCCGGTCGATCCACTCCAGCAAACGACTTAACTCCAGACTCGCATCCATTTCAGTCGGGTGTTGGGTTTCAAATTCCAAACGTCGTGCGAAGGCTGAGCGGTGAGCGGGAATGAATTCCCCAGCGTCATTCCAATCCATCCCAATCTTCAATTGGAAGCGATGCCCGTTGCCCGCTTTGATCCGGTGGATTTGAAAGCGGTAGTGGTGGCGCATTGTCCCCATACAACACTCGTGGCTCGCTGATCCTTAGCCCGGCGTGCAGAATACCAGGCGCTTCGTCGCCAATTGACATCCTCACGAAAGGATCAACGTTGACTTCGAGTCCAACGACATCCGCACTAACCGGGCAAAAATCGTTGGAGTTCTTTCGTTGAATGCAAAGGATCCCGCATGATCCACGTCATCGTGATCGTTACGACCAAGCCGGGACAAAGGCAGACATCCGCGAATCTGTTCTGGATTATGTTCTGACATTGCAGCCGGATGAGCTATTTCGGAACGCACACCCTCAGAGCGAGGGGGAGCGGGTGAAGAGACTCGAACTCTCGACATCTTCCTTGGCAAGGAAGTGCTCTACCAACTGAGCTACACCCGCGACTAACGGCGCGGAAACTAGAGGGGTGGTTTGCGTGATGCAAGGGATTTTTGCGGGCTGCAGGGAGGGAGTTTGCCTGGCTGGGTTGAGGCAGATTTGTTGTCCCGCAAATCAGTTCGGACGGAGCGGTGTCGCGATGCGCCGGCGGCCTTGGCGACGACCTTTCCATCGACGATCAGACCAGATCGCTGAGACGGGAGGCGATGGCCAGGAGGAGCGCGGTTTCCTCGGCGGACCAGTCGTAGGCGCCAGTTTTGGCGATGCCGAGGACGCCGCGCAATTCAAGGCCGGCGAGCATCGGGACGGCGAGCGAGCCTTCCATGCCGGTGGCCTTCGCGCCGGGTCGCACCTGGCCGGAGGTGTCGGTCTGGAGGTTGCAAATCGTGACCGGCTCGCGGCGCTCGGCGGCCAGGCCGGCGATGCCTTTGCCAACCGGCACGGTACCGATGATCTGCACGACGGGCGGCGGAATGTTTTGGTGCGCCGCGAGTTTCAGCACGCCGTCGCGCAACAGGTGGACGGTGCCGGCCTGACAGTCGAAATGCGCGACGGTCGCGGCCAGGGAGGCGGTGAGATCGCCGCTCGCGGCGGCGGTTTCGATGGAAGCGGGGATGGATGGATTCATTTGGGCGCGCGGTTCGGATAAGCGGGTTTATTCGGTACCTGCGGCGGGTTCGTTTCGAGAGACTTTTTCACCTCCTCTATGGCCCGTTCGAGCTGCGGATCGACACCCTTCGCCAGTTCCGCCGGATCGTCGGCCACCGCGATGTCGGGATCGACGCCGTGGCCTTCAATGATCCACTCGCCCTTTGTGTCGTAGATGCTGAAGGTCGGCACCGTCACATGCCCGCCATCGACGAGCAGCGGTGCCCCGGTCATGCCGATGAGTCCGCCCCAGGTCCGCTGGCCGATCACGGGTCCGAGCCCATTTTTCTGGAAAAGCCACGGGAAGCAATCGCCGCCTGAGCCGCTCCAACCGTTCGCGAGCATCGCCTTCGCGCCGTTGTGCGCCACATGCGGCGTCTGCCAGTCGCGCCCGTCGCGCACGGCCCAGAAGTTCGTCACGCGCCGCCCGAGCAGTTCGATGAACCGGTCGGGGATCTGCCCGCCCGAGTTCCAGCGTTCGTCGATGATCAGCCCCGGCTTGGCGAACTGCGCGCGGAATTGCTGATACAGATTGCTCTGCCCGTCCGCCGCCGTGTTGCGCACATAGACGTAGCCGATCTTCCCGCCGCTTGCCGCGTCCACGCGCTTCCGGTTCGCCTCGATCCACGCCTGATGTCGCAGCGTCGCCTCGTTGCCGAGCGTCTGCACGAGCACATCGCGCGCGTTTTCGCGGGTCGGCTTGCTGTTGACGGTCAGGAGCACGGTGCGGTCAGCCAGCCCTTGGAGCGCCGCCCACGGATCCTCCTTCACGTCCAGCGCGCGGCCGTTCACCGCGAGCAGCCAATCGCCCTCGGCCACGTTCACCCCCGGCTGCCGCAGCGGCGAGCGCGACGCGTCCCACGGCGCCGCTTCAAGGATGCGCGCGATCCGATACGCCCCTTGGTCGAGCGTGAAATCACACCCCAAATACCCGACGCCGCGCACCCACGCCTCCTCCACGTCGCCGCCGCCGCGATACGCGTGCGAGACGTTCAATTCGCCGAGCATTTCGCCCAGCACGTAGTTCACATCCCAGCGCGTCACCGCATCGTCGAGCATCTTCCCGTAGCGCTCGCGCATCGCCTTCCAGTCCAGCCCGTGCATGCCGGGATCGTAAAAGAAATCCCGCTCGATCCGCCACGCGTCGTTGAAAATCTGCCGCCATTCCGCCTGCGGATCGATCGTCAGGTCGAAGCTTCCCGTCGCCAGCGGCTTGTCCAGTTTCTGCGCGTCAGCCACGTTCACGATGCCCCACGACGAGCCCTTTTTGAGCAGCAGTTTTTTACCGTCGGCGGAAAGTTCCGCGCCTCCGCAATCGTCGAGAATCTGCTTCTCCTCGCGCTTCTCGAGATCCCAATACGAGAGCGGGCTATTCCCTCCGCGCGAACCCCGGCGCGGCGGCCAGCGGAAGATCACTTTGCCCGGTGCCGCGAGAAGATTGTCGAAGTGTCCGCCACCCACCGAAATCACCACCCCGCGCGCCTCGAAGCCTTCGAGGTCGATCAACACCGGCTTTGGCTTTTTGTCCTCGGGCTTTGCCGGCTTGTCGGCAGGTTTCGCGTCGCCGGGCTTCGCCACGGTGCCCGCCGGTTTCTGCTCCGTGATCGCGACCTCGCTCTTTTTCTCTTCGTCCTTTTTCGGCTCCTCCTTCTTCTCCTCCGGCTTCGGTTCCTCCGCCGGCTTTTCTTCCGCCTTCGGACTTCCGCCTTCCGCCTTTCTTACGGGCTCCTCGTCATCGCGCGGCGCGAGCGGCGAGGCCACGTCCTTGCGCAGCGGCACGGCCACGAGCGACTCGCCATTCGTGTAAATCCAGGTGTTGTCCAGCTCGCTGTAGAGCGGCTCGAAGACCCGCTTCGAGCGGTAATAGAGATACTTTCCATCCGGATCGAAGACTGGCAGATCATCGTCGTAAAAGCCGCTCGTCACCTGCTGCCGCTTTTTCTCCTGCGTGTCGTAGAGCATGATCGCATTCTGGTCGTTCTCCTGATCGCGCGCATACGCGATCCACCGGCTGTCCGCCGACCACGTTACGCGGAAACGCTCAAGCTCTCCGTGGTAATACGACTGCGCTTTATCGATAGCCGCCGTCTGCTTCGTCGCCACATCGTGCAGATGAATCCGCATCGCGCTGTCGATGAAAACGATCTTCTTCGCATCCGGCGACCACTGCGGCGAGTAGCGCCAGCCCGCGCCGAGTTGCGTCTGCACCTGCTCCGGGCCTTTGCCATCCGCGGGCCGCAGCGTCAGCTCGTACTCGCCCGTGCGGTCGGAGAAATAGGCGATCCATTTTCCATCCGGCGACCACGCCGGATAGCGCTCCGCAACGCCGCTCGACTCCGTGAGATTGCGCACGATGCCATGCTCCGCCGGCACGCTGAAAATCTCCCCGCGCGCTTCAAAAAGCGCCCGCTTCCCCGTCGGCGAAACCGACGAGTCGCGTGTGAAATTCGTCACGTTAATCGTCCGCGGGCGCAGCGTCGCGCGATCCGTCACGACCGAGATCGGCACCTCCCGCGTTTTTTCCGTCGCGAGATCGAGCAGTTGCAGCCTCCCGCTGTTTTCAAAGACGATCTCGTCCGGCCCGGCGCTCGGAAAACGCACATCCTCGGCGGTGAAGCGCGTGACCTGCCGCGTCTGTTTGGTCGCGGTGTCGTAGGCCCAAAGATTCGCCCGGCCCAGCCCGTTGCGATCGGAAAGAAAGTAGAGCGTGGTCCCGTGCCACATCGGCTGCGAGTCATTCGCGTCATTCTGCGTGATGTTTTCTGCCGTCTTTTTCTCGAGATCGAAAAGCCACACGTCCGGCGCCATGCCGCCGCGATAGCGCTTCCACGTCGCGAAATCCGTCGAGATCGGCGTGTAGGCGAGCAACTTTCCGTCCGGCGAGATCGCGCCGAATTCCCCGTACGGCACCGGCAGTTTCTCCGGCAGCCCGCCCTCCGCGGAGACTTTGAAAAGCTGCGCCGCGCGCTCCGTGAAGCTCATCATGTGCGACGCGAAAAGCAGCGACTGCCCATCGGGATACCAGCCCAGCAGCCGGTCATTCGCGCCGTGATGCGTGATCCGCCGCGGCTCGCCGCCCGCCGCTGGCATCACATACACATCGGCATTGCCGTCGTAGTTTCCGCTGAAAGCGAGCCGCGTCCCATCGGGCGAAAACCGCGGGAACGACTCCGCGCCGCGCGGCGTGCTCAGCCGCACCGCCGCGCCGCCGGTCTTCGGCACGATCCAGATGTCGCCCGCATAGACGAACGCGATTTGCGTCTTGGAAACAGCGGGCATTTGCATCATCCGCGCGTCGATGCGGTCGGGCGCATCGTCGGCGAGCACGGTAGAGGCGAGGGCGCAGGCGAGGAGAGAGACGGCGAACTTCATGATTTTTGGGAGAAGCCATCGCGGAATCCGCGTGGCGCGCGGCCACTACTGCCAGACCCCGCGCCGCGCGCAGCAAAAAAAGTGCAGGTCTGATTTCTGGCGCGTGGGCAAGGACCCGCATTGGCTGCCGCGGCTGGCTTTTCGCGGCGGCAATGAAACCGGCGAGCCGGTGGTGCGGCTGGCGATCTTCGCCGGTATTCACGGCAACGAACCGGCGGGCGACGCTCGGCGTGGTCATCGCGCTGACGTTTGCAAGACGGCAGTCGCTGCGGCATGCCGCTTGCAGGGAAGATGGAAATGTCCGCTTCCTTTGTTTTCTTTCGAATGATCCTGCGTTTTTGGCTCGGCGTGGTGTTTATCAATGTGAGTATTTCCGCCGCGTCGGCGGAGGAGCCCGACCATGGCGCGCTCGCAGTGGTGCCGCTGGCGCAGCTCTCGGATCGGGCGCTGACCCCGCTGGGACAGGCCGCACTCGGTATCCGCGCGGCGGAGTGGCAGCACGCGGAGTCGGCGAATTTCATCTATCACTTTTTCCAGAGCTTCGTGGCCGCACCGGTGACGGTGGAGGCGGAGTTTTACTATCGGGTGATCGCGCGGGAGCTGGAAAAGGACACGACCCAGTGGGAACGAAAATGCCACATTTACATCTTCGAGCGGGCGGAGGATTGGGCGGAGTTTCAGAAGCGCGGGTCGCTTGATCCGTGGACGGGCGGGATTCATGCGGCGGGATCGCTTTTTCTCCAGCGCGATCCACAGATGAAATTTAAAGGCAGCACGCTTGGGCATGAGGTGGCGCATTTGGTGGTCGAACGGTTTTTCGGGGTGGGCGTGCCGCTGTGGCTGAATGAGGGCTACGCGGAATATGCGGCGGCGCGGTGTTACGCGGCGTTTCACCGGGCGCGCGGCTATGCGGCGCGGCCCAGATCGCGTGCGGTCCCGGCGGGGATGTTTCAGCCGGTCGCCCAACTCACTGCGGCGCTGGCCTACCCGCAGGACGTGGCGCAGGTTGGCGTGTTTTACAATGAGTCAGAGCGGCTGGTGCGATTCCTCAGCGGTGCGGACAAGCGCGGGTTCGGCGTGTTCTTTGAAGCACAGGCCAAGGGCAACCGTTTCGACTCGGCGCTGACCAAAGGTTTCGCCTCGCGATTTATCAACTTGGAGGCGCTGGAGCGGGAGTTTAAGGCTTATGCCATTCATGAAGATGGCACGCCACCACCAGACTGACCGCCGCCGGTCCACGGGCAACTAGATGCGCGCCGCGAAGACCCAAACGCTGGCGCAGATGTGCGCGGTGGTCGGCTCGGATGAGAGCGAGGTGAAACGCGTCGCGCGCGAACGTGCGGATGCAATGACGCCGGCGGACGGCGGGGACTTTGGCTGCGACACCATCGACGGCGTGGCGGACTATGCTGATGCGGCGGCGGGCCGCATCCACGAGACGATCGAGGCGTTGCTCACGTTTCCTTTTTTCGGGGGGGAGAAGCTGGTCTGGCTGAAAAGCGCCACCTTTCTCGCCGACGACCCGACGGGCCGCTCGCAGACGGTGACGGATGCGCTGGAAAAGCTCGCCGAGACGCTCAACGCGGGGCTGCCGGAGAGCGTGCGTTTCCTTCTTAGCGCCGTTGGCGTGGACAAACGCCGCAGTTTCTACAAGTCCTTGGTGAAGCTCGCGAAGGTCGAGGTATTCGACAGAGTGGATGCGAGCAAAAGCGGCTGGGAGCACGAGGCCGGGGAGTTGGTGGAGGGTCTGGCGGTCGCGCGCGGGCTGCGCTTTTCGGCGGATGCGCTGGAGTTGTTCACGCTTTTCACCGGCGGGGAGCGGCGCACGATCGAAAACGAACTCGAAAAACTCGATCTCTACCTTGGCCCCACGCACCGCGAAGTCCGTGCCGAAACTGTCCGCCTGCTCGTGCCGCTGACTCGCGCGGGGATCGTCTTCGAGCTGGGCAACGCGCTCGCCGAGCGCAATCTCCAGCGCGCCCTCTCGCTCCTCAACCAGCTCCTTTTCCAAGGCGAAACCGCCATCGGTATCCTCATCGTGGCAATCATCCCGACCGTGCGGAATCTGCTCGTGGTCAAAGACCTCATGGCCCGGCACAAACTCCAGCGTCCCGCCCAGCCCTTCTTTTTTGGCAAAACCCTCGATCGCCTCCCCGCCGCCGCCACCGCCCATCTCCCGCGCAAAAAGGACGGCACCGTCAATGCCTATTCTCTCGGCATCGCCGCCGCCCACGTCCACCGCTACACTGTCTCCGAGCTGCGCATAGCTCTCGACGCCTGCCTCGCCGCGAACATCCAACTCGTCACTTCCTCCCTCGACACCGAGATCGCCCTGAGCCAGCTCCTTGTGAGGATCATAGCCACGCTGGAGCGGAAGTGAATGTTTGCCCAAACCGTGATTCCAACAGTAGGAATACTTATGATTCTCCGTAAATCGGGAGAAACCGGCGCGATATTAAACTTATTTCAAAAATCTAGTTGCGCGGTGGACGGCTCGGTGGGAATCTCCGGACGTATTTAGAAGATTGTTCTGGGGGGAACATCAGCCCTTCGCAGCCATTCGGTTGCGGGGGGCTGAATTTTTGTACACGGTTGCCTCTTTTTTCAGAGGGCGAAGCGATACGCGGGGCATTCAGGAAAAACTGGCTCTGGGCGAAAAGGATGTTCACCAGTCTCGACCGCGCTTCCCATCGCCGGACAGCGAGGGTATTTTCTCACGATGATTTCCCTCAAAGAGGCCCGTGCATGGATCATCGAAGCGGTTCGCCCTCTCGAGGCCGTGCCCCTCCCGCTCGCGGAGGCGCGAGAAACGTGGCTGCGCGAGGACGTCATGGCGGGTGAAGATCTACCGGCCTTTGACCGGTCGGCGATGGATGGCTATGCCGTCGGGGGGAATGATCGGGCGGAGAAGTTTCGCCTAGTCGGAGAGGTCCGGCCGGGTGGGGAGCCGGCGTTTGTGCTGCGGACGGGGGAATGTGCGCGCATTTTCACGGGCGCACAGATTCCGGCGGGCGCGTCGCAAGTCATCATGCAAGAGCAGGCGATCCGGGAGGGCGAGTGGATCACGCCGCGGCAGCGGGATGGAAAAACGTGGATTCGGCGGCGCGGCGAGGATGCGCGGTGCGGCGACGTGCTGCTGCGGGCTGGGGTGCGTTTGGGGGCGGGGGAGCTGGCGCTGCTGGCGCAGCTTGGCGTGGTGCAGCCGCGCGTTTCACCAGCGCCGCGGGTGATTCATTGGGCAACGGGAGATGAGCTTGTCGATCCCGCGCGCGCGCCGACGGCGGGGCAGATCCGCGATTCCAACTCCACGCTCCTCGCCGCGTTGATCGCCGAGTGTGGCGCGCGGCTGGCAGGGCAGCGGCGATGCGGCGATGCTCTCGAAACGCTCATCGCCGAAGTGACCGCGGCCGGCGACGCCTGGGATGCTCTACTCATCTCGGGCGGTGCCAGCGTGGGCGACTACGATTTCGGCGCACGGGCGCTGGAAGCGCTCGGTTTCACGATCCATTTCCGCGAGATCAATCTTCGCCCCGGCAAGCCGCTCATCTTTGCCACGCGCGGCCCGCAGATCGCGTTCGTCATCCCGGGCAACCCAGTCTCGCACTTCGTTACCTTCCACACCGCCATCCGGCTCGCGCTGGAATGCTTGGAAAGCGCGCCGCCGTCCTGGCCGCTCGCGGAGGTCGAGTTGGCAGAGGGTTTGCCGTCGATGCCCGACGCGCGCGAAACTTTCTGGCCTGCCCGCGTCGCCCTCCGCGATGGCACGCTGCGGGCACAGCCGCTGGCGTGGCAGAGCTCCGGCGACCTCCGCGGCCTCGTTGGCGCGAATGCGCTGCTGCCCATCGCGCCTAGCAACGGACCCGCGCGTGCCGGCGCGAAGGTGCCGGCGCTGCTGCTAGCTTTGCGCTGAGCGGGCTGCCACATTCGCCGCATGTCCGACGCCCGCTTTTCCCATCTCGACGCTGCCGGCCGCGCGCGCATGGTCGATGTCGGCCACAAGCCCGAGCAGCTCCGCATCGCAGTTGCCCAAGGCGTCATCCGCTGCCAGCCCGCCACTCTCACCGCGCTGCGCGACCGCTCCGTGCCGAAAGGCGACGTCCTCACGGTCGCGAAGATCGCCGCCATCCAGGCCGCCAAACGGACGGACGAACTGATCCCGCTCTGCCACTCACTGCCGCTGGATTCGGTGGACGTGGAGTTTTTCCTGGAAGACGACGCCGTGCGCCTCCGCGCGACCGTTCGCACCACCGCCAGGACCGGCGTGGAAATGGAGGCACTCACCGCGGTGAGCGTCGCCGCGCTGACCATCTACGACATGTGCAAGGCGGTGGACAAGCAGATGGTCATCGGCGAAATCCGCGTCATCGAAAAGCGCAAGGAATGAAGATCGGCCGCGTGACTCTCAGCGACCGCGCGACCGCCGGGGTGTACGAAGATCGCAGCGGTCCCGAGATCGAGCGTGTCTGGGCCGAGCTTGGCGGAGATGCGGCGAAATGGGTGCGCGTGCTTATCGCCGACGAGCGCGCGGAGATCGAAGCTACGCTTCGCCGGCTCTGCGACACCGAGCACTGCAATCTCGTGCTGACCACCGGCGGCACCGGCCCCTCGCCGCGCGATGTTACGCCCGAAGCAACTCGCGCTGTCATCGATCGCGAGTTGCCCGGATTCGGCGAGATCATGCGCGTGCAATCCTTTGCCAAAGTGCCCACGGCCATCCTTTCGCGCTCCACCGCCGGCACGCGCGGCCGCACCCTCATCGTAAATCTCCCCGGCAATCCCCGCGCCATCGGCGAGTGTCTCCCGCTGATTCTCCCCGCGATCCGCGAGGCTCTGCGGCACTTGCGTGGGGAGTGAGCGGGTGGGGCAGAATTCCGCTTATACCAAACTCAGTTGAAGACTGGACGATACGAATCGGTGCGTTGCGCGATTTCCTTCGGTTCTCGGACTTTGGAAGGTGTCGGTTTTCAACTGTGTTTGGTATTACACTGCTCCGACCGCCTCCGACGCGGACATTCTCTCCAGCCACTCGCGATGCACCCTCGGCGAAATCTCGCTCGGCTTGATTTCGCTGCGCCCACCCCAAAAAACATTCGTGTAGCTGACCGGCATGCCGATCGCGGTGAGGTGAGCGTCGATGGCGTCTTTGTGGGCGAAGACACGGTCTTTCTCCGTGCCGTGGCAGACGGCCATGATGTTGACGTGGTTGAACTCCGGGCCGCCCTCGCGCCAGTAGCAGTGCGTGAGAATGGGGTGCCGGCCCACTTCGCCGCCGGCTTCGACTTCGCGGCCCGCGGGGACGCGCCAGTGGAAGAGGGCGTTGAAGCGGGTCACACGCACGCCAGTCTGCGAGGGCTTCACATGTTCGAGAAAAGTGGAGAAGCGCCCGATGACCTGGCGGGCATTGAGGTCTTCGGCCACGCGGCAAAAAGTTTCGAGATCGACGCCCGCTTCGGCGGCACGCGCGGCCCATAGGCCGGGGCGGATTTCGTCGAGGGTCAGCTCGCGTTTGAGCGCGAGGAGGACTTCCCATTCGAGATCGTTGAGCTGCACGACGCCGACTTTGATCATCTTGGCGAGTTCCTCCGACTTGTCGCCGGGCTCGATGGTTTTCCTCCTCACATGGCCGACGCCCAGCGCGAAGATTCCTTTCGCCGGCATGAGTTTGAAATGCGTCGCGCCGGTGTGGCGCATGAGCACTTCGCAGTGCCCGGCCATCGACTGCCCGACGGGAACTTTCAGCGTGGTCCAAAGCCGGTAGTCGCTGCCCGTCGTGGCCATGTCCGTCGAGCGCACGACGACATGCCCGCTGAACGGATCCTTTTGAAACATAAAATCGAACGCACTGTTCAGCTTCTCCTCGCTCACTTTCCAAGCGACGAGCGCGCCTTCGGCGAGGTTGCTGGCGACGAGCGTCTGCCGCACGCGACGGATTGTGCCAGCCGCGAGCATCCCGCGAATCCGCTCCAGCACCGTCTCCAGCGGCACCCCGCTCCGGGCGGCGATTTCGCCGAAAGGCTCGCGGACGAAGCCCTGAATCTGGTCCTCGGAAACGGCGAGGATCTGGGTGTTGAGCGGGTCGGTATGTTCGATGGACATGGGAAAAGAGTCCGCCA
This sequence comes from Chthoniobacterales bacterium, assembly GCA_038318725.1. Taxonomy (GTDB): domain Bacteria; phylum Verrucomicrobiota; class Verrucomicrobiia; order Chthoniobacterales; family Chthoniobacteraceae; genus Chthoniobacter. The sequence goes on from JBBQCM010000046.1 coordinate 40,142, forward strand.
TTAAAGCGGGAAATTCGCCCCGCGCCACCCGCGAATTGGTCTTTCGGGACCGTCGCTTGCGGTGCTTGGCTTTCCTCAATGAAAGGTCTGTCCCTTCGTTTTCGTCCTTTGGTTTCCCTCGATGGTAATTAAAGCGCGGAGCAAAGTCCCCGCAGTCTGAATCCGGACGATCCAAAATCCGCCGCCGAGAAAACGTGCTTGGCAACGCCGAAGGGATCGGCATGCTCTCAAAAAACCAAACGAGCGCATGAACCACTCGCCTCGCGAATTTCAGCCCCAGAAACCGGCCCTGCGGAGCAGCAGCGGCCCCCCTATTCGTCATTCCGCACTCGGCATTTGCCATTTTTTCTCCCCTCCCTGCCCCCAGGTGCCCTTACTCCCCGGCACCGCTCGACGCTCAGCCCGCTTCCGTTGCGGCGCGGGGAAAAGCGAATTCCTTGCAGTCATTTACACGTCCCAATTGGTTTTCCCGAAAATTCTTGCCGCAGCTTTGATAGCCGTGCTCATCGCCGGTTGCTCCGCCAAGGCGAAGCAGGAACGCGATTTACGGCGCGCCGACGGGTATTTTAAGGCCGGGGAGTATGATAAGGCCAAGATCGAATACCTTAATCTCCTGCGTAAAGATCCCCAGAATGTCACCGCGATTCAGCAATTGGGGGTGATTTGGTCGGAGCAAGGCGCGCCGTTGCGGGCTTTTCCATTTCTCATCAAAGCAAAGGAGGCTGCCCCGGACAATCTCGATACCCGGCTGAAACTCGCCATTGCTTACTTATCAGCGGGGCAGGTGGACGACGCGCGAAAGGAGGTGCTAGCGATTCTCCAAGAATCTCCGTCCCATGATGAAGCCGTCCTCCTTCTGGCCGATACGGCTCGGGGCGCAGAGGAGGTCGTCGAGACCGAGCAACATCTCCAGGAATATGGCAACCGCGAGAAAGCTTCGTTTCATTTGGCCTCGGCCAATCTCTTTCTTCGGAAAGGCGATGTGCCATCCGCCGAAAGTTCAGTCCAACGGGCGATGACGTTGGATCCGAAGTCGCAGGCGGCGCATCTGGCGATGGCGACCCTTTTTATGGTCCAGAAGAAGCCGGAACTAGCCGGGGAACAGTTTAAGATCGCCGCGGATCTCTCACCAATAAGGTCGAACGCGCGGCTAAAATACGCTCAATTCAAGGCGGAGTCTGGCAAAGTGGAGGAGGCCAGGGCTCTGCTGAAAGATATCACGCGTCAGGCCCCCGACTATTTGCCGGCCTGGGGCTTTCTGGCCAGGGTCGCCGTCCAGGAAAAAAAATATGACGAAGCTTTGGCCTTCGTCGAAAACCTCCTTACCCGGGATCCGCAAAATTTCGATGCGCGACTGCTGCAGGGCCAGCTCTATCTGGCAATAGATGAAGTGACGAAGGCATTGGAAGGTTTGGAAAAGCTGAATACCGCCTACCCGAACATTCCCGCGGTCAAATACTATCTGGCGCGCGCTTATTTGCAGACTAACAATCCGACCCTGGCCATCGCCGCAGTGACCCAGGCGCTGGCGGTCAACCCGAATTACGAGGAAGCTCTCCTGCTCCTCGCTGAACTTAACCTTCACGCCGGGGACCCCCAAGCAGCCGTCGCCGCGATGGAGGGTTTGCTGAAAGTAAGCCCGGGTCTAATGCAAGCCCAACTTATCCTCGCCGAGGCCTACCGATCTTTGGGGCGCTTGGAGGACGCCGCGGAGATATTCCGCCAGCAGATCCAGGCGGACCCCAAACTTTCCACAGCTTACATTTTGTTGGGGAAGATCCTCCGGCAACAGAACCAGCCAGACAACGCGCGGAAGACTTTTGAAACAGCGAGGGAGCTGGCACCGGAGGACATGAGTGTCTTTGCTGAAATTGTCGATCTGGATCTGTTGCAAAAAAGCTACGACGCCGCGTTGCAAAGGGTGCAAGAACAAGTCCGGAAGACTCCGGCGTCTGCTGCTGTGTATTACTTGGAAGCAAAAATTTATTGGGCTCAAGGTCAGTGGGACAACGCCGAGGCGGCGCTGCTGAAATCACTCGAGTTGGATGCTAATTCCCCCGCTCCTTATGAACTGCTGATTTCCTCCTACATCTCTGCCAAGAAGCTTCCCGAGGCCACGGCACGATTGGAGGCTCTGTTAGCAAAGACCCCCGAGAATATCCAGGCGCGGATGCTCTTGGCTCTAATTTACGAAAAGCTGGACGACACCACCAAGGCTCGCGACACCTACGAAAAACTCCTTTCGCTTAAACCCGATTTCGTCGCCGCGCTAAATAACGTGGCCTATTTGTATGCCGTGCGCCTCAACCAGCTCGATAAGGCTTACGGACCGGCGCGCAAGGCCCGCGCATTGCAGTCAGAAGACCCTGCCATCGCAGACACCCTTGGTTGGGTTCTTTATAAGCGCGGGGAGTATCAGCCGGCGTTGGCTCTACTTCAGGAAAGCGCGAGTAAACTCCCGGACGAACCCGAGATCCAATTTCACCTAGGGATGGCAAGTTATATGATGGGTCAGACGGAGACCGCCGCGACCGCTCTGCGCAATGCCGCTAAATCTTCCAAGAATTTTCCCGGCAAAGAAGAAATTGCACGTCGGTTGGCTTTGCTTGGAGACGGAACTGCCGAATCGACGGATTTATCCAGTAGCACATTGGAGACAATGCTGAAGGAGACCCCTGGCGACATCCTCGCATGGCTTCGCCTCGGTGAATGTCACGAGAAGGAAGGGGCGTTCGCCAAAGCGGTTGTCGCCTATGGCGAGGCGCTCAAACTGAATCCGAACCTGCTTTCCGCGACAACCAAACTGGCACAACTCCATGCCGGTCCGTTGCAGAGCCCGGACAAAGCCTTGAATTTTGCGAAGAAGGCAAGAGAGCTTGCGCCGGGCGATCCCAAGGCCGCCGCTCTTTTGGGCAGTATCGCGTATCAGACCGGCAACTTCACCTGGGCTTATAGTCTCCTGCAGGAAGGCGCCAGGCAACCCGGTGCTGACGTCACGATTCTGCACGATCTGGCTTGGGCTAGCTACGCTTTGGGAAAGGTGAGTGAGGCACGGCAAGCCATGCAGCGTATTTTGCAAGAGGCGCCTAATTTTGGAAAGGCTGATGACGTCAATTCTTTTCTGGCTATGACCGCATTGGAGCAAAATCCAACAGATCTCGCTGCGGGGGCACATGAGATCGAGAAAATCCTCAAGGCCGACCCCGCCTATGCGCCAGCGCAGATGGCTCAGGCTGCAATTCATTTACAGCGCGGGGAAGCACAGCCCGCCGCCGCCATTTACGTAGAAATCTTGCGCCGTTTCCCCGATTTTGCTCCGGCGCAAAAGCGCTTGGCGATTCTGTATCTGGAGGATCCCGCCAACCGCGCCAAGGCCTACGATCTAGCCGTTAAAGCACGCAAAGCCCTCCCCAACGATCTCGAACTGGCCGAAATTCTAGCTGAAATCAGCCGAACCCGAAGTCGCCCACGCTAGGCGACTCGTCGAAGTGGTTCATATCAATGGCGATAGAGCGGGAAGCCGAGGATTCCGGGTGTGATGCGAGCAATCATCAGACGCCATTGTTTATGTCGGGCGGGTTTACAGTTTCGGTTATCCATCCGAATGAGTTCGTAATCAGCAGTTTGCGGATAATGCTGCGCAATTTTTGGATTGTTTACGTCGGAAAGACTTACAACCCTATCAATTTGGGTCCCTGATCAATCAGCAAGAAATCAATACAACACTCTAACGATGAGCTGTTTGCTTTGTTCGTCGAAAGTTGGCACCTCTTCTGCTTAATGTTTATTCTATCACCAACGAGGTCGTTGAAAAATTAACCTGAACCAACAAAATTATTATGAAAATTACTTCAAAAACCATGATGGGCGCGGTGGGGGCCGCGCTTTTAAGCTGCGGGCTCATGGCTCCGCAGGCCTCTGCAATCCCGATCACTGGCGCCATCACCTTCGCAGGGGGCGCCATTCTCGACACCCCCGATGCGACCAGTGCCACCTCGGCAACGTTTCTCAATCCAGTAGCCGTTATCAGTAAGTCTGGCAGCTTCGTTACCGCAGGTGCCACGGCAACCTTTGCGAATCCGTTTATTTTCGAATCCGGGGCGGTTGCAGGCTTTTGGACGTCGCTGCCATTTACGTTCGATCTGATTAGCTCGACAGTCACCACGCGAACTGCCACGGGATTGATTGTCAATGGCGTTGGCACCGTAACGGCTGCCGGGTTCGATCCGACTCCGGGAATTTTTGCTTTCTCGACTCAGGATCCATCGGCCGGGGGAGTATTCTCCTTTTCCGCTTCGACCGATACGCGCGGTGGCGTTCCTGATGGTGGTTTAACGATCACCCTCCTTGGCCTGTCGATGGTCTCCCTCGTCGGCCTGCGCAATAAGTTCGCAAAGGTGTAAATTCTAGCACCCAAGGCAGGATCTCGGATCCTGCCTTGGGTTGCTTTACATCGGGGCGGCTGCGGCCCGATCTTTCCGAAAAAGCTTTTAGCTCCACAGCTATCCGAGCAAGTCGATACCGACCTGCTCTTTTTTTCTGGGTACCAACCTTGTTTCGATTACTCCAGCCGCGATCGATCGGTTGACCGTGACTCTGAAGGTTCTCCGCATGTTTGATGGTTTTGAGGTCTCGAACCAGAGCTTCTTGGGAGAGGTTGATCGGCATCCTTGTGGGTGGAGGTAGTTTTGCTTGGCCTCTGTTATGACTTCAGAGGAATCACTCATCCTATTAAGCCGGAGTGGATTAATCGTTTGGGCTTACCGCAGAGGCGCAAAGGACGCTGAGAGGCTGTGGAAAAAATCGTCCCAGCGGGACGCTTGGGCGTAGCCGTGGGCTTCAGCCCACGGTCGGCCGTGTGAAAACGCCGTGTCGCGTAGCGACATCCGACTCCCCATTTCAACCGTCCTCCGCGACGGCACTGTTCCCGCCCGCCGTCCGCGGGCTGAAGCCAGCGGCTATTCTCAAGCATCCCGCCGGGATGCACGGCTCAGCCGACTATTTACATAGCCTCTAAGTCCACCTCGTCGTGCTGCGACGGATTTACCGGATAACTTTTAGACTAGCGGTCGCGGAGAAACTCGGCTTTCACGAAAGCGAGCGCCTCTTCGCGGGCGGCGAGGGTCTTTTCGAGCTGGCGGCTTTCCACGGCTTCGAGGATTTCGGCGAAGCGCGGGCCGGGCCGGAGGCCGAGTGCGATGAGGTCGCGGCCGGTGAGGAGCGGCGGCGGGATGAGCGGTTCGCTGGCGAACTCGGCGCG
>JBBQCM010000047.1:0-45022 GCA_038318725.1 Chthoniobacterales bacterium
CTTTCGCGCCGCGCTCTTCCCCCGATGGACGCTGAGCGTTCCCCGTTTTCACGCCAGCACCTCCCTCTTCCCCCGCGCATAAACCAGCCGCGCCGCCACCCGCTGCAACACCACCGACACCAGCCACCCCGCGAGCAGCGCATTGCAAATCGCCATCGTCCCCGCGCTCACCACGAGCGGGATGAAGGTCAGCCACAAAACCGCCCAGCAAGTGCGCCACCACGGCCTCTCGCCCACCACAAACCAACACCCCAACCCACCCGCCACAAACCACAACCACAACCTCCGCGCGCGTCCCCACCAATCGTCATACCGAAACTCCACCCGCTCCGCCGCGCTCAACCCCTCCAGCACCACCACCCGCCCCACCTTCGGTAGTTCGATCTTCATCGGCAGCAAACCCGCCACCCGCTTCCCTCCGCCAAATTTCGCGGCTTGGTCAGCCTTTTGCGCCACTTCCTCCGCTGGTCTCTGCGCAGGCGGCGGGGCCGGCGCAGCGGGAGACGCAACTACCGCGCTGCTCGCTGGAACTGGTGCCGCCACCATCCCGAAATCCTCAGCCGTCTGCCTCGCCGGCGCTGCCTTAATCACCGGAACCGCAGTAAGCATTTCGCCCAAAAAGCCGAGAGAACCGCTCGCCAATCCGGTGACCAGAGGACGCACCGATCTGGATTCCGGCACGCGCAGATTGCTGTCGAAGCCCCCATATTCAAAGCCGTCGGGCAGATGCAGCCGCCACACGCTCCGCAGGATCGGAATGCTTTTCGCGAGCTGCGGCGCGCGCGCCGCGTAGCCGCCGGAGCCGCCCCATTCGCCCTGCGGTGTCGCATATAAAAGCGACACGGCAACCGCGCGGGTGACGTCGCGTTTGGCGGGAAGTTGCACGCGCACCTGCTCGGCGCGTTCGCCGACGGGCTTCACGAGTTCGCCATCGACGGACAGCGAAAGCAGTCGCGATTTTTCCGGCAGTCGCACGTCGAGATACTGCGCGCCCGCCGTGCGGACCTGGAACATCGCCTGGCTGCGCTCCGTCCCGCTCGTCGAGACGACGGTATCGAGCGCGAGCTGATCGACCACACTCGTCAGCACCGCCGCCGGGGCATGCCGCACGCCGGAAAGCGCGAGCGTGTAATCCGCCCCGAGCCACGCGAAGACGCCGATGACGCGATGCCGCGGCTGATAATCAGGGAGCCGCGGCGCGAGCAGCGAATCGAGTTCGTTCATGCCTTTCGCGTCGAAGGAGATCTCCGTTTCGGTATTCGCCTCCACCGCCCACACCCCGCTCGCCCGCGCCACATTGAGCGCCGCGATGACTGGCACGGCCACGGTGAAACGCGATTCCGCCGCATCCTTCGCCATCGCCACCGGCACCTGCACAGTGATTTTCAGCGCGTAGCCGCCGGTCAGTTCCTTTTGGAATACGATCGTCCAGATGTCGTCGGCAAGATTGCGCTCGGCGATCTGCGGGCCGTCGAAATTGAAGCTCGCCGCCAGCTCCTTCGGCACGCGAATCCGCACCGATCGCGCGCCGGAATAGAGGAACTGGAAATTCATCTGCGCGTGCAAATCGAGCACGCCCTCCAGCGGCAGCGCGTAGCCGGTGAGCGCGGCCAGCACTTCGCCGGGCCGCTTCACCACTTTCACTTTGAGGGCAAATTCCGCGCGCCGAAACCACGCGTAATCGCCCCGCACCGGCGTGGTCCGACCGTCGCGTCGCTCTAGCGTTTCCGAGGCCTCGGCCTCCAGCCGGAAAGAATCGTCCGCCTGGAGCGCAATGTAGCCGGTGACCTTCTCCGCGCCGTCAATCTGCGGGTCGCCGAGCGTGAAGGTCAGCCCGTCCGCGCCAAGCTGAGTCCATTTCTCCGGCTCGATCCTCGTGCGGATTTTGAAAACGCGATCCCCCATTTTGTCGCCAAGATCGCTCCAGCGCAGGCGCAGCTTCCCGTCTTCCATCCGCCAGTCCGGCTCGGAATCATCGGCATTGCGCACGCCGAGCACTTCCTCACCCGCGGGCAGCGTCAGCGCGGTGGAAAACACGTCGCCCTTCTCGCGGTGCAGCGTGAGCGTGCGCTCGATGAAGACCGCGTCGGGCCGGAACTCGACTAACGTATCGAGGTCCGCGGAGAAACGCGGCTGCACGCGCTCCACCGTCACGCGTGGCCCGGCGGGCGGCGTGATGAATTTGTAGCTCGCGATGAAATGCGGCACCGAATCGCACGCACGGTCGGTCGGCTGTGCGGCGCCGTCCGTCACGACCTGCTCGACTGTCACGCCCGCATCGCCGACGAGCGAAAACGCGCCCTGCATGCGAGCGAGGCCGTCAATCTTCGGCACCGGCAATGCAAGCGTCGCGCGCGGGGCGGCGGCGAGCGACGGCATCTCCAGCGCGAGCCAGAATTTTGCCGCCGTACGCTCGCCGGCTTGCAGCGTGATCTTCAGCTTCCCGTCGGCGACTTCCCACTTCGCAAGTTCATCGCCCGTCACCTGGAGCACCTTCACCGTTGCCGGCAGCGGGATTTGGAAAGCAGTCGGCAGATTCCCAAGCTGCGTCTCGATCGCGAAGCCGAACTCCGCGCGCACTTTCTCGGCGTCGATGGTGTAGATGCCGTTCGCCAGCACCAGCGGCGAAAGGGTCTGAGCCGCATCGCCCGCCCCGCGCCAGCTCAGTTCCAGCACAGCATTCGACGGCGACAGCGCGGCGGTGACACTCGTCATGTCCGGCGTCTTTTTGACCGAGATCGGCTGCGGGCTTTCGACGCGCTGATTCGGCGGCAGTTCAAAAACGAAGGCGCTCGCCGCGGCTGATGGGAGCTTGATCCGCACGCGGCTCAAGCCCGTTTCGAGCGAAACCGGCAGCGTGAATTCAACCGTGATTCTCCGCTCGCCACGCCCGCGCAAAAGCAGCGCCGTCGGTGCCGCTGCGTTCGCGGCCGGCGCGCCCTTTCCCGCGGTGCGCACGGCCGGCGGAATACGCTCCGGCATCAGCGCCGCCTCACCGTCCACGCTCACGGAGCCGATGGATGCACCGCCGAAATCCAGCGGCACCTGCGCCCAATCATCCGCGAGCACCTTCACCGTCAGCGCCGCCGTGATTTGCACGACCTTGCCCACCAGCCGCGCTTGATACTTTGCCTCAGTCAGCGCGGCGCGGCGCGGAGCAGCGGGTGCCGGATTTTTGTCGAGCGCGGCATCGCGCACCAGCGTCTCGTACTGCTCCCGTGAAAGGACGACAGCGTTCGGATGCTTCACGAGGATGTCCTTCAACCTGTTCGCCGGCACCCACACCTCGCGCTGATCGGGTTGGGCTTGCTCGGCGGATTTCGCCGCAGGCTCAGAAGCGATACCCGCGCAGGTGAAAAGCGCGGCCAACAGGCACAGCATCGGCACTGCGAAGCATCGAAAAAAACCACCCGTCATTCTGAGCGGAGCCTTTGGAGGCTTTGCGACAAAGGCGAAGCGAAGAATCGCTGATAGTCCCGTGGGCGGAGGCGGCGGGAGTGATGGCGCGCACATCCCACCAAACCGCCTCCGCCCGCGTACTTTCAGCGATCCTTCGTCTCCGCTCCCGCCCACCTTCGCCCGCCGGGAACTCCGCTCAGGATGACGGTTTTTGGGCGGGCCTGAGCCCAAATGGACGCGAGCGGTTGGATCAGTCATACCAGCTCTCGCTCAGGTCTTTCCAATTTGGGTTCTCCGCCGAGATCAGCGCGTTCTTCTTCGCACGCGTCCAACCCTTGATCCGTTTCTCGGTGACAATCGCGTCGAGGGCTGTCGGGAATGCTTCACACCAAACAAGTCGGTTGAGCGAATACATCGCCGTGAAGCCCCTTTTCGTTTCGGGAAAGCGGTGCTCCCACACGCGGCGTTCGAGATCGTTCGTGATTCCCGTATAAAGCGTGGTCTGCGTTTTGTTGGTCATGATGTAGGCCCAGAAGGTGTCGTGCATCGGTTCGCGAAAGCGGTCGGCAATGACGTGCGGTTTTCTGTCAGGGATTCTTCACTTCGTTCAGAATGACGGCCGGGTTTTTACGATGCGGCGGCTTCGCCGCCAGACGGTGCAACCGGCGGGATCGGTGGCGGCGTGGCGGGCCGCGGCGACTGCGGTGAAATGGATTTGCGGGCGAAAAAGCGGGTGGCGCGGTCGGGGATGGCGCGCAGCCATTTCCAGCACCCGCACACCAACCAGACGAGCGCGGAGAGAAACACCCCCGCGTAAATCGCCTGCCAGAAACCGGCGGCACGCGGGTTCACCGCTCCGGCGACGATGAGCGCGCCGAGACCGATGAAGGTGAAATACGCGAACCGCGTTTGGCGCGGGCGGCCGAGCAGGCGGATGCCGCCGAAGAGTGCGAGCAGGCAGGCGATGGCCTCAATCGTCGCGGCGTAGGTTTTGCCGCGGTAGGCGGCGCGAATTTCGGCGGGCGCGTCGAGGCGGCGGAGTTCGACGGCCACGCCTTCCTTTTGAATCTGCGTGTCGAAGCCGGCGGTCTTCACGGCGGGCAGCGGGGGCGGTTCGGATTTCGCGGGGTAGCCGATGCCGGGCGACGGCGGACCGACGCGCGGAACGAACAGGCGGATGCGCGACCAAAACTTCTCCCACCCGCGCCGGTCGATTGTCTCGCTCATCGAACCGTCGAATTTCACGTAGCGAAAATCCGACGGCAGCCAGAGCGTCCACTTCGTTTGCAGCACCTCGGTGTCGCTGAGCTTTGGCGGCTGGATGTCGAGTGTGCCGCGCCAGCCGAGGCGTGCGCCGGGCTTCGGGCTGGGCACTTCATAGACAAAGCGCACCGCGAAAACCTGGTCGCCGTCCTGCCGCGCGGGGAGCCGGATGAGCAGTTCGTTTTTGTCGGGCCGCTTCGAGGGTTGCTGCGGCTCGCCATCGACGAACGCGTCGCTGAGCAGCTTCGCGGCTTTGCCCGCCTTGGTCGGGAGCTGAATGGAAAAGAACTGCTGCGAGTTGTTTCGCACCCAATAGATGACCTCCGTCGTCTCCGACTGGTCCTCGGCGACGACGCTCCGGAGCACGGCGTAACTGACGACGGCGGACGGCACATCGAGGTAAAAATTCTTGGAGACATCGAGCGTCAGCGCCACCGGATGCGCGCTGTACTTGTAGGCGAGAAAGACGCCGTCTTGCTGGAGCGCGCCGTGCAGTTCCTTCGGGTCGATGACTTCGAGGCCCTTCGCGTCGGTCTTGGTGAATTCGAGGTTGCCGTCCTTGATGATCGCGACCTGTCCGGTCTCGCGGAAAAGGCCCAGGGGCTTGATCTCCGTGAGCGCGATCTGCGCGACGGCACCCGGCTTCTGCTCGCCGCGCGCGGTGTCGTGCGAAAGGCGCAGTTCATAACCGCCGAGCACTTTGTCCTGAAGGACGACACGCCAGATGACTGCGCCGGTCGGTTCTGCGTTCGCGTTGAAACCGTCCACTTTGATGCGCTCCTTGATGTTTGCGCCGTCGATCTGCACGTCGTCGCCGATCGCCTTCGGCATCTGGATCGAGAACTCGTTCACGCCGGCGTACTCGACGTTGTAGGCGACCGTCCACGAACTGCGGATCAGCGCCTCGCGGACCTCCACGAGCGCGAGCACCTCGGCGGAGACGCGCGATTTGCGCAGCTCGAACTGAACCTGCGCGGGCTTGGCCGCGCCGCGGTAGCGAAAGCCGAGCGTGAGCGGCGTCGCGTCGGAGTCCTTGATCGCGATGCCGCCGAGATTGCGGATGTCCTCCTCACGCAGGTCGCCCTTGTCCACGGTATTCGCCTTGAGACTGACGTGAATGGCGAGACCGACTTTCATCTCGATCCGCTCGACATTTTGCGGCGCAAAAACGGGCACGCCCACCGCTTCGTCGGGCTTCGCGCGTGGAGCCTCGGCGGTGACGGTGAAGGAAAACTTGCCGATGCGCCGCGTCGCGAATTTTACGTTGAGCACTTTCTTTCCCGCCACATCCTCGACCGTCGCGCGCTCGACTTGCTCGCCCGCCGCCTCGGCCTCGGCAAAGCCCACGGGCAGCTCGATCCGCGTGGAAAAGATGCCCGCTTTTTTCACGGTGTAATCGAAACGCGCGGTCAGTTCCTGCATCTCTGGCGTGACGCGGAGGAGCGTCTCGCCCGCGACTTCGATCAGCGGTTTCGCCTCGGAAACGGTAACGCTGCCCGCGTAGGGTAGCCGCAGGTAGCGGTAGCTGCCGACGAGCCCGGCGACGGCTTGGCCGTCTTTCGCTGGAGGAACGGCCTGCTGCGTCAGCCCTTCGAGCGCGCCGACCTCCACGACGAGTTCGCCATCGGGCGCCGAGACAGAGATTGAACCGCTCTGCCGCTCGACGCCTTGCGCCTGGACGAGCGGCAGCTTTACCTGCTGCGGAAGCGCCGGGAGCGCTGCTTCCATGCGGATGCCGAGCTGATAGGTGTCTTTCGCCGCGGTGTGAAGATCGACGTGCAGCCGCTGCGCGCCGGCTTCGGGTTTGAGCGTCCATTCCTTGAGATTCTGGCCGTTCACGGCGAGCACTTGCTGATTGTCGGGGACGAGGATTTCGAGCGCGGTCACTCCGGCGCGGAGGATGCGGTAGTTCACCGTCGCGTCAGTCCGCACCGACCCGGCGCTGACGCGCACGTCGGTCTGCACGTCGGCAAAAAGGAGCGCGGTCAGCGCGGTCTCTCCGGTCTTTTTTGTCCATGAGATATTCACTTCCTGCGACGCTCCGAAATAGACGACGAGCTTGGTGGTACCGTCCGCGTTTTCCACCGCCGAAAAAGCCGACGCAGGCGTGATCGCGAAATCGAGACCTTTGTCGGGAATGGCCAGCTCAAACTGCGAGACAGAGGTGCGCGGGAGTTTGAGCCGGAGCGTGCTGCGACCGGTCTCGCGCACCACGCGGCCAAAGATTGTCGCCTCGATTTCGTAGCTGCCTTTGGCCGGGAAAAGCACTTCGTAGCCTCCATCGGCGAAGTTCAGGACGGCGGTGGACTTCGCCTCGGCGATGCTTAGTTCGCCCGCGCCGAGCGCGAGCTTCGACCAGCCGTCCTTCAACGCTTCGAAGCTGAGCTTCGCTTTAAGCTGCGCGACATCGCCGGTAACTGCGCCCACGTAGTTTGCGGCGGCGAGGACGCCTTCGACCGGCGGCTCGGATTTCTTCAGCTTTTCCGGCAGGTTGAGCTTGTTCCACATTTCGAGGAATTCGCGGTAGGGCAGAAAGACGCCGCGCTCTTCTTTGCCGAAGACTTCCTCCAGTTTTTCGAACGGCACGTAAATCGTTTGCTCCTTGGTGATGGTCTTCGCGGGCTCGGCGGGCGTGGCTCCGAAGGCGTCAGCCGCGAGTTGATCGAGCCGCGCCTTCAGCGCATCCGTGCTCGGCGGCGCGGCGTCCTCGGCGAAAGCGGCAGATGCGAGCGCAAGCAGCGCGGTGAGCACGAGGCGGGAGGTTTTCATAACGCAAGTGGGAGGAAGATGGCGCAACCCTGCGCCGGTGTTGTCAGGAGGGTGCGAGAGGATTGTCAAAGATTTGTCTGTAGGCAAACGAATCGGAGGGTGAGAGAAAGCGCGCAGCGCACCTCATCGTCCAAGCCGGCCGTCATTCTGAACGGAGTTCCGGGAGGCTTTGCGACCGGGACGGAGTGAAGAATCGCTGAAAGTCCCGCGGGCGGAGGCGGCGGGAGTGAGGGCGCGTGTTCACGGCCGCCGCCACCGCCCGCGTTTCTTTCGGCGATCCTTCACTGCGCCTTTGTCGCAAAGCCTCCAAAGGCTGCGTTCAGGATGACGGCAGGTTTTTTGTTGCGCTGACGCTAGGGGCGGGGGCGTGTTTGAAAACCCGCGGTGCGCTATTTCGATTCGCCGGTGCGGAGCTTGATGAGCTGGTTCTGCGTGGCCACGTAGAGCGCGCCGTTCGCGGCGGTGGCGGTGGCGCTGATGGGGGATTTGCCTTCGATGTGGGCGAGGACTTTCAGCTCTTTGCCGGCGGCGAAAATCCAGAAGTCGCCTTTGCGGGTGCCGATGAAAATTTTCCCGTCGGCAACCATCGGCGAGGCCCAGACTTCGCCGCGGAGATCCTGTTTCCAATACTCGGCGCCGGTCTCGGCGTCGAGGCAGTGGAGGCCGCGGGTGTCGGCGATGAAAACGAGGCCGTCGCGGATTGCGGCGGTCGTCATGACATGGCGTTCGAGCGGCGCGCTCCAGATCTGCGCGCTGCTCGTGGCGTCGCCTTCCTTGGTGGCTTCGATGCACTTCATCCACGCTTCGTTTTTGCCCCACCAGATGTCGCCGCCGCCGGCGACGTAGATGCGATTTTTGTAAAAGACAGGCATGCCGTAGATGTCGCTCGGGCTTTCCTGTTTATTGCCGGTGAAGCGATGCACGTCGGTCTTCGGTGCGCCCGGATCAATGTCGAAGAACCAAACTTTTTTCAGCTTGAGCACTTCGCCAGCGGGCGGGCTTTTGGTCACCGGCTCGAAGGCGCGAACGATGCCGTCGCCGCCGGCGAAGAAGATGAGCGGCTTTCCATTCACCTCACCGAAGGACGGCGAGGACCACGTCGAATGGAAAATGTTGTCGCCGATTTTTTCGTCGTCCTGCGCGACGAGACGGCCGGTTTTTTTGTCGAGGACGATGAGGCTGGGTGCGTCGGGTCGGCGGACGACGCGGTGGGTATTATCCACGCCGTTGCCGGTGTTCACGTAGAGGAAGTCGCCGTGGATGAGGATGGAGCTGTGTGCGCCATCGTGCGGCCAGGTGCCGGACTGCGCGGGCATGTCGTAGAGCCAGAGGATGTCGGCGTCGGTCGGGCCGGGCGGTGGGAGCGGGGCGAAATAGTTTACGGGCACCGGCTTGAAATCCGGCGCCGGCGCGGGGAATTGGCGCATGTGCGCGGCCTCGTCTTGGAAAGGGCCATCGTTGCCATTGGCGATGCCGGCCACGTCGAGGCAGACGACTTCGCCGCGGTTGGTCAAAGTGTACGCGCGTTCGCCTTCGACGGTCACGGGAGACGCCATGCCAGTTTTCGGCCAGTCGAGATATTGATCCTCGGTGCGCTTCGGGACCACGAGCTGCCAGAGAAGGTGGCCGTCGTTTTCATCGAGGCAGAGGAGCACGCCGGAGTCGGCTTTGAGCTGCGGGTCGCGCGGGGTTTCGTTGTTCGTGCCGATAAAAACGCGGCCTCCCGCGATGGTCGGCGTGGAGTGAGTCTGCGTGCCGAGGGGCGCAGTCCACGCGACGTTTTTTTTGGTCTCGAGATCGAAGGTGTCGGGCAGCCCGCGCTCGTCTGAGATCATGTTGCGCGTGTCCTTTTCGCCCCACTGCGGCTGGTCGGCGGCGTGCAGGGCGGACGCGGTGAGGACGAGGAGCGCGGGAAAATGAGGCGGGAATTTCATGGAACGGATGCGCTATCTAAACGCAGAGGCGCGGAGGCGCGAGTGAGGACTGCGGAGAGATCTTCGCGCTCGCATGCGCACCATTGCCGCCACGGCGGGGTGGTGAAATAGTGCAGGCATGCCCATCGCCGGTCTCGATCTCGCTGAAGAAATCCTCGCCCTGAAACGCGAGCGCCATGCCGTCATCCTCGCGCACAATTACCAGATTAAGGAAATCCAGGAGCTGGCGGATTACGTGGGCGATTCGCTGGGGCTTTCGCGGCAGGCGGCGGAGACCGAAGCGGATGTGATCGCGTTTTGCGGCGTCCACTTCATGGGCGAGACGGCGAAGATCCTGAACCCGGGCAAGACCGTGGTCATCCCGGACATGGACGCCGGCTGCTCGCTGAGCGATTCGTGCCCGCCGGAGAAGCTCGCCGCCTACCTGGCGGAGCACGCGGACAAAAACTACTACGTCATCGCCTACATCAATTGCGGCGCCGGGGTGAAAGCGCTGAGCGATGTCATCTGCACGAGCGGCAACGCGGTGAAAATCGTCCAGGCCGCGCCTGCGGATCGGAACATCCTTTTCGTCCCGGACCAGAATCTCGGCGCGTGGGTCATGGAACAGACGGGGCGGCCGATGGAGCTATGGAAGGGGAATTGTTATGTCCACGTCGAGTTCACGCGTGCCTCGATCGAACGCGCGCGCGCGGAGTGGCCGGACGCGCCGGTGGTCGCGCACCCAGAATGCACTTACGCGGTGCGCCTGCTCGCGGATGAGGTGTGCTCGACAGAGAAGATGATCAGCTATTGCCGGGAATCACCCTCCCAGGCGTTTGTCATCGTGACGGAAAGCGGGATGCTGCACCGACTGCGGCGGGAGCTGCCGGGGAAGCATTTCATCCCCGGCCCGACCGACCACTGCGCCTGCGCCGACTGCCGCTACATGAAGATGAACACGCTCGAAAAGTTGCGCGACGCGCTGGCCAATCTCACACCTGAAATCCTCATTCCCGAACCGATTCGCGCGCGGGCAGAGTTGCCGATCCGGCGGATGCTGGAGCTGAGCGCGTAGAATCACGGAGGGACATGCTCCTGCCTGTCTCCATTCTCCAAGGAGGGCGGCCCCGATCGCGGCGACCTCACCTGGAGTCAGGGAACGCGCAGGAGCCTACCCTCCGAGGAGATTTGCGCGCTTGCGTGCGGAGGCGCGGCCCGCGATGTTCGCGCCCTTTTTTCCGTCATGCTCACGCTCTCCCAAGTCTCCAAAGCCTTCGCCGGCCGCACGCTTTTCAGCGACGTCTCGCTCCAGGTCAACCGCGAGGACCGCATCGGTCTCGTCGGGCCAAATGGCGCGGGCAAATCCACGCTCTTCTCGCTCATCCTGCGCGAGGCGACGCCGGACGATGGGCGGGTGATTTTGGAAAAGAACGCCACGATCGGTTTCCTGCCGCAGGAGACCGCGGCTGTCGGTGATGAGACGGTGCTGGAGCTGGCGTGCGCGATTTCACCCGAGATGGTGAAGGCGCAGCGGGCGATCAAGCGGCACGAACTAGCCGGCTCCCACGACGAGGAGGAATACCACGAGGCACTGGGCACCTTCGACGAACTCGGCGGCTGGCAGCTTGAGCCGAAGGCCAAGCAGATCCTCCACGGGCTCGCTTTCCGCGCAGCCGATTTCGACCGCGAGGCGCGGACGATGAGCGGTGGCTGGGTCATGCGCGCACACCTCGCGCGGCTGCTCGTCATGGAGCCGGACTTGCTGTTGCTCGACGAGCCAACGAACCATCTCGACCTCGAATCGCTCTACTGGTTCCAGGATTACCTCCAGTCCTATCCCGGCGCGATCTTGATGATCTCTCACGACCGCGAATTCCTCAACGCACTCGTCGATTCCATCGTCGAAATCTCCCACCAGAAGCTCAACCGCTACCGCGGCAACTGGGACAAATACGTCGTCGAAAAAGTCGCCCGCGAAGAGCAGCAGCTCGCCGCTTACAAGAACCAGCAGAAGGAAATCGCGTCGCTCCAGCTTTTCGCCGACCGCTTCCGCGCCAAGGCCAGCAAAGCCTCGCAGGCGCAGAGCAAGCTCAAGCAGATCGACCGGATGGAGAAAATCGAGGCCCCGCTGAACCAGGAAAAAACCGTCCACATGCGCTTCCCGCAGCCGCCGCGCTCGGGCTCGCGTTCGATCACGCTTAAGGATATCGACTTTTCCTACGGCGATCTGGCGGTCTATCGCGGGCTGGAATTTGAAGCCGAGCGCGGCCAGCGCACGGTGCTGGTCGGGCCGAACGGCGCGGGCAAATCCACGCTCATCAAACTGCTCGCCGGCAACCTTGCGCCCGAGCACGGCACCCGCGAACTCGGACACAACGTGAAGGTCGGCTACTTCTCCCAGCACCGCATGGAGACGCTCAACGCGAAGCAGACCGTCCTCGAAAGCGTGCAGGACATGCCCAACCCCGTCGGCGAGCAGCAGGCGCGCACCGTGCTCGGCTCGTTCCTCTTCCGCGGCGACGATGTCTTCAAACCCGTCGGCGTTCTCAGCGGTGGGGAAAAGACCCGCCTCGCGCTGGTCAAGCTGCTCCTCGATCCGCCCAATCTCCTGCTCATGGACGAGCCGACGACTCATTTGGACATCGGCTCCATCGACGCGCTTATCGGCGCGCTCGACCAATACGAGGGCACGCTCATCTTCATCAGCCACGACGTGCACTTCATACGCGCGATCGCCCGCACCGTCCTGCACATCAGCGCCGGAAAACTCACACCCTACGCCGGCGACTATCAGTATTACCTCGATAAATCCCGCGCCACCTCCGAGCGCGCCGCGCTCACCGCCGGGGAGAAGCTGACCAACGCGCAACCGGCGACAGCCGTTGCGGCCACGATCACCGCTTCCGGCAACGCGCCCACGCCGCGCAAATCGAAGGAGCAAAAACGCGCGGAGGCTGACGAGCGGCAGGCCGCAGCTCGCATTCGCAAAGAACATGAGGCCCGTGTCTCCTCACTCGAAATGCGAATCGCCACGCTTGAAGGCAAACAACGCGACCTTACCGCCGAACTCGAAATGCCCGAGACCTACGAAGCCGGCGGGCGTGCCGTCGAACTCAACCGCCAACTCATGGCCGTGACCGACGATCTCAACCGCCTCACCGCCGAGTGGGAAGCGCTCGCCCCAAAAACCAGCGAAGCCTAATCGTCTGCCGAGCGCGGCCACCCGCGCGAGAAATTCCTGCCGGCAGGCTGGACGCTATCTCTCCGCCCACTCGCGTGTCCCCGCGGAGTATATCTCGCGAAGATCGAGCGTGCCCATCAACGGCACGATCATACCCATCAGCGCCTTGGGCGCGCCGGTTCCGGATGAACCGCAAGCTGCCCGCCATTACAGAAGCGCTGGGGCGACTGACGGTGGAGGGGAGGACGCGATTGGCGCAGTCGTCCGACGCAGGGTGAAAGCGGGTCGCCAGGCTCCGAGTCGGCGACCGAGGCGGAGCGCGGGCTTTTCCACGCAGAACCAACTGAGCACGCCTGCGGCGATGCTCAGCGCAAGGGAGGCGGCGAGATAAACGGGGAGACTGGCACCGGCAACGCCCCAGTGCGCGAGCAATTGCTGGAGGGGGAAGGAGAAGATGTAGATGCCGTAGGAGAAATCGCCCCAGCGCTCGACTTTCTGAAACGGCAGCCGCGCGCCGAGGAAGAGCACCACGTAGGGCAGCGCGAGCGGCATGATGAAGGACCATTGGCCGCAGGTAACGCTGGCGGCAAGCGCGGTCGTGGCGAGGAGGAGCCAGCGCGTTTCCCAGCGGAACTGCGCGCGATAGCGCCAGCACAGAGTGCCACCGAGAAAGGCGACGGCGCTGACGCGGAAAGGTTCATCGAAGACCGGAAGCAGCCAAATGACGAGGCGGACGGGGAGGATTTGCAACGCCTGCGGGGCGAAGGTGAGCACGGCGTGGAGCGCATAGACCACCGCAAAAAGGACGGCGGCCCCGCGGCCCGCGGGCATGAGCACGCGCCAGACGCAGACGACGGCGAAGAAAGCAGCGACGACCCAGCCGAAGGACCAAGCGGCGACGGCCGCGAGGAGGCCGCCGAGCAGGGCGGCGCGGGTGGGGAGGAGGCGGGCGCCAACGGCGGCGGCGGCGTATAGGTAGAGCTTGGCCTCGAAGCAGACGGACCAGAGCGAGCCGTTGACATCGAAGCGCACGGGGTTGCCGGCGAAGAGCGGGGCGAGGTTGAACTCGCCGCCCTGAAGCGCCCAGTTTTTCAGGAGGTAATTCCACGCAGGCAGCGGGCCGAGGGTGACGCGCTCGAGGTAGCTGAAACGATCCGGCCAGCGCAGCGCGATGAGCCACGGCGCGAGGACGAAGACCATGAGCCCGAGATAAACCCAGAACGCCGGCAGAATGCGGAACGCGCGGTGGCAGGCGAAGCGCCAGAGGGAGGGGTTTTCGGCGAGGGATTTGGCGATGAGGAAACCGCTCAGGACGAAAAAGCCCTGCACGGCAAATTCGCGTCCGCTGAGCGCGCCACCGGTCCAGCGGTGGAGCGGTTCTTCACCAAAGCCGCCGAGCACCCAGGAGTGTCCGCAGACCACAGCGAGGGCGAAGGCGAGGCGCAGGAAGGTCAGGCTGTTATCGCGACCGAGAGAAGTGGCTGGGTACGACGGCATCTGCTTTTAGCAGCGGATGTGCCACCGAGAACAGGTGGCATCGGTTCTCCCGGCGGTTTTCTGCTGGGGAAAATCGGACGGGGGCGGGGAAATCCGCCGCCCTGCACAACCGGGCCTGCCAAGAGGCGCGATGACGCCCTCAGCTTCGTCACGAGGGGAAAACGCTTTCTCCCGTAGCTGCCGCTTCGCCGCGGGCTAGGATTTCACCCGCTTGAAGGTCGTCGGATGCTCCGGCATCTCCTTGCCGTCCACGAGCGCCTTGCAGCGGGTCGTGATCGTATCCGCATCGTCGAACTGAATTGTCACCCCGTGCATGTGCGACTCCTTCTTCGCGTCGATCGTGCAGCACGACGCGTCGAGGTCAAAGGTCAGCGACTTCGCATCCGCCCCCTTCAGCGCCATCACCGGCTGGTTGCCCATCACGCAGTAGTGGGTCATCGCCAGCTTCCCCGCCTTGTCGTAATACATCGTCACCATCTCCATCGGGGTACCGGGCGCGATGCGCTCCTCCAGCACACTCCCCGCGGCGATCAGCCGATACTCAATCTTCATATCCACCGGTCCCTGGCCCATGTCGGTCTGGCCCGTCCAGGTGCCGACCAGCGTTTTCATCCGTGCAAATTCCGGCGAGCCCGCCTTGGGTTTTTCCGGCTCGCCGGCGTTCAGCCAGCCCGAGGCGGCCAGCAGCAGCGTTGCGCAAAAGGAAGTAATCTTCGTGTTCATAGTCTTTGATTTGGTTTTGAGTTTGTCGGTTGCAGTTTCATTCTCACAACGAACCGACAGACCCGTTCAGGACATCGCGCGTCACTTTTGGAAAAAAAAACGGGTGGAGGTGTTTCGAAGCACAGCTTTCGGAACGAGGGGGAAACTCCTCCACTGCGGGATTGCTCTGCTGCCCACCTTTCACATAACACCGGCGCATGCACCACTCCCGCCGAACACCCCTCCGCGTTTTCCTTGCGCTCGTCACCTTCATCAGCCTCGTGACTCACACCGCCAGGGCCGTCGATACTTTCGCCTCCGAGCTGAACGGGTCGGAAGGCGACGGAGAGATCACCGTCGGCCCCGAATACAGCACCGACAAGGACCTCACCGACCTCGGCAACCCGAAGGGGAAATCCTTCGAGTTCACGATGAAGCTCGCCGACAGCAAGATCTTCCGCGGCGACGACAAGACCCTCGAACCGGAGCAAAAGGCCGTGCGCACCGAGCGCAAAATCTCCGTCTATATCCCGGCGGCTTACAAGGACGGCACCCCGGCGCCCTTTCTCGTCATCCACGATGGTCCCGGCCCGCTGAAGCTTGTGCGCAACGCGCTCGACAACCTGACGATTTCCAAAGACCCGAATCGCCGACTGCCTGCCTTCATCGCCATCGCCGTGGAAAACGGCGGCAATGACGGCAAGAACAGCCAGCGCGGCCTCGAGTACGACACCATGTCCGACCGGCTTGCCCGCTTCATCTCCGAGGAAGTCTTCCCAGCCATCCTCGCCAACCCCGAGATCAAGGCCGCCTACCCGAAGCTCGCCTTCACGCCGAATCCGTGGGGCCACGCCGTCATGGGCTGCAGCTCCGGCGGGGCCGCGGCGCTGAGCATGGCTTGGTTCCGCCCGGACCTATTCCGCCGCGTCATCGCCTACTCCGGCACCTTTGTGGACCAGCAGGACGACGACGCCCCCGAGGAGGCGAAGTATCCGCTCGGCGCTTGGGAATACCACTCCGGCATGAAGCTCATCGAAAAGACGCCGCAAAAGCCTCTGCGCATCTTCACCCACGTCTCGGAAAACGACCTGCGCAACAAGGACCCCGATAGCACTTATCACAACTGGGTCATGGCTGGCCAGCGCACCGCCGCCGCCTTGAAAGCCAGGGGCTACCACCAGCGTTTCGTCTTCAGCAAGGCGACCGGCCACTGCGACGGCAAAGTTTTCAATCAGACGCTGGCCGATACCCTCGTCTGGCTCTGGCGGGGTTATCGCGGCGAGTGATGCCGTCCTCTCAACTTACCGTCGATAAGCCGATGCCGTCTTGAAGGGATTGAAGACGCCGCGAGCACTCCGAGCGGGCGCGTAAACAAATCCGTAGCGGTCTTTTTTCACATCCACAGGCTCGAGCAGGAGCCCTTTGTTGCTGGCCTTCGTCTTATACTCGATCAGGACTCGCGCCGTGCCGTTGAGTCCCCACATGTTGAATCCTGTTCCGAAAAGCCCGCCATTAGGGAAAAGCTCATCGAGGCCGGCCATGGCGTGGAAACAATTGATGGCGACTTGATTCTTGCGGTAAAGACGGTCGTCGGCCCGGTACTTAATGGTTCCCGTGTCCAGCAGGCGCAGGCGCTTCACGCCTCGATCAAAACCCGCCTGGGTGATCTCGTAGGGGCCCCACATGCCCACGGCTACTTTCGCATGCACCGCCAGCTTGATCGTATCAGGGAGGTTGAAGTCTTTCCCCACGGATAGCGGGCACTTATTCCACGAGGCGATCAGGCGGGCGCCAAAGCCTTCAAAAACGCAAAGGTGGGGATTTTGCAGGAAATCGTGCGGCAACCAACTGATGGTGAAAGCCTCAAACTCCCGGTTCTTGTACCTGCGCCCTTTGAGCCCCGAAGTCAGCTTGGGTTGCCGGCCATCGGCGAAAACGCGAATCACCGTCATAAACGAGTGCGAAAATTCCGGATCGTGCCCTTTGTTTTCGTAGGCAAAGGGAATGATGAAATAACGATCTCGCGTATTCCTACCCTCTCCCAGCCGGGCCGCGACTTTGTCTTTAATGTGATTGGTGATCTGCTCATAGAGCGGCACCTCGTAGTTTGAAAAATCGACCTCGTGTTTTTCCCAACCGGCATGGGTCATGACGGTCAAGGCAAGAAACAGAATGCCGGTGATGAAGGACATCCCCGTGCGTGTGATGTGCGAAGCGGTTCGCTGCCAAGTTAGGTTCGCCATAGGAAGATCATCTTTCGCCATCCCAGCGATTTTTCGCAGATTGTGCAACCGGCTTTCGCTCCTTGCTTCCAAAGTCTAGGAATGCGGGGAACAAGGGGGTTAAAGCTTCCCCGTCGTTACTATTCCGCGTCGTCGAGCAGATAGAAGACATCGGTGTGGATCTTCGACGAATCGATATTCCAACGCTCTTGCCAGCGACCGTAAATCTCCGAGCATACCTGAACACCGGTGTGCATGCTCAGCGCACCACGCGCGGAGGCCGCGGAACGGCAGGCGCGGATCGGTTGAAAAAGGAACACGAAGCAAAAGTCGCGTCGCTGGAGATGCAGATTGCGGCGCAGGAATCCCGGCAAAAGGAAATCGCCGCGGAACTCGAAAACCCGGCCATCTACGACGCGGGCGGCGTGGTGATGAATCTGAATCGCGAACTGATGTCGGTCACGGAGGCGCTGGAGCGGCTGATCGCGCAAAACGTGGAAGTCTGACGGTCTCCGACGGCTTCTCGCGCAGGAGCTGCGAATGAGGAAGATCGCGGCTTATTCCTTCGGCGATTTGGTCGCCGTCACCCGGAGGAGAAAGATTTCCATCAGCCGCGCATCACCCGGAATTTTATGTACGCCGAGGAGGAAGCGTTGACCGTTCTGCGACCGCAGCGTTGAGGTGTTCGTGATGCCGTAGAAATGCGGGTGATCCAAAGTTATTTCGCCCCCAGCTGGGGTCTTGCCGGCCGGGGCGCGATTCCACCCGAGAAATTGCGTGTCTTTCGCGCTGACCGTGATCTCGAAAGACCGGCCGTCCAAAGAATGGGACAAGGGTGTAAACTCGAGCTGAGGCCCGAGATTTCTCGTCTCAAACGCCGTGGGCTGGAATCCCACCAGCGGCCAGTTTTTCACGATCTCGAGGGCGTCCTGCTGGGGCAACTTTTGAGGATCGGGCAGACTGTAAGGATCCCATTCCGTCGGGTAGTGCATCTCGTTTGCAGACTCCGACTCGCCTTTTTTTCCTTCCAATGTTTTCACGACCAGATTGCCAGCGAGCTCGGCTTCGCCAGCGGCGATCATGGTCTGGAGCCGGTCAAAAGCGGAGTTGATCTTACCGTCGTCCACGAGATCGGGGAGTAGCTTGAGCGCGGCCTTTTGCGGGAGGGTGACGATTTGGCATTCCGCGGTGAGAAGAAAAGCCGGGCCTTCCACGAAAACTGCCGGCTCTTTCGCTTTGCCTTCCGGTTCAGGTTCCCCGGCTGGGGCATCGGACCAAGCGACGCAGCAGCCGATTAGGAAGATGGCGGCCAAGGGGGATTTCATGGATGCCATAAACTATGTGCATCCCATCAATGTCCAGCGACGTTCGGACGCGCTTACCCGACTTGAGGCAAAGACCCGGCGATTTTTTGCTGGGGAAATGGAAAGCGTCCGGTGAATGTTCGCGACTGCGCACGCCATCGGTATGACCTTTTCCTTCGCGGCCCAAACGAGCCTCGTCCTCGATCCGATCATTCCCATCGGCGCGGTGGTGATTCTCGGCATGGTCCTCGCGGTGGCGACACTCGCGGTTTACATGCGCGCCGGGTCGCGGCTGAGCCGAGGGCGGAATGGGGCGCTGCTCACGTTCCGCCTGCTCGGGGTGGCGGCGGTGCTGGCGCTGCTGTTGCAGCCGTCACGCCTTGACGAAATCCCGCCGGTGGTCACGGATCGGGTGACGCTGGTGGCGGTGGATGACTCGAAGAGCATGGCGCAGAGGGATGTGGCGCACGGCACGCGGTCGCAGGCGGCGAAGGCGATCCTCACGGACACGGGAATCGTGGAGCCTGGCGGTACAGTGGGCGATGGGAAGGTGCGGCTGTTCAAGTTTGGCGAGGACGCGGCGCCAATCACGGGCGCGGCTTTGCTCGACATGGGCGGCGCGAGCACGCGCACCCATCGCTCCATTTCCACGATGCTGGCGGCGTTGGGCGCGAATGAATCGGCGCGCGCACTGATCGTGCTGAGCGACGGGCACGACTTCGAGCTGGTTAACCCGGCGAAGACTGGCTTCATGGCACGGCAACGGGGCGTTCCGATCTACGCGGTGGCGCTGGGCAAGCAGGGCAAGGTGCGCGACGCGAGCGTGCGGATCACGAGCTACCAGCCGTATTGTTACGTGAAGCAGAAGGCGCGGATCAGCGGGGCGCTGCGGTTGATCGGGTGCGAATTGGAGACGGTGACGGTGGAGCTGCTGCGGGGCGACAAGGTCGTGCAGACGCAGCGCATCGCGGGGAGCGATCAGCCGGAGCTGGCGGTCAATTTCGATGTGACAGAACCGGCGGTGGGGCAATTTGAATACGAGCTGCGCGTGGTGCCGCTCGACGGCGAGACGGACGCGGCAAACAACCACGCGCTGACTTACCTGAACGTGATCGACCAGCAGATCCAGGTGCTCTTTCTCGAAGGTGCGCCGTATTGGGATACGACGTTTCTCCAGCGCTCGCTGCTGCGAAATGACAAGATGAACGTGGACTCGATCGTGCAATACGCGGAGGGCAAGGCGCGGGTGGTGCGAAAGAAGGCGGGCGAGAAGGAGCTGAAGATTCCGGCGAGCGCGGAGGAGTGGGGCCGCTACGATGTCATCGTGCTCGGGCGCAGCGTGGAAAAGCTGCTCAGCGCGGATGGACTGAAGCAGCTCGAAGACTACGTGAAGAATCGCGGCGGCACGGTGATCTTCAGCCGGGGGCCGGCCTTTGGTGGGGCGCTGGCGCGGAATGATCTGGAGCCGGTGATCTGGTCCGCGCAGCCGACGGAGCATGTGCGGCTGCAAGTGGCGCGCGAAGGCCAGGCGCTCGCACCGTTCCGGGCGATTGCCGGGCCGGAGGCGGCGGAGGCTTTGCCAGACATGATCGCGGGCTACGGCGTGGTGGAAAAGAAACCGCTGACCGCGACGCTGGCGTCCACGCAAAGCGCGGGCGGCGGCGATCCGGTGCCGGGGATGGTGCATCGGCGCTTCGGCGAGGGGCAGGTGCTGAGTGTCGGCGTGGATGGGCTGTGGCGCTGGGCTTTCAACGCGAAGATTGAAGGCGTAAACACGCTCTTCGACCGGTTCTGGGATCAGATGATTTTATGGCTGATGGCGGGGCGCGACTTTCTCCCGACGCAGCAGTTTTCGCTGCGCGCGAGTTCGGCGAACATCCCGCTCGGCGAGAAGATTTATTTTCGCGCGGTGAAGCGTGATCCGGCGGTGAAAGTGGGCGAGGTGCCGCTGGTCATCGCGGACGCCGGCGGCGAAGTCGGGCGCACCACGCTGAGCGCGGGGGATAGGAATGCGCCGGACAAACTGACCGCGGAGTTTCTCCCACCGAAGCCCGGCAAATACACGGCGACGGCAAAATTTCCCGACGGCACATCGCAGTCCGCCCGCTTCATCGTCTTCGACGAAAACCTGGAGCAGACCGAGGTCGCGACGGACGCGGGCTATCTGCGCAAGCTGTGCGAAAGCAGCGGCGGGCGGCTGCTACAGGCTGACGAACTCGGGAAGCTGCTGGCGGAATTGAAGGATGAAAAAAGCGCGGCGACGCCGGTGCGGAAGCTGACGAGCGCGTGGGATCGGGTGTGGGTTTTCTGGCTGATCGGGCTGCTCTTTGGCGCGGACTGGTATCTCCGACGTCGCTGGGGGCTGAGCTAGGAATCAACGGGCCGGATCGGTGGACAGTCGCCGCACTTCGTTTCGTTGGCCGCGATGTAAACCGGCAGTATTTTCTTGGGCCGGATGACTCGGGGATGATGGTTCCACGGCGGGATCCACAGATGTCTGCAGGCCGACCCCGCGGTCGTGGCATGGGAGCGGCTATGCAGGTCTTTCGTATGCTCCAAATGTCGCACGCTCTACTCGAAAACCGTCGCCAGCTTCTCATCAAGACTCTTACTGCACTCTCGCTGATTCTGTTGCTGGCGGAGGCCATGCTCGCTTATCGCGGCTGGCGTCGACTCGGAGAGGCATACGTCTCGATGGCGCACACGCAGGAGGTGAAACACGCCGTCCAAGACGTCGCGACCGTCATCGATGACGCGCAAACCGGCCAGCGCGGCTTCCTTCTCGCCGGGAAACCGATTTTTCTGAAGCCGTGGGAGGATGCCGAGCGCGTGGTTGGTGCAAAGGTCGAGCGGATGACGAAGCTCGTGGCGGACAATCCCGAGCAGACGGCGAACGCGAAAACCCTGAGCGATCTCATCACAGTCCTGCGGGAGCATCTCTCCCGGACAATCGGGCTGGCGCAGACGGGAAAGAAGCAGGAGGCGCTCGCGATTTTCATGACGGAGAAGGGTCGCATCACGATGTTTGCCATCCGCGACCAGGTGGCAAAGATGCACGCGGAGGAAGACCGCCTCCTTGCGATCCGGAGCGCTGCCGCGAGTGATGCGCGCACTTTCAACGAGCGGCTCGCTGCCCTGTTCGTCGTCCTCGACGGACTCATCATCTGGGTTCTGCTCTTCTTCGCCCGCCGCCTGCACCGGCTCCAGAACCTCGTGACCGTTTGTGGCTCGTCGCACATGATCAAGGACGGCGACGAATGGCTAAAGCTCGAGGACTATCTGGTGCGGCGCTTCGGTGTGGAGGTTTCGCACGGCATATCCGATGAAGCGGCGATGAAGATGCGCACCGAGATGGCCGCAGCCCGTGTGGAACGGCTTCGAGTTGAGCAGGAACGGGCGACGGCATCCGATACCCGCGAAGCAGAGCTGGAGTGGCACATGACCGGGCGCTGACCGGGGGGTGCGGAACCCGCCAACGGCGACGAGATAGGCTCGAATTTTTGGAGGAGGGGGGCGTGGCCAGGCGCACTGTGGTTTGTTCCACAATTGTGAAGTGACAACCCCCACCCGGCTCCACAAGATGCGG
This sequence comes from Chthoniobacterales bacterium, assembly GCA_038318725.1. Classification (GTDB taxonomy): domain Bacteria; phylum Verrucomicrobiota; class Verrucomicrobiia; order Chthoniobacterales; family Chthoniobacteraceae; genus Chthoniobacter. Next base: position 21,840 of record JBBQCM010000047.1, read on the forward strand.
GCACCCACGTATGAATCCCTCGAACTGGCCAGCCGTCACCGACAAGACCCTCTCTATCGTCATGGGCGGCGGCGCGGGCACCCGCCTGTTTCCGTTGACCAAGGAGCGGTCAAAACCCGCCGTCCCGCTGGCGGGGAAATACCGCATCGTGGACATCCCGGTCTCGAACTGCATTAACTCCGGCCTGCGCCGCGTGTACGTGCTCACGCAGTTCAACTCCGCCTCGCTGCACAAGCACATCAACTCGTCCTACAAGTTCGACAATTTCTCCCGCAGCTTCGTCGAAATCCTCGCCGCACAGCAGACACCCACGGACACGAGCTGGTACCAGGGCACAGCTGATGCCGTGCGCCAAAACCTTCGCGATTTCCTCCAGTACCCGTACGAGTATTACGTCATCCTCAGCGGCGATCAGCTCTACCGCATGGATTTCCGCGAGATGCTCAAGCAGCACATCGAGACGAAGGCCGACATGACCCTCGCCACCATCCCCGTAGCCCGCGAGCCGGCCAAGGACTTCGGCCTCATGCACACCGACGAGGCGCGGAAGGTCGTGCGCTTTGAGGAAAAGCCGAAAGACCCCGCCGTGCTCGACGCCATGCGCATCCCGCCGTCGCTTTTGAAAGAGCTGGATCGCGAGGCCGGCGCGGAGCTGTTTCAGGCGTCGATGGGCATCTACATCTTTAACCGCGAGGTGCTCGTCCAGGCGCTCGACAATGACTGCGTGGACTTCGGCAAGCACGTCATCCCGGACATGCTGAAAAAATTCCGCGTCCACGCCTACATCTATCAGGGCTACTGGGAGGACATCGGCACCATCCGCGCCTTTTTCGACGCCAATCTTCAGCTTACCGACCCCGTGCCGGCCTTCAATTTCTTCGACACCGTCACGCCCATCTATACTCACGCCCGCTTTCTCCCCGGCAGCAAAATCAACGGCGCGACCATCCGCCAAGCCATCCTCTCCGACGGCTGTATCATCGAGGATGCGCACCTTGAGAACTCGGTTATCGGCATCCGCAGCTACATCAAAAGCGGCACCACCGTTCGAGACAGCATCATTATGGGTGCGGATTTTTACGACGCCGACCAAGCCGCGCGCGGCAACACCCCCGAGCTGGGCGTCGGGAAAAACTGCGTCATCGACCGCGCGATCATCGACAAAAACGCGCGGGTCGGCGACGGCGCGGTCATCACGCCGGACGGCAAACCGGAGAATTTCGACGGGCCGAACTACTACATCCGCGACGGCATCGTCGTCGTGCCCAAAGGCGGCGTGATCCCAGCAAACGCGTGGATTTGAGGCAGAGTGGAAAAAAGTTGTAAGAAAACCGGGCGTGCCGGCGTCTTACCCGGTGCAATCCATGACGACGCTCCACCGTGCCTGCATCCCGCGTGACAAATCATTTACACCCTGCCGCTTGGCGCGTGCCGTGTGCTGTGGCATAAACCCACCCACTATGAAGGCGATTTTTCCCATCTTCCTGGCCTTGGCGCTCACTGCGGGTGCGGCCGATTTCTTTGGCGTCCCCGACAAGACCGTGGTCCCAAAACCCGTTCCCGCCACGCCGGCACCCGCGGTTTCAGGACCAGCGGCCGCCACGCCGACCCCGGCCACTCCAGACCCGACGACTCCGGCGCGCGATCCCAAGCTGCCGACGGCGATCGTCGCCGGCCCCACCAATGACGAGCCACCCACGCTCCTGCCCGACGGCGCTTTCCTAAAAACTCTGACCGTCGGTGGCGAAAAGGGCTTGGGGACAGCTTTCCATGACCTCGGCCCGGACCGTGGCGTGCTCATCGGGTTTGAATATACAACCAGCGTCACCGAGGCCGGGACGATGGCCATCCAGTCGATGACCCCTCTCTACGTGCGCGCGGCGGGCAAGGCTCGAGGGGTCCTCCGCGGCAAGCCCAAGCCTGGCAACCCCGCGACCGTTCTCGAAGCCCGGCCCGGCTTTGCCGTGGCCGCCGTCGAAGCCCGCGGCTCCTCGTTCCTGGAGGGCTTTCAGGTCACCTTCGTGCGCTACGAAAACGGCGCGCTCGACCGCTCTGAGCAGTACACCAGCAAATGGATCGGCGGCGAAAGCAAGCTGCCCCTGAAGCGTCTCTTTACCGACACCCGCCCAATCGTCGGCATCTATGGCCGGGGAACACCCGATCTCAACGAGTTCGGCCTCATCGTCCGCAAGGAGGTGCCCCCCGCGCCGAAGAACGTGGCCGGCGGTTTCTTCGGCACCGCGCTTCCGCCGGGCACGTCCGTGCCCCCCACACCCGGCACCGTCATGCCCGAGGATGTCCCCGGCACCCCGGAAGGCGAGCCGCTTGAGCCCACCGCTTTCGACCCCGCCATCCTCAAGACCCCCGTGGTCGGCGGCGACAACAAGAAATGGGGCACGCCCTTCCGCGACCTCGCCCCGCCCAGTGCGTTCCTCACCGGCTTCGATTACACCGTCGGCCCTTGGAACGATAAGTCCGCCATCACCTCCATGCGCCCGCTTTATGCCCTCGCCAACGGCAGCGCCAAACGCCTCGGCGACCTCCACGGCGCCCCCACTGGCCAGCCCCAGCGCGTCGAGGCCCGCCCCACCTACGCCGTCGGCACCATCGTCGCCCGCGGCGGCGCGCTCATCGATGGCTTTCAGATCGTCTTTATGAAAGTGCGCGGTGACAGCCTCAATCCAGCCGATAGCTACCTCAGCGAATGGTTCGGCGGCACCGGCGGCGGGCAAAAGCGGCTCAACGGCACCGGCCAGCCCATCGTCGGCATCTACGGCTCTTCGGGCCGAGAGGTCAACTCCCTCGGCCTCTTCGTCAAAAAAGTCGGAGGGCCCGGACTCGCCTCTGTCCCCTCCAGCCTCCCCAATCTTCTCGCCACACCCGTGCCGGTGCCGACCGCCGGCGGCGTCGAAGTCTTTGCGGTGGCCGATGACAGCTTCACCCTCTTCCACAACGGCCGCGAAATCCTCGCCGGCACGAACCTCCGCCAGGTCGAGAGCGGTACCTTCCCCATCGTCAAAGGCGACGTCCTCACCGCCATCGTCAAAGACGAGGGCGGCGGCGGCGGCCAAGCTTGGTTTTCCCTCCGCGTGGTGCGCGACGGCAAGACCATCCTCGACGCCGGCGACATGCGCTACCTCCTCAGCGAGACCCTCAACTGGAAAACCAACAAGCTGATGACCGGCTTCCGCGAACCCAAAGTCTGGACGCACGAGAAGTCGATGGGCACCGACGCGCGGCCCCGCGCCGCTTGGGCCGGAGCCAAGGACGCCACGGCCACCACGCTCTATTTCAAGGGCCTCGTGCCGTAGCAGAAAAGCGAGCCCACCATCGGCCAGGGTGCGCCGCAGGACGACCGGCTCTTCGACTTTGAAATCATCGGTCACCACCGTTACTGGTAGCGCCTCGATTTCATGCGCCACCTGCTCCGCCTTCTCGTCCTCCTCACTTTCGTCAAAGTAGGCGCGCTTTCCGCCGCCGACCCGGCGCCCACCGTCGTCACACCCACGGCCAGCGTCCCCGTGCAGTTCGACACCCACGGCCTCCCCTTCTCCACGGTCTTCGTGGGACGCGAGCGCTTTGACCAGCTCGTCGCCAGCGCCACGCCCGCCATCGGCCTGCCCATCGGCCAGCGCACCGCCGTGATCGGGCGCGCCCTCGTCCGCACGCCCTACCGCGGCTTCACCTTGGAGATCGACGACCGCATCGAAGCCCCCTCCGTCAACTTCCAGGGCCTCGACTGCTGGACCTTCTTTGAGATCGCCCTCGCCTTCGCCCGCATGATGGACGAACCCCGCGTGCAGTGGACTCCCGAGACGCTTCTCAAATACATCGAGCTCGACCGCTACCGCGGCGGCCATTGCGACGGCTACCTCTCCCGTCTCCACTATCTCGAAGACTGGATTCAGGACAATGAGCGCCGCGGCCTCGTCCGCGACCTCACCCGCCAGCTCGGCGGCGTACGCGGCCCCCACTCCGCCGTCGAGATGCAGCGCGCCTGGAAAAGCTACCGCTACATGCGGAACAACCCCGCCCTCCGCGCCGGCATCGGGGAGATGGAAACCCGCATCGCCCGCACCCCCTTTTACTACATCCCCAAAGAGCGCGTCCCCGCCATCGAAAGCCAGCTCCAGAGCGGCGACATCATCTGCATCTGCTCGCACGATGGCGGCGACATCGGCACCTCCCACGTCGGCCTCGCCTACCGGACCCCGGACGGCACCCTGCGCTTCATGCACGCCAGCGCCCCGCGCAACTACGGCAAAGTCGTCCTCGACCAGCGCCTCAGCGCCTACCTGAACCACTTCAGCACCCATGCCGGCATCATGGTCGCCCGGCCGCTCAAGTAGCGGGGGAGGGACGACGGAGCATAGGCAGCACGGCATGCGAGTGCCCTCCGTGGCACCTCTGCGGGTTGCCGGGCCACGGATAGGACCCTCCTCTTGTCCATCCGCCCCCGCTGGCCGTCAGCGGATGCCAGCTTCCCGGTCGCTTGCCGAGGTATTATACCAAACACAGTTGAAAACCGACACCTTCCAAAGTCCGAGAACCGAAGGAAATCGCGCAACGCACCGATTCGTATCGTCCAGTCTTCAACTGAGTTTGGTATTAGACACTGTGTGAAATAAAGTCGTCCCATCGGGACAAACGAGCGTAGCCGTGGGCTTCAGCCCACGATCCGCGCAGGAAAGAAGGACCTTTGTCGCGGAGCGACATCCGAGCGCTTCAACCGTCGCTCCGCGACGATGTGCTCTCATTTTCTCTCCGTGGGCTGAAGCCCACGGCTACCATCAAACGTCCCGCTGGGACGCGGCTCTACGCCAACTTATTTCACATACTCTTAGGCGTGAGCGTCGCCACCTTACTCCCACTCGATGGTGGCGGGCGGTTTGCTGCTGATGTCGTAGCAGACGCGGTTGACGCCTTTGACTTCGTTGATGATGCGGGTGCTGATTTTGGCGAGGAGTTCGTAGGGCAGGCGGACCCAGTCGGCGGTCATGCCGTCCTGGCTCTCGACGATGCGCAGGGCGATGGTGCTCTCGTAGGTGCGCTCGTCGCCCATGACGCCGACGCTTTTCACGGGCAGGAGGACGGCGAAGCTCTGCCAGACGCGGTAATACCATTCGCTGGCTTTCATCTCGGAGACGACGATGGCGTCAGCCTCGCGAAGGATGCGGAGCCGCTCGGGGGTGATGGCGCCGAGGATGCGGACGGCGAGGCCGGGACCGGGGAAGGGCTGGCGCTGGGTGACTTCCTTGGGCAGGCCGAGTTGGGCACCGACTTCGCGGACTTCGTCTTTGAAAAGCTCGCGCAGGGGCTCGACGAGTTGGAATTTCATGTTCTTGGGCAGTCCGCCGACGTTGTGGTGCGATTTGATGAGCGCGGCGGGATTGCCGGCGATGGCGACGCTTTCAATGACGTCCGGGTAGAGGGTGCCTTGGGCGAGGAATTTGAATTTGGTCTTCTGCCCGCGGGCCAGGGCCTTGGTGGCGTCCTCGAAGACGCGGATGAACTCGTTGCCGATGATCTTGCGCTTGCGCTCGGGGGAGGTGACGCCTTGCAAGCGGCGGAGGAAGCGGGCGGATGCGCGGACGGTCTTGAGCTTGATGTGGAAGTTGTCGCCGAAGAGACGCTGGACGGCTTCGGCTTCGTTGCTGCGGAGGAGGCCATTGTCCACGAAGACGCAGGTGAGCTGATCGCCGATGGCTTTGTGCAAAAGCGCGGCGGCGACGCTGCTGTCCACGCCGCCGCTGAGGCCGAGGAGGACATGGTCACTGCCGACCTGCGCGCGGATTTGCGTGCAGATCTGGTCGATGAAACTGCCCATCGTCCAATCCATTTTGCAGCCGCAGATTTCGTGGAGAAAGTTGGCCAGGAGTTCTTTGCCGCGCGGGGTGTGGACGACTTCGGGATGAAACTGAAGGCCGTAGAACTTCTTCTTCGGCTGCTCAATGGCGGCGAAGGGGGAATTGTCGGTGGTGGCGACAGTGCGGAAGCCACGGGGGAGTTTGGTCAGCTTGTCGCCGTGACTGTTCCAGATATCGAGTTGGACGGGGAGGCCGCGGAAGAGGAGGCAGGCGCGCTCTTGCACATGGAGCATCCCGCTGCCGTACTCGCGTCGCGCGCTGTGCTCGACTCGTCCGCCGAGGTGGTGCCCCATGAGCTGCATGCCGTAGCAGATGCCGAGAATAGGCAGGCCGAGGGCGAAGATGTCCGGATCCGGGTGGGGTGCGTCCTTTCCATAGACGCTGGACGGGCCGCCGCTGAGGATGAGGCCGCGCGGATCGAGGGCGGCGATTTCTTTCGCCGGCAGGTCGCAGCGGACGATCTGCGAGTAAACTTGGCACTCGCGGACGCGCCGCGCGATGACTTGGGTGTACTGCGAGCCAAAATCGAGGATGACGATGCGGGAGACGTTCGGCGCGGCCATGCTATTGAGGGGCACCCGGCTGATCGTTGATCATCGGGTCGTTCTTTTTGTCGATGGGCACGACTTTGCCCTGACCGCTCAGGCCGCGAACGAGCGGGCCTTCGGTTTTGGGGGCGGGCGGCAGATCGGTTTCGCAACCGGACATGACCAAGCCCGCGGCGATGAGCAGAACCAGATGAAGGAGCGTTTTCATTTGGCGGTTGATAGCGGGCGGGGCGAAAAATGAAAGTTAAAGTGCGGTTCGAAGGGCGATTGCCCGGGCCATGGAAGTGCGGCATAAACGAGGCCCATGATTCCGGCGGACCTGCTCCTCCACGCTTATCGCAACGCGGTTTTCCCGATGGCGTCGCCCGGTGGCGAGATTACTTGGTTTTCGCCGGACCCGCGGGCGATCATTCCGCTCGACGAAGGCTTCCATGTGCCGCACGGGCTGCGGCAGGCGTTGAAAAAGGGGCGGTTCGAGATTCGAGTGAACGCGGCGTTTGAAACGGTGATGCGCCAATGCGCGAAGCGGGAGCAGACGTGGATCGATGAGGAGATCGTCTCGAGCTACGCGAATCTGCATCGGCTCGGCCACGCGCACTCGGTGGAGGCGTGGTGTGAAGGCCGGCTGGCAGGCGGGCTCTATGGCGTGGTTCTGGGCGGGGCATTTTTCGGCGAGTCAATGTTTCACGAGGTGACCGACGCCTCGAAGGTGGCCCTGCATGCGCTGGTGATGCGGCTGCGAGCGCGGCACTTTGAGTTGCTGGATACCCAGTGGTTGACGCCGCATCTTGAAACTTTCGGCGCGTTGGAAATCCCGCGAGCCGATTACCGGCATCGCTTGCTGGCCTGTGCGGAAAAGCCATGCCGCTTTGTGGATTGAAAGTGAGAGCGCGTTTCTCATTCCGTATATATCTGTATCATTCTTAAGAATATATTGGTCGCAAAATCGAGGTTCGCGCACACTTTTAAGTGGTTGGCTGGGTTCCCATCCTCGGGAGGAGGCAGCGGCACGAAGTATGGTAGTTGTAGTAGTATCTGTAAAAGCTAAGGCCCTGAAGAGTCTATGGTCCTTACCCCTAATACGATGAAACTTTCCACCTGCCTCCGTAACGCCGCCTTCAGTCTCGCTGAGGTCATGGTCGCCGTGGGTGTTTTCGGTATCATGGCGTCGGCGTCGATTGTGGCGCTCAACCAAATGAACAATCGGGCGTTCATCTCGCGCTGTCAGACCGGCGCGAGCACGGTGGCTCAGAATCAAATCGACCTGATTCTTTCCGACATGCCCTTTAATCCTCAGAAAAGCCAAGTCCCCCCGGAATTGACGATCGGCACGACGACAAAGGGATCGGTGACCAACCCAACGGTGCCCGTCTATACGGATCCCCGCGTAGGAGGCATCGTCGTCAATGGTTGGATGACCACGACCATTACGGATACAGCGACGACAGTGAGTGGGGTCGCTCTCAATGTTTACCGGGTCCGCGTGATCGTTAATTACAAGTTCCGCGGGAAAACCTACGCCGTGACGATGAATACGATCCGGTGTTCCGACGTATGAAACCGCCTTTCATTCTCCACCACATTTGCCGCGCGTCCGCCTTGGTGGAGGTGTTGATCAGCACGACCGTGATGGCCATAGTGAGCAGCATCGTTTTCTCGATCTTGAATTCGGGCATGGTGCTTTTTGCGAAGAACACGGCGGTGAATATGGCCCACCAGCAGGCGCGGGTGGCGGTTCTGACGATGGAGGAGGATTTGCATAGCGCCGTTTCCATTCCGCAGCTCGCGGATGACGCGCGGGCTCCGGTCGCGGGCAGCGGCCCGGCGGCGGGCATCTCTTTCCAAGTTTTTGCCGCCGGTCCGTTTCAAGTCATGGCCACCGCAGCGGGCGGCCAAAATCAGATCACCGTGCGCTGTCCGGGTTTCACTCCCAAGGTCGGGCAGCGCTTCTGTCTGCCACTCCACCAAGTCGAACTGGATATCTCCGCAGTGGGTGCCGGGTCGGGCACGGGTGGGGCCAATCGCACCCTCACACTGGTCAGCAATCTGTCGCGGCCGGTTGAAACGAGCCTCGACAATGCGGGCACGGCGACCCCCGTAGTGGTTACGGGATTCTTCACAGACAAATATATTTACGTGGTGAAGAACGGAGAGCTTCGTTACTTCAAGCCGGGAGACACCGTGGGTAAGTTGCTTGCGAATGACATTACGGCTCCGACGCCCTTCAGTATTCCGACGACGCCACTGGGTGCGCCCTACAATCGTTTCGTCGCGGCGATCGATCTTTCCACGGCAGATCATACGACCAGCAACCGCGGCTTCAAAGCCGCCAATATGTTTCTCAACGCGATGGTGCCCTACCGCTCCAAGCTCTGTTACTACCAATGAAGTCTTCTCCCCCGCTGGATTCCCGTAATGGCTCGTCGATGCTGATCATCTTGATGGTCATCGCCTCTCTCTCCGCCTGCATCATCGGGGCGCTCAACCTGACCTCTGCCGTCAGCCGCAATGTGCAGCGCAGCAATACGCTGCGCACCGCCACCGCGGTCGGCGATGGCGTGGCCGACTACGCTTTCGCCCAGTGGCGCGAGCTTTGCCGCATTCCCCTGCCGAATATTCAACTGCCCACGTCCAGTTTCACGTCCATCGCACTCCCATCCCAGACGCACTTTCCGGACATTGCGAATTTCACCAGCAGCACCGGGCCCAATCCGGCCACCGGGCTCCCGTTCACCGTCGCGAACTATAAGGTCGTGGCCTGCGACCAATTCAATCAGCCGCTGGCCGATACCGCAGCCCTCCCGTCGGCGCAGCATGGGATGAGCATGGGCACGGCAAGTTACGACTACCTGGCCACAGCCGATGTGACACTCCCGGCGATGGGTGGAAAGCCCATCACGGTCAAGATGCGTCGGATTTTCACCAAGGCGCTCACATCGCCTTGGAATTACGCGATCTTTTATGTCGATGATCTCGAGATACATCCTGGTGCCCTCCAGAATATCACTGGCTGGGTCCATACCAACGCGCGGCTTTACACGGCGCACAACACTCTGACCTTTCAAAGCAAGGTGAGCTATGGCGATGACTGGTCGAGGAATTTCAAGCCAGGCGATCCCCGCCTCGGCACTGAAAACCCGACCAGTCCCTCCTGGCCATCGAATCTGTCGCCCTTTCGCGATCAGGGGCAGCAGCCTTTCGGCCTGGATGCCACTCGCATTTTTGACAGCACCGACAGCAGTGGGAACAACGACAGCTATCGCGAACTCATCGAGCAACCCTCCGGCACCGGTTCCGATGTGGTATCCACCGCGCGTTACTACAATCAGGCGGGCATCAAGATCATCGTCAACAATGCGGGCGCTGTAACTTACAAGCGACTGGATGGGACCACGATCAACGCGGCGAGCACTGGAGCCGACCTCAACCTTTACAATGCCTTCGCGCCCGCCATCTCCGTCGGTGTGACCATTACCGACAAGCGTGAACTTGCGACCGTGCGGCTAATCGACGTCAATGTCGCCACGATCAATACCAAACTCCGCGCCGCAGGTGCCCCGGCGTTCAACGGGATCATCTATCTTACGGACACGAGCGGCAGCGTCACCGTCAAGCGCGCCGTGCGCCTAAAGAATGGCGCGACGCTTCCACCGGGGGGGCTCACCTTTGCCACCGATAACGGGCTCTACATCCAGGGGGACTACAACACCGGGCGCACCGGGGTCGCCGAACCGCCTTCGAACACCGGCACGCCGAGCACGCCAGTGGTTACCGGCTACACCCGTCAGCCCTGCGCGGTGCTTGCGGATGCGGTGATGATCCTCTCAAACAATTGGTCCGACGGCAATTCCGCATCCGCGCTCGCCAGCCGCCAGGCCACGCCGACCACGGTGAATACTGCCGTCGTCTCCGGCATCGTGCCAACCAGTGGGACTGCCGCCAGCCCCGGCATCTACAGCGGTGGCGCGGAGAATTTCTCGCGCTTTCTCGAAGACTGGTCGTCGGACAGTTTTACTTACTATGGTTCGATGGTCCAGCTCTACGAGAGCAACCAATTCACCCGCCCCCAGCCACAATCCGGCACCGGCCCAAATGTGTACAACCCGCCGATCCGCAAGTGGTATTTTGACACCAATTTTTTCGCCACTCCGCCTCCGGGATCGCTCGTGATCGTCTCGTACAGCAAAGGACGCTGGTTCCGCGAATGAAATTAGCTGCGCTCCTCCTCCTCGCCGCGGCCTCGGCGGCACCGGCGCTGGATTTTCACCCACTCGTGGTGGAAGCCCAAGGCGAGGGAGGAAAGTACACCTACATCGAGTTCCGCGATGAGGGGAAAGCCGTGACCTACATGCCGCCGCGCGGCTGGAAATTTCACGGTCGGGACTTAAAACTTTGCCTTGTAGTGCCTGATTGCACCGGCGTCGAGATTGACCTCGGTCTGATCGCCATGGACGAACCGGTGGACGGGAAGGGGACGAATTTTTTGCTGATGCTGGAAAAATTTGCCCGCGCGTCGCTGCCTGAGGCCGCGACGAAAGTCGAGTTGCTCGGCGCGGAATACAACCCGCTCATCATCGACGGCCACCAAACGGTCGAAGTCACCTTCCGCTACGTGATTTTCGGCCGACCGATCAAAGTCAGCCTCCTTTACCTCGCGAGGAAAAGCGAGTTGCTCTGTTTCCGAGTCGTCGCCCCGCCAGCGGAGTTCGACCGCCTGCACCAGACCTTCCGCCTCAGCTTGCACACCTTCGCCGGGCTTTAAGAAGGGCTTAAGGATCTGACGGGCGTGGTTTCCAACGGAGCTGGCCGGGGGCGTCCGGGGCACCCGCGGTGTTGGAGAAAGCTTGAGGATTCGTATTGGGCATATACTTGAGCACGTCCACATGGGAGTCGGCATAGAGGGCGTGGATCTGCGAGCGCTTGTTGTGCGTGCCGAGCTTGGTGCTCGCCGTCGGGACCGGGAGGGACACGGCCTGATTGGCCAGACCTTTGAAAACGGGGACCGATACGACCATCGGATCCATTGCCGGAGCCATGAGGATGAGCTGGGACGGAGCTTCCAGCTTCGAGATGTTGCCGTCCCATTTGCCCGCGTGCTTGAGCACGTTGGCATTGATCCCGTAACTCACGGGCGCCGTGGCCACGACGTTGGAGTCGGCGCGCTTGTCAAAGGCTGACTTGAAGACCTTCCAGTTCGTCACGTACTTTGATTGGAGGAGTTCGGGCCAGAACTTCCCGCCGCTACCGTCTTCGTCGAACATCTGGTCGTCGTTGTCGTTGAGGTAGGCGGCGATGCCGAGCCCGAGTTGCTTGAGATTGCTGCCGTCGGTCGTGGCGCGGCCTTTTTCGAGGACCATGCCATAGACCGGCAGGGCAATGCCGGCGAGGATGGCGATGACGGTGATGACGACGAGGAGTTCGATGAGGGTGAAGGCGGCTTTTTTCATGGTGGGGAAAAGTATTTCGCGAGGAAGCTAGAACGGCTCTCCCGCGGTGTCGAGGGCGCAATCAGCGGCCGGCGGCGGAATGTGCGCGGCGCGCGGGAATGTCACTTGCCAAGCCGCGCCGCTCCCCCTCCACTCCCGCGCATGCCGAAAGTCCTGCTCCTCACCGCCGGCTACGGCGAGGGCCACAACGCCGCCGCCCGCGGCCTTCACGCAGCTCTCATTGAGCGCGGGGCTGAAGCTGAAATCATCGATCTCTTCGCCCTCACCGGCGGCGCTTTCTACGAGCGCTCGCGGCGCGACTACCTCGCCGTCATCAACCGCGCCCCGCGTCTCTGGGCCGCCTTTTACGCGCTCCTCGACCGCGTCCCACTCGTCCCGCTGACCCTGCCTTTTCTCGGGAAAATGCAGCGTTCCCTCGCCGCCTTGCTCGCCGAGAAGCGGCCCGGCGCCGTGGTCTCCGTCTATCCCTTCTATTCTTACTTTATCGCGCGGCTCTTCCCCGGCCCGCGCCCGTTCGCCTTCCACACCGTGGTCACCGACTCCATCACCATCAACAGCGTCTGGCACCGCGCCCCGTCAGACACCTTCCTCGTCCCCAACGATGAAACTGCCGCCGTCATGCGCGCCGCCGGTGTGCCGCCGGAAAAACTTCGCGTCCTCGGCTTCCCCGTCCCCCCGCGGTTCGGACGCGACCGACCCACGCGTCCCGTGCCACCGCCCCCGCGCGTCCTTTACATGATCAATGCCGCGCCGGCCCAAGCCCCCGGCATCGTCGCCCGCCTGCTCCAGATTCCCGGCCTCCACCTCACCGTCACCTACGGGCGCGACGAAGCCCTGCGGCAGCGCCTCGAAGCCGCCGCCGCCGGCCGCCCGCTCGAGCTCCACGGGTGGACCGACCGCATGCCCGAACTGCTGATGACCCATCACCTCCTCATCGGCAAAGCCGGCGGGGCCACCGTCCAGGAGGCCATCGCCGCTTGCACCCCCATGCTCATCACCCAAGTCGTCCCCGGCCAGGAGGAGGGCAACGCGCGACTTCTTTTCCAAAACGACGCCGGTGCTCTCTGCCCCACCGCCGACGCGCTCGCCACGAAGATCGAGAGCCTTTTCGCCGCCGACGCCGTCGGCTGGCGCGCCTGGGAGCGAAACATCGCCCTCCTCTCCCGACCCGACGCCGCCTTGCAGATCGCGGATTTCGTCCTCGCGGGAAAGTGAGGCTTCCTTGATCAAACCCTCATGCCCGCACCCACCGCCTTCCTCTTCGACATCGGCAACGTCCTCCTGCGTTTCGATTTCTCCCTCGCCCTCGCCAAACTCGCCGGCGAGAGCGAGAGCCACAACCCCGCCGAAGTCCTCGCCGCCATCGACCGCGTAAAAAATGCCTACGAGGACGGACAGATCGACCGCGCCGCCTTCCTCCGCACCGCCTTCGATGCGCTACGTTACCGCGGCACCGAAGCCGCCTTCATCGCGGCTTGGGAAGACATCTTCACGCCGAATGAGCCCATGCTCGCCCTCGTCGAGCGCCTCCACGGGCGCTTCCCCCTCTACCTGCTGAGCAATACCAGCGCCATCCATCGCGACTACGTCTTCCGTTGCTACCCGGTCTTTGCCCGCTTCACCGCCGGCACCTACAGCTACGAGGCCCGCACCTCGAAGCCCGGCCCGGCCATCTACCAACGCGCGTTTCGTGACCACGGCCTCGACCCCGCCCGCACCTTCTTCATCGACGACCTTTTGCCCAACATCGAAACCGCCCGCGCCCTCGACCTCCACGCTCACCACTACCACCACGACCGTCACGCCGAGCTGGAAAGCGAACTCGCCGCCCTCGGCCTCGCCGGGTGACAGAATTTTACCCCAAGCGCAATGGTGCCGTGACGGGCCGCATCACCGATCCGGAGCGGGGAGGAGCGGGCGGATGACTTCGGTCCAAATTTTGTAGCCTTCAGGGTTCATGTGCAGTTTATCGGCGACGAAGATGCCGGCCAGCGGGAGGCCGTCGTCGCCGAGCATGCGGGAGAAGACGTCGATGAATTTCGTGCGGGGCTGGTCTTTGATCCAAGTCTCGATGGCGGTATTGACGGCGCGAACTTTTTCGACCTGCGCCCAGCGGGCGGGATTGCCGGCGATGGAGATGTAGGCGATCTCGGTCTCGGGCAGTTTGGCGCGGAGCTTGGCGACGAAGGCTTTGAAATCCTCAATGACCTGATCGGGGGCTTTGCCGGAGTTGAGGTCATTGCCGCCGGCGTAGAGGACGATCATCCGTGGCTCGTAGGGGAGGATGATGTGGTCGGCGAAGTAAAGGCTGTCGGCGATCTCGGAGCCGCCAAAGCCGCGGTTGAGGACGCGGTGCTGGGGAAAGTCCTCGGCGAGGGTTTTCCACAGCCGAATACTGGAGCTGCCAACGAAGACGATGCCGCCTTTGGACGGCGGGTTCTGCGCGTCGGCCCGCCCAAAGGCGGCGATCTCCTTTTCCCATTTCGCGTAGTCGTGCGGTTTGGCGGGAGCTTTGTCGTCGGCACGGACGGCGGGCGCGAGGAGGAGGAAAAGGAGGGTGAGGAGGCGAAGGGTCATGATGGAAAGGGGAAAGGGAAAGGCGGAAGAGGGGAAACGGGGACGATGGAAGGTTTGTCTTCCGCCTAATCCCGCCCCGGTTCCTGCATGGGCTCGTCTTCCATGTCGGGATCGATGGGGATGGCGCGACGGATTTCGACCGGTTCGCCCTCGGAGTTTTTCTTCTTCTTCGTCTTCGCAGCTTTGGCTTCGCTTTTAAAGATTTCGCGCATGACCTTGCCAATCAGCGGGGCCGCGTGGCTGCCGCCGTGGATGGCGTCGGCATTGGCCACATCGCTCTCATAGACGACGGCAAAGGCGTACTTGGGGTTTTCTGCCGGGGCAAAGCCGGCGAACCAGGCTGCGGTGCGCTCTTTGCTTTTCGGTCCCCACTGGGCGGTACCGGTCTTTCCGGCGACTTGGATGCCGGGGACGGAGGCTTTGCCCCCGGTGCCGCTGCCACTGGAGACGACCTGGCTCATGGCCTTGCGCATTTCCTTCATGATCTTGGGCTCGATGCCGAGTTCGCCGCGGGCGCGGACGGGATAGGCGCTGACGATCTGCCCGTCGATGCTCTGAACCTGTTTGACGAGCCGGGTCTGGTAGAGGGTGCCGCCGTTGCCGACAGTCGCCATGCCTTGCGCCATCTGCAGCGGAGTGACTTCCACGTCGCCCTGACCGATGGAAAAATTCGCGAGATCTCCTTCGAGCATTTTCCGGCCATGGACTTTTTTCATGTATTCGTCGGTCGGAATGCGCCCCCCGGCTTCCGCGGCGAGGGGGATGCCGGTGCGGCTGCCAAAGCCGAGCTTCACCGCCCAATCGCCCATGCGTTTGCTGCCGGTTTTGATGCCGACTTGGTAAAACCAAGTGTCGCAAGACTGGGTCAGCGCCTCGCAAAAGTTGAGCGAGCCGGAGCCGGTTTTCTTCCAATTGCGGAAGGTGATGCGACCGATCTCCATGGCGGAGGGACAGGAATATTCGTCGTCGATTTCGATGACATGCTCCTGCAGCGCGGCGAGGCCGATGGGGACTTTGAAGATGGAGCCGGGCGGATAGGAGGAGCGGTAGGCGCGCGGAAGAAGCGGGATGGCGGGATCGTCGTTGAGGGCTTTGAAGGCTTCAGTGGAGATGACTGGGATGAACCAATTGGGGTTGATGGTGGGCCAGGAGGCCATGGCGAGGATGTCGCCGTTATTCGGGTCCAGGATAACCATGGCCCCGCGTTTGACGCCCTTTTCGAGGACGCCCTCGCAGAGCCTCTGGAGATTTTCGTCGAGCGTCGTGACGATGTTGTAGCCCGGCTGCGGCGGGATGGAAATTTGCTCGGAGCTTTTTTTCCCGGTCGGGTCAAAGGAGATGTTGTACTGGCCGTTTTTTCCCTGAAGCTGGTCGTCGAAGGCTTGTTCCAAACCTTCGCGGCCGACGGCGTCCGGCCAAATCAGTTCGTTGTTTTGGATCGGACCATCCGGGGTTTTTCCGGCACGCCCGGCGTAGCCGATGACGTGGCCGGCCAGCGGCCCATTTGGGTAAAAGCGCTGATAGACGGGTTGGAGCGTGATGTTGGGCGGCTTGAGGCGGTTAAAGTTTTCCATCTCCGGCGGCTTGAGATCCTGGGTAATAACCATCGGGACGATGCCGCGATTTTTGTAGTGCTTCAGAACCTGCTCCTGCGTGAGTGAGATGGCCCGCCCGGTGGCACTGCGCGCGGCGAGGACCTGCTGCTGGGCAAAGGCCAGCACCTCGGTGTCGCTAAAGCTCAGGGGCGTCGGAAAATTGATGCAGAGATTGTAGCTGACGCGGGTCTGGGCGAGCGGGCTGCCCGTGCGATCGACGATTTGACCGCGGGGTGCCGGGATGGCGAGGACGTAGGTGCGAGCCTGCTTTTGCGTGTCCCAAGTCGGGGCGGGCGCGACCGCCGCGGACGCGGTCGGCGCGGGGACCGGCACAACCGGGGTGGTGGAGGCGACCTGTGTGGAGCCTGGTCCTTCCAAGCGCGAGATGGCCTGCTGGGCGTGAGCCTGGGTCAAAAGACTGAGCGCGAGGGTGGTACGGAGCCAGGGACGTTTCATGGAACGCGCGAAGCGTAACCATTTCGCGCGACACCTCAAGCGCGGGCCACAACGAGAGATGATCAGAGGTGCAAGGCCGCCCGGCTGGCTTGCGGCGCCAGAGATCCACGACCAACCAGGATGCCGGATCGCGGGCAGAGTCTGTCGCTACTCTTCATCGCAGTAGAACCCGTTCCGTCGCGGCAACCCCTCGAACTGGCAGTCAAAGCTGAGTCAAATGGATAGTCGAACCAGCGACGCGATCCCCAAAAAAAATGTCCGCCGTGTTTCCAAGCCGGCGGTGCCACGGCAAAAAACGGGCCCCGCTCCAGGCGCAGGTAATCGAAAAGCATCTGCGGAAAAAGCGGCGTGGTCCCCTCCCCCACCCCGATCACGCCGATTTCCCGACTGCGAACGATCCGCACCTTCAGCAGCGGCAGCTTTCGCCGCAGGGTAATGGCCGTGAGCAATCCGGCACTGCCGGCACCGAGGACGACGATGTTCTGGATCATGGGGGAATGGCGGACGCGGCCACGTTTGTGCATTCCAATCCGATCCGCCAATGCCAGCCCACGCTGGACCTTCTCCTTCCGGTCTATTACTGCACGTCGAAACGCGGGTTCTGCGCGAGGAAGCGGATCGGATTTTGAAAGACGAGCTGGTCGATGGTCGCGTCGGAATGTCCGCGGCGGCGCATCTCTACGGCAGTCTTCGGCACGGCCAGCGGATCGCTCCGGCCCCAATCGCACGCGCTGTTCAGCCAGACACGCTGGCCGCCGTACACTTCATACATGTCGATCGCCCGGGCCGGCGTGGTTTTCGACTCCGGGTAAAGCGTGATGCCCGCCCAAAAGCCCGCCTCGAGGACCATCCCGATGGTGTGCTCCTCGACGTGATCGATGATCACGCGCCCCGGCTCGATGCGGGTGTCCGCTTTGATCGCGTCAAGAATCAGCCGCGTGCCCTTGTGCTTGTCCTCCAGATGCGGCGTGTGGACGAGGATGAGCTGGTCGTGCCGTGCCGCGAGGTCGATGTGCTGCTCCAGAATCTTCAGCTCGTTGCGCGTGTTCTTGTTCAGCCCGATTTCGCCGATGCCGAGCACATTGGGCCGATCGAGAAACTGCGGGATCAGCGCGATGACTGACTCCGCGAGTTGCACGTCCTCGGACTCCTTCGGGTTAATGCACAGCCAGGTGAAATGCGGCAGGCCGAACTTCGCCGCGCGCTTGGGTTCATAGTCCGTGAGCTGGCAAAAATAGTCGTAAAAACCCTCCGGCCCGCTCCTGTCGTAACCCGCCCAAAACGCCGGCTCACACACCGCGCGGCAGCCCGCGAGGACCATCGCCTCGTAGTCGTCCGTGACGCGGCTGACCATGTGACCGTGGGGTTCGATGTAGCGCATTTTGGAAAGTCAGTTCGTTGCTTCCGCGCTACCCGGCCAGGCACCGACCGCGCCTTTGCCCGGCGCTTTGGTAATCGCCTCCACCGTCGGATCGCTCAGCGACATCAGCACACTCTGCGCGCGATCCGGTTCGCCGCGCTGCAGTTCAGCCAGCGCCTTGCGAAAAGCATCAAGCCGGAAATCGGGCTCCCCTTCCCCGCGATCCACGCGGTCGAGAAAGGCGGCGAGATCGATGAGCTTCGACCGCGCATCCATGAAGTAGAGATCGAGAAGCTGCTGGCGGGTCATGGGGGAAAATAGTTCCGCGGCGGCGCGGCGCAACCTCCGCTGACGAAACAGCCCCGGACTTTCGCTCCGGGGCTGCTCGTCAAAATCGATCGCGGTGCGCCGTGGGTTACTTCTCGTCGGGCGCGAAGTCCTTGTGCCCTTTTTCTTTCTGCTCGCTGAGCTTATCGAGCGCCTTCTTCACGTCATCGGCCTTGTCGGCTTTGATCGCCGCTTCGAGCTCGTCATAGGTTTTCACGAGATCGGCCATCTGCGCCTTGTACTTGTCGAGATAAGCCGCCTTCTCCGCCGCGGGCACTTCCGTGGTCTTGGCGGGTTCGAGCTTCGCCGCGGCGTCGAGGCTCTTTTTGATCGTGGCGATGAGCGCAAGGCTGTCGTCTTTCTTCGCGGGGTCGGCGACCTGCTTCTTGAGCGCGCGCAGGCTCTTGTTCATCGTCTTCATTTCCTTCGTGAGCGGCGTGTCGTCTTCGGCGGCAAAGGCGGCGGTGCAGCCGAGTGCGAGGGTCAGAGCGAGAGTGAGGATGGATTTCAGTTTCATGGGATGGTGTGGATTAGGGTGGGAATCTGCGAGTTTCAGCGCGGCTTGCCAATCCTTTGTTTGCCAAGCCGCGCGGTCGGATTGACGCAAATACCGCAGGTTTCACGCAATCTTAAAAAACCCGCTCACTCCGAGCGCAACGCGGCCACCCCGCTTCCGCGCAGCGCCACGCGCGTCGCCACCCAGGCCCAAAAGACGCAGCCGAGCGTCAGCCCGCCGAGCAGCAGCGACATCTCCGCATATGGAAAGCCGCCCACCCTTTCGCGCAACCCCGGCCACACCGCGACGACCGCGCTCGCCGTACCGATGACCAGCCCGCAGATGATGAGCCACCGATGCTCCGCAAAGACCAGCGCCTGCAATTGCCTCCGCCGAAATCCCACCGCCTCCAGCAGCCCAAACTCCCGCCGCCGCTCCAGCACATTGCGCGCGACCACAATCGCCAGCCCCGCGCTCCCCAGCAGCAGCCCCAGTCCACCGAGGGCCTGAAAGATCGACAAATAAGTATTCTCCACCGCCTGAAACTCCGCCAACCGCTGCCCCGCCGGCGTCAGCTCCAGCCCGCGATCCGCAAGCTGCCGCGAAAGATGCTCCCGCACCGCTACGACCTTCTCCCGCGGCGCGTCGATGAGGAAAAAGCGATACCCACCGATGCCGGGAAATTTTTCGACAAAGTACTTTTCGGAAATGAGCACGCTGCCTTGCAGCATCGAACCGGCAATCGTCCCGACCACGGCCACGCCCGTCGGTTGCCCGCGGTCGTCCCGATAGTCAATGGTGTCGCCCACCTTCTTCTGCAGCGCCCATTGCAACGTATTCGCGTCAACGATTCCCGGCACCGCATTGTCTGCGACCTTCGCCCACAGCTTGTCTCCTGTTCCACCCATCCGGTTCGCCAAAGCCTCGGTCCAGGTGCGCTTGATCCCGTCATCCGAAACCGCTTTGAGTCGGAAACGCTCCTCGAGATCGAACGGCTTCACTCCGAGCACCCGCGGCTGCAGCGCACGATTGAGATTCAAACAGCTCGCATCGTCCCCATCCCGCACCCGCAGCGGCACAATGCTCACGCCTTCCATGATCTTCTCATCCAGCGCGAAAGCCTCGCGCCCTTTCTCCGTGTTCAGGTCGTCGTAAATCGGCAGCGCCGATTCCCCGACCAGCGCGAACCCGCCCGTCCCCGTATCGCGCCGCACCGACTCCTCCGCCGGTCGCTGCCGGAACGCATCCACCGCCACCACCATGAACACCCCGCTCGCCAGCACCCCGATGATCCCCACACTCCGCCCGCTCCGCCGCGCCGCATTCCGCACGCCGAGCTGCACGAGCGATTCCAATCTCGGCGTCACCGCGTCGGCGCTCCGCCGGAGCCAAGCAACCGCCAACGCCAGACCGCCAATCAGCAGCAACGCGCCCGCACCGAAAAATGCTTCCGTATTCGTCGTCGAAAACGCCGTCGCCACTGCCGCGAGGGAGCACACCGCAGCGAGCACTAGTGGGAACCGCAGAGGCGCAGAGAGGATGGAGAGGAACGCAGAGGTCTTCTTTGACCTGTCTCCCTCACCCTCTGCGCTCCTCTCAAAAACCTCTGCGCCTCTGCGGTCAAACTCCCCCGTCGCATCATCACCCGTCAGCAGCGCCCGCGCACTCCGCCGCAACTGCCGCCGGCTCGCCCACCACATCGCCAGCATCGCCACGGCCACGCCCGATACCACCCCGATCATCAGCGTCCCCGGCTGCACCGTGAACACAAAATCCGTCGTGCCCACAGCCCCGCGCCAGACCGTCGCCAGCGCCCGCAGCACGAGCTTCGTGTAAAGCACCGCGCCCAAAACTCCGAGCACCCCGCCGGCCAGCGCCAGCACCACGCCTTCGCCCAAAAACAGCCGTCGCACCTGCCGCACCCGCAGCCCGAGCGCCAGCAGCAGCCCGGCCTCGGCGTTGCGCTGCTCAAGCGAAAAGGTGAAGAGCATCCCCGTCAGCACCGCCGCCGCGGCGATGAGGAAGAACGAGAAATAGACAAACAGCTCACCGAAATCGACCGGCGCATCCGTCGCCGCCAACGCCTGCGCGCGCAGGGGGATGAATTGAAAGCCGAGCATTTCCGGCGTCAGTTTCGCCCGCAGCTCGCGCTCGATCTCCGCGCGCTCCGTCCCCGCCGGCCAGCGTATCGCCGTCACGTTGCCCCAGCGATTCCCCCACATCTCCTGCCCGACTTTGAGATTCACAAACGCCTTCGGCGTGCCGCGATATTGAGTCCAGTACGCTTGGTCCTTGTCCCGCATCCGCGTTGCGTCGAACTGGAATCCCGGCTTCCAGTCGCGACAGTTCGCCTTGTCCGACAGCCCCGGAAACTCCGGCATCCACGAGGTGTTGAGCTGTGGCTCATCCATCGGCAGCACCGCCAGCACCGTGAACTTCCGCGCCTGCTCCACCAGCTCCCGCCGCTCGCCCATGACGAAGTATTTCACTGTCACCTCCCCGCCCGCGCCGATGCCCAAATCCTCCGCCAGCCATTGCGAAATCACCATCTCATCGTCCGCCAGCTCCGCCGGCAAAAACCCCGACGACGCCGTCTCCACCGCCGTGACCATCGAGTAAGGCGTCGCCTTCTCCCCCGCCCGCAGTTCATTGACGAAATACGTCAGCGCATCCACCCGCCGGTCGTCCTTCCCCCGCGGCGCCGCCGCGACCACCGGCGGATCGAGAAAGACGCGCGGCGTGCGGAGTTCGAGGCCGGAGTTGTTGGGGAGATCGCGCAGGTCCAAACTCGCGTAGTCTAGGTTCCGGTTCAGTTCCAAGTTCTTCCGCATTGTTTCCGCGGTGCTTTGCACCTCCCATTCCCGCTCCCCATATCGGAAAAGCGGGATGCCATTCGACCCGATCCAAGGCACCGAAAAATAGAGTGTTTTTGAATTTTTGTGCGCGTGAGAAGGTCCGAGAAACAGATTGGCCTTCCTCGCGAGTTCGAGCTTCTCCTGCACGACAAGTAAGTTTGCAAAAATCGTGAATGGAGGCACTTGGCTCGCCGCTAATGCAAAGCGTCCATATTGCTCATCGCCAACCACACGAACGACTTTTGCACGGAGTGCCACGACCTCGTTTCCTTCGCCCGAAAGAGGGGCGTCTTTGGAAAACATTCCCGGCTTCTCCACGCGAACGATCACCGTGTCGCCGACAGCTACACCGAGTTGCTGCGCAAGCCGCCCATTCAACGCCACACCTTCCGCCGGTAACACAAACTTTTCACCGCTCGGTGAGAGCTCCCAGAACTGCTCGTTCACGCCGAGCAACTGCGCCGTGTTCACGCGCGCTCCACCGTCCGCCCGCGCGACGGTCGCGTGCATCATCAGGACCGGCGCAACCTTCCCCAGCGGTAGCTCCTCGTTGACGAATCGATCCCCACTTGTCACCGCCACATCCGCCCGCCCGATGCGCAGCTCCGCCTGCCGCCGCAGCGTCGCTTTCACCGCATCGCCCGTGAGCAGCGAACCCGTCAGCACCATCGTCGCCAGCGCCGCGCCGAGCACCACGCCGAGATGCGTCCGCCAATAGAACCGTGCCCCGCGCAGGACCAGCGATAGCGCCTTCATGCCTTCCGCTCGATGAGCTTGCCATCCACCAACTCCACCACCCGTCCCATCCGCGCCGCGAGCTCCGGCGCGTGCGTGACCATAATGACCGCCACGCCCTGCGCGCGATTGATCTCCACGAGCAAATCCACCAGCCGTCCCGCGTTCACCCGGTCGAGCGCGCCGGTCGGCTCATCCGCCAGCAGCAGCTTCGGCTGATTGATGAGCGCCCGCGCCACCGCCACGCGCTGCCTTTCGCCGCCCGAAAGCTGCCCTGGCCGATGACCAGTGCGATGTTTCAAACCGACCGAATCCAGCAGCGCTTCCGCCCGCTCGCGTAGCGCCCGCCGATCCCCGCCCGGCTGCGCCAGCGTCGGCACGAGCACATTTTCCAACACCGTGCATTGCGGCAGCAGGTGATGAAGCTGGAAGATGAGCCCGACCGTCGCGCTCCGATAAGCCGCCACCTCCGCCTCGCCCAGCTTCTCCACATCGCGCCCCTCGACCAGCACCTCCCCCGCATGCGCCCGGTCCAGCGCACCGACGATATTCAGCACCGTGCTCTTCCCCGACCCCGACGGCCCGGTGATCGCCACCGTCTCCCCCGCCGCCACACTCAAGTCCACACCGCGTAGCACATCCACCGCATCGCCCCCGTCGGGAGCGCGGTAGGTTTTCGTGAGGTTTTTGATTTCGAGGAGCATGGAGGATTGACTCACGCAAAGGTGCAAAGGCGCAAAGGTTCTTTCCGCACCGCTCGCGGCGGGACGCGCGCCCGTCCCAAAAAACTGCCGTCCTCCTGAACGGAGTTTCGCCCGCGGGCGCAGGCGGGGGGCGAAACGCAGTGAAGGATCGCTGACAGAAACGCGGGCGGAGGCGGCGGGAGTGATGGCGGCCACATTTCACCAACCCGCCTCCGC
>JBBQCM010000048.1:0-44104 GCA_038318725.1 Chthoniobacterales bacterium
AATACCGAGGTAACGACGGACATCGTGTTCCTTCGCCGGCTCGCGCTGGGTGAGTCTCCGGCCGGCCCGGCTTGGATTGATCTTGCCGAACACGAAAACCCCGACGGCGTGACGTTTCGGATCAATGAATACTTCGCGGGCCGCCCGGAGATGATGCTCGGCATCATGCGACCGGAAGGGACGATGTATCGCGGCAACGATCCTGCGCTGGTGTCCGATGGCCGCGATTTGGCGGGCGCTTTAGGTGAGGCAATCGCGGCGCTGCCGCGAAGCATTTACAAGGCTCGCGAACAGTCGCTCTCCCAGCCGCAAGTCGCCCGCGAACCGATCCTCGCGCCCGACTTCGTAAAGCAGAATGCCTTCACCATGATGGAGGACGGCTCGATTGCGGTGCGCGAAGGCGATTCACTCGTCCCACTCGCGAAGCTGCCCGAGCAAACCGGACGACGCATCCGAGGCATGATTCGAGTCCGCGATGCGGTGCGCGAAGTCCTCCGCACGCAGATCGAGGGAAGTGATGATCCGTCCGTCCTCACCGCGCGGCGGATGCTGAATTCGAGCTACGATGTCTTTGTCTCCCGGCTGGGACCAATCAATGAATCCGCAAATCTCCGCGCCTTTGACGGCGATCCAGATTTGCCGCTGCTTCGCTCGCTGGAGGACTACAACCCGGAGACTCGGCAGGCGAAGAAGGCGGCGATCTTCCACGAGCGCACCATTCTTCACGCGCGACCATTGCTCGCCGCTGAGACGCCGAAGGATGCGCTAATTCTGTCACTAAACGCGACCGGCCGCGTGGATTTGCCGCACATGGAACGGCTGCTCGGACGGCCACCGGAGCAGTTTCTCCCGGAGCTCAAAGGACTCGTCTATCGCAACCCGCAGAACGAGCTATGGGAGACCGAAGATCACTACCTCTCGGGTGAAGTGCGAGCCAAGTTGCACGATGCGGGGGCCGCGGCTCTTGCCGATCCGACCTATCAGGAGAACGTGGCGGCGCTGGAGGCGGTCCAGCCCGCCGACCTGACCGCGAGTGAGATCGACGCGCGGCTCGGCGCGGTCTGGATTCCCGCTGATGACGTGCAGGCCTTCGCCAACGAGTTGCTTGGCACACAAGGCGTCAACGTGAGTCACGCGCCACAGATCGGCACTTGGTTTGTTCGCGGCGACTACTCAGCCAAGAGTTCGGTGGCTAACACGACCGATTGGGGCACTGGACGCTACCCGGCGCTCGATTTGATCCAGGACGCACTAAATCTCAAGACCCCGACCGTCTATGATCCAGACCCGAGGACGGACGGCCGCATCCTGAACGTAGCGGAAACAGAAGGCGCGCGAGACAAGCTGGAGAAGGTAAAGGAGCGCTTCAAAAGCTGGCTTTGGCAGGACGATGACCGTCGCGAAAGGCTCTGCCACAAATACAATTCCGAGTTCAACAATATCCGCTTGCGCGTTTTCAACGGGAGCCATTTGACGCTGCCGGGCAGCAGCCCGAACATCACTTTGCGCGAACATCAGAAAAACGCCGTCTGGCGGATCGTGCAGAGCGAAAACACGCTTCTCGCCCACGCCGTCGGGGCAGGAAAGACCTACACGATGGTGGCGGCCGCCATCGAGTTAAAGCGTCTCGGACTCGCGTCGAAGCCGATGTTCGCGGTGCCGAATCACATGCTGGAACAGTTCTCCAGTGAGCTTCTCACGCTCTATCCGACCGCAAATATCTTGGTCGCCGGAAAGAAGGACTTTGAAGCGTCCCGACGGGCGCGACTGTTCAGCCGGATTGCGACAGGGAATTGGGATGCCGTCATTGTGACGCATTCCAGCTTTGAGAAAATTCCCGTGTCGTTCGCCAACCGGCAAAAGTTCATTCGGTCGCAGGTCAAAGAGATCGAGCAGGCAATCGTCGAGCAGAAGCGCGAGGAGAGAGGGACACGCTTGGTAAAAGAGTTGGAGAAGGTAAAAAAGCGCCTTGAAACGAAGCTCAAAAATCTCTCTGCGGATCACAAGAAGGACAACACGCTGACCTTTGAAGAACTCGGAATTGACTACCTATTTGTGGATGAAGCTCACAAATTTAAGAACCTGTTCTATGTCACGAAGATGACTCGGGTAGCGGGTCTTCCACAGACTGCATCGGAGCGCGCATTTGACCTTTTTTTGAAGGTCCAGCATTTGCAGGAGAAGAAACGTGGAGGCGGCGTGGTCTTCGCGACCGGCACGCCCATCTCGAACACGATGGCAGAGATGTTCACCATGCAGCGTTATCTACAGATGCAGGAGCTGCGCCGGAACATGCTTCAGCATTTCGATTCATGGGCGGCGACGTTTGGCGAGACTGTGACCACAATGGAGCTGAGTCCTGACGGCAGTGGCTATCGGTTACAAAGCCGCTTCGCGCGATTCGTGAATGTCCCGGAACTCATGCAGCAGTTTCGGCAAACCGCGGATGTGCAAACCGCCGAAATGCTCAAGCTGCCCGTGCCGAAGCTGGAGAGTGGCAAGCAAATGACGATCAGCGCGCCATGCACGCCGGAGTTGAAGAAATTTGTCGAGAACCTTGTCACGCGCACGGAACGCATCAAGAACGGTAAGGTCGATCCGCGAGACGACAACATGCTCAAGATCACCACCGAAGGCCGCAAAGCCGCTTTGGACCTGCGCCTGATGCTCCCGCATGTCCGCGACAACCCGGACTCTAAAGTGAATCTCGCCGTGGAGAAGGCGCACGACATCTGGCTCGACTCGACTGCCAAGCGTGGGGCGCAGATGATCTTCTGCGATCTATCGACCCCGACCGGCAACGGTTCACATTTCTCCGTCTATGCCGACGTGCGGGAGAAACTTATTCAGCGTGGCATCCCGTCTGAGCAAATAGCCTTCATCCAGGACTACAACGATGACGCAGCTAAGGCGGCCCTTTTCAAGGCGGTGCGCGCCGGCACGGTGCGCATCCTGTTGGGGAGCACTCCGAAGATGGGCGAAGGAACGAATGTCCAGGAACGGCTGATTGCACTCCATCACCTCGATGCACCGTGGCGTCCAGCGGACATCGAGCAACGGGAGGGCCGCATCCTACGTCAGGGCAATACGAATGAATATATCAGCATCTATCGCTACGTCACCGAAGGGAGCTTTGATGCGTATATGTGGCAGACCTTGGAGAGCAAATCGCGCTTCATCGCCCAAGTGATGAACGGCGATTCTTCCGTGCGCCGCGCGGAGGACGTGGACGCCGCAGCGCTGACTTATGCGGAGGTTAAGGCTATCGCTTCCGGCAATCCGCTCGTGATCGAGAAGGCGTCCGTGGATGCGGAAGTGATTCGTCTGAGCCGCCTGAATAAGCAGCACAACGACAGCCAGTATCAGCTTCGCTACCGGATCAAGTCGCTCGGTGAAAGCGCGGACATTTGTCGGCGAGAGATCGCAAATCTCCAGGAAGACTTAAAGACTCGCATTCCCACTCAAGGCGACAGTTTTTCAATGGAGCTTCGCACTGAGTCTTATACCGATCGCACGAAGGCAGGCCGCGCTTTGGTCTTCGCCGCTGCGGGAATGAAGCCATTCCAAACTACAAAGCCCATCGGCAACATCGGCGGATTCCCTGTTGCGATTCAGAAGCTGGAAGAGCGCGCGAACATCATCATTCAAGGCAGGAACTCTTACACATCGAATGTCAGCGATAATGCGCTTGGAACCATTTCATCGTTGGAACATGCCATCAACCATCTGGACCAGCGCTTGAGCGAACGCACGAGCGATCTTGGCGAGATGGAACGCAAACAGCAGGAACTCGGAAAGCACCTTGGCCAGCCCTTTGAATACGCCGGGCAATTGGTGGCCGCCGCCGAGCGGCAGCAACGAATCGTGGCCCAGCTTGATCTTACGAAGAACCAGGCAGCCGTCAACGTGGACGAAGGAAGTGATGAGCAGGGCCAGGCGATTGAGGAGGCGACCGCGCAGCGAAACGTGATCCGCCCGGACAGTGCCGAAGATCGGCGGGCGGCTATTGCTGTCTAAGCAGAGCGGGTAAAAACGTGAGGTGCCCGCTCGGCGCAGAGACTTTGCCTTTTCCGCTTCGGGAACGCGTGTCGCGAGTCCTCCGCTGCCGAAGGCAAAGACTCTGCGCCCGCCCTTCCGCCGAACAACGATGTCACCGCTCCATTGCATTGCGCGGTCACATCAAGGTGCCGCACGCCGCGCGAAACTCATCGTCAGTGCTTGTGCGAGGAGCGCAGTGCAACGATGCGCGCCGCGTGCTCAGGATCGGCCTCGGCGAAAAGATCATCCACTTCAACTCCGAGGACGCTGCAAAAGTAGAGGACATTGAAATCCCGGATGCGCACCATGCGCGCCTCGACTTTCGCAACGCCGCCGCGTGTTGTTTTGAATCCAATTTTGCGCAGCTCCGCGGCGAGCTTTTCTTGTGTCCAGCCGAGCGCCAGCCTGCGCGCGCGGATCGTGGTTCCGATGATGTTTTTCGTTTGGGTATCTGTTTTCATGCGCGCGAAGATTATCGTCAGCCTTCATCGGAGAGGTTCCCGATCGGGAGCCAAATGAGCAGAATCTTAGCGCCTCGTTTTTTGGCGGCTGTGAATGATGTCTGAGAGGGCATCGAGCAATTCTTTTAGCGCAAACGGCTTTTTGAGAAATCGGAACGAGGCTCCGTGCGGCTTCGAGGTGATGTCGCCGGAGATGAGCAGGAATGGCGTCGAAAGCCCTCGCTCGATGATCCATTGATAGAGGTCGGAACCGCGGCCATCCGCCAGATGATAGTCGCAAACTATGGCTTCGTAATGCTCACCGGCGGAGAGCAGCACTTTGGCCTCGCTCAATCCCGCTGCGACTTTCACTTCGCCAAACCATTGGTCCAAGCCGCGCGAGAGGAACATCCGCATGTAGGGATCGTCATCAATCACGAGGACGTTTTCCCGGTGCGAGGATGTGCGCGCTTTTGCTCTGGAACCTTTGGCGGCATTCATGGCTGTCCATTATTCGACGCTCCGCGTTCGGCGCGGATTGGCCTTTCGGGTTCGCTATTCATGCTCCAAGGCTGGCACCCACCGGCAGCATTTTGGTTCCCGGCTCGGAACAGTCTTTCGCTGGCAAGGAAGTGAAATGGCGCGCATGAATACCAACATCGTCATCCTCGCGGGCCGCCTTACTCGCGACGTGGAATTAAAACAGACCGCTTCGGGAAAACCGGTTGCGGAAGTCAGCATTGCGAACAATCGGAAGTTCACAACGGAATCGGGCGAGTCCTCCGAGGAAACCACCTATGTGGACGTGACCGTCTGGGGAAGGACTGCGGAAACGACGGCCGAGTTCTGCAAAACAGGCTCGCCTGTTCTCGTGACCGGGCGCCTCTCGCTCGACACATGGGACGACAAGGATACTGGCGAAAAGCGGCGCAGGATGCGTGTCGTGGCCGAGCGGATCGACTTTCTCGGCGAGCGCCTCAGCACGAAGACAAACACCCCCGAGACGGAGCCGCCTGCTTCATCCGCGAAGCCGTCTGCATGTCGCAAAGTGTCGTAGCTCGTTCCTAAGACCAATTTTCGCTGCGTCGGCACCGCTTTCGTCCGACGCAGCCGTCGGTCCGATGTGCAAAATCTACAAAGTTTTGGCAAAGGACGAAGACCTTAACGCGCCCGCAATTTGTTCCTAAACGGGAACCGGCCCGCACTTTCACTCATCAAAGAATGGCACCCTCCCATCACGGGAGGACGCCGAATGTCTCGGACAAAACTTAATGCAATTGGACCACTGGTCAGACGAATTCGTGACAACAAAGGAATGTCACAAGCTGAGCTCGCGCGAGAATTGCAAAAGATCGGTTGGGATCTCGAACGAAGCGGCGTCGGCAAGATCGAAGCGCAGCTTGTCCGCGTGCGAGACCTCGAACTTCCCTATCTCGCGACTGTCTTGAACGTGACGCTCGCCGAGCTGCTGCCTCCCGAAATAATGCCTGGCAAAGACATCCACGCGCGCGTGCAAAAGCTGCTCTCGCCCAAAAACAAAATCCCCGATCCGCTGAATCCCTACAAGCGAGCGAAGAAGGATTTCTGAGTGCCAGACAAGGTGAAGGTGTTCCCATGTGAGAACAGCGGTTCTACGAATTTCGTCGAGCATCCTGCCGACGACGGTGATGCCCAAGCCAAAGAACCAATTCACGACTTCTCTCAGCGCCGCGGAGAAAAACGCGCTGCTAGATAGCCGTCGGCTGCCCGCCCGCCTCGACGTCGGTCAAGCAGCGGTGCTGCTCAACTTTGGCGAGCACGATATCCGCACTCTTTGCAGCGCCGGATTGCTTCCGCCCCTTGGAAAACCAGCACCGAACGCGCCCAAATACTTCGCTGCGGTGGAAGTCGTGGCGATGGCGGAGAACCGGGAATGGCTCGACAAGGCTACCAAGTTCATCAGCGTTCGATGGCGGGTGAAAAACGCCCGATGCAAAAATGGCGAGGGCGACGTGTCCGGTCGCGCCGAGCAGAGCACCCGCACGACGCGTTGAAATTTGATCGCGGGGATGGGACAAAAGTTTAAGCGGCAGGCGTAGCCCAATGCGGCGAGTTGTCCGATTCTGCTGCGGAAGGAACGGTTGCCGATTTGCGCTGACTCACTCCTTCCTCGAAAGCTTCGAGCGGCGGGCACACAACCTTCGCGCGCTTGGCATACGCCCGATGGATGGCCGGGCTGTTGTGGCCAAGATTGACCATCGCGAACCGCTCCGGGTATCCGCAATCCTTCGCCCGTTCCGCCCACGCATAGCGGTAGCTATGGAGCGACACGCCGGAGATTTTGAGACCGTGGCACCGACGCCAAAACATCGTCGAGCGATGGCGCACCGGCATCAAGCGAACCTGTGGGAAAAAATAGCCCATCTTCGGCACCCGATCGAGCAGATCAGCCAGCCGTTTTCCAATTTGAATCCGTGCCGGCTGAGCGTCTTCGGCGAGCTTCTTCCGTTGGAACGAAAGGACGTTGTTCACATGATCCACATTTGAACGCGAGAGGTTCGCGATGTCCGATTGCGAACCGCCAGTTTCCCAAAGGAATCCGTAGTAGAGGGCGCGCTCCTCATCGCTCTCCGCGTTCACGACCCGCTGATGCTCCTCCGAAGTGATCGAGCGCCGGACCTTGTAGCGGATTTTCGGCCAGGCCTTTTTTGCAAGAATCGGCCAGCCGAGCCAGCCGAGATTGAGCGCGAGATGATGGAGGCCGCGCAGATAATTGTTTGTCGAAGTCCCACCGCTGCCGAGCACTTCGAGCAAATGCTCGCTCGTCGTTTCCACGATGCGCTTGTCGCGGATCAGATCGAAAGGCTTGCTGGAGAACGCGCGTTGGCAGCGCTCGCGCGTTGATTTACGGCCGTTGCTCGAAAACACCCCGATCACATCGGCCCAAGTCCGTGTCACCATCCGCGGATCATGCGCCGCGAGGTAGGTGCGCGCCATCGCGAGGTTCATCAAGGGAACCTCGTCCGCCTCGTTCTTCGCGAGCAGCAATCGCTCCGCCGTTCGTTTGTCCCTCGTTTTAAAACTGAGTTGCTTGCCTGTCTTTCCGTCGTGCGCGTAGTAAACGCCGCCACGCTGGAATATTCTGAATCGCTTTTTCATCGGTTTTCTCGGGTTGCGAGAATACCGAGAACGCCTGAGCCGGTGTTACCGAGTTGTCAGCGGGTAGTTCGCGGATTCCGGCAGGATAGTGAACCCAAACCTGAATCTGCTGACACTTTTGCTGACAATAAGGTGAAAAACCGGCTTTTCGGGAAGCCAACCTCTTGATTTACAGCACCTTAGAAGTGGTTGCGGGGGTAGGATTTGAACCTACGACCTTCAGGTTATGAGCCTGACGAGCTACCAGGCTGCTCCACCCCGCGATTCGTGAGGCCGCGAAAGTAGCCGCCGGCCCGAGGGGCGCAAGGCTTTTTTCAGTCTTTGTCGATCGAGAAGCGGCCGGGGCCGACAAAGGCGAGGCCGAGGAAGACCACGGCGAGTTTCAGCGGGTTGGAGTAGATCTTGAAGTCGTGATCCTTCGGCGCAGCCAGCGTCAGGGTGGCCACGGCCATGGTGAAAGTCAGCAGCAGGCAGACTGGGCGGTAGCAAAAGCCGAGGATGAGAAAGATGCCGCCGATGCCTTCCGTAGCCGCCGCCATGAAGCCCCAGAAGGCAGGGAAGAAATCGATCCCGAGCAGTCCCATGCTTCTGCCGAGGGCGGCCCAGATTTTCGGGCCACCGGTGAGTTTGGGCAACCCGTGGATGATGAAGGCCGCGCCGAGGCCGAGGCGCATCATGAGCAGGCCGGCGTCGCGGTATTTGCCGAGGAATTTCAAAAGCATGCCGGGGCTGATAGCGAAGCGCGCGCAGCGCCGCGAGTCTTAAAAGAGTCCGACGAGCCGGAGCGCCGCGAGGGCGGCAAAGCCGAGGAGCAGCACATCGAAGAGTCGCTGCGGGATGCGATGGACCAGCCAGCGTCCGCCGAACAGGCCGGCGGCGATGGCGGGCACGAGCGCGGCGTTGAGCAGCAGGGTGTCGCGGTGGATGAGGCCGAGCCCGACGCTGAACGGGACTTTGAAGCAATTGATGATGAGGAAAAGCCACGCGCTCGTGCCGACAAATTCCAGCTTCGGCAGCGCGACGGCGAGGAGGTAAAGGGCGGCGATGGGGCCGGCGGCGTTCGCCAGCATCGTCGTCACGCCCACGAGCAGCCCCATGGCCCACGCAAACCAGCGCGTGTGCGGCACATGGTCGAAAAGCGCCGGCCGCCCCAGCCGCAGGAGTTGCAGCGCGGTGAGGCCGAGAATGATCGCGCCGATCAGCGGCTTGTATTGCGCCTCGCCCAGCCGCTGCACGAGCAGCGCACCAGCGATCACCCCAAGCGCCGCGGGCGGCAGCAGCCGCCGGATGTAGTCCCAACGCGCATGCTGCCGGAAAGTCCGCACCGCCAGCACATCGCCCACGATGAGCATCGGCAGCACCACCCCGGTCGAGTCCCGCGCCCCAAAGAGGCTCGCGAAAATGAGCACATGCAGCATGCTCACCCCGGAAAAGCCGCTCTTCGCCACGCCGATGCCCACCGCCCCGAGCACGGCGAGCAGCCATTGGAGCGGAGTCAGGTCGGGCATGGGCGGTCGAGGCTTTCAGCCCTAAGCCGCGGACGCAAGCCCGAGCGCGACGCATCCACCCAAGCCGCGAAAACTTTTGCTTCAGCGCCAACCTGCGGTTCTGCAAATGAACGCAATGGATTTTGGGCCAATGCTCCACTATGCCCTGTGCATGCCGGTGAAACTCCTCGCCTTTGCCCACACCCGCGACCTGCTCGGCTTTCACGAGCGCCTCCTCGACTGCACACCGGAGGAAACCCCGCGCGCCCTTCTCGCCCGCATCGCCCCGGCGCTCGACTGTGCGGGCCTCCGCGTCGCCGTCGATGGCGAATACCACGACTGGAACACGCCCATCGGCCTCGCGTCCGAGATTGCCCTCATCCCGCCCGTGAGCGGCGGCTGATGCCTCTCCATGGAGACACACATCGCTTTCACCCAAGCCGCCATCGCCATCCCACCGCTCGCCCTGCCCACGCGCGAGATCGGTGCGGCAGTGGAATTTCACGGCCTCGTGCGCGAAATGGAAGACGGTCGTGCCCTTGCCGGCCTGCACTACGAAGCCTACCAGCCCATGGCTGAGCGCCAACTGACGCACATTTTTGCCACGCTCCACGCCGCCCACCCCTGCACCGCCGTCCACTTCATCCACCGTCTCGGCTGGGTTCCCGTCGGCGAAGCCTCGCTCTACATCCGCGTCCTCGCCGCCCACCGCGGCGAAGCCCTGCACTTTCTCGCCGCCGCCATCGACCGCATGAAAGCCGATGTGCCCATCTGGAAAAGCGGCAGGCCGAAGCCGAATGGCGAATGACGAAACTGCTCGGCGACTGGAAATCGCCAGAGCATGTCATGCATTATGCCGACCATTGAACTCGCTACCTTCATCGCCGCTCCGAGGGAGCGGGTCTTTGATTTGGCTCGCAGCATCGACCTGCACACTGCTTCCACCGCGAGCACCGGCGAGCGGGCGGTGGCTGGCGTGACCTCCGGTCTCATCGGCCTGGGCGAGGAGATTACGTGGCGGGCGCGCCACTTTGGTGTCTGGCAGTCGCTCACCGTGCGCATCACGGCATTCGAGCGTCCGCACCACTTCGCTGATGCCATGCTCCGCGGCGCGTTTCAGCGGATGGAGCATGATCACTATTTCGAGCCGTCTTCCGGTGGCACGGCGATGCGTGATATCTTCACCTACGAGTCCCCACTCGGCACCCTCGGCCGGATCGCTGACTTTCTCTTTGTCGAGCGCCACATGCGATCATTCCTCACCGAACGCAACCGCGTCATGAAGGCGGCCGCAGAGTCGGATGGCTGGAAGCAGTACCTTTGGAACGACTAACCTGGCGCACGGCGTTGAGCGTGGTGCTGCGCCTGCGGCTAGCGAATCTTTTCGCACACGCTTTCGCACAGCCCCACGAACGTCTCCTCCGCGAGGCTCAGCCGCCGGCGGTGCCAGTGGAGCACGCCCCAGCGGCGCCGGAGCTTGCGTTTGCCCAGCGGGAGGGCGACGAGCGATTTCTCGCTCAGCTCTTTCCGCGCGGTCCACGGCGCGAGGATGCTGATGCCGAGGCCGAGTTTCACGAGTTCCTTGATGGCTTCCATGTTGCCGAGATCGAGCTGGCTGTGGAGGACGACCTGGTCTTTGCGGAAGTAATCCTCGATCATCTGGAAGGTGTAGCTGCCTTTGCCATAGAGAATGTAGTGCTCGCGCGGAATTTCGCTGCGCACGACCCGGCCGGCGCGGGCCCAGGGGTGCAGCGGGCTGGTCACGAAGACGAGTTCGTCGGTGAAGAGTGGGCGGAATGCGAGCAGTTCCTCGCGGCGTGGTTCGAGGTTCACGGCGAGGTCGATGCGATGCTGGCGGAGCGCGTCGATCATCTCCGGCGTGTCGCCCGGTTCGATGGAAATGGCGCATTGCGGAAAGCTCTCCTTGAATTCGCGGAGCACCCCCGGGAGCACGTACTGACAGGCCGTGGTGCTGGCGCCGATCCGGAGCCGCGAGCTGCCCCACTTGCCGAGCCGCTCGAGATGTGAGCGCGCGGATTCCATTTCGGCGAGGATTTTCTGCGCATGCCCGAAAAGCTGTTCGCCGGCTTGCGTGAGCACCACCGTTTTGCCCAGCCTGTCCAAAAGCCGACAGCCGATCTCCTGCTCCAGCCCCTTCATGGCGTGGCTGATCGCGGATTGGGAAAGATGCAGTTCCTGCGCGGTGGCGGTGAAGCTGCCAGTGCGGGCGAGGATGGTAAAAGCCCGGAGCTGTCTGCTATCAAGCGGTTGCGACATTGATGAATGATATTCATCATCTTCATCGAAAAGTCGCAAACGGTTTATTGGTCGGACCAGGCCAGCATGGCACGGGGGGAGCTAAATGCGCCGGTGTCAAAGTCCTGCACCACCGCATGCGCAAAAACATCCAGCACCGCCACCGCCCGCTCCAACTCGGGTTTGTCGCGCTGTCGGATTGCGCGCCGGTGGTTATGGCGGGCGAGCTGGGGTTGTTTGCAAAGTTCGGCATCGACGTCGAACTTCATTGCGAAGTCGGCTGGGCGACGATCCGCGACAAGGTCGTCTATGGCGAACTCGACGCCGCCCATGCGCCGGCGGGTTTGGTGGTCGCGGCGAGCTGCGGGCTGGGCTCGGTGCAGGCGGAGTGCCTGACCGGGCTCGTCATCAGCCTGAATGGCAACGCCATCACGCTCTCGCACGAGCTGTGGGAGCGCGGGGTGCGCGATGGCCGGACGCTGAGGCACGAGGTCACGCAGGGCCGCCGGCTCTACACCTTCGGTGTCGTCCATCCGTATTCTGCGCACAGCTTTCTCCTGCGAAACTGGCTGCGCGCCCACGGCATCCAGCCCGAGCGCGACGTCCAGATCGTGGTGGTCCCGCCTGCCCAAGTGCATGCGAACCTCAAAGGTGGCCACCTCGACGGCTACTGCGTCGGCGAGCCGTGGAATTCGCTGGCCGTGCTCTCGAAGACCGGCTGGTGCGTGACCACGAGCGAGGAACTCGCGCCGCGGCATCCCGAAAAAGTGCTCATGGTGCGACGCGACTTTGCGGAGCGTTCGGAGCGCGAGCATCTCGCACTCATCGCCGCGCTCGCCGAAGCGTGCGCCTTCTGCCAGCGCCCGGAGAACCGCGAACGACTCATGGAAACACTCGCGCAGCCGGAGTATGTCGGCGTGCCCATCCAGGCGCTGCGCATGGGCATGGCAGGGACGTTCGACTATGGCCACGGGCGCGTCGAAAAACATTCCGCGTTTCACATTTTCAGCGGCGGCGACGCCAACGTGCCTTCGCCCGACAAGGCGCAATGGGTCATCCGCAATCTCCTCGCAAGCGGCCTCGTAAAAGACCCGTCCATCGTGCCCGCCGAACGCGCCGTCGACTGGTTCCGCGCCGACATTTTTCAAAAAGCCAGCCGGCTCATCACCCCAAAAAGCCAATGAACCAAAAACCGATCACCACCCGCAAACCCCCTTCCCTGCTTAATCGCCGCCGTTTCATTTCCAGCACCGTCAAGGGGGCCGGCCTCGCCGCATTGTTCGGCGGGCTGCCGAAAGGCTGGGTCGGCTCCGCCTACGCCGACGACGCGCCGGAGACGGCCGATGTGAAGTTTGGCATGATCGCACTGACCGATTGTTCGTCGATCGTGGTCGCCCACGAAAAGGGCCTCTTCAAAAAATACGGAATCAACTCCGTGGTGACGAAGGGCGCGAACTGGGCGGCGATCCGCGACTCGCTTTCCAACGGCGACATCCAAGCCACGCACATGCTGCTCGGCATGCCGATCGCCTCGACGATGGGGCTGATGGGCTCTCCGAAAAAGCCGATGATCGCGCCGTGGATGATCAATCGCAACGGCCAGTCGATCTCGCTGGCGAACAAGTTCAAAGGCAAGGTCACGGATGATCCGAAGGGGCTGAAACCCTTTGTGGAAGAGGCGAAAAAAGCCGGCACGCCGCTCACTTTCGCGATGACCTTTCCGCCCGGCACGCACGCGATGTGGATGCGCTACTACCTCGGCGCCGGCGGTATCAATCCGGATACCGACGTAGCGCTGATCACCGTGCCGCCGCCGCAGATGGTCTCGAATATGAAGGTCGGCAAGATGGACGGTTTCTGCGTGGGCGAACCTTGGAACGCGCGCGCCATCGCCGAAGAAGTGGGCTTCACCAGCATCAATACGCAGGGGATCTGGAAGGATCATCCGGAGAAGGTGTGCGCCTTCACCCAGGAGTTTGCGGACAAGAATCCGAAGACCGTCAAGGCCGTGCTCAAGGCGCTGCACGAGGCGAGTGTCTGGCTGGACGTGATGGAAAACCGGCCCGAGCAGGCGAAGATCGTGGCTTCACCGACCTACATCGGCTGCCCGGAAGACATCATTCTGAGCCGCTTGCAGGGCAAGTATATCTACGGCGACGGGCGCAAGCTGCGCGATCCGAACTACATGATTTTCAGCCAGCGGAACTGCAATTATCCGCAGGCGAAATACGCGAAGTGGTGGCTCACCCAATTCCGCCGCTGGGGGATGGTGGATGCCGCGCCGGACTATGCGGGCGTCGCGAAGCAGGTGATGCGCGCGGACATTTACGAGGAAGCGATGAAGGAGATCGGCTACCAGCACGATGGCGCGGACGACAGTGCGGAGACGCTTTTCGACGGTGTGAAGTTTGATCCGAAAAGCGATCTCGAAGCCTACGCCAAGGGCTTTGCGGTCAACAGCATGAAGGGTTAGCGCACGATGGAAGCTATCGTCCCACGACCCCTCACCAGCGGCACCGGCGTTAGCGCGGACCGTTTCGACAGCGCGCGCCGGACCGCGGCGCTGACCGGCAGCGGCCTCGATCTCGCGTCACTGCTGCCGAGCGAGTGGGTCGGCGGAGCGTATGGGAGCGGTGGGCCAGAAGTGCGCCAACTCGCCTTCGGCTTTGTGCCGCTGACAGACTGCGCGCCGATCGTGGTGGCGCACGCGCAGGGGATTTTCGCGAAACACGGGATAACTTCCAGTCTTGGCAAATTCACGAGTTGGACCGCGCTGCGCGATGCGCTGAACAGCGGCGCGACGCACGCGGCTCAGATGCTTTTCGGCATGCCGGTCGGAGCCGCGGTCGGTCGGCTGGGCACGGAGCAGAAGCCGCTCGTCATCCCGTGGACGCTGAGCCGCAATGGCCAGGCGATCACGCTCGGGGCGAAGCATCGCGGGAGATTTTCCGCCGATGCGAAAGCGCTGCGCCCTTTAGCTGCAGAGTGCCGCGACAAGGGACGGCCGATGGTTTTCGGGATCACCCTGCCGCCCGGGACGCATGCAATGTGGCTGCGCTACTGGCTCGGCGCAGGCGGCATTCATCCCGACAAAGACGTGGCGCTGATCACCATTCCGCCGCCGCAGATGGTTGCGAATATGAAGACCGGCCGGATGGATGGCTTCTGCGTCGGCGAGCCGTGGAATGCGCGCGCGATTTCCGAGGAACTCGGCTTCACCGCGCTGCTCTCCGAACAGATTTGGCCGGACCACCCCGAAAAGGTCCTCGCCTTCACCGAGGAGTTTGCCGAGGCGAATCCGAACTCCGTCAAAGCCGTGCTCAAGGCGCTCCAGGAGGCCAGTGTGTGGTGCGACGATCCGGCGAACTACGATGCGCTCGCCGGACTCCTGGCGCAGCCGGAGTACCTTAACGTGCCTGTGGCCCTAGTCCGCGCGCGGGTTGGCACTTCGGTCGATTTTGGCGATGGGCGCCAGGCCAGCGATCTACGCGGCGTCACCTTTCATGCGCGGAATGCCAACTACCCGCAGGCGAAACATTGTGTCTGGTGGCTTTCCCAGTTTCGGCGTTGGAACATGTTGCCGACAACTCCCGACTACCTTGGCGTGGCTGGCCGGGTGCTGCGGCCCGACTTTTACGAGGCCGCGATGAAAGAGCTCGGTGCCACACATGGGGGGGCAGACTTCGCGCCCGAAACGCTTTTCGACGGCCGCGTCTTCGATCCCGCTGAGCCGGAGGAATACGCCGCGTCGTTTCCCGTCACGAGCCTCCGCAAATAACCCGTATCGACCTGCCATATGAACGAACCATTCCTCAAAAAAATCGATTGGCTGATCCTGCCATCGCTCGGTGTCCTTTTCTGCCTCTTGATCTGGGCGCTGATCGCGGGTCGCGAGGTGCGCAAAGATTACGTCGATGATTTCGGCGATAAGATGACCAAAGTGCAGCGCGTCGGCATCTCCGCCGATCTGCCGTCGCCGGTCGAAACGTGGCAGAAGAGCAAGCTCTATGTGGTGGAGCCGCTGGCGAAACGCGGTGAGCTTGACCAGGGCCTGCTGCGCTTCACCTGGCTTTCGCTCAGCCTCGTCATCAAGGGCTACGCCATTGCTTTGCTCATTGGCACGCCGATCGGCTTTTTTCTCGGACTGTCGAAGGGCTTTTCAAAAATGTTCGACCCCATCTTTCAGGTGCTGCGGCCGGTCTCGCCGCTGGCCTGGCTGCCGCTCGGCATGGTGCTTTTTCTCGGCGCGAAGATCAGCATCCCCGAAGTCATTCCGCTGCTCGGTGGAACCTATACGGCGTCCGATCTCGCGGCCATTTTCACCATCGCCATCTGCTCGATGTGGCCCACCGTGCTGAACACCGCGGTCGGGGTGCGCGCCATTCCGCAGGACTATTTGAACGTCGCGAAAGTGCTCAAACTTTCGAAGACGAAGACGCTCTTCAAAGTGATGCTGCCGGCGACCTTGCCCTACATGTTTACCGGCTTCCGGCTCTCGCTGGGCATTGCCTGGCTGGTCATCGTGGCGGCGGAAATGCTCACCGGTAAACCGGGCATCGGCGGCTTCCTTTGGCAGCAATACAACGCGCTGAGCTACGCGCACATCATCCTCTCGATCCTCACCATCGGCATCGTCGGCTTTATCCTCGACCTCATGATGAGCCTGGTGGAAAGCCGCTTTAAAACCGCCTGAACCAATCCATGGCACTCCTCGAAATCAAAAATGTCAGCAAGGGATTCGGTCCGGCGAAAGCTCGGTCAGAAGTGTTGCACGATCTCAATCTCGAGGTCGAAACAGGGGAGTTCGTCGCCATCATCGGCTACTCGGGCTCGGGCAAAACGACGCTCATGTCGCTTATCCTTGGATTGCAGTTTCCCGACGAGGGCGAGGTGCTGTTGAAGGGGCGGAAGATCACCGGTCCGGGGCCGGATCGCGGGATCGTTTTCCAAAACTACAGCCTGCTCCCGTGGCTCACCGTGTTTGAAAACGTGGCGCTCGCGGTCGATCAGGTTTTCCCGGAGTGGAGTGCGGAGCAGCGGCGCGCGCACATCGAGAAATACATCCGCATGGTGAACCTCACGCCAGCGATGCAGAAGGTGCCAGGCGAGCTTTCCGGCGGGATGCGGCAGCGCGTCTCCGTCGCACGGGCGCTGGCGATGCAACCGGAAATCCTGCTGCTCGATGAACCGCTCAGCGCGCTCGATGCGCTGACGCGCGCCAATTTGCAGGACGAGATCAACCGCATCTGCCAGGAGGAAAAGAAGACGGTCATCCTCATCACGAATGATCCCGACGAAGCGATCCTGCTCGCCGACCGCGTCATCCCGCTGACCGCCGGGCCGCGCGCCACGCTCGGGCCGTCCATTCCGGTGATGATCCCGCGCCCGCGCAGCCGCGCCGACGTAAATCACAACTACGACTTCAAGCAGACACGCACCGAGGTCATCGACTATCTGCTCAAGGCGACCGACAAGCGGAAGACTGCGCTGACGAAAAAGCTGATCCTGCCCGACGTGCTGCCGGAAGACCTCAATCAGCCGCGAACCCTGCTTGGCACTAAGCGCCGCGCCCGCCGGCGCAGCGAGGAAAAGCGCGAAACCGTGGAGACAGCCGTATGAGCGAACCCGCCTATCTGGAACTCTCCCAGCTCACCAAGAGCTATCCGTCGCCCAAAGGCGAAGCGATCATCGTGAAGGACATAAACTTCAAGTTTCGCAAAGGCGAGTTTGTCACCGTCATCGGCCATTCGGGTTGTGGCAAATCCACGATCCTGATGATGGTCGCCGGACTGAGCAGCGTGACCAGCGGCGGCATCATTCTCACCGGCAAGGAACTCACCGGCCCCGGCCCGGATCGCGGCGTGGTCTTCCAGTCGCCCTCGCTGCTCCCCTGGATGAGCGCGCTGGAAAACGTCATGCTGGGCGTGAACCAGGTCTTTTACACCGCCGACAAAACCGAGCGCCTGCAGATCGCCGAATATTACCTCACGCTCGTCGGCCTTGCGGAGTCCATGCACAAGACGCCGAAGGAGCTTTCGCAAGGCATGCGCCAGCGCGTTGGCATCGCCCGAGCCTTCGCCCTCGCGCCGAAGATGCTCCTGCTCGACGAGCCGTTTGGCATGCTCGATTCGCTCACGCGCTACGAGTTGCAGGAGGTGCTCGTCCACCTTTGGCGGCGCGAAAAAATCACGGCCATGATGGTCACGCACGATGTCGATGAGGCGCTCTTTCTCAGCGATCGCATCATCTGCATGACCGACGGCCCCGAGGCCGGCATCGGCGAAGTCATCGAGGTGAGTTTTCCGCGGCCGCGCGAGCGCAAGGCGGTCATGGAACATCCCGACTACTACCGGCTCCGCGAGCAGCTCATCCACTTCCTCGAAGTCAAAGCGCACAAACATGCCGCGCCTGCGCCTGCTGCCGCTCCCAAAGTAACCGCCGCAGCCATTTCCTAAACCAATCTGACCCGCATGCTCGCGAGTCCGTCCACCACACCTAAACGCCACTGAGGAGCATCTCCAAAAACTGAAACCACATCCAGTGACCCAACGAAAAACTAACTTCCTTAAAAAAAGCGGAGCGCTGCTTGCGACAGCGCTCCTGACCAGCGTTTTCATATCTTCCCAGGCGGGAGAGACGATTGCGAAATCCACCGGCGAAAAACCAATAGCCGAGAAAACGCCGGAGGCAAATCCGCTGAGCTTCTTTGATGGTAAAGTGACCTTCGACTTCCAGGAGCGCATCCGCTGGGAGGATCGCGACAACAACTTCGACTTGAACAGCGAGGTCAACGCACTGACCGACGACAACTGGTTCCTCAACCGCATCCGCATCGGACTGATGCTGAAGCCGACGGGCTGGCTGAGAATCTACGCGCAGGCCCAAGACTCGCGAGAGATCAATTCCGACCGCCCGGATTATCCCGGCCAACTCGGCGCGGAAGGCGACGACTCCATCGACCTTCGCCAAGGCTACATCGAACTCGGCAACGCGAAAAACTTCCCACTCACGCTCAAGCTCGGCCGCCAAGTCCTGAGCTACGGCGATGAACGGCTGATCGGCGCCTTCGACTGGAACAACATCAGCCGCACCTTTGACGGCGTGAAGCTGCGTTGGGAGGAGAAGGAATGGGCGCTCGACGCCTTCGCCTCGACCGTCGTGCTGCCTAAGCGCGGCGAATACAATCAATCGGATTTTGTGAACGGCACCGAGACCCACCGCGGCCAGGTTTTCAGTGGTCTCTACTTCAGCACCACCGCGCTGCCATTTCAGACGACGGACCTGTATGCGTTGTATCTCCACGAAGATACCGGCCCGCTCTATCAGCCCACGGCGATCGGCAACACCAACTTCGCCACGTTCGGTTTCCGCGCGAAATCGAAGCCCGGCTACTTTCATCACTCGCCCGCTTCCGCCCCCGATGGCAAGTCGATGGCCGACGGCAAATCCGCGCCACCGCCACCGCCACCGCCACCGCCACCGCCAGCGCCGAAGCCGGTTGGCTTCGATTACGCAGGTGAGTTCGCCTTTCAGACCGGCGAAGTGCGCGGGCTCGACCTGACGGCGTTCGCCGTGAATGCGGGACTCGGCTACACCTTCGACGTGCCGTGGCTGCCCCGGCTCGGCGTGGAATACAACTACGCCTCGGGCGACAACAACCCGACCGACTCGGACATCGAAACATTCCAGAATCTCTTCCCGACGAACCACAAATTCTACGGCATCATGGATCTGACCGCGTGGCAGAACATGCAGCAGATCATGGCCGGCGTGAGCGTGCAGCCGTGCAAGACGGTGACGGCGCTCGTGGACTACCGCGCCTTCTTTATCGCCTCCACGGATGATGTCTGGTACCGCGCCAATGGCGTCACGCCCGTGCGTCCGCTCACGCCTGCGGCCCGCGACGCCGGGAAATACGAGGGCTCGCAGGTCGAGATCGTGGTCACCTGGCAGCCGAAAAAATACTTCCAGCTCCAGGGCGGCTACGCCCACTTCTTCGCCGGCACCTACCTCAGCGACACCGGCCCGTCGAGCGATGCCGACTTCGGCTACGTGCAAGCCACCATCACCTTTTAACCATCTAACCTCATCCTTCTGGTCGGTCTATCTGCCGCGCGGCTTCGGTCGCGGGGCAGGCTTCGCCGGAAAATGCGTCATCCACCTCATGAGTCAGATTCCATTCATTCCCGAAAGCGCCCCGTTCTCCTCCGAACAGCGTCAGTGGCTGAATGGCTATCTCGCCGGCCTATTCTCCGATGCGAACCTCGGCGCACACGCGCTGGCCGGTCTCGCCGCCGCGCCCGCGGCACCCTCGAAACTGGTCGTCCTCTATGGGAGCCAGACAGGCACCGCCGAGGGGCTGGCAAAGAAGGCGTCGAAGGAAGCGGCGAAGCACGGCTTCGCGCCAAAGCTCGTGGACATGGCAAAGTTTGAAACCGTCGATCTGACCACGGAGGAGAACGTCCTGGTCATCACCAGCACCTACGGCGACGGCGACCCGCCCGACAATGCGCAGGGATTTTGGGATTACCTCAAAGCCGACACCGCGCCGACGCTCGCGCATCTCAACTACTCCGTGCTCGCGCTCGGCGATACGAACTACGCGGCGTTCTGCCAGTTTGGTAAAATCTGCGACGAGCGCTTCGAAAAACTCGGCGCCAAGCGCGTGTATCCGCGCGTCGATTGCGATGTCGATTACGACGCACCCGCGAAATCGTGGACGGAAGGTGTCTTCGCTGCGCTCGCCTCGGCATCCGGTGGTGCGACAGCTATTGGGTCGAATGGCGCAAGCGTCGCGGAGGAAACTGCTGCGGAAACGGGTTACTCGAAGAAAAATCCATTCCCCGCGCGCCTCCTCGTGAACCGTCTGCTCAACGCTGAAGGTTCCAGCAAGGAAGTGCGGCACTACGAAATCTCGCTCGCCGGCTCCGGCCTCAGCTACGAAGTCGGCGACGCGCTCGGCGTGGTGCCGGCAAACTGCGGCGAACTCGTCGGCGAACTGCTGGCTGTGCTCAGCTGCGACGGCGAGGAAGCGGTGAAAATTTTCGAAGGCCCGGAGACCTCGCTGCGCCTCGCGCTCACGCAGCACTACGACATCACCCGTCCCTCGTCCGACCTGCTCAAAGCCGTGGCCGAGCGTGGGGCGGGGAGTGGCGAATTGGCAGCTCTGCTCGATCCGGAGCGGAAGGAGGAGCTGAAGAAATTTCTGCGGGGGCGCGAAGTGATCGACGTGATCAGCGGTCTCACGACACCTTTCACCGCGCCGGAACTCATCACCCTGCTCAAGAAACTCCTGCCGCGCCTTTACTCGATCTCCTCCAGCCCAAAAGCACACCCGGATGAAGTCCACCTCACCGTCGCCGCTGTGCGCTACGACGGTCATGGACGTACGCGCAAAGGCGTGTGCTCAACTTTCCTCGCCGACCGCTGCGCCGAGCACACGCCCGTTCCCGTTTTCGTGCAAACGTCCCACGGCTTCCGCCTCCCCGGGAACGGCGATGTGCCGGTGATCATGTGCGGCCCCGGC
Organism: Chthoniobacterales bacterium; assembly: GCA_038318725.1. Classification (GTDB taxonomy): domain Bacteria; phylum Verrucomicrobiota; class Verrucomicrobiia; order Chthoniobacterales; family Chthoniobacteraceae; genus Chthoniobacter. The sequence continues at coordinate 20,886 of JBBQCM010000048.1, forward strand.
ACCGGCATTGCGCCCTTCCGTGCCTTTCTCGAAGATCGCCTCGCCACCGGCGCGAAGGGTCGCAACTGGCTGTTCTTCGGCGACCAGAAGCGTGAGACCGATTTTCTCTACCGCGAGCAAATCGAAGGCTGGGTCGCCGACGGCCATCTGGCCCGGCTCGATCTCGCCTTCTCTCGCGACCAGGCTGAGAAAATTTACGTCCAGAACCGGATGCTCGAACAAGCCGCGGAACTCTTTTCCTGGTTGGAAAGCGGCGCCCACTTCTACGTCTGCGGCGACGCCAGCCGCATGGTCAAGGACGTAGATGCCGCCCTCCGCCAGATCGCCGAAACCGCCGGCGGAATGACCGGGGAAACCGCCGCCGCCTACGTCCAGAAGCTGAAAACCGACAAGCGCTATCAGCGCGACGTTTATTGATCCCATGAGCACTGCCGCCCTTCCGATCAACGCCGTCAACGGCGACCCGCTCTCGCCCGAGCAGACGAATTATCTCAGCGGCTTCTTTGCCGGTGTCTCCGCGCGCGGTCAGCGCTTCACCGACGTGGAAGGTGCGCCGGCAGTGGAAAAGACGGTTTCACACGAGGACCTCATCTTCGAGGAACGCGTGAAAAAGGAGCTGCATCCGCTTGATGCGTATCCCGTGCTCCTCGATTACGCCGCCGCGAACAAGGCGCCGGAAAAGGAGGAAATCTTCCGCTTCAAATGGAACGGACTTTTCTACCTCACGCCGAACAAGGAAGCGTTCATGGCGCGATTGCGCATCCCCGGCGGACAACTCCAAACCTTCCAACTTCGCGAGCTGGCGCACCTGGCGAAGGATCTCACGACCGGCTACGTGCAGATCACCACGCGGGCGAATCTGCAGATGCGGCTGATCCAGCCAAAAGACACGCCGGCGCTTGTCCAGCGCATCCAGCACGTCGGCCTGCACACGCGCGGCGCGGGTGCGGACAACATCCGCAACCTCACCGCGAACCCCACCGCCGGCATCGACCCGCACGAGTTGATCGACGTGATGCCGCTCTGCCATGAGATGGGGCACATCATCATCAACGATCGTGCGTTCTACGATCTGCCGCGGAAATTCAACATCGCCTACGACGGCGGCGGCCTCATCGGCACGGTCGAAGACACGAACGACATCGGCTGCAAGGCCGTGAAAGTCGGCGACGAAGTTTTCTTCCGCATCGCCCTCGGTGGCGCGACGGGGCACAAGGCCTTCGCGCGCGACCTCGGCGTGCTGGTGAAGCCGGCGGAACTGAACAAAGTCGTCGCCGCCGTCGTGCGCGTCTATATCGCCAACGGCAATCGCACCGACCGCAAGAAGGCGCGGCTCAAGCATCTGCTCGAAACGTGGTCGCTCGAACAATATCTCGAGGACACCGAGAAACTGCTCGGCTATCAGCTCCAGCGTGCGCCGCTCGATCCGGCGGCGATCACCTATCCCAGCCAGAATCTGCCGCACTCCCACGTCGGCGTTTATCCGCAAAAGCAAAAGGGACTGAAGTACGTCGGCGTCGCCGTGCCGGTCGGGCACGTCACGCCGAAGCAGCTGATTCGCATCGCCGAGATCGCCGACCTCTACGGCTCCGGCGAAATCCGCCTGACGGTGTGGCAGAACTTCGTCATCCCGAACGTGCCGGATCACTTCGTCGAGACGGTGAAGAAGGCGCTGCGCAAAACCGGGTTCGACACGCAGCAATCAAACCTCCGCAGCGGCCTCATCGCCTGCACCGGAAACTCCTACTGCAAGTTCGCGCAGGCCGACACCAAGGGCCACGCGCTTAAGCTCGCCGACTTTCTCGACAAGCGCATCCTGCTCGATCAGCCCGTGAACATCCACGTCACCGGCTGCCCGAATTCCTGCGCACAGCATTACATGGGCGACATCGGCTTGCTCGGCACGAAGGCGAAAGTCGGCGGCGAGAGTGTCGATGGCTACCACGTCTTCGTCGGCGGTGGTTTCGGCGCGAACCAAGCCGTGGGCCGGCAAGTTTTCAACGCGATCGATTTCGAGAGCCTCCCGCCGCTCCTCGAAAAAATGCTCCGCGGTTATCTCCGCCACCGCATCGCTGGTGAAACTTTTCAAGCTTTCACCGCCCGCCATGACCTCAACACGCTCCAGGCAATTTTCAGCAACGAGGAATAGATGACCGCGTTCGTGGAAGAACAGGAAGGCCCGCGCACGCTCATCGACGACCTCCTTGCTGAGCAGCAGGTCCTCACCGCGGTCGAGCGCTTCGCCCGCAAACACGAGCGCGATGCGCTCCCCGCGCAGTCGCGCTACTACCGCGACCTCATCCCTCTCACCAAACCCGGGATCGGCGAGCAATACGCTTTTGCCGTCGATCTCGATGCCTGCACCGGCTGCAAAGCGTGCGTCAGCGCGTGCCATTCGTTGAACGGCCTCGACGATGACGAGACCTGGCGCGACACCGGACTGCTCCACGGCGGCTCCGTCGAGGAGCCGTGGCAACAGACCATCACCACCGCGTGCCACCACTGCGTCGAGCCGGCCTGCATGCTCGGCTGCCCGGTGAAGGCCTACGAAAAGGACGCCGAAACCGGCATCGTGCGACACCTCGATGACCAGTGCATCGGCTGCCAATACTGCGTGCTCAAGTGCCCGTACGACGTGCCAAAGTATTCGGAAAAGCGCGGCATCGTCCGCAAGTGCGACATGTGCCACGGACGGCTGAGCGCCGGAGAAGCACCCGCGTGCGTACAGGCCTGCCCGAGTGGCGCGATCACCATCCGCATCGCGCAGACGGGCGAAGTCACCCAAGCCGCCGCGCCCGGCGTCCGCCTGCTTCCGGGAGCCTTCGATTCGAGCTACACCAAACCGACGACCCTCTACACCTCGCGCCGCGCGATGCCCGCAAATGCGCGCCCCGGCGATAACGCCGCGCTTCGTTTGGAACACGCGCACGGGCCGCTCATCGGGATGCTTGTGCTCACTCAGATCGCCGCGGGTCTCTTCGTCGGCGCCGCCGCGCTGGCGTTTGGCGATGCCGCGGCGTTCGGCGCCGCCCAAGCCCCACTCGCCACTGCGGCCTTCACGATTCTGAATCTCGGCCTCTCCGTTAGTGTCCTGCACCTCGGCCGACCGCTCGGCGCGTGGCGCGCATTTCTCGGTCTGCGGACTTCGTGGATGAGCCGCGAGATTTTGGCCTTCAGCATCTTCGCGGCGGCTGGAGCGGCCTTTACCGGGGCGAGTTTGTGGAAAGTGCTCGCCCCCATGCTGCCGATGCTGAGCTTCGTCGAAAGGTTCATGTCACCCGCGCAGTTTGCCGCGCCGCTCGCCGGCGTTACTGCCGCGCTCGGACTACTCGGCGTCTTTTGCTCGGCGATGATCTATGTGGACACGCGCCGCGCGTTTTGGAATCGCGAGCTAACATTCACGAAATTCTTTGGCACCACCCTGCTCCTCGGCTCGGCCGGCACCGCCGCAGTGCTAGGCTGGACGGGCGTCCTGACCGGTGTGCCGCTAGCCGGGAGCGTCACCGTTATCGCGGTCGTCGCCACGTTTCTCCGCACCGCGCTCTTCGGTTGGGAGTTTCAGGATTTGCACCGCACCCTGCGCGATGAGTCCGACGCGAATCATCGCTCTGCCCTGATTGTTTGGAAACTGCGCCGACCGCTGGTCGTCGCCCGTATCGGCCTCTTCATCGGCGCGACCCTCTCTGCCATCCTCGCGGTCACCGGCGCGGGATGGAGCGCCGCGATTTACGCCACGCTCGCCTTCCTCCTCACGCTCTCCTCGCAGCTCATCGAGCGATACTTTTTCTTCACCGCCGTCGTCGCTCCCCGGATGCCCGGCCCGCTCTCGTCCGCAACACCGATGCATGCATGAAAGCTTTCGCCGCCAAAGCCGCCGACCTCATCCGGGTCTGGGATGGACCGCTCACCAAAGACCTCGTGCAAACGCCCGGCGACTTCGGTTTGGGCAAAGTTCCCGAGCGGCTCAAGCCCGATGACACGACCACGATAGTCTGCGGATTCTGCTCCACCGGCTGCGGGCTGAACATTCATCTCAAAGATGGCCAGGCGATCAATCTGAGCGCCGACACCCATTACCCGGTGAACCTCGGAATGGCCTGCCCAAAAGGCTGGGAGGCGCTCACCCCACTCGCCGCGCCGGATCGCGCGACCTCGCCGCTTCTGCGCCGTGAACGCGACGGGGAGTTTGAGCCGGTCGATTGGGATACGGCGCTGACGCTTTTTTGCGAACGCTTCAAGGAGATCAAACGTCAGCACGGGCCGGAGTCCGTCGCGTTTCTCGGCACCGGGCAAATCGTCACCGAGGAGATGGCTTTCCTCGGAGCGCTCTTCAAATTCGGCATGGGTTTCGTGCATTGCGACAGCAACACGCGCCAGTGCATGGCCACGAGCGCGGTCGCTTACAAACAGTCTTTCGGCTTCGACGCGCCACCTTTCACGTATGCGGATTTCGAGGAAAGCGACGTGCTCGTTTTCATCGGCTCGAACCCCTGCATTGCGCACCCGATCATGTGGCAGCGCGTGATGAGAAATCGGAATCAGCCCGAGATCATCGTCGTCGATCCGCGCAAAACCGAAACCGCCATGGCCGCGACACAGCACTACGCCATCGCGCCAAAGAGCGACCTCACCTTGCTCTACGGTCTGGCGAATATCCTCATCGCGAGCCATTGGATCGACCGCCCGTACATCGACGCGCACACCACGGGCTTCGACGAGTTTGCGGAATTCGTGACCCAATTCACAACCGACGTCGTCGTGGCCGCGACCGGGCTGAGCGCAGACGAACTCTGGCATTTCGCGCAGACCATCGCCGATGGGAAGCGCGTCTCCTTTTGGTGGACGATGGGCGTGAACCAAGGCCACGAGAGTACCCGCACGGCGCAGGCGATCATCAATCTCGCGCTGATGACCGGCAACATTGGCCGGCCCGGCACCGGCGCGAATTCCATCACCGGCCAATGCAACGCGATGGGCTCGCGCCTCTACGCCAACATCACCAGCCTGCTCGGCGGCCACGTTTTCACCGACGACGCGGATCGCGCGAAAATCGCCGGTATCCTCGGCCTCGAGGAGAGCGTGATCCCGCGGCAAACGTCGTGGGCATACGATGAAATCGTGGACGGCATCCGCGACGGGAAGATCAAGGGCCTGTGGGTCATCGCGACCAACGGCTCGCATTCGTGGATTCACCAAAACGAGTTCAACGAACTGCTCGGGAAACTGGATTTCCTCGTCGTGCAGGACATGTATGCCACCACCGAAACCGCGCAGCGCGCCGACCTTGTGCTGCCTGCCGCGGGCTGGGGGGAAAAGGAAGGTACGCTGATCAATTCCGAGCGCCGCATCGGGCTAGTGAAACGTGTGGCGCGAGCGCCGGGCCAGGCGCTGAGCGATTTCAATATCTGCAAACTTATCGCGCAGTATTGGGGCTGCGGGGAGATGTTCGCCCGGTGGACTTCGCCCGAGGCGGCGTTCCAGTTGATGAAGGAATGCTCCCGCGGCCAGCCATGTGACATCACCGGCATCGCCGACTACCACATGATCGACGAATGCGGCGGCGTGCAATGGCCGTGGAGGGAAAAGGATGAAGGCGGAAGGATGAAGGATGAAGAAGACAGCGCGGGCGGGTGTTCATCCTTCATCCCTCATCCTTCATCCTTTCAGCATCGCCGACTCTTCGAGGACGGGCGCTTCTTCCATGCGGACGCAAAGGCGAAGTTTCTCTTCGAAGCGCCGCGCCCGATGGCCGATCCGGTGGATGCGGAATTTCCGTTCCTGCTGCTCACCGGCCGGGGCACTTCCTCGCAGTGGCACACGAATACGCGCACCGGAAAATCCGACGTGCTGCGCAAACTCTATCCCGCGTCGATCTACATCGAGATCAACCCGCGCGACGCCGAGCGCCTCGGCATCGCGCCGGATACGCTCGTCAGCATAGCTTCCCGCCGGGCCACGATCACGGCGACCGCAAACGTCACCACCACGGTCCAGCCCGGTCAGATTTTCGCCCCGATGCACTACGCGCTTGTGAACCAGCTCACGTATCCGTCCTTCGACCCTTACTCCCGCCAGCCGAGCTACAAAGCCTGCGCCGTCGCCGTTGTGCCGCGGCGCGAGCAATCCAAACCGCCGTCAATCTGAACGGAGCCTTTGGAGGCATTGCGACAAAGGCGGAGTGAACAATCGCTGGCTGAAAATGGGCAGAGGAGGCGGGAGGTGACACGAGGTATAACTCCCGCCGCCTCCGCCCGCGTTCCAGTCAGCGATCCTTCACTGCGCTCCGCTCCGTTCAGGATGACGGCGTCGGGAGATCGTCGTCATCACCCGCGAGATCGTCGGGCAGATTGATATTTTTGAAAAGCGCCCGCTCGTTTTCGTCCAACCCGCGAACGTCGATAAATCCCTGCCCCGCAGCGAGTCGGACAAAGCGCTGCATCGAGCGGTCGGCATCGCGCAGACATTGCTGCACGAGTGGCAAACAGGCCCGCGGATAGACGGCGGCGAGCGGCTCAAACCATTCGCCATCGTGCGGCACGCAGCCGGTGGCGCTGGCCGTGGCTTCGCCGACAAGCGCCGAGAGAAACACCGCCGTCATCGCTGGCAAATCGATGGCGAGGATGAGGACGAGCGGATGGTTCGCGCGGCGCAGCGCGGCTTCGAGACCGGCGAGGGGGCCGAGGCCGGGAAAGTCGTCGCCGAGAAGCTCAACGCCCGCGCCCGCATAAGGCCCGTCCGGTTTTCCCGAGATGAAAAGCTCGCACGGGCCGGTCGCGCGCAGCGTGGCGAGTTGGCGCTGCCAGAGCAGCTGGCCGTCGATGTGCACGCCGCCTTTGTCGCGGCCCATTCGTACGGATTTGCCGCCGGCGAGCAGGACGGCGGTGAAGGGCGGCGGTGCGGAGGTGTCCACGAAAGGCACGGGATACACGAACGGCGCGCGTGCGAGAAGCCGTGATGCTTGGCAGATGGCAGTGCTTTCCCTTTCATCTTCAACGTCTGCCGCCACGTCCGCTTTGATCTCTGCACTCCGCTCCACTTTCTTCGTCACCAATCGAGAGTCCGCTTCGCTGCCCGCCCGCGCGGCCAGCTTCGCGGTCGCACTGGGGCTGCTGAGCTTGGTGTGTTTCGGGGCGTTCTCGACACTGAGTTACCATTGGGCGTGGGAGCCGGTGATGGGCTACTGGCGGCTGTTTTGGCAGGGCTGGCTGACGACGATCGGCATCGCCGCACTGGCGCTGCCGCTGAGTTGCGCGATCGGGCTGACCTTTGCCCTCCTGCGACGAAGCCGCTTTCTTCCGCTGCGCTATGTGGCGCGCATCTATGTCGAGATCACGCGGGGCACACCGCTGCTCGTGCAGATTTATTTCTACTGGTACATCTTTGGCCAGCAGCTCCCGCGCGATTTCCGGTTCCTCGCCGGGGCGGTGATTCTCTCGCTCTTCAGCGGCGCGTATCTCAGCGAGATCATCCGCGCCGGCATCGAGAGCATCGGCCAGTCACAGCTCGAGAGCGCGCGCGCCATCGGCTTCACCCGGGCGCAGACGTATCGCTACGTCATCTTTCCGCAGGCTGTCCGGCAAATTCTTCCACCGTTCGCGGGCGAGTTTGCGTCGATCATCAAGAACTCGTCGCTCCTCTCCGTGCTCGGGATCGAGGAGTTCGCGCTGGCGGCAGGTTCGGTGAGTGCGGTGACGCTCGGTTATTTTGAAAGCTATCTCCCCATCGCGCTTGGCTATCTCATCCTGACGCTGCCGATCTCGCTATGGACGCAGGCGCTGGAAAAACGCGCGCGGTTTGAAACATGAGGCTGACCCTTACCAACCTGACCAAGTCCTTCGGCTCGCATCGCGTGCTGGATGACCTCACCTGCGACTTCGGAGAGTTGCGCAGCCTCGCGCTGATCGGGCCGAGCGGCGGGGGAAAGTCCACGCTGCTGCGGATCATCGCGGGGCTGGAAACGCCGGACGCCGGAACCGTGACGCTCGACGGTGAAGCGGTCGCTTTTGCCGATGAGGAAAGGCTGCGCGCGCATCGCCGCCATCTCGGCGTGGTCTTCCAGGCGTTCAATCTCTTCCCCCATCTCACCGCGCTGGTGAACATCACGCTGCCGCTGGAGAAGGTGCATGGCCTGGCCGCCAGCGAAGCCGAATATATCGCCCGCGCCGCACTGACGCGGTTCCAGCTCGCCGACCACGCGCACAAGAAGCCCGCGCAGCTCAGCGGCGGGCAGAAGCAGCGCGTGGCCATCGCGCGGGCCATCGCCATCAAGCCGCGCCTGCTCCTTTTCGATGAGCCGACCAGCGCGCTCGATCCCGAGATGACGGCGGAGGTGCTGGAGGTCATCGAGGAGCTAAAAAACGAAGGCCGCGACTTCCTGCTCGTGACCCACGAGATGGGCTTCGCCCGCCACGTCGCCGACCGCGTCGCCTTTCTCGCCGGAGGCCGGATCGTCGAGCACGCGCCAGCGGAGGAGCTTTTCGCCGCGCCGCGCTCGGCGGAGTGCCGCGCTTTCCTCGCGCGGATTTTGAAATACTGAACACCCCGCCTTTCTTCGCATGAATCCATCATCCAAATGGCCGCTCTTTTGCGCTGGCACGCTGGCCGGCTGCCTCATCGGTTACGTCGTGGGCGGCGGTCTTTCTTCCTCCGCCGGAAAATCCGCGCTCCATCACAATTCGGGAGGCCCGGAAATGGCCACGCCCGCAGCCATCGCCGTCCGTTCGCAGGATTCGACCGAGACGGCGGACGATGAGGCGAAGCACGGCGAAACCGCCATTCTCAACGCGCTGCGCGAGACGAATGATCTGCGGCGCATTCACGACCTCTACGAGATCATCGGGAAAATGTCGCCGGGCGAAATCTCCTCGGCCATCACCCTCTCGCAGCGCATGACCGGGCAGGAGCGCGACACGCTGCTGCCGATGCTGGTGGGCAAATGGGCGGAGACCGATCCGCAGGCGGCGTCGAAATTTGCCATGACCCTCGATCGCAACGGGCGCTTTAGCGCGACGCGGGCGGCCGTCGGCATCTGGGCGGCCAGCAATTCGCAAGCGGCGATGGCTTGGGCGCAGACGCTCCCGGCGGGCGAGCTGCGGAATGGCGTGCTTTACAGCTTGGTCTCGGTGCTGGCCAAACGCGATGCCAGCTCGGCCATGGCGTTTATCGCCACGCTGCCCAACGACGAGTTCACCGGCAACGCCTACTACAATATTTTCAGCGAATGGGCCGCGCAGAGTCCGACGGCGGCGGCCAGCCAGGTGCTCGCTCTTCCGCGCGGGCAAAATCGGGACAACGCCATCCGCGCGACGGTGGGCCGCTGGGCGCAGACCGATCCGCAGGCCGCCATCGCCTGGATCGGCCAGCTTCCGGAGGTGGGTACGCGACGCGACGCGGTGACCACCGCCTACAACGCGTGGGCCGCTTCCGATCCGCAGGCCGCGAGCGCGGCGGTGCTCGCGCTGCCGCCGGGCGAGGCGCGCAACCGGGCGCTCAGCAGCGTGGTCCAAACGCTCGGCTACCGCGACACCGCGGCGGCCGTCAGCCTCATCGACCAGATGCCCGCCGGGCAGGCCCGCAACAACGCGGTGCAAAATGTGGCCTCGCAATGGGCCAACATCGACCCGCAGGCCGCCTCGGCGTATGCCGCCGCGCTGCCCCCGGGCGATACGCGGAATAACGCGCTGAGCAACGTCGCCAGCAGTTGGGCGCGCAATGACGTGAGCGCGGCACTGGCCTGGGTCAGCCAGCTTCCCGACGACGACTCGAAAAAGAACGCGCAGCTCAACGTCATCAGCCAGTGGGCGCAAAACGACCCGCGCGCCGCCGCCGACTACTGGATCAAGGCCGACACCAAAGCCGGCCACGACGACAGTGGCACGCTGGCCAACATCGCCAGCCAATGGGCGCGCAATGACCCCCAGGCGGCGCTCGCCTGGGCGCGGCAGATTGGAGACGAAAAGTTCCGCAGCAAAGTGCTCGGCGGTGTCATCGGCATCATGGCGGGCAACGACCCGCAGCAGGCCGCGCTTTTACTCCCGCAGCTTCCCTCGGCCAAACAGGGCGAGGTCGCTGCAAATGTCGCCGACATATGGGCGCAGAGCGACCCCGGCGCGGCCGCGGCTTGGGTCATACAGCTTCCCGAGGGCGAGGCCCGCAAGAACGCGATACAAAACGTGGCGGCGCGATGGGCCGCACAAGATTTGGTCGCCACCTCAGGCTGGCTGGAAACCCTGCCCACCGGAACGTTGCGCGACGCTGCGGTCAGCGCCTTCACCGGCAAAGCTGCCGACAGCGATCCCGAAAGCGCCGCCGCGTGGGCCAGCACCATCGCCGACGCCGGCCTGCGCAACGGGAGCCTCGGGCAAATTGCCACGAAATGGCTGCGCTCGGACAAAGCCGCTGCCACGCAGTGGATCACGCGCAGCCCCGAGCTCGATGAGGCCACTAAGCAGCGCCTTCTTCGGGGCAACTGATCCGCGCGGTGCCGCGGTTTCCTGACGCGAATCCTACGCTACTGAGCAGGCCGCGCGCGGCGGCTGGGGGATGAGATCGAGTTCGGCGAGGAGGCTGCGGTCTTCGTCGGTGCCGGGGTTGGCGGCGGTGAGGAGTTTGTCGCCGTAGAAGATGGAGTTAGCCCCGGCGAAGAAGCAGAGCGCCTGGGCTTCACGCGAAAGACGGGTGCGTCCGGCGCTGAGACGGACCTTGGCTTTGGGCAAAGCGATGCGTGTGGTCGCGATGAGCCGCACGAGGGCGAAGACCTCGACGGGCGGCTGCGCTTCCATGGGCGTGCCGGGCATGGCCATGAGGCAGTTGATCGGCACACTCTCGGGAGCCGGGTCAAAATTGGTCAGCACTTCCAGCATGCGCAACCGGTCGGCCACGGTCTCACCCATGCCGATGATGCCGCCGCAGCAAACATCCATGCCGGCCTGCTGCACGGCCTCGATGGTGTTCACGCGATCCTGGAACGTGTGCGTCGTCACCACCTCGGGATAGTACTCGGGAGAAGTGTCGATGTTGTGATTGTAGGCGGTCACGCCGGCGTCCTTGAGCTGACGGGCCTCGGCGAGGCTGAGCTGGCCGAGGGTCACGCAGACTTCCATGCCGAGCTTGCTGACCTCGCGGATGGTACCGAGCACCTGCTCGAATTTCGCATCCCCTGCCCGCACGCCTTTCCACGCCGCCCCCATGCAGAAGCGCGTCGAGCCATTCTCCAGCGCACGCTTTGCCACCTCCAGCACGGCCTCCGTTTCCATGAGCCGGCCAGCCTTGACGTCGGTGGTGTAGCGCGCGCTTTGGGCGCAGTAGCCGCAATCTTCCGAGCAGCCGCCCGTCTTGATCGAGAGCAGGGTGCAGAGCTGAACCTCGTTGGCGCTCCAGTGTTCGAGGTAGGCGTTGCGACCGCGCTGGATGAGGTCGAAAAAAGGCTGGTCGTAGATCGACTGGAGTTCGGCGCTGGTCATGGCGGTCAGCGCGTCCAGCGGCCGTTGTCGCTGGAAAGAACGGGCAGTTCGTCGGTCATGTACTGGGTTTTGCCGATCGCACCGATCATCGGCACGCCAGTCGCCGCGCGCCATTTGGCGCTCATGCTTTCGCCAGTGTGACAGCTCCAGCTTTTGACCAGCGCGTCGCGGGAGAAAATGCCGCGCCGGATCTGGCGGAGATCGTCCTGATGCAGCCAGACCTTTGAGGCGCTGTCGATGACGTTGGAGTAGTCGAACATCCAGCAAGCCTTGTTGCTGTGGCCGAAAAACTCGAGGTCCGCGATCTTCACCCGGCTGCGGTCCTGGCCGCTGTTGAGGTAGCTAATGAGCTGGTCGGTGGAGTCGAACCACACGAGCTTCACCCGGTAGGCTTCGCGCACGCTTTGGATGTGGCCGATGAGGTCGTTGTTTTCCTGCCGGGACCGCGCGACGTAAGCGGGGCGAAAGACCAGCCAGGTGATTTGGGCGTCGGGCTCCGCGGTGCGGATTTCCTCGATGCGGATGCGCGAGGCGCGCACAAAATTCATCCACCAGTTGTCGTGCGGCTGCGCCTTCCACTTTTCCCAGACCCAGAGCGAGACGCCGCCGGAGATGATGACAAACTCTCCGCTCGCCGCCGGGACCACGGGGTCCGCAGCGCGCAACGGGGTGAGGGCGGTGGTGAAAATGGCGAGGAGAAGGAGAAGGACGAAACGCATGGCCGGGAAAATGCCCGCCTTTTGCCGACTGGCAAATCGGAAAACGCACCGCAACCTGACTCACCTTCCAAGGTTTTGTCCCAGCCGCCGGTCAAGGATGCTCGTTTCGCCCGTGGCCTCGCGGGCGCGCTGGACGGTGTCGAGGTTGAGGAAGAAGACCGTCATGAAGACCGTCGCCAACCCGATCGCAAGATCGGTGATGACATCCGTCACCAGTTCGAGGTGGGGCACGGGTGGCAGAAACTCGGTCGCGACCGACATGACCACCATCAACAGGAGGCCCGGCAGGAAATAGCCCAGCGCGTAGCCGACGACCCGCCCCCAGCGGCCTTTGACGAGCCATTTGCTGTAGTCCAGCGCCCGCGTGCCGCCGCAGCCGCGCAGCGAAACGGCGATCATCGAGAACGCGTAATAGCCGGCAAAGATCACACCAGGCACGAGAAGGAGTAGCGTGAGAACCACGAGAAAGATGCCTTCGAGCCACGCCGTGCCGATGCCCGAAAGCCAGCGGCTCACGGCATGTCGCAGCGCGCCGCCGAAGCTGGCGGGCCGCCCTTCCAGCCGCTCCCGCGTGATCCATGCGGTGCCGAGCGTGGCCAGCACGCCGAAGAAGGTTTGGCCAAACTGTTGCAAGCGCCAGTTCCGGGCCACATCGCGCATGCTCGGATTATCGGGAAACGGCACCCGGTGGAGCAGCCAGTTCAGCGGCGCCGCAATGAACAGTCCGAGGAGAAGGAGGGCGAGCCATTCGGTGCGGATGACCTTCCACCCAACGCCGACCGTTTCCCAAAAACCCATGATCCTTTCGCCCAATCCCACCGGCTCCAGCGGCTCCGGTGCGCCACTCAGCACGCGCGCCAGTACGGCCGGCTTGCACCCCACGCAGACGGCTTTCCCGTCGAGCATGAAGATCTGCGCCGCCGGGAATTGCGCGCGGCAGAAGCTGCACCGCTGTTCGCTCATTCCGCGGCGAGTTCCTTGCAGCGTTTGAGATCGAGCTTGCCGGTGCCGAGAACGGGGATGGCTTCGACCTTTTTGACGACGCGTGGAATCCAGAGATTCGGGAGCCCGGCATCGGCGAGCTTCTTTTTTAGATCGGCGTGGTCGAAATCGCGGGTGGTGAGCAGGACGAGGGCTTCGCCCTTGGCTTCGTCCGGCACCGCGCTCACCGCGCAGGTGCGCTCGTGCTCGCCGCCGAGGCCGAGCACTTCGACGATGCGCGTCTCGACCGTTTCATGCGGGACCATCTCGCCACCGATTTTGCTGAAGCGCGCGAGCCGGCCCTCGATGAAGCAGAAGCCGTCCTCGTCGAAGCGCGCGAGGTCGCCGGTTTTGAACCAGCCGTCGATGAGCACCTCGGCGGTGCGCGCGGGGTCTTCGAGGTAGCCGTCGAAGACATTCGGCCCGCGCAGCCAAAGCATGCCGGTTTCGTGGAGCGAAAGGTGCGCGCCGGTCTCCGGGTCGCGGATCTGCGCGGCCACGCCGGGTGCGAGTTTGCCGATCGAGCCGTCGCGACTGCTTGGCTGCACGCTGTCGCCCGGGCGGCTGGGTTTTGGCTCGGGCAGATTCACCGCGGCGACGGGCGAGGTTTCGGTGAGGCCGTAACCCTGAAGGACTTTCATTTTGAACTGCGCCTCGAAAGCGGCGGCGAGGTCGGCGGGAAGTTTCTCCGCACCGGTGACGAGGAGCTTCAGCGAGGCGAGCTGTTGCGGCTCGGCCTTGCGCATATAGCCGCGAAGGAAGGTGGGCGTGGTGACGACGAGCGAGATTTTGTAGCGCTCGATGAGCGCGGCGAGTTTCGCGATCTCCAGCGGGTTGGGATAGGTGACGACGGCGACCGGCTGGAGCATCGGGAAAAGCACCGTGACCGTGGCCCCGAAGCTGTGGAAGAAAGGCAGCGAGCCGAGCACGCTATCGCGCGGGTCGAGATCGAGCATGAGCGCGAATTGCTGGACGTTTGCGAGGAGATTGCGGTGCGTGAGCGCCACCCCTTTCGGCGCTCCGCTGCTGCCGGAGGTGAAGAGGAGAAAGGCTTCCCGTCGGTCGCCCACGCGCGGCACGCAGAGCGCGCGCGCCAGCAGCCATGCGGGGGTGAAGAGCACGATGGCACGCAAGACCACGATCTGCGGCTTCAGCAGCGGCAGGATGTCGTCCAGGAAAATAGTGCGCTCCGGCCACGGGAAGTCGCCGAGCCTTTTGACAAAAGGATGCGCCGTCAGGCAGTGCCGCAACCCGGCCTGGGCGATGCAGCTTTCGATGGCCGCACGTCCGGCGGTGAAGTTGAGATTGACGGGCACTTTGTCCGCCAGCAGCACGGCGAGGTTGGCAATGAGCGCCGCCTTTCCCGGCGGCAGGACGATGGCCACGCGATTCCGCGGACACTCTCTGCGGACGACCCTGCTGAGCGAAATGGCTGCCGCGAGCAGCATGCCACGCGACATTTGCGAGTGATCCATGCCGTCGATCACACCGACATCGAACTGGTTCTTTTTCAAGCCCCGCAGACACGCCTCGCCGAGGTGCCCGCGCAGCATCGGCCGCTGCTGATAGCAGAATTCCCCGAGCTCGAGAAACCGCTCGCGCACGGTCGCGATGTCCGCCTGCTCCTGCGCGATCGGCTCCCCGAAAGCGATCGTCACCGGATACGGAAAATGGCTCGGCCATTTGAAGAAATATTTCCCGCCTTTGAAGCTGAAGATCGAGCCCCACAGATTGTCCGTCCAGACCGGCACCACCGGACACTTCGCGGCCCGCGCGATGAGTTCGTAACCCCTTTTCAACCGCAGCAGCATGCCGCTGCGCGAAAGCTCACCTTCGGGAAAGATGCACACGATTTCGCCTGCCAGGATGGCCTCGCTCGCCGCGCGCACCGCGTCCTTCGCTTTGCGCGGGCTGATCGGCAGCGCGCCGATGGCGCGGAAGATTGGGTTGAGCAGCCGCAGATTGTAGATTTCCTCAAAAACGATGAACCGGATCGGCCGAGGACACGCGAGTTGCAGGACGATGGCATCGATCCAGGTGAGATGATTCGGCAGCAGCAAAAACCCGCCCGCAGGCAGCCGCTCCGTGCCGTGCGCTGAGACGCGGTAGATACAGCGCCCGAGGAGTGCGCCGAGGGAGCGGAGAAGGCGTTCGAGGAAGAAGGGAGCTGCGGAAGAGGACACGCGGCGGAGTATTGGCGGGAAAGCTCGAAATCCGAAATCCGAAATCCGAAACAATTCCGAAAAGATGGAAACTCCGGCAAGGGGGGCACGCGCCACTCCACTTTTCCCGCTTTCACGCCTTTCGAATTTGTTTCGGATTTCGATATTCGAGTTTCGGATTTTTCCCCGCCGCCGTTATGAACGCGCCCACCAATGGATGCCAGCCGCGACAATTCTATGCCCCGCAGCGCTCTCGCGCTGCTGCTGGTGATCAATCTTTTCAACTACCTCGACCGTTCCATCCTCGCGGCGGTTGAGCCGATCCTGAGCAAGGAATTTCGGCTTACCGAAACGCAGGCGGGCAGCCTCGCCTCAGCGTTCCTCTATGCCTACATGGTCGGCGCGCCAATCTTCGGCCGGCTCGCCACCCGCTGGTCACGGTGGTGGCTCGTGGGGGTGAGCATCGCGGCTTGGAGCTTCGCGAGCGGTGCCACCGGACTGGCGACAACTTTCGCCGCGCTGGTCATCTCGCGAATCTGCGTGGGCATCGGCGAGGCGGGCTACGGCCCGTCGGCCCCAGCGCTGTTGTCCGACTACTACTCAGTGGAGCAACGAGGGAAGGTGCTCGCGCTTTTCTACCTTGCGATTCCCGTGGGGAGCGCGCTCGGTTACGTTTATGGCGGCAGGATTGCCGCGGTGCTCGGGTGGCGATGGGCGTTCTGGCTGGTCCTCCCGCCGGGCTTGGTGCTGGCGTGGCTCTGCTTTCGGATGAAGGAGCCGCCGCGCGCTGCTTCGGCGAAAACGGCGGTGCCGGGCTCATTCCGGCGCGATGCGCTCGCGCTGCTGCGGATTCCGTCCTACGTCTTCAATACGGCGGCGATGACGGCGATGACTTTCGCCATCGGCGGCATCTCATTTTGGATTCCGAAGTTCATGACCGGACGGCTGGCGCAAGTGCGAGGTTTGGACGCGACCCGACTCACAGACCAGATGCAGCGGGAAATTCTGGACGACGTCAACACCACCTTCGGCATCATCGTCGTGGTCGCTGGAATCGTCTCGACGCTTCTCGGCTCCTGGACTGCTGAAAAACTGCGCCACCATTACCGCGGGGCGTATTTCCTCACGTCCGGCGTGGCCATCCTCTTCGCTTTCCCGGCCACGCTGGCGATGTTGCGACTGCCTTTTCCGTGGGCGTGGGTTGCGGTTTTTTTTGCCGTGTTCTTCCTCTTTTTCAATACCGGCCCGGCGAATACCGCGCTGGCCAATGTCACCACCAGCCCGTTGCGCGCGACGGCCTTCGCTTTGAACATTTTCACCATCCACGCGTTCGGCGACGCTCTCTCGCCGCCCCTCATCGGCTGGATCGCGCAGGAAACGAAAAGCATGAACACAGCCTTCGGCCTCGTCTCGGTGATGATGATTGTCGCCAGCGCCTTCTGGCTGATCGGCGCCCGCTATCTCGGGCGCGACACCGCCGCAGTCACCACGCTGGAAACCGCCACGCCGGGCTGAGCGGGCTGGATTTCGCTCTTGCTCAACGGTCGCGGCGTTACGGCGTCCACGTCACCTGCAGGCGCAGGAAGCGCGGGGTGCTGCCGGCGGAATCTTCCACGACCACGGGCGTAAAGCCGCCGGATGCGGTGCCGACAGTCACGCTCGCGGTGCCGCTCCACGCGGTCGGGAAGGTCTTCGTGGCGATGGCACTCCACATCACGAGATCGCTCGACGCGAGCACGGTGTAGGTCAGTTCCGGCATGCCGTGCATTTGCGTGGCGGCGGCATTGGCAGGTGCAAGGAAGCGCAGTTGCACATGGCCGGCGTTGACCGCCACGCCGGGCGCGCCCGCGGCCCCGTCCAGTCCGAGGCCACTCGCGGGATTCATGCCGAGCGCGAATTCCACGAGCCCGGCGATGCCGTCGAAGTCGCCATCCGCAGTCACGGTCGGCACGCCGTTTACGACCGACCAATCCGCGTAAAGGCCGAGCACGGGAACCGCCGCGCCGTTGGGATCGCCGCCGTTTGTGCTGCTCGCGGCCCACGTTTCGCGGTTGCCCCAGAGGCCAGCGGTGAGCAGCGGATTGGGTACGATCAGCGAGCGGCCCGGCCCGTCGGTGCTTGGCTGCCACGCGTCGCTGTAGGTGAAAGTGAGCACGTTCGCGTCGAAGGGCGGCGGAAGCTGGAGCGCAACCTTTTCCCCGCTGTTGTCGAGACTGCCGGTGAAAGTGCCGGCGACGAGCGGGCCGTTGCCGTAGCGATTGCGGAACTTCACGAAGTTTTTCACGACGAGAATATTCTGGCCGGGGCTGAGGATCGTGGAAGGAAAAGTAAAGTCGATGCCGCTGACGAATTTCACGCCGGCCAAATCGAAGGAACTCGTGCCCACATTTCTCAGTTCGACGTACTCATATTCGGTGCCGCCGAGCGGATTGTACATGATCTCGGTGATGCGCAGGCCGCGCAGCAGCGCGAGCGCATTGGCGTAGGCGGGATCGGTCGTGCCGTTGAGGAGCCCCGCGGTCGGCAGTTCGTAAAAGACGTAATTTCCAGCGGCGTCGCGGCCCTGCGAGTAGTCGGTCGTTTGCGGGTAAAAAGTGATGAGATCGAGCGGCGCACCGGTCGCGCTGAGCAGCGCGATTTCCTCCTGCTGCGCATCGAGTGCGAAACTCAAATGCGTCGCGCCGAGCGAGGGCGTGCCGTCCGCGATGAACTTCACGAAGCCATTCGCCGCGATGAAACTCAGCGGCGCGATGATGCTCGCCGCGGGATCGCCGGGGATGTTGTCGGTCAGCCGCAGCCCGCCGAGCGCGACCGGCAGCGCGCCGCTGTTGGCGAGTTCGATCCAGTCGTTGTCGTAGCGCGCCGCTCCACTGGTGAACCACTCGTTGATGCGCACCGTGCTCGCGAGCCCGAGCGCCTTGGGCACATTCGCCGCGCCGAGCGTCGGCACGCAAAGCGCCCATGCGCTGTCCTGACCCGTGCGGCCGATGGTGAAGTCCGGGATTTGGTGACCGAAGACCACCGAGTCCACGAGCGTCGTGCCGTTGTAGAGATAGACGGCGTCGCCGTCCTTATCGAGGTTGATCGCGGAGGTGGCCGAAGTGACGGTGAGGTAGCCGCCGGCGGGAATCGTCGTCGCTGCGGGGAAAACGTATTTGGCCGGCGTGAGCAGGTCGTCTGTGAGGCTCCAGCCGCTCACGTCCACGCCGGCGGCACCCGCGTTGTAAAGCTCGATGGTGTCGGGCAGCGTGGCACTGTCGGCGAGCACTTCATTCAACCGAATGAGCTGCAGCGCGGTGTCCACGGTCCACGTTTTCGAGACAGTCGCGGCGGCATCTTCCTGCCACTGGCCGCCGAAATCCTGACCGACGACCGAGACGGTGTGCGGGCCGTTGTCGAGACCGGTGAGCGCGAGCTGCGCGGTGCGTTTCGTCGGGCCCGTGCGGGGAAATTTCAGCGGGTTCGCGGGGTCGATGGCGATGGGCGCGCTCCACGCGCCGCCGTCGAGTTTCCATTTGTAGTAAAAGATTCCCGGCCCGCCGACGGTCAGCGTCGCCGAGGTCGAAGGCGTCTGCGCCGGCGGTTCGCCCTTGATTCTCGCGCCGGCTGGAATCAGCGCGCCGAGGTCGTCTCCAAAGAAACCGGCACCGCGCGCCAGCGAGTCCGCGGCGAGCGCGAAGTCGCCGTTCGCAGGATTGGTCAGTTTCGCGTCCGCGATGATGTTTCCCGTGCCGAGGCTGTAGAGTCCGAGGGGGTGCAGCGAGCCGACGGCGGTCGGAGTGGCGGGATCAACGATGTTCAAGTCAAACTGAAGCCGCGTCGGAAACGTGCCGACGCCGTTGGTGCCGCGATCCGCGTCGCCAAAGACCTGCGGAATCGTGCGGAAAATATTCTCGGCACAGTACGCGCCGTCGCCCGGCGGCGAGCCTTCCGCCGGCACGAGGAAGGAGATGGCTCCGGCAACGTCGGTGCGTCCGCCGGAGTCCACAAAGTTCGCGCGCAGCGAGTAACAGGTGTTGTGCTCGAAAATCGTCGCCGTGCCGCTCTTGAGCGTGGTGGCATGATCGACGTCCCAGAAAATATTCCGCGAGGCGACGACCGTCGTGCCCGTCCCCGCGTCCCCCGTGCTGAAGGCACTCGCGTGACCGGCCGAGGTGTTCGGCGTGTCCTTGTGGCCGTGCGCGAAAATGTTGCCATCGAGGAAAACGTCGCCGCCCAAATCGCAGTCTTCGTCGCCGTTCTGACCAAGAAAAATGTTTTCGCGCACCTGCAGGATCGGGTTTGGCACCACGTCGCTGTCCACATCGAGCACGTCGTTGTGGCCTTTGTTGCCGTGGAAAACATTCCACCGCACGAGGCAGTGGCCGCCGGGCAGAAATTTGTTCACCAGCTTGAACTGCTCCGCGACATTGTTCAGCGCGCCGGGCACGTCCGTGCCGGGGAACTCGTCGGGGAACTCGCAGAACTGGCAGGTGATCGAACAGTGATCGCCGTAGATCATGTGCAGATGCGTGCCGCGGAAGGTGCAGTGATCGACCGTGCAGGCGCTCTGCTTCAGCTCGATACAGCCGCGGTTTGCCGGAAGCGGATCCTGTGCATCGACGAAATCGACGTAGGAAATGAGGTTGTTCGGATCGTTGGAATTTTCGAGCCAAAGGCCGCCCCACTTCGGCGTCGTGAGCGGCAGGCCGGGGTCCGCGGGATCGGCTTTCAGCGCAAGTCCCGGCACGCCGCTGAGCGCGACGTGCTGCGTCGCCGTTCCCGCGATGCGGACGCTCCCATTGACAAGGATGTGCTTATTTTCGTCGGCATAAACGGTGACGCCCGGCTCGATTGTGAGCGTCCGCCCGGTCGCGATGGTCACGTCCGCGGTGATGCGAAACGGGCTGGCGGCCGCGGTCCACACGATGTTCGTGAGCGACGCATTGCCGAGCGGCAGCGCGCCCATGTCCTTTTGCGCAGCCGCCGGGTCGCCGGAATTCACACACGGCGAGGCCGCGAGCAAATGGAAATCCTTGTTCGCCGTATCAACGAACAGCGGCACGGCTTCGATATTTCCCACGCCGGGCCACGCGAACGCGCCCGCGGTGTCGGTGTCGTGCGTGCAGGTGTAGCTGAGATGCGAATTCGCCGCAGGGTACGGCGCATCCACGTTCACCGGAATCTTCGCCTCGATGATCGAGTTGGTGACGTTGTAGTTCAGCACCGCGCTCGTGTTGCTCTGACCCGCTTTGTTCTGCGTCCAGATGCCCGTCGCCGGCGCATCGGGATCGCCAGCCGCGGGGGCCACGGGATAGCCCCAAGGCGCGATCGTCGAATCGTGCTCCTGCGAGGAGATGGTGCAGTGGTCCATCGTCACTCCGTGCGTGGTCGCGGCATTGCTTTTCAGCGCGATGCCTTTGTCGCAGTCAATGATCTGCGTGCCCGAAATCGTGAGGTCGTTATTGAGCAGGCTGATGCCCTTGTCCCAGCCCTGGCGCAGGATCGAATCCTCGACGGTGATCGGCCCGGCGAGGTTGTCGATCACGTCGTCGCCACACATCGCAAATGCGCACCGCCGCACGATCACGGAGCGGCCTGGCGCGTTGTGGATGTAGAGGCAGTCCTCGTCGTCGGGCACAAGATCGTTGCTCTCGCGGAAGGTCGGCAGGATTTCCTGAATGTTCGTATCCTCGCAAAGCAGCGAGGTGCCGTCCTGCAGCTCGGGCCCGGTGATCGTGTGCAAAATGAGCGAACGCTGGAGGGTGATGCCGGTCGTGCCCGCGGTGAACATCGCCTTGCCCGGCGATTCGCCGACCACGCAATCGCGCAGCGTCAGGCTCGAGCCGGTGACGAGGAAGATGGGGGCCTTGTTCGTGTGGCCGAGCGTCGGGGCGTGCGAGGCGTGGCTGATGAGGCAAAAATCCAGCGCCGTGAGCGTCGATGCGCTGACGCTGATTTGACCCCACCGCGCCGTCGGATCAAACGACGTGATGCTGATCGGCAGCGCCAGCGTGCCCGGCGCGGAGAGCGCGCCGGTGCCAGTGACGCTGATCTTCTTTCCGGTCGTGCTGCCCGCGGTCGTGGTGCCGTCGATGAGCACATGCGTGCCCGGCTGAATGGCCAGCGACGCGCCCGTCGGCACCGTCACGTCGCCGGTCACATGGACGATTCCGCTCCACGAATTCGCGCCCGCGAGCGTGCCGCTGACGCTCGTCTGCGCGACGCCGTTGAGGCTGGTCAGCGCTTTGGATGCGCTCAGCCCGTTGGTCGCGGCGGTGAGCGTGAAATTGGCGACGCCACTCGCCGCGACCAGCGCGCTGCCGACGCCGTTGTAGAGCGTGACCGTGTTTGGCGTCAGCGTCACTCCGCCGGTCGCGGTCAGCGTCACCGTGGTGTTCCAAGCCGTCCGGTCGTACGCGCCGGCCGCGTTTTTCAAATCCACCCGCACCATCACCGGCACGCCGGGCACGTAGCTCGCCGGCGCGATCAGCCCGACCGAACCGGCGACGCCATTCGAGCCGATCAAAGTTTGCGCGCCGCCGGAAAAATAAATGTTCGCCGTCAGCGTCGTCAGCACGTCGCCGGTGCCGTTCGTGCCGTCGTAAAAATTCACGGTCACGCGGTTGATGCCCCTTTTCAAAAAGCCCGAACCCGCCGCCGTCACAAGCTTCCACGTCCCCGCCGCGTCCGCTCCGGCGGTGCGATAAAACATCGTCGCGAGCGTACCGTTGACCGTGATCGAGTAAGTCTTCGCGACGTTGAACGTCCCGCTGAAAGTCGCCGAGCCGTCCGTCGTCTGCTTCATCCCGTTCACGTCGGCGGCGTTGCCGGTGGCGGTGAAAGCGGGGGTCTGCTGGATTTGCGTGAGAATGTTCGCGCGCCGCAAGTCGATGTACGCCTTCGCGGATGCGATGCTCACGTTTGTGCCAGTAGCGGCGACCCAGTTATCCACGCCAACCTTGCCAAACAGTCGGTCGATGGCCGGATCAAGCGTCGCGTGGTTGAACCACTTGTCCATTTGCTCGAGCACCTTCGCGTAGTAGCGCGGGACGAGTTCGGGATTCGTGAAAAGACGATGCAAACCGAGCACGCCATCCGTACCAGTCTTCGGATCCTCGCCATCGTAGCTGAAGATGCTGCGCGAGGTCGGCACTGGAGGCGCAACCGCGCCACCGCCGCCGGGACCGCCGGGATCCTGTGCGTTCAGACCAAACGAAAACACCGAGTCGAAATCGTGCGGGATGAGTCTGAACCGCGGGTCCACGACGCCACGATACAGCCCTGCGTCGTCCGCGCGCCCGCTCTGCAGGCCACCCTCCTGATTGCCGATCAGGGCGTCGGTCGCAATGAACGTGTAGAACTGGTCGAGGTCGAAATACTGCGGGATCGTCGCCGCAAACGTCGCGTCCGGCGTATTCGTCAGCTTGTCGGTCAGCGTGATGAGGTCGCTGTAGTCATTGATCTCTTCGTTCGTCTTCTTTTTGTAAGTGTCGCTGTAGGCGTCCGGATCAGTGCCTTCGTAGCGGAACTCGCCGCTGCCGAGATCGCCCGGCGGATTGGTCCCGCCGGTATCGTGATCGTCGCAAAAGTAGATGTTGCCGTCGGGATCGTTGGGATAATGCCGCTTCGCAAACTCGCCGCTCATCGGCTCGTTCCGCACGTAGCGGCCATACATGCGCAGACCCGCCTCCGCGAGATCGACGCCGTTCACGCGCACGCGCACGACCGCGGAATCCTGCGGCGCAACTCCCGCAAGCTGGAAGCACAACGAGCCGAGCACCTGCGAATGCGGATACCGGCAATTGATTTGAAGCGAACCGCGATCCTCCCACACGTCGTCGTTGCGAAAGCCGACGTGGTAGTTGTTCGGCGGCCCGAGACGCGAACCCGTGCCGCGATTCCGAATGCCGATG
>JBBQCM010000049.1:0-44055 GCA_038318725.1 Chthoniobacterales bacterium
AGCGCATCGAACCGAGGGCCAGAAAACGACGGCCAAAGCCTTATCAACTCCTCACCAAACCGCGCCACCAGATGCGTGTCATCCCGCATCGAAATCGCTCCCGCGCCACGGATGCCAACGGGCTTAATTAAGTGCCATTCCCCTCAGACTCACTTTTCATGAGCAACCCTCGCGTTTTCATCAGCTACAGCCACGACTCGCCGGAGCACAGCGAACGCGTGCGAAACTTCGCGTGGGCGCTGCGCAATCATGGCATCGACGTCGAACTCGATCAGTTTCACAACGAGGAAATCGTGGACTGGCCGCGCTGGTGCCGCCGCCAGCTCAAGCGTGGGCAGTCGGATTTCATCCTCTCAGTCTGCACGGCAGAATATCAGCGCCGCATCGATGGCGGGGTGCCTCCGGAAAAAGGCAAAGGCGTCTATTGGGAAGGAGCTCTGATCGATGATGAAATCTACGACGACAAAGGCAATCGGCGCATCGTGCCCATCCTCTTCAGCGGCGAACCGGACAGGAGCATTCTGGACTTCCTGCGAGGCTGGACGTTTTGCCGGATCGGCCAGTTCGCGCTTAGCGATTCGGGCTACGAGCACCTGATTCGCATTCTCACCGGCCAAGCGAGGGTAGAGAAGAACGCTCTGGGCGCGATTCCCGTGTTGCCGAGGCAGCGCGCACCCGACAACTCACCGTCGGCGGCGACGAGTGTTCAGCCCGGTCTCTCTCGTGTCCAAGTCTCGCAAACAAAACTCCCCCGCACCGCCCAGGAGCTGATCGGCCGCGAGGAAGAGCTGACGATGCTCGACCGGGCCTGGAACGAAGGGAAGAACATCGTGGTGGTGCGGGGCAAAGGCGGCGAAGGCAAGACCTCGCTCGTCGCCAGTTGGATGGCCGAGCTGGCCCTGAAGAACTGGCGCGGGGCGGAATGGGTCTTCGATTGGTCGTTCTACAGCCAGGGGACGCGGGACCAGGGCGCGGCGTCGGGTGAAAATTTCGTCATCACCGCCCTCGGGTTCTTCGGCGATGCCAACCCGAATGCGGGTGGTCCGGAGGAACGCGGCGCCCGGCTGGCCGGACTCGTGGGCGCCCGGCGCGGCCTGCTGGTGCTCGATGGCCTGGAGCCGCTCCAGTATCCGCCGGGACCGATGCACGGCCAGTTGACGGACAAGGGCGTGGCCGCGCTGCTCCGGGGACTCGCCGCGCAGAACGCCGGCCTGTGCGTGGTCACGACGCGGGAAAAGGTGGACGAAATCAAGCAGCACTACGGCAAGTCGGCGACCGACCATTCGCTGGAATTCCTCCCGCCCGTCGCCGGGGCGGCGTTGCTGCACTACGCCGGGGCGCAGCGGGCCGGGGAAAAAGCGATTGCCGCCGATGACCGGGAACTGCAACAGGCCAGCGTCGAGGTGCAAGGTCACGCGCTGACGCTTTTTTTGGTCGGGCAATATCTGAAGCTGACCGAGCGCGGCGACATCCGCCGGCGCGACCGCCTGAAGCTGGCTGACGCGGAGGCGGAATACAAAAACGACGCGACCCGTCCCTACGGCCACGCCTTCAAAGCGATCGAAGCCTACGAGAAATGGTTCGCGGCGGGCGATGACCAGGCGCGACGACAGTTGGCGATTCTGCGCCTGCTCGGGCTGTTCGACCGGCCCGCCTCGCAGGGCTGCCTGACGGCGCTGCGGGCCGCCCCGGCCATCGCCGGATTGAACGACGCGCTGGCGGGCGGTGCGGACCGCGACTGGAACATCGCCCTCGGACGACTGGCGGAAATCAACCTCGTCGGCGTGCAAAAGGATCAGTCCGTCGATTGCCACCCGCTGCTTCGCGAATATTTCGCGGTCCAACTGAAGAAGAGGACTCCGGATGCCTGGCAGGCCGGTCACCAGCTGCTCTACGAACACCTCTGCGCGACGACGCAGGAAGGCGACCAGCCCACGCTCGAAGCCCTCCAACCGCTCTACCAAGCCGTGGCCCACGGCTGCCAGGCGGGGTTGCAGCAGGAGGCGCTCTACAAGGTTTACCACGCTCGTATTAAGCGCCGAGACGAAAACTATAGTTCGCGAAAACTCGGCGTGTTCGGTTCGGACTTGGGAGCTGTTGCCTGCTTCTTCGAGCAGCCGTGGACTCGACTTTCGACGTCTCTCGGAGAAACGGAGCAAGCTTGGCTACTAAACGAAACCGCCTTCCGCCTGCGCGCCTTGGGCCGGTTAACCGAATCTCTCGAACCGCTTCGTTCGACGATGAAAATCAACGCCGCGAAGCAGCAGTGGGAGAACGCCGCCGTGTGCGCCAGCAACCTGAGCGAGCTGGAGCTGACGCTGGGCGAGGTGGCCGAGGCGGAGGGGGACGCCGAGCAGTCCGTGACCTACGCCGACCGCAGCGGCGCTGCGGATTGGCCGAGGCTCAGTCGCACGACCCACGCCGACGCCCTGCACCAGGCGGGCCGCCGGGCCGAGGCGGAGACGCGCTTCCGCGAGGCCGAGCAAATGCAGTCCGAGAGCCAGCCCGACTACCCGCTGCTCTACTCGCTGCAAGGCTTCCGGTATTGCGACCTGCTCCTCGCCGCCCCCGAGCGCGCCGCGTGGCAGAAAGTAGTCCAGGGCTTTAGCCCGACCACGCTACCACAGGCCGAGACGGGCACGCCTCGCGAGGAATCACCGTCTGACGGGCTGAAGCCCGAGACTACTTTGGCCTCCTGCCGCGCCGTCTCCCAGCGCGCGGTGCAGACGCTCAAGTGGATGCAGGCATATTCCGGTGCACCGCTTCTCGACATCGCCCTCGACCACCTCACGCTGGGCCGCGCGGCGCTCTACGAGGCGATCCTTTCAAGGAGCGGCGGCGTCCCGCCGCCGAACGAGGACGAAAGACGGCAGGATGCCGCCTCTCCTTGGGCCACCGCCTGCCGCGAACTGGACGCCGCCGTGTCCGGCCTCCGCCGCGCCGGTCAGCAGGACGAACTTCCCCGCGCCCTCCTCACCCGCGCCTGGCTGCGCTTTCTCACTGGTTCGGCAGGCTCACCACAAGCGGCGCAAGAGAGTGCGCAGGAAGATTTGGACGAAGCCTGGGAAATCGCCGAGCGCGGCCCCATGCCGCTGTTCATGGCCGACATCCACCTCCAAAGAGCGAGGCTCTTTGGAAATCCGAAATCCGAAGCTCGAAATCCGAAATATCCCTGGCAGTCGCCGCAGGACGATCTCGCCGCCGCCCGCCGCTTGATCGTGAAATGCGGCTACTGGCGGCGGAAGGAAGAACTCGAAGACGCCGAGGCGGCCTTGAATTCCGGCTGAACCGGCACCGATGCCCGCGCTGCGCCACGCCGTTTTCATCAGCTACCGCCGACGCGATTCCATCTACGCGGTGGATCGGCTCGACGAACGGCTTCGGCACGCCTTCGCGGCCGGGGCGGGTCTTCCGCGACGTGCGCTCGCTCCGCAAGGGCCAGCCAGCGCGCAACGGCCTGCACTTGCGGCTGGACCCGCACTTCGACGACACGGTCCGCCAGTTCATCGAGCACGGCGGGCAAATGCTCAGCGTCGCCGCAGCCTTTTGCCCCCATGGTCGCGGTGAGCGGAAGCTGTCCGACGATGGCAATGCACCGCAGCTAAAGCGGGTTAGGGATCCCACTCTTCTTCCAAGGGCGCGGGGACTGCGCGCAGCCCGGCTGGTTGCCCAGCCAGTGTTGGACTTCCGGGTCAGAGTGCGTCCGGGCCGCAAGGAACGTGTACTCGCCAGCCACGGGAGTGGTCGCGGACGGATCAAACCACCCGCACGCGCGCGAGGAAAATAATTGGCGCTGTTTCGCGCGGCCGAGTTCGTAGGGAATCCATTTTGAGCCGGCACTGTTCGCCGTGTGCAATGCCAGGACGTGGGTCGAATTCAGGAGTCCGAGCTCAATAATGGCGGCGATGAGGATTTCCTTCGCCGGGCTGGGCAGGCCCGCGCGATTGGCGGCGGCCAGGGAGGGGTCGTGAATGTCGAGCCAGTATTCAAGTCCCGCCTGCGTGGCGAGGTAGGCCACGCGCTCGGCCTTGGGCCAATCTGCCTGCCGGTGCGAGACGAAGACACGGCACGGGGAGCCCGCGGGCCAACTCTGCACGCTCAGCAGGCTCAGCCGATCGAGAAATGTCTGGAAGGCGTCACCCCAAGGTGCCTGATAGTCTGGATCAGCGTTTACGCGCTCCGCGATCTGCCGCAGCGTCCGCCAAAGGTCTTGCCACTCCTCCTCGCCGCGCATCTCCACTCCCGCATATCGATTCTCGCCATCGAGGGCGTCCGATTCGATCCAGTCAAAGTTTGCCATGGCGACTTATCCTCCCTTTCTGCGCCGAGGCTTTTTGGGTTTCGCGGAGGTTTTTGCAGCGGGCTTTTGCTTTGCAGGAGATGCGGGGCCTGCCGGCCTGGCAGTCTTTCGCGCACGCTCGCCAGATTCCGGTTGACCGGCAAATCGCGCGAGCGCCGAGAGCATCAGGTTTAGAGCTTTGCTTTCGGCGCCACTCGCGCGGCGGCGGTATTTGGCGAGCACAAACATGGCGTTGTCATACACCGAACCCCACATCTTCGGGGCGCTCACGCGCTCGTGGTGCCGGGCGAACTCGTCCACGAGCACCTCGACGTCTTTGGCAAGTGTGCCCGCGAGAATCGACCCGTAAACGCTGAGCTCGGTTTGTCCAACGACGCTGTAGAAGTCAGTCGGCGCGGACGCCATGGACTTTCGGATGGAATCCAAGAGGCTCGGATTGATGGTCGCTTGAGCTTTTCCAGATGGGCCGACGGCAATTTCAGCCGCCAATCGGTTCATCGCCGGGTAGAACAAGTTGACCGGCGCGGTTGGATCGACCTCGAGCGCCTTCAGCGCGATCTTCTCCGCTTCGGTGTAATGCGCCTTCATTTTCTCGATCGCCGAGGCCTCCTTGCCCTCATTGCCCGCAGCTCCTTCGATCATTGCCAGGCGCTTGTAGGCGGACCCATAGAGGCTCTCGCGCTCGATGGTTGGACCGATGGCGAGTAGGGTATCGAGGAGCCGCATGGCCTCTGCGATGTCAGCGCGTGCCCGGATTCGCGCGGCGTTGCTTTTGAGGTTCGATGACACGTTCTTCCAAGCCCGCCTGACCTTCAGGTTGGCGAGCTGCTCGACGGCGGCGAGCGATGCCGTGCCATCCGGCATCACCCGCGCTCGCTCGTACCACGCAATGGCTTCGGGCATCCCTCCGGCCTTCGCCCAGGCGTTGCCGAAGGCTTCTGCCAATTCACCGCTGCCCTGCCAAAACGGCGCGGTGGCAGTCTCCAGATAGCGCAGGCGTTCGGCCTGCTTTTTGCCGTCGGCGCCTTGGAACTCGCTTTTCACGGCCATCGTCTCGAGAGCAAGGCGGAGTGCGGCGCTGGAGCCGATGCCGGCGAACTCCTGCGCCAGCGGCGGCGTCACCACGGTCTGCGCATCACTTGCGTTCCAGCGGTACCGCCAGTCTGGATCCCCGTAGCACTGATACGCGGCCCAGGTGTTGCCACCCTTGCTCCGCGCCGCCTCGCGGGCGGCCGCGACCGCGTCGATAAACGTGAACCCGGCGAGAAGCTTGGTATAGAAGTTCTGCGCGAAAGCCTCCGCCGCCGCGTCGTCCACGGCCCAGCCAGCCGCGATCACGCAGCGAACGCCCGCGGAGATCAGAGCTTCCGACACGCCCGACGCGAAGGCCGCACGATCGTAGTTCGTGGACTCGAGTGCGCTCGCGCCTCCAGTGGCGAGGTGACAGCAATTGACGAAGACCAACTCGGGAGCAAAGCGCAGCGCGCGGATTTCGTCCGGCCCCAGGAACGACTTGTCCGAGAGAACAACTCCACGGTTGATGATCTTCCCGTCGATCTCGGTCGGCGGCTCGCCGTGTCCCGCGATGTGAATGATCCGGTAGGGACCCGCCATCGCGGCGTTCAGCACCTCCTGCATGCCCGGTTCCCCGTCGGCATCGTCATCGGGACTGATCAGGGTTTTTAGCTTTGGTCCAAAGGCTTGTTCTGGGGGCGGCTTGCTCAGGCAATCGGCCACGGCCCGGGCTTCGCGGCGCGCGCCGAACAGCACCGGATAGACCTTCCGGTCGCAGGCCGGATCGCCGATGATGAGCACGCTGTCATCCGCGCACGCATCGCGCACCCCTCGTGGACCGGCGCCGGTGCGGAGCTTGCGCAGCAGTTTGGTGCGGATCGCCCATGGTCGGTCGTCGGCGCTGCCCGGGACGGGGCTGTCGAGCAGTTCCCACGGAATCGGTGCCGTGCCGCGGTCAAGTTGGAGGACTGTCGCGCCGCTGCTGGCCATGAAGGGTTCGAGATCGACCGGCACGAGCAGGGTGAAGAGGGTGCGTCCGATCTGCGTGTCCTGGCTGGTGCTGTTGGAAGCTCCCTTCACGAGCGTGCGGATGAGCGGCAACTGCGCGCTCTGAGTGCGGACCTCGCTCCGGGCGCGCTTGGTGTCGATGTTGTAAGCGATCTGCTCGATCTGCGCCGCGTCGCGCTGCACGAGCGCACTGATGAAGTCGTAGTCGGCGCCGCGATAGCCGATTTCTGGAGGACGCCGCAGCCTGCCGATGCCTGTCTCAATCGCGGGATTGACCTTGTAGAGCGCGGGGGCGGACTCGGCGAGCGAACGCAGGGACTGCCAGGCTTCAGCGGCCCGGCTGAGATACAACTCGATGATGCGAAGGTCGCCGACGCGTGGCCAGCGCGGGCCTTCTCTTTGCTCCCGCCCGATCCTGACATTCGCTTCGCGCACACCGTGCGCGATGAGCTGGGCGGCCTGTCCAGGGCTGACGCCTGAACCGCCGCTGCCGAGGAGGGTCGTCGCCACCTTGAACGTGGTCGGCGGATTGGGGAATTCTGTCAGCCGCTGCGCCCATGCAATGACGGCCTGCCGCACCGTTTTGACGAGATCAGTGCCGCGCAGCTCATTTTCTGCGCCGAGCCCTGCCACGATGACTGCGTGTGGTCGCGGGAGCTGCCACGGATTATCCGGGGACTGCCGCAGGTTCAGGAAAATCTGAGATTCGCCGGCGGCTTCGGGATACCGGCCGCGCAGCAGCGATGCGCTCATCGCTCCGTCGATCGCGCGGTCCATGACCGCTTCGGCACCGGTCAGGCGAGATGATTGGTAGTGGCCGAGGATCAGCGGTTCTGCGACGTAGGTCAGGTCGCCGTTCACAACCGTGATATTGAAACCGGCCTCCAGAGCTGCGGCGGAGTTGTTCCCTCCCGCGACCTTGGGGAACTCCAGGATCTCGGAGGGCTGTTCTGGCGGCGCTGCGGCGGTGAAGATGGCGCGGGACGGCCGGCTTCGGACGAGCGCCGTGGGAGCGGCAGCGCCGCGGGACGCCGCCGCGCGGGCGAGCGGCACCAAGTGCTTGGTATCGCCCGTTGCAAGCAGTTCGCGATAAGACTCGAACGCGTCGCGCTTCTTGGGCAGCGATCCGTGCTCGCAATCGAGTGTCCAAGTGCGGACGCCGGGCAGCAGCGCGCTCGCCAGAGTGACGCGGCCGTCGCCTTGTTCCGGGGTATCGAGATAGACAAGGCCGTCGGGCGTGATCTGGTAGGCAGCTGGTGTGAATGCGGCCTTGCCGACGACGAGCAGGACCTTGTCCGCAAACGCCGGCAAATCCTTCCGGACTTGCTCATCCAGCATTCGGCGAAGGGCCACCGCCGCGTCCAGCACGCGCTGCGGCGGAATGCCCCATTGCGCCTGCTTCAACTGGAGCGTGAGCCGATGCCAGAAACTGGCCTTCTCGAGACTCGCGAGATCGTCATCGGCGAGTTTCTGCCAATGCGCCTCCTGATCGAGACCGTTGAGCAGGTCGGCCTGAAGCTGCAGCAAACCCGGAAACTGCGCGATCAGTTGCCGTGTCTCGTGGCCGCAGAACGGAGCACCGACCATCGTTAGCAGGTTGCCGAAAGTGTCGTCGCCCGAGAGCATTTGCATGGGCGCAAACGACCCGCCGTTGGGCGTGCCGAGCATCAGCAGGCGCGCGCCCGGCACCTCCATCATCCGCTTCCAGGTTTTCGGTCTGATGATCTGCATGGTGCGCGCGACCAGTCCGCCCATCGAGTGCGCGATCAGCCGCACCGGCTTGCCCGTGGTTTTTCGCGCGTCGAGGGCTTTCTCGACAACGTCGGCAAGAACGCTGGCCGCATCTTCCATCGGCCGACGCCAGTCGAAGGCGCACGACGACACGTCGTGATCGTTGGACATGAAGCGGATCAGGTCCTCGTAAAACGAGTCGATCGGTCCGTCCTCCGTCACCTTTACGGGTGAGGCCGGATCGTAGGCGAGGCGCTGGAAGCCGTTCGCTAGCCGCCACGCGAGCCACACCCGGTCCTTACCGGCTTTGAGATTGCTGCCGAGGATGCCCGGCAGGACGATCAACGCCGGGACATCCGCCGCCGCCTCTGGACTGCGTTGCGCGATAGCCGCGCGCTCGCCTGTCGCCGACGAACCTGCCCAGGAGAGCGGGCCGATGACCTTGAACCCGGCCGGAGTTGCCTCGGTGAGACCGTCAACAACGGCCGTTGCGGTGTCGATGTTGGCGAAGTAGTTGAAGTGCGAAACTTGGCCGCCGCGATGAAGCAAGAAGAGCGAGTTCTCCTTGCGCGGCGTGCCACCGTACATCGAGCGCGTCTGGACAACCAAGTCGTTGTCCGTCCAGAAGAAGGCGTCCGAAAGCAGGGTTTTCATCCAAGACACCACGGAGTCGCCTTGCATGTCGCCCGCGACGACCCGCAGGTCGCCGGGGAGCCGTTCGTCGGCGGAATGCAACCACTGGACGAGCGGGCTGTCCGGAATCTGCGCGGCCAGACCCGGCAGCATGTCGGGCTCCGCGCGCCGGCGGGCGACTTCGCCGAGGAAAGCGACGAATTCGGGCGCGATCGGCACTCCGGCCAGTTTCAATGCCCACTTCACGCCTGAGATGTAGGCGTCGAGCCGCTTCGAGGCGAGCAGCGTGCCGCGTGCGGGACAGGCTACGCGGACGACGCGCTCGATCGTCACCTGTTTGTCGTGAAGCATGGTCACGAGCGAACGCAGGTCGGCAATCTGGACATCCGTCCAGCCCTTGAGCGAACCGAGCGCTTCCGGTCGCATCGCCGCCGCGCGCGCCAGAACCTCGGCCACCAAGCCGCCGCGAGAATGCGTGAGGAGACACAGCCGGGCGCCAGGCTGGAGGGCCTTGGCCAGCGTCAATGCATTGCTGACCGGGTGCTCGCCAAGCGTGGCGTGATCGAGCGCGAAGACTCGTCCCCCATGAGCAGCGAACAGGTCACGGACCTTCGCGGGATGTTCCGTCCACAGCTTCTGGAACGTCCCGCAGGTGTCCGAAAACGTCCCGTGGATCAGGACGAGAGCTGGCTGCTCGCTCGCGGGGATTTCCGACACACCCGTGCCCTTGAGCGGCGATAACCGATCCGCGTTCAGCGCATACACTCCCTCGGCGACGCGACCATCGAATCCTTTAACGACCTTCGACGCCGCGAAATCCGCGGCCTTGTCGGTGATGAGATCCGTGACCAGATCGGTGACGACGTCGATGCCGTCCACGAGGACGTCGCCCAGGAAGCCGCGCAAAGCTCCGCGTGTCGGCATGGCCTGTTCCCCGCGCCACTGCAAGCGGACCGGCACGCGCACTTCGCCGGGTGCCACCCCGATGTCGCCGGCACCACGCGCGGCCGGATCCTGCTGAGCGGCGAGCAACTCTCGCGCGGTCTCCGGATGAAGCCAGAGCGAGGGTCCGTTCGCGATGTGCAGCACGACGACGTCTTCACCTGGGACGGCTTCGAGCCGCAGGTCGCCGCCCGCCGCCCGCTGCGTGGTCACGCGCACCGACTGCTTGACTCGTCCTGGCACCGTGCCATCCGCCGGCACCGTGCTGCCCCGTGAGAGACTGCCACTTTGAACACCCGAAACGACGAACGTGATTTTTGCCATGGCTTTGAGATTGAATATCCAGAGTTTGTTTTACCTCTTGGCCTCGTAACGGACAGTCTAAATCACGGTTCCGAAACCTCCGCCAGACAGTCAGCGCGTAGATCGTCTGGCGATCCATGGTACCCAGGCTCGAACAAGACCGCCGCTGCGCGTCCCGCCTACGCCGCGAGCATCGCTTTCACCCGCCGCGCGTAGCCGGCAATATCCGCCGCCTGCAGCATCTCCGAGACGATGACCACCCGCTGCGCGCCCGCGGCGATGACTGTCTCCAAATTCTCCAGTTTGATCCCGCCGATGCAGAAGATCGGAATCCGCACCGCCGCATGCACGCGGCGGATGTCGTCGAGCCCGATGGCTGGCCGGCCGGGTTTCGTGGGCGTGGCGAAAAGCGGTCCGAAGCCGAGATAATCCGCGCCTTCCTCCTCCGCCGCCACGGCCTGCGCCAAGCTGTGCGTGGATTTCCCGATCAGCGGCAGCGTGACCTCACCCGCCAGCGCCCGGCCCGCCCGCCAGCGCGCCTCCGCGACGGTGAAATCATCCTGCCCCACATGCGCCCCCTGCGCGCCGACCGACGGCACAAGCTGCGGAAAATCATTCACGATCAGCGGCACCCCCGCGGCTTCCGTCAAACTGACGAGCCGATTCGCGAGCGCCTCGATTTCCGCCTCGCTGGCCCTCTTCGCCCGCAGTTGCAGCACGTCCACGCCGCCCGCAAGCATCTGTTCCGCTACGCTTTCCAAGTCAGCCTCGGCGGTGTAGCCGAGGTCGAGAATGCCGTAAACCAGCGCATCGGAGAGAGCTTTCATCGCCGCAATCGAGCACGCCCCGCGCACCGCTGGCAAGAGCCATTCTCTCATCCGGCGAACCTCTCGATTCTGCCCTCAGTCTCCAAATTCTTAAGAAAAATTTGGCGAATATTTGAGAACCACCATACGTCGTGGTATAAAGAATTGTTATGTTTAGCTGGTTTCAAATCAGAAAGCCTAAGCTGACCGGAATGACCGCCGCCCGAGC
The DNA here is from genome assembly GCA_038318725.1 of Chthoniobacterales bacterium. GTDB lineage: Bacteria > Verrucomicrobiota > Verrucomicrobiia > Chthoniobacterales > Chthoniobacteraceae > Chthoniobacter. The sequence goes on from JBBQCM010000049.1 coordinate 10,967, forward strand.
GCGAGGGGTAAAGGCAGGGCCCAGTTCCGGGCCGTCGCTCGCCGCCGGGCCGGGTGCCTTGACCATCGATACCGACACCCTCAAGCCCCACCCCATCCTCGCCCTGCTCCCTCCCGGCGCGCTGGAGCGCCTCGTCGAGCAATCGGCCATCGCCGAGTATCCGAAAGGCACCGTCATCTTCCGGGAAGCCGAGCCCTGCGACGCCATTTTTCTCATCATCAGCGGCCGCTGTGAAACGCGCGCCAACGGCCTGAACGGCGCGACCCGCGTGGAGGAGGTCTTCGGCCCCGGCGACACCCTCGGCGAGCGCGCCTTCCTCAACCGCGAGCCGCACCGCCACTCCGCGGTCGTCGTCACGCACGCCGTGCTCCTGCGCATTCCCGGGAGCGAATTGCACGGACTCTGCGCGAACGATCCGTGCTTTGCCGGGCGCTTCTCCCAGGCGGTCATGGAAAAGCCGCGCACCGTCCGCAATGGTCGCGTCCGCCGGGTCGTTTCGCTGCTCTCACTTTCCCCACGGCTCGATGCCGACGGAGCCGCGCACCGACTCGCCGCCGCGCTCCACCGGATTACCCGCCAGCGCGTCCTCGTCCTGAATCTCAGTCCGGTGGGGGAAAATGGACGCATCGAGGACTGGCGGACGCACCAGGCCGTGCATGGCGTCGAATTCTGCTTTGCGCGCCAGATTCACGCGCACGACGGCGGCTTCGACGAACTCCGCCTCACCGCCGGGGCCGAGCCGCGCGACGCCGCCGCCATCGCTCCGCTGCTCAGCCATTGCGCCCGGCATTACGATTTCGTCCTGCTGCACCTCCACCCGGAGACGCCGGTCCCGGCAACGATTGCGGGCATCCTCGAGTCCGACCTCGCCTTTGTCCTCCTCCAGGCCAGCATGCAGAATCTCTACGATTTCGAGCTCCTCATGCGCGCCCTCGGCGAGAGCGCGCGCGGCCACTCCAGCCACTTGAAGCCGATCCTCTGCGTCGAGGAAGCCATCGCCGCGCCGGAAGTTCACGCCGCGTTGAAACAGCTCGGCCACCCCGTCCATTCCTTCGCCCGCGGCTTTCCGTTCCGCGGCGGGGCGTCCGCGCCCGACCACCGTTTTGACCTGCTCATCAATCGCCTCGCCCGCGAGATTGCCCGCTGCCGCATTGGCCTCGCGCTTTCCTCGGGCGGGGCGAAAGGGCTCGCCCACATCGGCGTCATCCAGGTGCTCGAGGAAAACGGGATCGAGATCGACTGCATCACCGGATCGAGCATGGGCGCGTACGTCGGCGCAGTCTGGGCCTACGGACTGGACGGCGCGAAAATCGAAAAGCTCGCCCGCGAACTCGAAGGCCGCTGGGGCTTGCTCCGCGTGCTCGATCCCTCGCTTCCGCCGCGCCGCGGCTTCCTCCACACGCGCCGTACCGCCGCGAGGCTGCGCCGCTCGATCGGCAGCGCGCATTTCTCCGAACTCATCCGCCCGCTCCGCATCCTCGCCACCCATCTCGACTCTCTCGAACGCGTCGTCTTTTCCAGCGGCGAAGTGGCCAGCGCCGTCGAGGCCAGCATCGCCATCCCCGGGGTCTGCGTGCCGGTGACGCTCGACGGCGAGACCTACATCGACGGCGGCATCGCCGATCCCCTGCCCGTCGATGTCCTCGCGGAAATGGGCATTGAGCGGATCATCGCCGTAAACGTCATCCCGCCGCCCGAACGCATCCGCCAGTGGCTCGACACGCGCAACGAGCCGAATGGCCGCGCGCCGCATCGCTCGGTCTTCAACCGCTTCTTCAGCGAACACTTCAACTACCTCGCTCACGGCAACATTCTCGACACCATGATGCAGGCCATCACCGGCGCGCAGACCCGCGTCGCCGAAGCCTCCGCGCGCCAGGCCGACCTCGTCCTGCGCCCGCTCGCCGGTGACGCCGAGTGGCACGATTTCACGCACCCGCAGAAGTACATCGCCCTCGGCCGCGAAGCCGCCGAGGCCCAGCTCACCGAGCTGAAAGCGCTCGCGGGTGTGACCGCTTATGAACGCGAAATCCCGCTGGCCCACGTCCCCGCCATCGCTGCGTAACTGGCAACTCGCCCGCCTGCGCACGTACCTGCGCGACACCGTCCTCCCCTTCTCGTCGCACTACCGGCGCATCTTTGAAAAAGAGCGCCTCGACCCCGCGCGGCTGCGGTCGCCCGACGACCTGCGCCGCATCCCTTTCACCACGAAACTCGATTTCCTCCCCGGCCATGAGGGAGCCGATCCGGTGCGCGACTTTGTCCTCGTGCCGGATCGGACTGTTCTCGCGCGCCGCTTCTCCAGCATCGCGCAAGCCCTGCTGCGAGGCCGCGCCGCGGTCGCCGGGGGTTTTGAGCGCGAGTTTCGCCCGCTCCTCCTGACGAGCACCACCGGACGCAGCGCCGATCCGATCCCCTTTTTCTACACCGCCCACGACCTCGAAAATCTCAAACACGGTGGCGCGCGCGCCTACTCCGTCTGCGGCGCCGACCGCGAGATGCGGATGATCAATCTCTTCCCTTTCGCGCCGCACCTCGCCTTTTGGTTCGCGCACTACGGCGGCGCGGAGTTCGGCACTTTTGTCCTCGATACCGGCGGCGGAAAAACCATGGGCACCGACGGCAATCTGCGCCTCATCAAAAAGATCAAACCCGACGTGCTCATCGGCATGCCCACCTTCCTCTACCACCTGCTGACCCAGGCCGTGGCCGACGGTCTCGCGCTGCCGAACTTGAAAAAAATCGTCCTCGGCGGCGAGAAAGCGCCGTTCGGGATGCGGCGCAAACTCCGCGCGCTCGCCTCCTCGCTCGGCGCGCGGCAGATCGACGTGCTCCGCACCTACGGCTTCACCGAGGCCAAGCTCGCGTGGGCTGAGTGCCCCTTCCACGAGGACGCCGGCTCCGCCGGCTACCACATCCACCCCGATCTCTCGCTGATCGAAATCGTCGATCCCAAAACCGGCGAACCGCGCGGCGAGGGCGAGCCCGGCGAAATCGTCTTCACCCCGCTGGACGCCCGCGGCTCCGTCGTCCTCCGCTATCGCACCGGCGATTGCACCGACGGCGGCCTCTTCCACGAGCCCTGCCCATACTGCGGCCTCAGCGTCCCGCGGCTGGTCGGGGAAATTTCCCGCAACTCCGAAGTCCGCGAAATGCAGCTCGGGAAACTCAAAGGTACGCTCGTCGATTTCAACCATCTCGAACACGTCCTCGACGATGCCGAGCACGTCGGCACATGGCAACTCGAGCTCCGCAAACAGCACGACGATCCGCTCGATCTCGACGAACTTATCCTCCACGTCGCCAAGTCCGACGCGACCGATGACTCACAACTCCGCGCCAAGCTCGACGCCCGATTCGTCAGCGAAACGGAGATTCATCCAAACCGGATCGTCTTCCACTCCGCCGAGGAAATGCGTGGACTTCACGGCGTCGGCACGCAACTAAAGGAGCAACGCGTCGTCGATCACCGGCCGGCCGCCAGTGCCGCAAGGACGCTCACTTCCACGAACGGCACACCGCATGTCTAATCCCCGCCTGGTCATCATCGACGGCGTCCGCACGCCCTTTTGCAAAGCCGGCACCGAGCTGGGTACACTCCGCTCCGACTCCCTCGGCCGGATCGCCGTCGATGCCCTCCTCACCCGCACCGGCCTCGATCCGCAGCTCATCGACGAACTCATCTTCGGTTGCGTCGGTCAGCCCATGGACGCCGCGAATATCGCCCGCGTCATCGCCCTCCGCGCCGGCATTCCCGAGTCGGTGCCCGCGGCAACCGTGCATCGCAATTGCGCCTCTGGCTTCGAGGCCTTCACCACCGCCTATGAGCGGATGTCCGCCGGGCGCGGTTCGGTCTTCATCGTCGGCGGCACGGAAAGCATGTCGCAGGTGCCGATGCTCTTTCACGAAAACGCCGCGCGTCATTTTGCGGCGCTGGCCAAGGCGAAGTCAGCAGCGGAAAAACTCTCCGCGCTCACGGATTTCCGCCCGGCGGATTTCGAGCCACGTCTTGGTTTGAAAATGGGTCTCACCGATCCGGTCAGCGGCCTGAACATGGGCGAGACCGCCGAGTTGCTCGCCCGCGAAGGCGCGATCACGCGCGAGCAACAGGACGCCTTTGCCCTGGGTTCGCATCAGCGCGCGCTCGCCGCCGAGGCCCGGCTCGCCGAGGAAATCTGCCCGGTCTTTCTCAACGGCCACGCCATCGCCAGGGACAATGGCCCGCGCACCGATCAGTCGATGGCCGTGCTCGGCGGGCTGCGGCCTATCTTCGAGAAATACGGCAGCGTCACCGCGGGCAATTCCTCGCAGATCACCGACGGTGCGGTCGCACTGCTCGTGATGACCGAGGCGCGCGCCGCGGAGCTGGGCTGCAAGCCGCTCGGCGCGCTCACCGGCTACGCCTACACCGGCTGCGATCCTGCGCGCATGGGCCTCGGCCCGGTTTCCGCGATCGAGAAAGCGAACCAGCTCGCGGGTCTAAAGGTTGAGGATGCTGATGTCGTGGAAATCAACGAAGCCTTCGCCGCGCAAGTCCTCGCCGTCCTCGCCCGCGTGCCCGTGCCCGCCGACAAACTGAACGTCAACGGCGGCTCCATCGCCCTCGGCCATCCCGTTGGCGCGACCGGCGCGCGCCTCATTCTCACCAGCCTCAAAGAACTCGCGCGCCGCAACGCCAAACGCGCCCTCGTCTCGCTTTGCGTCGGCGGCGGCCAGGGCGGGGCGATCTGGTTGGAAAGGATTTAAGCCATGCCAAACCTCCGCACCGAAACCCTTGCCGATGGCGTCTGCGTCCTCACCTTCGACCGCCCGGACTCGTCCGCCAACGTCTTCGACGCCGCCACCCTCGCGGAACTCGACGCCGAAATCGACCGCCTCGCCAAACCCGAAACAGCGGCCACCGGCCTCATCCTCACCAGCGCGAAGCCCGCCATCTTCATCGCCGGCGCCGACCTCCGCGCGGTGCAGACGATGAGCGCCGAGCAGATGACCGCCTTCATCGCGCTCGGGCAAAACGTCTTCAGCAAGATCGCCGCGCTGCCTTTTCCCACCGTTGCTGCCGTTCACGGTGCCGCGGTCGGCGGCGGCTACGAGGTCTGCCTCGCGTGCGACTGGCGCGTGGCCTCGCCCGATCCGCGCACCAAGCTCGGCCTGCCTGAAACGAAACTCGGCCTCATTCCCGCGTGGGGCGGCTGCACCCGCCTGCCGCGCCTCCTCAGCGTGCCCAAGGCGCTCGACATCATCCTCGCCGGCAAAACTCCATCGGCCCGCGAGGCGCTCAAGCTCGGCCTCGTCGATGAACTCGCGCCCCGCGAGCATCTCCTCACCGCCGCCCGAGCTTGGCTGAAACAGGGCAAGCACCCGCGCACCTTTGCCCATTCCCCGACGGTGAACGCCGTCGTCGATGCCTTCATCGCCCCGCAGGCCCGCCATGCCGTCATGGCGAAAACCCACGGCCATTATCCCGCCGTGCAAAAAGCACTCGAAGTGGTGCTCCGAGGGTCATCTTCGTCCGACGAAACCGACTCCCTGACCCGCGAGCGCGAAGGCATCACCGAGTTAGTCGCGCTCGACTCCACGAAAAACCTCCTCCGCCTTTTCTTCCTCCAGGAGCGTGCGAAAAAAATCACTGCGCCCGGCACCGGCCAGTCGGAGAAGACCGCCGGCAGCACGACGACCGGCACGAAGTCCACCCCACGAACCGCCGTCATCGGCGCGGGCGTGATGGGCTCGGGCATTGCGCAGTGGATCAGCTCGCGCGGCCTGCGCGTGATCCTGCGCGATGTCGATGCCGCGCGCGTCGCCGCCGGCATGGGCAATATCGCCGGGCTCTACGCCGCCGGCCTGCGCCAGCACACCTTCACCGAGCGCGAAGCCCGCGCCGGACGCGATCGCGTTTCGCCCGCGCCGACTGAAGTGCCGCTGCGCCAGGTGGACATTGTGATCGAGGCCGCGGTGGAAAAGATGGACGTGAAGAAAACCATCTTTCGCCGGCTCGACGACCTCGTCGGCGACGATGCCATCCTCGCCACCAACACGTCCGCGCTTTCCATCACCGAACTCGCCGCCGCGACGAAGCACCCGCGCCGCGTCGTCGGCCTGCACTTTTTCAATCCCGTCCACAAGATGCAGCTCGTCGAAGTCGTCGTCGGTCGCGACACCGCGCCGGAGATCACCCAGCGTGCGCTGCGGTTTGCGCAGCAGATCGGCAAGCTGCCGGTGCTCGTGAAGGACAGCCCCGGCTTCCTCGTGAACCGCATTCTCATCCCCTACATGATCGAAGCCGGCGCGCTCTTTTGGGGCGGCGCGAGCATCAAGGACATCGACGCCGCGATGCGAGACTTCGGCATGCCGATGGGCCCGCTGCGGCTCATCGACGAAGTCGGCGCTGACGTGGCCCTTGATGTCGCCGCCACGCTCGCCGCCGCGTTTCCCAATCGCCTCCACGTCCCCGACGTGCTGCCCGCCATGCTCGGGGCCGGTCTGCTCGGGCGCAAGGCAGGCAAAGGCTTTTACCGCTACGGCAAAACCGGCGAGGCCAAGCCGAACAAGGACGCCGCCACGCTGCGTCCGCCGCGTTTGCCGAACCCGCCTTCGCGCGACGAACTCGAACTGCGGATGGTGCTGCTCATGGTCAATGAAGCCGCGCGCTGTTTGGAGGAGGGCATCGTCGAGATGCCGGGCGACGTGGATTTTGCGATGGTCATGGGCACCGGTTTCGCGCCGTTCCGCGGCGGCCCGCTGCGGTATTCGGACAGCATTGGGACATCGAAGGTAGTCGAAGAACTTTCGCGGCTGGCCGATGTGGCCGGGCCGTATTACGCGCCGTGCGCGCGGCTGCGCGACATGGCGAAAGCCGGGAAGTGCTTCTATGAAACATGACCTCATTCCGACCGACGAACAGGCGAGTGTCATCGACACCTCGAAGATGGCACCCGAGCAGCGCGCGGCGCTGGAACTCACCGAGGCCGCGCGGGCCGAGACGCGCGAGGGCTTTGTTAGCGGGCTCTTCATGGGCCGCTTTGATCTCGACTCGCTCCATCCGTATCCGCAGCAGCGCACCGAGGATCGCGACCAGGGCGACGCCTTTCTCCAGCGCCTCGAAGCGTTCCTAAAAGAGCACGTCGATCCCGACGAGATCGACCGCACCGGTGAGATTCCGCAGCACGTCTTCGACGGCCTCGCAAAGCTCGGTGCCTTCGGCATCAAGATCCCCGTCGAATACGGCGGCCTCGGCCTTTCGCAGACGAACTACTGCCGCGCCGCGGTTCTGCTCGGCAGCTATTGCGGCAACCTCACCGCGCTGCTTTCCGCGCACCAATCCATCGGCGTCCCGCAGCCGCTGATACTCTTCGGTAACGAAGAGCAGAAACGCCGCTGGCTCCCGCGCGTGGCCGCGGGCGAGGTCTCCGCGTTTGCGCTCACCGAGCTGAAAGTCGGCAGCGATCCCGGCAAGATGGAGACGCACGCCGAGCCCACGGATGACGGCGCGCACTTCATCATCAACGGCGAAAAACTCTGGTGTACCAATGGCGTGAAAGCCGGCGTCATCGTGGTCATGGCGCGCACGCCGGAGAAGAATGGGCGCAACCAAATCACCGCGTTCGTCGTGGACATGGACACGCCCGGCGTCGAGGTCGTGCGGCGCTGCCACTTCATGGGCCTGCGCGCGCTCTACAACGGCGTCATCCGTTTCACCGACGTAAAGGTTCCGCGCGAAAACATCCTGCTCGCCGAGGGCAAGGGCTTGCGCGTCGCGCTGACCACGCTGAACACCGGCCGCCTCACGCTCCCCGCCGCCTGCGTCGGACTCTCGAAACGCTGCCTCGAAATCTCCCGCACCTGGGCCAGCGAGCGCGTCCAGTGGGGCGCACAGATCGGCAAACACGCCGCCGTCGCGGAAAAGATCGCGCGCATCGCCGCGGAGACCTTCGCCATGGAGGCGATGACCTTTTACGCCGCCAGCCTCGTGGACAAAGACAAACACGCCGATGTGCGCCTCGAAGCCGCCATGTGCAAACTCTGGGGCACCGAGCGGACGTGGGAGCATGTGAACGAAGCCATGCAAATCCGCGGCGGCCGAGGCTACGAAACCGCCCAGTCCCTCGCCGCCCGCGGCGACACGCCGGTGCCCATCGAGCGCCTGCTCCGCGACTCGCGCATCAACACGATCTTCGAAGGCTCCAGCGAGATCATGCGCCTCTTCATCGCCCGCGAGGCGCTCGATTCCCACTTGAAAATCGGCGCGCCCATGCTGAATACCCAGCTTCCTCTCAAAGCCCGCGCGCAAGCCGCCGCCAAAGCGACCGCCTTCTACGCCGCGTGGTATCCGCGCCAGTGGCTCCCCTTCGGAGGCAAGGGCTCCCGCCCGCCGCGCGTGGCCGGGGACGCAATCGGCAAAGCAGCGGCGCGCGGGAGCGCTTGCCTCCGTGGCCATTTCCGCTTCGCCGCCACCGCCGCGCGCAAACTCGCCCGCGCCCTCTTCCACGCCATGGCCCGCTTCGGCCCGAAGCTCGAGCGCGAGCAAGTCCTCCTCGGCCGCTTCGTCGATCTCGGCACCGAGCTTTTCGCCATGACCGCCGCGTGCAGCCGCGCCCACGCCCTCGGCACGCCCGAAGCCGGGGAACTCGCCGACTTCTTCGCCCGACTCGCGCGCCTGAAAATCGCCCGCCTTTTCCACGCCCTCCACCATCACGCCGACCGCCCCGGCTACCGCCTCGCCCAGCGCGTCCTTGCCGGTGATTACGCGTGGCTGGAAGCTGGCGTACTGCGCGCCTAGGGCTCCACCTCCTCGTGCTCCGTGCTCACCACGCAGTCGCGATCATCCGTCACGTTGAGGAAATACACCCGCACCCCTTCCGGAAGCTCCGCCTCCACCCGGCCCGCCGCGTCGATCGTCACCGGCACTTCCTCCCACAGCCGCTTCGGCCACAGCCCCGTGTCCTTGGTAAAATGCAGCGTCGCCTTCGTGATCGGCTGCGCGCTCGCAAACGTCGCCCACACCTTGCGCCCGTCGCGACCCTGCCCCGTCACCTTCGCCAGCGGCACGCCGCCATTCACCACGCTCTCCGCGAAAATGTGAATCTCCTTCGGATTTTCCCCCGGCCCGCCGTGCGCGTGCGGCATGCGTGGGCGCACACATAGCGTTCGCGGCCCCGCCGGCAGCCGGTACGATTTTTGGAGCGCGTTCATCGTGTAGGCGAAATCATTCGTCCCCGTCACCCACAGCATCGGCATCTTCGCCGCCGCGAGGTACTGCTTCGGATCCCACCACGCCATCCACTGCGCCGCGCGCTCCGGCCCGAGCCCCTGCACGCTGCCGGCAAAGGTATGCTCATCGGTGAAACCGCACCCGTACACCGGCACCGCGAATTTCACCCGCGCATCCACCCCGGCGATGATACACGTCAGATACCCGCCCCACGAAATCCCCGTCACCCCGATGCGCTCCGCATCCACGTCCGGCTGCGCCGCCAGCAGCGAGTGCGCGAGCAGCGCATCCGCCACCGCGTGATACGTCCACTGATCCTCCGGCACCGACGCCATCTGCCCCCAGCCGCCCCAGCCCGGCGGCCCGCCCGCATCGTACCGCAGCCAGGACTTGCCATCGCTCTTGGGCAGCGGGATCGCCCCGCACGTATCCACCGCCACCGCGGCGTAGCCGCGCTCCATCCACAGCCGCACCCACGACTCGAAGGCCGTCCCCCCGCCGCCATGCACCAGCACGATCCCCGGCACCTTCCGCCCCGGCTCCACCTTCGGCACGCCCAGCCAGGCAAAGACCCGCGTCGGCTTGCCCTCGTAAGGCAGGCCCGCGAAAAACACCGCCTTCATCCCCTCCGCACGGATCGGCTCCGCCGGAAAAACCGCCGGCACCCGCGCCAGCGCCTGCACATCCCAGCGCGGCCCCTCGGCCTGCGCCCAAGCCAGCGCGCACCAGCCAGCGAGCAGCAGCGGGAAAAAGCGATTCGTCTTCATCCCGCAAGCATCCGCACGGCGACCCGCCGAGTCAGCGAGAAACTTGCTTCCGCCTAGGAGCCGTAGGAGCCCGGCGTCCGGGCCGCGGCCTAGGCCAGCTTGTAGGCGATTTGTTCGTCGAGGATTTCCTGCACGGTCAACGGCACGATGACGCGACCGGTTTGCTTGAAGAAGCGGCTGATCTCAGTGATGGCGTCGCCGGTGTAGTCGAAGGATACGATGAAGCCTTTGCCGCATTCCTCGCGGGCCATCATGGCTTCAAAGGCATCCACATCCGGGCGGCCCACCTTGTCCTTTTGCTTCACCTGGATGGGAAAGAATTTCTCTTCGAGGTCGAGTTCGTCGGTCTTGTTCTTGAGGCGGTAGTCGAGCGCGGAGACGGAGAAGATGCGCCATCAATGCCCCTGTCGCCGACGCGACTGACTTCTGAATAGAATCCTCAGCTACTCCGACTCGCCTGGGCTTGTTAGTAGTCGATTTACGTCTTCTGTTAGTCGCTTAACCAACTCTTGCTGTGCTAAAATTCGTTCTGCATCAGGCAGCCCCTCTGCAATCTTTAAAGCTATGCTCACATTCTGGGTGATAACGAGCTTGTGGTGGTATTGGCCCATTTTAAGAATCGTACGGTTGTAGAGATAAAAAAAGACCGAGGCAATGAATTCTCCTGTAACGCCCGAAGCCACGGTCACATACGCAGGTGTAGTCAGACCGCTAAACATCAGCGCAATTCCTGCTATTAGTATCAATAGTCCAATCACAGCGACCGTCGCGCAAAGCACAAAACTTTTGTCAGCTTGCGACTGAGTTTGCAGATAATATTGGTCTATATACCTGAAATTGATCTTAACGAGTTTTGTGAAGAAATCTTCTTCTAGCGTTTCTTGAAGGTTATCGAGATCTACACCGCCAAGTATTTGATCTTGCGCTTTGATCTCGTCACGAAGTTTTGAGCGAACTGCCCATCGAAGGCCCAAATAGGCCATGTACCCCACGAATAGGCCGAAGGAAGTCGTGCATATTGCTACGATAATCTCGAATACACCGCCATAGATCGGCATTCCAAATAGGCCAAAGAAACATCCGAAAAAGCCCATAAAGAGGATTAGGATCGGCCAACGAATGGGCGCTTGCTCGGCCTCAGTAAGAGATGCTTGTAGATCAGAGCGTTTAGCCCGAATCCTGGAAACAACCGCTTCGGATGATTCCACATTGTCGGGTTTGGAAGGGTCTGGATTCATGTGGTTATAGAGAAAACTCCGACAGTCCTGAACTTCACGCAATGCGAAGCGTGCCAGTCGAGGTGGTAGTAGAAGGAGCCGGTCTTCTTGAGGACGCGGGCGAGTTCGACGCAGCGCGAGCGCATGTAATCGATATAGGCGCGGGTGCTCTCGTGCCGATCCTCAAAGGCGCGCTTCTCCTTGGTCTCGCCCCAGAAGACTTCGTAGTTGCGGTTCGAGTTGAAGGGCGGGTCGATGTAGATGAGATCGACGCACTGCGCGGGGAGGTTCTTGAGCTGGTCGAGATTGTCGCAGCAGTAAATGACGCGGGTATCGACGAGGGAGGAGGACTTTGCCGCAGGCATGGCGACGGAGGATGCGGGCTGCGGGCCGGGCTGGCAAGCGCACGGCGCGGGGGCTAGAGTCCGGGGATGAGCGTCTCCTTTTCCTCCCGATTGCTGATCGGCGGTGCGTGGGTGGAGGCTGCGGAGCGGGCGCCGGTGTTCAATCCGGACACGGGGGAGGAGATCGCGCGGGTGCCGCTGGGCGGGGCGCGGGAGATCGAGGCGGCGCTGGGGGCGGCGCACGCGGCGTTTCCCAAGGTGCGGGCGGTGGCGGGGCATGCGCGGGCGGCGCTGCTGCTGCGGGTGGCGGCGGGGATCGAGGCGCGGAAGGCGGATTTCGTGGCGACGATCGTGACGGAGGCGGGGAAGCCGGTGACCTATGCGGAGGCGGAGGTGGCGCGGTCGGTGGCGACTTTCACGGCGGCGGCGGAAGAGGCGCGGCGGGTGCACGGGGAACTGCTGCCGGTGGACGCCTATCCCAGTGGGGACGGGCATCTGGGGCTGGTGCGGCGCTTTCCGCTGGGGGTGATCGTGGCAATCACGCCGTTCAATTTCCCGCTGAATCTGGTGGCACACAAGGTGGCGCCAGCGCTGGCGACGGGAAACACGATGGTGGTGAAGCCGGCGATAAAAACGCCGCTGACAGCGCTGCTCCTGGCGGAGGTGCTCCACGAGGCGGGTGTGCCGGCGGGGCAGATGAATTTTGTGACGTGCTCGAATGAAGACGCGGCGCGGCTGGTGACGGATGCGCGGGTGAAGATGGTGACTTTTACCGGCAGCCCGGCGGTGGGTTGGCGGTTGAAGGAGCTGGCGGGAAAGAAACGAGTGACGCTGGAGTTGGGCGGCAATGCGGGGGTGATCGTGCATGCGGACGCGGATGTGGCGGCGGCGGTGCCGATGATCGCGACGGGGGCGTTCGCCTATGCGGGGCAGTCGTGCATCAGCGTGCAGCGGGTGGTGTTACAGGAGTCGCGCTACGAGGAGGTGCGGGCGGCGCTGGTCGCGCACATCGCGGCGAAGGTGCGAACGGGCGATCCTTGGGAGCGGACGACGGTAGTGGGGCCGATGATCACGGAGCAGGCGCGCGATGCAGTGCGGGAGCGGATCGCGGCGGCGCTGGCGGCGGGGGCGCGGTTGGTCTGCGGCGGGGAAGTGCGCGGACGGTGTCTGGAGGCGACGGTGCTGGAAGACGCGGACGCCGGGCTGGCGATCTGCGCGGAGGAGGCGTTTGCGCCGGTAATGACGCTGCACCGCTACACGGATTTCGAGGAAGCGCTGGCGTTTGTGAATGCGTCGGACTTCGGTTTGCAGGCAGGCGTTTTTACCCGGGACCTCGGGCTGGCGTTGCGAGCTTTCGAAGCGCTGGAGGTGGGCGGCGTGCTGATCAATCAGGTGCCGACCTTTCGGGTGGAGAACATGCCGTACGGCGGGATCAAGGACTCGGGCTTCGGTCGCGAGGGGGTGCGCTACACGATGGAGGAGATGACGGAGCTGAAATCGCTGATCATCAAGACGTAGATGGGTTTCTTTTTGAACGCAGAGGCGCAGAGGCGCAGAGGTCGCGGAGGTTTTTCGGCATGCGCTGCGCCTCTGCGTCTCTGCGTTAAAATCATCGGCCTCCTCGCGCTGCCGGGCGCGCTTTCCGCCAGCAAGCCGGATTCGCCGAAGCTGCCGGCGATGCGCGGCGCGACACCGCCTCCCATTGCCGCGCTGCGATTGCCGGCGCAGAAGCGGATGATCTTCGGCGTGGGCGTGGGTTTTGACAAAGACGGCGCAGCTCAAGGTGCGACGGTCTCGACGGTGCTGCCGAATTCCCCGGCGGCACGCGCGGGGCTGGCGGTGGGCTGTGTGGTCGTGGAGATCAACGGCGAACTGACCGTGGGCCGTGCAGGCGACGATTGCGCGCGGATCATCCGCGATTCTTTCGGGCCGGTGCGGCTGAAATTCCTCGACCCCGCGCTGAAGGAAAAGACGCTCATCCTCGAGAAGGCCTGGCTCGCGCTGCCGGAGTGAGCACGCGCCTTGCACCCACGCACGCGGCTGCGTAATTTCGCCGCCATGTCTGAACAAACCATCTGGCGCGGCTCCTCATCGCAGTTGAAAAACTTCTGGCCGTTTGTGTCGTGCCTGCTCGTCATCCCGATTCCGTGGGCACTCTATCGCTGGCTCGCGGTGAAGACCACGACCTATCAGCTCACGACCGAGCGGTTAATCATCGAGCGCGGCATCTTGAACAAGACCACGGACACACTGGAGCTTTACCGCGTGCGGGATCTACAGGTCACGCAGCCGTTTTGGATCCGGCTCTTCGGGTTGGAAAACATTCACATGATCACGGCAGATACCTCCACACCGGTCGTCATTCTCGACTGTGTGCCGAAGGATCTCGGGCTGCCGGACCAGTTCCGCACACAGGTCGAGGAGGCGCGGATGCGCAAACGCGTGCGGGCGGTGGAGGTCGAAGACGACACGCCGGGCGACGTTGCGCCCGATTTCAACTGACCCCGGGATGACGACGCGTTTTTTTGACAAGGACGAGGGTGGCGCGGGCACTGTCCCAACGCGCGATCAAGTGCCGGCCGGCGATACGTGGGACCTGTCGCTGCTCTACGCCACGCCGGCGGACTGGCAGGCCGCATTTGAGAAAGTGCAGCGCGACTACGTGGCGGCCGCGCAGTGGAAGGGACGCGTCTGCGAGTCGGTGGCAACACTGCAAACGGTGCTGGAGTTTGAAAAGGAGCTGGGCTTGCAGATCGAGCGGCTCGGCCATTACGCGAGCCTGCTAACCTCGGGTGACAGCTCGAATGCGGAGCATCTCGGGCGCGAGGCGCAGTTTGAAAACCTGCTCACGCTGATCGGCGAGGCCACGGCGTTCGTCGCGCCGGAAATCCAGGCGCTCGACGATGCGACCTTCGAGAGCTGGCTCACCGACGCGGCGCTCGCCGAGTGGATCATCGCCTTGCGCAAGCAGCGCCGCCTCAAGCCGCACACGCTCACCGCGAACGAGGAGCGCCTGCTCGCCCTCGGTTCCAGCGCGCTGCGCGGGCACGGCGAAACATTCTCCCAGCTCACCAACGTGGACATGACCTTCGGCCTGCTCACCGATGAAAAAGGCGCCGAGCGCGAGCTGACGCAGAGCAGCTTTTCGTCGTTCCTCGTGCAGCGCGATGGCGACGTGCGGCGACGCGCATTCAAGCAGTTCTACGCGGAGTTCGACGCGCACAAATTCACCGTCGCCTCCACGCTTGCGAACTCGGTGAAAGCCGACGTTTTTCACGCCCGCGCCCGCAATTACCCGAGCGCTCGCGAGGCCGCGCTTTTCTCCGACGACATGCCGGTGAGCGTGTACGACAACCTTATCGCCACCGTCCGCGCCAGCCTCCCCGCGCTGCATCGCTACTACGCGCTGCGCAAACGACTGCTGAAGCTCGACGAGATCCACCACTACGACACCTACGTGCCTATCGTGGACAAGATCGAAACCGACGTGCCGTGGGAAGCGGCCTGCGATCAAGTGCTGGCGGCCCTCGCGCCGCTCGGCGGCGAGTACACGACCACGCTCGGCACCGGTCTGCGCGGGCGCTGGTGCGACCGCTACGAAAACAAAGGCAAGCGCAGTGGCGCGTTCAGTTCGTCGAGTTTCGGCAATCCGCCGTTCATCATGATGAACTACAAGCGCGACGTTTTCTCCGACGTCTACACGCTCGCGCACGAGGCCGGCCACTCGATGCACACCTGGTACGCGCAGCGCACCCAGCGCTACCAGGATTACAACTACCCGATCTTCCTCGCCGAGGTCGCGAGCACCTTTAACGAAGAGCTGCTCACCCATCATCTCCTCGCCGATACCAGCGACCCGCGCATGCGCGCGTACCTCATCAACCGGCAGATCGACGACATCCGCGGGACGATCTACCGGCAGACCATGTTTGCCGAATTCGAGAAGGTCATCCACGCCAGGGAGGAAGCCGGCGAACCGCTCACCCTCGACAGCTTCCGCGCGACCTATCGCGGGCTGCTCGACGCCTACTTCGGCGCGGACTTCGTCATCGACACGGAGCTGGAGCTGGAATGCCTCCGCATCCCGCATTTTTACAGCGCCTTCTACGTCTATAAATACGCGACCGGCATCAGCGCCGCGGTGGCGCTCTCGCAGCAGGTGCTCGGCGGCGGCGACGTGGCGCGGTATCTCGGCTTTCTCCGCTCCGGCGGTTCGAAGATGCCGCTCCCGACGCTCACCGAAGCCGGCGTGGACATGTCGAAACCGGAGCCGGTGGCCGCGGCGCTCGCCGTCTTTGCCCAGCGCGTGGTGGAGTTGGAGGAGCTGCTCGGGTGATGCTGGAAGGTCACGAACGCACGCTCCTCGCCGCGCAGGGTTACTCCGAGTTGTCGATGCCCGACGACGCCCTCGCCGAACTCGACTTGCTGCCTCCCGATGCGGCGAAAACCTCGCAGGCGCTGGAACTCCGCGCCGTCATCCTCATGCAAGCCAAGCGCTGGAAACCCGCGCTCACCATCAGCCGCGAGCTGTGCCGCACCGAACCCGGAAAGACCAGCGGCTTCATCCACACCGCCTTCTGCCTGCATGAACTCGGCCGCACCGGCGAAGCCCTGGAGTGTCTGCTCGGCGGCCCGGCCGCGCTCCGCGCCGAGCCCACCTTTCACTACAATCTCGCCTGCTACGAGTGTGCCCTCGGCCACCTCGACCTCGCCCGCATGCACCTCGACAAAAGCTTCGCCCTCGACAAAAAAATGCGCGACTTCGCCAAAAGCGACCCGGACCTGGCGGCGCTGCGGGAGTAGTTCCGCTAGTCCTTTGTTACAGGGGTAATAATCCCTGTAACAGGGTTGACGCAGCGCGGCAATACGCCTACAGAACGCTCATGGCCCGCTCTTCGACTACCTATCCCCGCAAATGGAACTTCGGAAAAACTACCGTCATTCGCGTCCCGGAAAAGATAGCGGACCAGATCCTTGATATCGCTCGCCGTGCGGACGCCGCAGGCGGCCTCCGAATCCGCGACGAATCTGACGGGCTCGTCCTTCAGTTCACACAATCGCGGGCGGTGCGCTACACCGCTGACAAACCGATTAACGTGTCCGGAATACCGCAAAGAAGCCCGTTTCGATATCCAGGAGGAAAGACATGGTTCGTGCCGTATCTCCGAGATTGGCTCCGAAGTAAATCACCTCAACCGATTCGTCTGATTGAGCCGTTTGCCGGTGGCGCGATCGTCAGTTTGACAGCTGCGTTTGAGCGCCTCGCCAAGCACATAATCTTTGCCGAACTCGACGCTGGTGTCGCTTCCGTGTGGCGCGTGGTGCTGAACGGCAGCGCCGACTGGCTTGCTAAAGAAATTCTGAATTTCGAGGTGAGCATAGAGAAAGTGAAACACGTTCTGAAAGAGGTGCCGGTGAGCCTTCGCGAAAAAGCCTTTCAGACAATTCTACGCAATCGAGTGCAACGTGGCGGAATCATGGCGTCTGGGGCCGGCTTGGTCAAAACTGGAGAAGGTGGGCGAGGGCTGAACTCCCGATGGTATCCAGAAACGCTTGCGCGCCGAATCCGTGAGATCAATCGACTCAAGGATCGACTGACTTTTGTCGAAGGCGATGGATTTGCTCAAATCGAAGAACACCGCTCTGACAAGGACGCTGTTTTTTACATTGATCCTCCTTACACTCTTGCAGCCCGTCGTCTTTACACTGAATGGCGAGTTGATCACGCTCGCCTGTTTGCTGCGATGGATTCCTGCAAAGGCGACTTTCTTATGAGCTACGACAACACCGTGGAAGTTGTCGAATTGGCGAAGAGATATGGATTCGAGACACGACCCATCGCGATGAAGAATACTCACCACTCCAAGATGACAGAACTTCTTATCGGCAGAGACCTTTCATGGGTTTCAACTAACCTATAGAAAGGCTCGCGAATTTTCAGTTTGGAAGGAGCAAGGGATGCGACGGCTGCACGATCCGGAGTTTGCTCCGAAGTTGTTCCTCAAATCGTTCCTTAGATAGCGGCACACCGCCTGTAAGTGCTTTGACGGACGCATCCAGCTTCGTGTACACAACATCCGAGGGGACCAGTTTCCATCCACCAGTGGTGTGGTCATAGCGGACGACGAACCAAGCAATCTCGGCGTTTGAAAGGTGTCTCTCCCTTTCAAGTCCTACCAAAGAAGCGAAAAACGCCTCGTCAATGACAACAGCCATCTTCTTACCCCACGTCCTGATGGTGGGCACCTTCGTTTGCAGTTGCGGCAGCAGTCGCTTCGGACCAGAACTCCGCCAATCGGGCCGCCGGTGCTCTAATGGGAACGGCAATGCTGGCAATTCGCCCTCGCTAAGCATCTTAAACTCGCGACGGATCGACCTACCGGAGAAATACACCGCCTGCAGTTCCAAGGCGCACCAATCGATTGGATTGCTTGAGGGATGCACGAGCACATCATCAATCCTGCCAATGAAGTCGCGGGTGTCTTCATCCTCCGTCTCCACTGCCGGCGTAGCACTGATGCGATCCAGAAATCCTATTTCACCGAGAACGACCGGCTCAGCGGTCTGCAAGAGTGTTTCCCCAACCCACCGAAATATCGCGTGTTCTTCGAGAAAGCGATTCGGGCATGTTGTGATTATTGGCCCAGCACCAGAAACCGGTGCATCGCCAACTTGCTCGTAAAGTCGCAACGAACAGACACCACCTTTCTTATTACAAATTCCTTCGGGGCGAAACGGGCACGGGCCACCGGAGATTGCGTCAACTTCAATCTCTACCTTCGCCTGCTCAAAACGCTGCCTAGCTGAGAGGTTTTCAAAAGCAGCTCCATACCACTCCCCGATTGAGTATCTCCGCTGTGTTTTCGGTGGCTTTGGAGGTTTTTGCTTTCTGGGAGTTCGCATACGCGTGAGTAGAGCATCCGGCTCTCGTTCTGCCGACCATCATTTCGACCGGCTCGGTCTCCTGCGCACTACACCGGCAGCATCTCGTGCGCGTTTTCAAAATGCCGGAGAGCCGGCTCGGCGCGGGTGGGTTGGATGATGGGGAGGATATGGCGGAGCAGCGCGTTAAGCACGGGGGAGCGGTGGGCCACGTAGAGGTCGAGTGGGGCGAGGGCGAAGCCGAGGTGGAGCTTTGGGTCGTAGTTCAGCGGGGTGCTGTAGTAGGTGCGGAGGCTCTGGGCGAGCGCCCAGGAGAGGATGTCGCGGAAGGTGACGAAGTAGAGATGCAGGTCGAGAGCGACGGTGTAGTCGAGGCCGAGGTATTCATCGTAGAGCGCGCCATCGTGGACGAGGCAGAGACTGAAGGCGACGAGGCGGCCGTTTTGCCGCCAGAGGAAGAAGCGGGCGCGCTCGGGCATCTCGGCTCCGATGCGCAGAAGGAAGTCGCGGGTAAGTTTCTCAAACTGGAGCGGCGAGCGTGCGTAGGTTTGGAGGTACAGCGCGTGGGCTTCATCGACGTGCGCGCCGAGGTCGCTGACGACGGTCATTTCGAGCGGTGCGGTGCGGTCCAGCGCGCGGAATTTGCGGCGCAGGTTTTTGCGCATGGCGTGGCTGAGCTTGCGCGCCATGTAGTCGTCCCAGCTCGCGTAATCGAGTTCCAGCCGGGTGGCCGGCATGCTGGGGATGCGGACGTAGCAGGCCGCGGCTTCGCTGGCATTGTGCAGCGGATCGAGCGGCGCGCGGTAGTCGGCGAGAAAGTCCTTCCACACGACCAGCGCGGCCCCGTTGGCCCGCGCCACTTTCACCATGACCTCACGGAGCAGCGGCAGGCCCCAGCGTTCCGCGGAGTCTGCGCCGCCGAGATGCCCCTCCCCCGCGGCGCAGCCGACCATGAGCATCTTCAGCCGCAGGCAGCGGGGAAAAGCTTTCCGCATCAGCCGAATCGGCACGCGCAGCCAGGCCGGTGCGGCGGCCACGAGATCCTGATCGACGAAGAAAAACGGCTGCGCCCCGCGAAGCCGTCCGGCGCGATCCTCGAGCAGCAGCCCGTGGCAGGAAAAATCGAGCGTGCCCCCGACGATGTCGTAGTAGCGCGCATCCTTTACGAGATGGCAGAAAGCCTCGCGCCAGCCCGCGTCGTCGCGCAGTTCCGCGATCGGGGCCACACGGGCGCGCCCGGCAGAAGTTTCATAAATGGCGGCGGGGGTCATGGAATGAGCGCATTCAGTGATAGCCGGGATTGACAGAATGGCGAACATTCCGCGACTGGTGCGCCCACATTTCGATGCTCCGCCTGCTTCTGGTCTTCTGTCTCCTCGCCGCGCCCCTCTCTGGGGCCGCTCGCGACTTCGACCTGCGGCGTGACACCTTCGCCTTCTCGAACGACACCGCTTTCCAATACGGAGTCGATGAGCGCGGCAAGCTCCACATCAGCGTTCGCGAAAAGCCTGCGGACTTTGCGCACCGCTGCTTCGTGCTCGCGCGGGCGGTCCTGCAGTTTTACCAGTTCGCGCGTTTCGCGCCGGCGCAGCCGCGGCTCTCGCGCGAGGAGTATCGACGCCGGATCAAAAAACTCTGCCGCATCCCGGTCTGGAGTGATGGGCCGGCAGAGCGAATCGTCTTCCCCGGCTACGCCGATCTGCACAGCTTTTCCCTCGCCTACGAGGGGCTGCTGAAAGAGCACCTCGGCAACTGGCTGCCAACCTACCTCCGCGTGGGGAACTGGCGCATGGCCATGGGCCACCTCCGCACCGGTCAGGCATCCGCCGCGCGCTGGCTCGGCGCCTCGCTCGACCGCGGGCAGCCGCGCGCGCTCTATCTGGCTCGCTTCCCCCACATGAACCACGTCGTCATCCCCTACGCCCAGCATCACGAGGCCGGCGGCAATATCTCCTTCCTCGTCTATGACCCGAACTATCCGAACGAACCGAGCTGGCTTTTCTACCGCGCCAGCGAGCGGAGCTTCGAGTTTGCGCCGCGCTGGTATTTTCCCGGCGGACGCGTGAATGTCATGCGGGTCTATCTCTCGCCATTTCACTAAACCGCGCCGCTTTTTTCCGTCCACTCGCCACTTGTCAGCCACCTGCACATCCTTCACCTTCGCCCACCTATGACGCAGAAAAATTCCGGCTGTCTTTGGATGCTCGCGGGCTTCGGCCTATGCCTCGGCCTCCTGTGTGTCTTCGCCGTTTTTACGGTCGACTCGCTGGGCTTCCGCAATCCGGTGAAACCCAGCGCCCCGCGCTTTGAGGAGTCGGTCGTGGTCGATGCCAAGGTGCCGAAGGACGGCAAGGATCCGGACGGAAAAATCGCGTTGATCTACCTCCGCGGCATCATCAGCTCCGCCGAACCGGGCACCCTCGGCGTGACCATGGTGGATGACCTCAAGCTCCAGCTCGAACAGGCCGCGCTCGATGAAAAGGTGAAAGCCGTCGTCCTCTATGTCGATTCCCCCGGCGGCGAGGTCACCGCCTCCGACGTGATTTACAATGCCGTGAGGAAAGTCCGCGACGGCGGCTTCGGCCCCGCCGCGAAAAAGCCTGTGGTCGTCTATATGGGCTCGCTTGCGGCTTCCGGCGGCTACTACGTGGCCTGCGGCGGCAGCTACCTCATGGCCAATGACACCACGCTCACCGGCTCCATCGGCGTCATCCTGCAAACGCTGAACTACCGCGACCTCATGGGCAAAGTCGGGCTCGAGGCCGTAACCTTCAAAAGCGGTGCCTTCAAAGACATGTTCAGCGGCGCGCGGGAGATGACCCCGGAGGAAAAGGAGTACGCCCAGAAGATGATCATGGAAACCTACGGAAAATTCCTCGGCATCGTCGCCCGCGAGCGGAAGCGCAGTGAAGATGAGTTGCGCAACGGCGTCGCCGATGGGCGCGTCATAACCGGGCGCGATGCGAAGGAAGCCAAACTCATCGACGCCCTCGGCCAGGTCGAGGATGCCTACGCCAAGGCCATGGACTTGGGAAAGGTCAAGGGCGCGGCGATCATCACCTACGAGTCTCCGTTCAGGTTTGGCCGTCTCTTCCGTCTCCTCGGCCAGAGCGAAAAGGCGAGCGTGGAAGTCAACGTGATGAAATCGCTCCTGCCGAAACTTGAAGCCGGGCGGCTCTACTTTCTCCCGAGCTTCTACGCGCCTTAGGTTTTGCCACCAGACGCTTTCCAGTTGGCCGTTGGCGGGCTTTTCCTGCTCGTCGTTTTTACTGTGGCCGTGACCGTGGAAGCCCTTCTCATCCGGCGAATCCGGCGCCATGGCGGCCAGGTGCGGACGGACGAATTTCGGATGCCCGATGCCCTCGTCGCCGGCGTCCTCGCCACGTTCTTCGTCGGTTTGGGGATCAGCGCCCTCTTCCGCCACGCGGAAAAAGGCCATGCCATCAAAATCGAGCAAGTCGTTCCAGAATCGTCCGTCTTTGTCATCCTCCTCCTCGGCATCGCCGCCTTTTTGAAATACCGCGGCCTGAAGCTCATCCCGCTCTTCGGCCTTGATCGCCTCTCACCGCTCCGCATCGCCGGCTGGGCGCTGGGCTTGGTCCTCGCCGCCGTCACTTTCGCCGGGACCGCCAACGCCCTGACCTTTGCCGCGCTCCACGGCAAGGCCGAACAGCAGCCGCTCCTGTTGCTTTTCCGTGAAGTCGCCCGGCAGAACGACTTGGCCGCCCTCCTGAAAATTTTCGCCGCCGGTGTCATCATCGCACCGATCTGCGAGGAGTTTATCTTCCGCGGGTTTTTCTACGCCGTAGGCAAGCGCTACCTCGGCCCCCTGGCCAGCGGCTTTATCACGGCGCTGCTCTTCGCGGCAGTTCACCTCAGTCTTCCTGCACTCGCCGGGCTTTTCGTCCTGGCGATTTGTTTCACTCTCGCCTACGAGCGCACCGGGTCGCTCTTCGTTCCCATCGGCATGCACGCGCTCTTCAATTTCACGAGTCTTCTCTTCACCTACCTCATGGCCCGCGGCCTGATTCCGTCGCCGTGAAACTCTCCGCTCTGGGCGAAAACCGCGTCGTCGAGGAACTCACCCGCGCCCTGACGCTCGGTGCGGATGTCCGCGTTGGCGCGGGCGATGACTGTGCCGTCATCGGCCGCCCGCGTGAGGCCCGCTGGCAGTTGTTGAAAACCGACGCGGTCATCGAAGGCGTCCATTTTCTCGCCGATGAAGATCCGCGCCGCATCGGCTGGAAAGCGCTCTGCCGCGCGGTCAGCGACATCGCCGCGATGGGCGGCACGCCGCAGCACGCGCTCATCACGCTGGCCGCACCGCCGACGGCCGAGTTCGCCCGCGTGCGCGGCATTTATGCCGGACTGCGCCAAGCCGCGCGGCGTTTTTGCGTCAGTATCGTCGGTGGTGAAACCGCACGTTCGCCCGGCCCGCTTTTCCTCAATGTCGCCCTCACCGGCACCGTCGAGCGCACCCGCTGCGTCCTCCGCTCCGGCGGACGCTCCGGCGACTTACTCTACGTCACCGGCCGCCTCGGCGGCTCGCTCGCCGGCAAGCATCTGGATTTCACGCCCCGCCTCACCGAAGCGCGGTGGCTCGTCACCCACTTCAAACTCCACGCGATGATGGACCTCAGCGACGGCCTCACCGCCGACCTCCCCCGCCTCGCCACCGCCAGCCGCTGCGGCTTCATCCTTGATGAATCTTTGCTGCCTAAAACCAAAGGCTCCACCATCCAGCAGGCCCTCACCGATGGCGAAGACTACGAACTCCTCTTCGCCCTCCCACCGCGCCACGCTGCCGCTCTCGAATCTGCTTGGAAACAGCACTTCCCCCGCCTCGCTCTCACGCGTATCGGCACGCTGTGCACGAACCCCAAACTCCGAACTCCAAACTCCGAACTCCGGCATGGCTTCGACCATTTCGCATAGCGCCGAAGAAACCATCGCCCTCGGCCGCACCACCGCCGCCACGCTTCGTCGCGGCGATGTCCTCGCGCTCTGCGGCGACCTCGGCGCGGGGAAGACTCATTTTGTCAAAGGACTCGCCGCCGGCTTCGGCGCGCAGACCGGCGTGACCAGCCCCACTTTCACCCTCATCCACGAGTACCCCGGCGGGCGGCTGCCGCTTTACCACTTCGACTTCTACCGCCTCGAAGACGAGGACGAAGCGCTCAAAATCGGCCTCGACGAATACCTCGACGGCGACGGCGTCAGTGTCATCGAGTGGGCCGACAAATTCCCCGCGCTCCTGCCGCCGCACACCCGCTGGCTCCGCTTCACGCATCGCGAGGACGGCACCCGCGAAATCCGCGAAGCTCCCCCAACCGTAGCGCAAAGCGCTCCCAAAACCTCGTCATCCTGAACGAAGTTGCGGGAGGCTTTGCGACCGAAACGCGGTGAAGGATCGCTGGCTGCAATGGGCAGAGGCGGCGGGAGTGCGAAGTTGCACTTCGCGAGGTAGGCGGCGGTTTAGGGCGGCGTGGAATCCGCGATGGAGCCGATTGCCTTGCCAGCACGGCGTCCTCTACGGTCTGCGGACTTTATGAAAATCCTCGTCCTCGGCAGCGGCGGGCGCGAACACGCGCTCGTCTGGAAACTGCGGCAGTCGCCCCGCGTGAGCGCCGTTTATTGCGCGCCGGGCAATGCCGGCATCGCGCAACTCGCGACCCTCGTGCCGGTGAAAATCTCCGAGCAGGCAGCGCTTGTGCGGTTTGCCCAGGACGAAGGCATCGACCTCACCGTGGTCGGGCCGGATGACGCCCTCGCCGCCGGCATCGTCGATCTTTTCCAGTTCCACGGCCTGCGCATTTTCGGGCCCACGAAACACGCCGCGCAGCTCGAATCGTCGAAGGTTTTCGCCAAGGAATTCATGCAGCGCCACGGCCTGCCGACGGCGCGGTCCGGCAATTTTTTCGAGAGCGCCGCGGCGCGCGATTTCTGCCGCACGATGAGCTACCCGCTCGTTGTCAAAGCCGACGGCCTCGCGCTCGGCAAAGGGGTCATCATCGCGCAGAGCGAGGTGGAAGCGGCGCAGGCGATCCATGAAATCATGGACGAGCGGAAGTTCGGCGATGCTGGCCGCCGCGTGGTCATCGAGGAGTTTCTCACCGGCGAAGAGTGCTCCATCCACGCGCTCGTGGATGGGAAAAACTACCTGCTCTTTCCCACCGCGCAGGATCACAAGCGCGCCCTCGACGGCGACCTCGGGCTGAACACCGGCGGCATGGGCACCTTCAGCCCCGCGATGAAACTCGTCACCCCTGCGATGGAAGAGCGCATCCACCGCGAAATTCTCGTGCCCTTTCTCGCCGGCCTCGCGCGCGACGGCCTCGACTTCCGCGGTATGCTTTTTCCCGGCCTGATGATCACCGCCGACGGCCCCAAACTTCTCGAATTCAACTGCCGTTTCGGCGACCCCGAGACGCAGGTTCTGCTCACCCGCCTCGACAGCGATCTCGTCGATCTGGTCGAAGCCACCATCGACGGGCGGCTCGCCTCCGTGCAGGCGCAGTGGAAGGCGGAAGTCGCCGTCTGCGTCATCCTCGCCAGCGGCGGCTACCCCGGCAGCTACGTCAGCGGCCAGACCATCGCCGGCCTCGATCGCGTCCCCGCCGGCATCATTGTTTTCCACGCCGGGACGAAGCGCGACGGCGAGAAAACGGTCACCGCCGGCGGTCGTGTTCTCGGCGTCACCGCGCTCGCTGGCGATCTCGCCGCGGCGCGGGAAAAAGCCTATGCCGCCGTCGAGGGAATCGCTTTCGAGGGGCGGCAGTTCCGGCGCGATATTGCAGTGCAGGGCTTGAGCGCCTAGCTTCGCCGCACCTTATGAAACTCCTCGTGGCAACCGCGCTGGCCGCGCTTCTCCTCGCTTCCACTGCGCTCCTCCGCGCCCAGACTCCGCCGCCACCCACTTCGCCGGAGAAGAAACTCGACACCCCGCCAAAGGTCATCCCGCCCGAAAAAATTCCCGACCTTCCCGGCACCGTGGACAAGTTCCCCGCCGCCGCGCCCGCCAGCGAGCAGAAGCCTGTCGCCAAACCCACGCCGCCGTCCGCCAAACCCGCCGAGCCGCTCACCACCCGCACAGCGGTCGATAGCCTCAGTGACACCGATCTCGACCAGGTCATCTCTCTGCTCAAAGACAATTACATCAACCCCGACGCCCTGTCGGACGAGGAATTGAAGCGCGCGAGCGTGCAGGGACTCATCGATCGCCTCGCCCCCGGCGCGGCCATCGTCGAGGCCCCGGCGGCGGGTGCGAGCCAGCCCAGCCCCTTTCGCGCGGAGATTCTCGACGGGCGCATCGGCTACGCCCGCCTTGGCTCGACCACCCCCGGCAACGTCGGCGAACTCGACGCCGCGCTGCAAAACTTCGCCGACAAAAAACTCGGCGCGCTCGTCCTCGATCTCCGCGCCACGCCGCCGAGCGCCGAGTTCGAGCAGACCGCCGAGGTCTGCCGCCGCTTTTCGCCGAAAGGCAAAGTGCTCTTTTCCGTCAAAAAGCCGAACATCAAGCAGGAGCAAATCCTCACCTCGAAAGACGACCCAAAATACCGCGGCATCGTCGTCGTGCTCGTCGATCACGACAGCGCCGGCAACGCCGAGATCATCGCCTCCGTCCTGCGCACGCATGTCCGCGCCATGGTCATCGGCCAGCAGACGAAAGGCGAAGCCGTCGAGTTCGCCGAACTCCCACTGCCCGGTGGAAAGCTGCTCCGCGTGGCCGTCGCCGAAGTTGCGCTGCCGGACAATATCGCCGTCTTCCCCGGCGGCGTGAAGCCCGACCTCGGCATCGAGATCGCGCAGGAGACAACGAACGAAGTACTCAGGCGCGAACTCGAAAAAGGAGTCAGCGAATTTGTCTTCGAGACCGAGCGCGCACGCCTGAATGAAGCCGCCCTCGTCGCGGGCACAAACCCCGAACTCGACGCCATCCAAGCCGCCCAAAAGAACAAAGGCGAAAAGCCCAAAGCCCCGCTCCGCGACGCCGCCCTCCAGCGGGCGGTCGATTTCATCACGACCATCGCCATCTACGAAAAAAAGCCGGCCCCGGGAAAGTGAGTGCTGCGCCATCGCTTCCGCGCTTCGCGGGACGCACCAAAATTGGACGAAGCGAGAACCCTGCGTGACGGCATCGCCGTTCTCCCTACACTCCACCGCGTGAAACTAATTCCTGTTTTGATCATCGCACTCGCCGCCCTCGGCGTGGCGAGTTGTGCGACTTCGGAAAGTGCGACCGTCAGCCCCGGTGGTGAGCGACTGCGCCAGAGCGCAGCTCCTGCGGCGGTGAATCTGCGGCAGATCATTGTGCCAAAAGGGCGGGTCGGGCGGCACATCGAGTTCCCCCTCCGGTCGAGCTACATCACCATCCACAGCACGGACAATCCCGGCGGTACGGCGCTTCAGCATGCGCGGGGCATGGCTGCGGGAAACTTCCGTGGCAAATCGCAATGGAACCGCACCGGCTACATGACGTGGCATTTCACTGTGGATGATCGCGAGGCGATCCAATCGCTCCCGCTGAATATTCAGGGCGAGCATGCCGACCACGACGGTCCTGGCAACATGACGAGCATCGCGATCGAGATCGCGGTGTTTCGCGATCCCCGGCGGCAGGTGGCGGCGGTCGATCGTGCGGCGCGGCTCACGGCCTGGCTAATGCACGACCAGGGCATCCCGCTCGATCATGTGGTGCCGCACTACCACTGGCCGCAAAAGCACTTTCACAACAACCAGAAGAACTGCCCGCGCATCCTGCTCGACAATGGGAAGCCCGGCCCGCGCTGGGAGGCGTTTCTGCGCAAGGTGCGGAGCTATTATTGATTTGGCCGGTTGGCGCGCGGCGCATCCGGGGCTAGGTAGCGGCTGCTCATGACGCCACCCACCGAAGCCATCACCCCCGAACTGCTCGCCCCCGCGGGCGGCTGGGACTGCGTGCGCGCGGCGGTGGCGAATGGCGCGGACGCCGTTTATTTCGGCCTGCCGAAATTCAACGCACGGCTGCGGGCGGACAATTTTACCGAGGCCGAGCTGCCGGCGGTCGTGGCCTTTTGCCACCGGCATGGCGTGAAAGCGTATGTCGCTTTCAACACGCTCGTTTTCACCGGCGAACTCGACGCCGCGGCGGACTACCTGCGGCTGCTCAGCCGCGCGGGTGTGGACGCACTCATCGTGCAGGACGTGGGCCTGGTGCGGCTGGCGCGGGCGATCACGCCGGAGCTACCGATCCACGCGAGCACGCAGATGACGATCACCTCGCCGGAAGGTGCCGAGTTTGCGCAGGAATTGGGCGTCGAGCGTGCGGTGCTGGCGCGGGAACTTTCGCTTCGGGAGCTGGAGAAATTCGCCGAAGGCAAAGACGCGCTGCCGCTCGAGGTTTTCGTCCACGGCGCGCTCTGCGTTGCGTATTCGGGGCAATGCCTGACCAGCGAATCGCTCGGCCAGCGCAGCGCGAACCGCGGTGAGTGTGCGCAGGCCTGCCGCATGCCTTACGAGCTGGTGGTCGATGGCGCGGTGCGCGATCTCGGTGACCGGCGTTATCTGCTTTCGCCGCAGGATCTGGCAGCGGTGGAGGAAATCCCGGCGCTCATTGAGCGCGGCGTAGTCAGCTTCAAAATCGAGGGCCGCCTGAAAACGCCCGAATACGTCGCCGCAGTCTGTCAGGTGTATCGCAAAGCCATCGACGCCGCACTGGCCGCCCGCCCCGATGCAGCGCCCGACCGCTACCAGCTCGAGATGGCCTTTTCGCGCGGCCTCTACTCCGGCTGGATGCACGGCGTGAATCATCAGGAGCTGGTTCCCGCGCGTTACGGAAAAAAGCGTGGGCCGCTGGCCGGCCGCATTGAGCGGGTCGGGCGGGACTGCGTGGAGTTCACGCCGGTGATCCCGCTCCAGCTCGGCGATGGCGTGGTTTTCGACACCGGCGGCGACACCGATGCCGAGCAGGGCGGACGGATTTTTGGGATCAAAGGCCGACGTTATTTTTTCCAGCACGACCACATTGATTTCACGCGACTCCAGCCCGGCCACCGCGTCTGGAAAACCGACGACCCCGAGCTGAACAAGCGCCTGCGCCAGTCCTTCACCGGCAAGATCGAACCCCGCCGCCGCGTGGCCGTGGACCTGCGCGTGAGCGGGCGGGCGGGCGCGGCGATGGAGGTCGAAGCGTCCTTGGGAGCGCGCACGAACCGGAATCCGGGTGGAGCACTCGACACGAGTGCCGTTCGCGGCGACCCGCCGCGAACAGCGGAGGGCGTGCCCCCTGGAAATCCGTCGAGCGGACTTCCGGACGCTTCGCCGGGGATTCGGCGGGTCGCCGAATCCGGCACTCGGGTCGAGTGCTCCACCCAGACGCTCCGCTCCGCGCTCGCGCTGCAAACCGCGCGCACCGCTCCGCTGACTGACGAAAAACTCCGCGAGCACCTTGGGCGGTTTGGTGAAAGCGGGTACGTGCTCGGGGGATTTGAAAACACGATCGAAGGCGAAGTCATCCTGCCCATCGGCGAGTTGAACCGGCTGCGGCGGGAAATCGTCTTTCAACTCGACGCGGCACGAGCGGTCGTACGCGCTGAGTCGGCGGATTCGTGGCGCGAGGTTTTTCAAAAGAGCGCGGGCTGCCGGCCCGCAGTGCCCGCGCCTGGCGGGCTGACAGGTCGCGCGCCTTTGCGCGTCCTCTGCCGCTCGTTGGAGCAACTCGACGCCGCGCTGGAGTGCGGCATCGGAGAAATCTACGCGGACTTCGAAGACATCCGCCGCTACAGGGATGCCGTCGTGCGAGTCCGCGAGGGGGGAAATGGTGCGCAGATTCTCCTCGCGACGCCGCGGATTCAGAAGGCCGGCGAGCAGGGCTTTTTCAAACTCATCGAAAACGCCGCGCCCGACGGTGTGCTCATCCGCAACCTCGGGGCGATCGCGCATTTCGCCCCGTACCCACTGCGCCGGGTCGGCGACTTTTCGCTCAATGTGGCCAACCCGCTGACCGCGCAGCATTTCATCGCCGCCGGGCTGGAGCGGGTCACGATGAGTTACGATCTGAACATCGAGCAGGTGCTCGATCTGCTCGCCGCCGCTCCGCCGGAGTGGTTCGAGCTGACGATCCATCAACACATGCCGATGTTTCACATGGAGCACTGCGTCTTCGCAGCGTTCATGTCGAAAGGGACAACGTTTCTCGACTGCGGGCGGCCGTGCGAAAAGCATCGTGTGCATCTGCGCGACCGCGTGGGCGTGGAGCACCCGCTGCGCGCCGATGTGGGCTGCCGGAATACGCTTTTCAACGCCGTGCCGCAGACCGGCGCGCGCTTTTTTGCGCAGCTCGCCAGCGCCGGACTGCGCGACTTCCGCATCGAGCTGCTGGAGGAAAACGCGGAGGAAGCCGCGCGCGTCATCCACGCCTACCAGGCGCTGCTCAGCGGCCAGCGCGAAGGCGCGGAACTGTGGCGCGACCTGCACGCGCAGTCCCAGCTCGGCGTGACCGGCGGGACCTATCAGACGCGCTGAATTTGCCTTTGCGCGGCCCACGCGGCAGACGATGAATCTCGCCGTGAAAAATCCCCTCCCCCCCAATCGCTCATTGGAAAACCGTCCTGCTCGCTATCGCAGGCGGGCTCCTCGCCGCTTCGGTGGACGCGCAGTCTCCGAAGACGCCCGAGCCGCTGGCCAATGTGCGACGATCCTGATCATCCGCCACGCGGAAAAGCCGCAAGCCGGGCCAGGATTGAATCCGTAGGGTGAAAAGCGCGCGCAGGGCTATGTCGATTATTTCAAGGCGCTGCAGCTCGATGGGAAGCCGCTGCAGCTCGACTACCTCTTCGGATCGGCGGACACCAAAGGCAGCCAGCGCCCGCGCCTCACCTTGGAGCCGCTGGCCAAAGCGCTCGGGCTGGAGATTGATCGGCGTTTCAAGGCCGATGATGTCCGGAGCCTGGCGAACGAATTGCGCACCAAAGAGCACGGCAAAACCATCCTCGTCTGCTGGCATCACGGCTCCATGTCTGAGCTGCTCTTGGAGCTGGGGGCAAACCCGGCGAAGCTGCTCCCAAACGGGGCGTGGCCCGACGATGCCTTCGACTGGATGCTGGAGCTGCGCTTCGATCCCGACGGACGGCTCATTCCCAAGCAGAGCCACCGCATCAAGGAGCGCTTGGCGGAGTAGCCCCCCCCGCATGCCGCCCCCACCATCCGCGCCCACCTCCTCACCTGCCCCGCCCGCGCCGCCCTCCGCCGCCAGACCCTGCGCGCCCTCGCCGCCACCGACTGGGGCACCGCGCCCACCGTCTTTCACAATCGCTCCCGCCTCCAGCCCCCGTGGCAGCGCACCATCGCCGCCTTCCCCCGCCTCCTCCGCCAGGCCCTCACCGCGCGGGCGGATTACCTCCTCATCCTCGATGACGACCTCCTCTTCAACCGCCACCTCCGGCACAACCTCACCACCTAGCCCCCCCTCCGCGAGCGCCGCCTCCACTTTGGCAGCCTCTACGACCCCGGCATGCAGCGCCTCGCCACCCCGCCCGGCGACCGCGCCTTTCACGCCGAACCCACCCGCGTCATGGGCGCCCAGGCCCTGCTCCTCTCCCGCGCCTGCGCCCGGCACCTCCTGCGGCAGTGGGAAACCCTCAGCTTCCACCACGATCTGCGCTGCGCCCTCCTCGCCGCCCAGCTCGGCCCCCTGCACTACCACACCCCCTCCCTCGTCCAGCACATCGGCACCGCCAGCACTGGGGTGGCCCCCCGCACACCGCCCTCGACTTCGACCCCCACTTCCGCGCTTGAGTTTGGGCTAAAAGCCGCGCCCTTATGCAAAGCAGCCGCTTGTCTGATTCGGGTCAGGCGACTAGCGAACACCCATATGGAAGTGCATGCCGAGCCCAGTCTTTTTCAACTTCTGCTACAGGAGGGGCCACTTGGACTCGTCGTAGCGGTCTTTATGGTTACCTGCACGCTCTGGCTCCTCATTTCTCGCATTCGAGGTTGCTTCCGACCGCAGGCGACAAACCTTGGCCGTGATCTCGCCTTTCTTTTCGCCGGTCCTGTTTCAGCGATTCTTTACGCCGTCATGAAGGCAATGGTAGCGGCACAGACTTTCGTGCGCGGTGGCTTCGATGCTGAGTTTCCGCTGATCTACGGCCTCAGCGTCCCGACAGCTTTCTGCGGCTTCGCTTTTCTATGTTTCGTCCTCGGGGTCATCGCCTGCACGCTCCCGGCGAAATCCAATGCGAAAGTCGCCTGACCCTGCGCTGCGGCGGGCTGCTCCGGGCGGCGCGGGAGCGGGTGCCGGGCAGGCGGCCCCCCGCACCCCGCCCTCGACTTCGACCCCCACTTCCGCGTTTGAGTTTGGGGTGAAAGCCGCGCGCTTACGGCTGCCAGCTTTCGCCTGATTCGTGTCAGGCGTTTCTGCACGCTTGCCCTGAAACGGACCTCCGAGTAATCGTTTTCCATGCCAACCGCGATTCTCAAAGCGCACTACGACGGCAAACACATTGTCCTCGATGAGCCGTTTGAGTTGGCTGCCAACGCTCCTCTCATGGTGACCGTTTTTGCGCCCGACCCCGAGCGTTCCGCATGGTCCGCTCTCGGCGCAGAGGGTCTGGCTCGCGCCTACGGGGACGACGAACCCGAATACTCCACGGCAGACCTCAAGCCGCAATGACCGAGGGCGATGTCGCGCTCACGCCGCTGCCGCAGGCCGATGGACGAACCAAGCCCTGCCCGGCGATTCTCTTGCGGCGGATGCCTCCGTTTGGCGACTGGCTCATTTGCGGCGTCAGCACGCAACTCCATCAGGAGGTCACCGGCTTCGACGATGTCATTCAACCGGCTCATCCAGATTTTCGCATCAGCGGCCTCAAGTCCGCTTCGGTCATCCGGCTCGGATTCCTCACCGTCTTGCCAGCCGATCATTTTCTCGGTGTCCTTGGTTCCATTTCGCGCGAGCGTCACAGCAGATTGCTTCAGCGGCTCGCGACTTTTCTCGCAACCGAACGCAACGCCTGACCCTGCGCTGCGGCGAGCGACTCCGGGCGGCGCGGGAGCGGTTGCCGGGCGGGCGGCATCCCGCAGCCCGCCCTCGACTTCAACCCCCACTTCCGCGCTTGAGTTTGGGCAAACCTTCCGCCTCATTGGCGGCCAGCTTTCGTCTAATTCGGGTTAGGCGATGTTTGCTGCCCGTGAATATATGAGTCTTCTCAAGAACAATCATCGTAGGTTCCAGAATCTCACGCCTCTTGAGATTTGGGGTTTCATCGTCGGCAGAGTGCTCGTTGCTTTCGGTGTGGGCATCTTGGCGATGCAGTATTTTCCTCAGTATGCTGTGTGGCTCAGCCTTCCCTGTGTCGTTGTCGGCGCTCTTTTGTTTGTTTTGTCCACGCGAGGGCTGGCCCGTAAGGCACCCACCAGTGACCACTCCGCCTAACCCCACGCTGCAGCGGGCTGCTCCGGGCGGCGCGGGCGCGGCTTCTCTGTAAAAGCGGGGCTTTGGGGGTAAAGATGGGGGCCGGGCTCAGGAAAGGGCCTCCCGCTGGCGCTAGAGCATATTAAATAAAACTGTAGCCGCATGAGGCGAACCAATTCATTGCATCTTTTGGGGTGACTGCTCGCATGGCGGCGGCGATCGGACGGACGAGTTCTTTGCGGGTCCGGGCTTCGGTGCTGCGGAGAGACGGTT
>JBBQCM010000050.1:0-43374 GCA_038318725.1 Chthoniobacterales bacterium
CGAGCCAGTCCTCCACGCCGTGCGGGTCGTCATTGGCCCAGGTGCCGACGATGCCCGCCAGCGCGCTGTTTTGCGCCGGCCCCGGCTCCTGCCCAATGGCCCAGTCCGCGGCGGCCTGCGGGTCGCGTCGCGCCCATGCGCCCGCCACGTCCTCCACGGCCTTCGGGTCCGCGGCACGGCCCAGGCGGGCGAGCACTTGCACGGCCTCGGCGGGCTCACCGCGTTCGGCGAGCGTGCGGGCGAGTTGCGTCTGCACGGCGTCGCGCCTCTCGCCCGCAGGCAGCGCGTCGGCCCAGGCGCGCGCGTCGGCCGGCCCATTTAGAGCCCAATCGGAAAAGGCGCTCAAAAGCGCGTCATGGCTGCTTGCGCTCCAGCGACTGGAATCCGTGCGCTCGGCCATTGGCCGCTCCGCCAGCCAGGCCAGCGCTTTCGCCGGTTCGCGCGCCGCCCACGCGGAGCCGATGGCCGAAACCGCGGCGGCCAGCTCCGGCACCGCGAGGCCCTCCAGCTTTGCAATGGACTGGGCCGGATCGCGCCGCGCGAGCGCGGAAAAAGCGGTCTGCAGCCCCTGGTTCCGATTGCTGCCGTCGGCCCCTGCTTTCACGGCGAGATCCACCGCCAGCGCCGGATCACGTTCTGCGAATTCACGGAGCACCGCCGGGAGCATCCACGGCTTCATCGGCGCGGTCGCGAGCTGGCGCAGCACGCCAGTGCCCATTTTCGCCGCGCGCTCGGTGGCGGCGCGAAGCAGCTCGTACCCTTCCTGCCGGTTCGTGATTGAGCCGGCCAGTTCGATCGCGCGGAGCGGATCGGCCTGCACCGTGCCCAGGCGCATCGCCTTATCCGCCACGCGCCGGTCCGCCGGATCGGTGCAGCCCGCGAGCCAGGCGCGCGCCTTGGCCGGATCGTGCGCCGCCAGTTCGCGCATCGCGCGGGAGATGATCTCCGCCCGCTCGCTCGCGTCTTTGCGCGACGGCACGAGCGCGAGCATTTCTTCGGGCCGCTTCGCCGCGAGCGCGTCGAGGATCAGGCCACGGGCGTTTTCCTTTGCGGGGATCAGTTCGAGCACGCGCGGCGCCCATGTCAGCACCGTCGCCGGATCGACCGCCAGCCATCGCCCGATCAGCCCGGAAGCAAGGTTTCGGCTGGTTTCCCCGTCGATGCCGTTGAGCTTTCCCGCCATCGCCTTCAGGGCGCCCGCATCCGTCACGAGCCGGTGAAAATCCTCCGCCGTGAACGCCTCGATGGCGAGATACAGCTCGTTGTCGCGTTCCATCCGGTCGCCTTTCCGCAACGCCGCCGCGATGAGCCGCTGCGCCTTCGCCTCCGTGGCCGCCGGCGAATCGGGCCACGCCGCCGCGTCCGTGGAAGTTTCCCTCGCGCGCAGCGCCGCCGCCGCCGCCGGCGTGAGCGGCGCCGGCCCGCGGAAAAACGCGAAGCCCGCGCCGAGTCCGGCGATGAGGGAGACGGGGAGGCTGACGAGCAAACGCACGCGTCACGGGTGACCGAATCGGCGCTTGAAAGCAACGCGCGTGTGCAGGCTTGTTCCGGCCGCGCACGTCCGCTTTAGTCTCGCGACCTTCCGCTTCCAACCCACCGACTTTTCATCCCATGGCCATCTACATCGAAATGCCCCAGCTCAGCGACACCATGACCGAGGGCACGCTCCTCAAGTGGCGCAAAAACGAAGGAGACAAAGTCGAGGCGGGCGACATTCTCGCCGAGGTCGAGACCGACAAGGCGACGATGGAGATGGAGGCTTTTGACGACGGCATCCTGCACAAGCACCTCATCGCCGCCGGAGGAAAGGTCGTGGTCGGCGCAAAGATCGGGTTGCTCCTGCAAAAGGGCGAAGCCCCGCCCGCCGACGGTGCACCGATCCCGGATTCGCCGAAAACCGCCTCCGCCAAGGCGGACACCATCGCCGAAGCTCCCGCCGCCAAAGCCAGCGCTCCAGCGGTCGTCGCGCCCGCCAGCAGCAGCGAGCGAATCAAAGCCTCGCCCCTCGCGAAAAAGGTCGCGAAGGAAAAAGGCGTCGAGCTTTCCGGCCTGAGCGGCAGCGGACCTGGCGGACGCATCGTGGCGAAGGACGTGCAAAGCTCGCAACCTGGTGCAAAGACGGCCGCCCCGGCTCCCATCGCCGCCACGCCCGCGGGCGAGGGCGACCAGCGCCTCCCGCTCAGCGGCATGCGCCGCGTGATTGCCGAGCGGCTGCTCACGAGCAAGACGACCATCCCGCATTTCTACCTGAACATCGAAGTCGATGCCGGGCCGCTGATGAAATTCCGCGCCGAGGCCAACGCCGCCAGCGAGGCCGCGGGTGGTGCGAAACTCACGGTCAATGACTTCGTGCTGAAAGCCGTCGTCGCCGCCGCGGTGAAGGTCCCGGCGGTCAATGCGAGCTTTGCGGGCGACGCCATCATCCAGTACGGCAGCGTCAATCTCAGCGTCGCCATTGCCGTCGAGGACGGGCTCGTTACCCCGGTCATCCGCGACGCGCAGAAAAAGACGCTCCGCGAAATCAGCGAGGCCGTGAAGGACTTCGCCACCCGTGCCCGCGCCAAAAAGCTCAAGCCCGAGGAATACGCCGGCGGCACCCTCACCGTCTCGAACCTCGGCAGCTACGGCATCGACAGTTTCAGCGCGATCATCAATCCGCCGCAGGCCCTGATCATCGCGGTCGGCGCGATCGTGAGGAAGCCCGTGGTCAACGGGAAGGGCGAGATCGTCGTCGGGCAGCGCGTGAACATCGGCCTGAGCGCGGACCATCGCGTCGTCGATGGCGCGGTCGGCGCGCAGTATCTCGCCGAGCTGCGCAAATTCATCGAGAGTCCGTCGCTCATGCTGCTCTAGCGGCGGACGCTCATGCGCCATCACGGCACGCTCGCCGACTGATGTTTTCTTCGGGCGGGCGTTTCCGTCATCATCGCCACCGACAACCGCTCAATGTGCTCGCGCAAACGGTGCGCGACTGGGACGCGGTGATCATTGGCGTCCGTGCAGGTGTTGCCCCCGGGGCTGCGTTTGCGCCTTTGTCGTGGGGTGAAAAGACTGCTCTCCTGACGCGCATGACTGATCCGCTCCGCGCCCGTTACGACGCGCTCCCTTACCGCCACGGGGCCGTGCCCGAATCGCATCCCGCGCGCCTCGGGGCAATCGTGCGGCTGCTCGGCATGGAAGCCGCGGCGCCAGACGGTTGCCGAGTGCTGGAACTCGGCTGCGGTGAAGGCATGAACCTGCTGCCGCTCGCCGAGCGGTTTGCACGCTCCCATTTTACCGGCGTGGATTTTTCCGCCGCACAGATCGCCACTGCCGAGGACGCGCGTGCGGGGGCCGGCCTCGACAATGCACAGCTCGTCTGCGCGGATCTGCGCGAGTTTGAGGTGGAGCCGGGCGCTTTTGACTACGTCATTGCGCACGGCGTGTATTCGTGGGTTACGGACGAGGTGAAAGATCGCCTGCTCGCGCTCATCGTGCGCGCGCTGGCGCCAACGGGTGTCGGTTACGTCAGCTACAGTACGCAACCCGGCGGCGGCCTCACCGGCAGCCTGCGCGCGACGATCCTCGCCAGCCTCGGCCCGGCGCCCAACGTGGCCCGCACCGGTGAAATGCTGCACGCGCTCGCCGCCGGCTTTGCCAGACAGCCGGGACCGCACGCGGCGCTGATGCGCGAACTGCTCGGCGACATGCTCGCGACGCCCGCCGCGACGCTGCTCCACGGCGACCTCGCCGCGGTGAACGATCCCGTCGCGTTCCTCGATTTCGTCGCGCACGCCACGCACCACGGGCTGCGTTTTCTCGCCGAGGCGCAGTTTTCCTCGATGCCCTGTGAGCACCTGCCCGAGGCCGCGCGCACGCCGCTCGCCGCCTTCACCGCCGACCCGCTGCACGCGCAGCAGTTCCTCGATTTGCTGGGCAACCGCCGGTTTCGCAATTCCCTCCTCGTCCGCGCGGACGCCCCGCCCGCCCGCGAGCCCGACCCCAGCGTCATCCGCGACTGTGCGCTCGCGCTGCACATGTTCCCGCCGGACGGGCGCATCGTCCTCGCGCCCGAAGTCCCGCTGCGCCTGACGGGGCGGCACGACTTTGCGATGGATGTGGTGAAGCCCGCGCAGAAAGCGTTCTTCGCCGCCCTCTGCGAGGCGGCGCCCGCGCGTATCACGTTCGAGGCCGCGCTGCGTCGGGCGGGTGAGTTGCTGGCCGCCGGCGGCAACGCTGAGCCGCTTGAGCCAGAACGGCTCGCTGCGGGGATGCTGAAACTTTTCACCGTGGATCAAATCGACCTCGCTCTGGCGGGCGCGGGCGAATGGCTGCGAACCGCGCCGAATCCCGCGCCGACTCCGCTCATGCGCCACCAGGCGCGTCACGGACTGCCGGTGGTGAACCGCTGGCACGAAAACGTCGAACTTTCCGAGGCGCAGCGCCGCGGGCTGGTCGGCGATTCGGTTCCAGTGGACGAGGCCGCCCTAGTGCGGACGGGCTTGGCGGTTTGAAGTCCCCCTGATGCAAAGTTGGCAGGGATGGGTCGAGGCGCTAGGTTTTGCGCCCGATGCCCCCCAAATGCTGGCTCACACCACTCCTCGCCGCCGGCGCTGCCACGACGCTCGCGGCCAGCCCGGCGCGCGCCTCGGAGGAGGTGCTCGCCCTGCTGGAAGAGCATTGCGTGAAGTGTCACGGCGGCGAGAAGACCAAGGGCGGCCTCGATCTGGTGACGCGAGAGGGGCTTTTGCGCGGGGGCGAAAGCGGGGCGGCGATTGTCGAGGCCAGGCCGGAGACGAGCCTGTTCTTGCAGACGCTGCGGCATGAAGCGGAGCCGCACATGCCGCACAAAAAAGAGAAACTTGCGGATGCGCAGATCGCGCAGATCGCGGCGTGGATCAAGGGCGGAGCGCCCTACGCGCGGAGTTTGAAAAAGCCGGCGGCAGCGAAGACGGCGGGGGAGTTTGCGATCACCGACGAGGATCGGGAGCACTGGGCTTTTCAGCCGATCAAACGGCCGGCATTGCCGGCGATCCGGGAGGCGCGTCGCGTCGCCAATCCGATCGATCAGTTCGTCCTCGCGAAGCTCGCCGCGAGCGGCCTCGATCTTTCGCCAGAGGTGAGCAGGGAAACGCTGATCCGGCGCGTGACCTTCGACTTGATCGGGCTGCCGCCGACGCCGCAAGAGATCGATGCTTTCGCCGGTGACCCGTCTCCGTCGGCTTACGAGCACCTGCTCGACCGGCTGCTCGCTTCCCCGCATTACGGCGAGCGTTGGGGCCGCCATTGGCTGGACCTCGCGCGCTTCGCGGAGACCGATGGCTTCGAGCATGACGCGGTGCGTCCGCAGGCGTGGCGCTATCGCGACTACGTGATCGCGGCCTTCAACTCGGACAAGCCGTACGACCGCTTCATCCGTGAACAAATCGCCGGCGATGAGCTTTGGCCGGGCGAGCCCGAGGCGCTCATTGCGACGGGCTTCAATCTGCTCGGACCGGACATGGTGGATAGCTCCGATCAAGTGCAGCGCCGGCACAACACGCTCAATGACATGACCGACACGGCGGCGCTCGCCTTCCTGGGCCTGACGATCGGCTGCGCACGCTGTCACGATCACAAATTTGAGCCGCTCTCGCAGCGCGACTATTACGCCTTGCAAGCCTGCTTCACGCCGGCCGTTTTCAAAGGCGATCAGCCGATCGCCACGCCGGCGGATCGCGCGGCGTATGAGACGGCGACGCGGGAATACGACGAGCACCCAACCGTGCGCGCGCTGGCTGCTCTTGAGAGGCAAGTGCGCGAGTCGCTCCGCCAGCGCCAGCTCGCGAAGCTTTCTCCCGAGGCGCAGTCGGCGCATCAGACTCCGGCGGAGCAGCGCACGGCCGAGCAGGCGAACCTGGTGCTCGAGACCGAAGAGATGCTGAAGGTCGCGGACAAGGAACTCGCCGCGGCCTTTGGCGGTGAGGATGCGGCGCGCCGGAAGGAGTTGATTAAAGCGGTCAAGGTGCTGCCCAAGCCGGAACCGCTGCCCAAGGCGATGGCGCTCGCGCCGGGTGATCGCACGGCGAAAACCTACGTGTTGCAGCGGGGTGAATACAGCCAGCCGGGCGAAGAGGTGGCGCCGGCATTTCCCACGGTGCTGCGGAACGCCGTCGAGCCTCCGCCCGCCGGACGGCGCACCAGCCTCGCGCACTGGATCGCGAGCGCGGACAACCCGCTCACCGCACGGGTGATGGTCAACCGTCTTTGGAAGCAGCACTTCGGTCGCGGCCTCGTCGGAACACCCAGCGATTTCGGCACGCACGGCCAGAAACCGACGCACCCGGAGCTGCTCGACTGGCTGGCGAGCGAGTTCATCGCGCGCGGATGGAGTGTGAAACAGATGCACAAGCTGATGCTGATGTCCGCGACTTATCGTCAGAGTTCGGCCGCCGGTGATGACTCCAAGGCCCGCACCCTCGATCCCGATAACCGCCTCTACTGGCGCATGAACCGACTGCGGCTCGAAGGCGAAGCGATCCGCGACAGCCTGCTGGCCATCAGTGGCGAGTTGAACGCGGAGCTGGCCGGTCCGGGCGTGTTTCCTCCGATCCCGAAAGCCGTCTTCGAAGGGGCGCAAGGATGGCCGCTCAACCAGCGAAAGCAGGCTTACTCGCGGCGCAGCATCTACATTTTCGTCCGTCGGAACCTGCGCTTTCCCTTCCTCGAAGTCTTCGACGCGCCCGACAACAACCTGAGCTGTCCTTCGCGCGAACGCAGCACCACCGCGACGCAATCGCTCACTCTGCTCAACGCCGACGAAATAACGGCCGCCGCCGCCGCCACCGCGCAACGCTTGATGCAAGCAGCGGACTCGACCGAGGAGCGCATCGTGCTCGCCAGCCGGCTCGCGCTGGGCCGTTCACCCCAGCCGGGGGAACGCGCCCTCGCCCGGGAGTTTCTCAACCATTCGCCGCTGAGCGAGTATTGCCGCGTGCTCTTCAACCTGAATGATTTCATCTATGTGGAATGAACTGGTCGTTGAGCGCAGCCGCTCCCGCGGTTAGCGTCCGGCATGACCAAGCGCGAGCTAGTTGCCGCACACCGCGACGCGATCCGCGCCCTCGCCGTAAAATATCGTGCCGGTGAACCGCGACTTTTCGGCTCCGTGGCCCGCGGCGATGAACGACCCGATAGCGATGTGGATTTTCTCGTGCGCTTTGAAAACGGCGGAACACTTGGACAGCTTTGCGGCCTCGCGGATGAACTCGAAAAACTGCTGCGCTGCAAAGTGGACTTGGTGACCGAACATCCGTGGATGAAGCCACGCTTCCGCGCGAACATCGCCGATCAACTCATTCCGATATGACATCGATGGATGCGGAACGGCTGCGGGACATCCTCGATGCCATCGCCCTGATCACAAAATACGCGCTGGCTGATCGGATGGCATTTGATCAAGACGAGCCGCGCCGATGGTTTTACGTCAAACAACTCGAGATCATTGGCGAAGCGACGTCGCGGGTTCCGGCGGAAGTCCTGGCAGCGGCTCCCGGCATTCAGTGGCACCAGATCATCACGATGCGGCATCGGCTCGTTCATGACTACGCCGGAGTGGATTGGCACATCGTCTGGGATGTCCTGCGTCATGATCTCGATCCCTTGCGGCAGGCTGTGCAGACTCTACTGGAACCATCTTGATGAATTCCTGCTGCGGCCCGAGTGGCCCCGACTCGCGTCCCACCTCGCGCCGCGCTTTCCTGCATCGCGCGGGCGGCGGTTTCGGCATGCTGGCGCTCGCCTCGCTGCTCGAACGCCAGGGATTGCTCGCGGTGGACGAGCCTGCGGCGCGGCTTCACGAGCCGCTCGCGCCCAAGCCGCCGCACTTCGCGCCGAAAGCCAAGAGCGTGATCTTTCTCTTCATGTCCGGCGGGCCGAGCCACGTTGATTTGTTCGACCCAAAGCCGGACCTCGCGCGGCTCGCGGGGCAGCCGATTCCCGATTCGTTCGGCACTTTCAAGACCCGTCGTGCGGTCGCTAAAAACAAGCTGTTGCCACCGTGCCGGCCGTTCGCCCCGCAGGGCGAATGCGGCATGGAAGTCTCCGGCTTTCTCCCGCACATCGCGGAATGTGTGGACGACATCTGTCTGCTCCGCGGCTGCTACGGCGACAGCGTGACGCACCCGGAATCGGTTTATTTGATGAACACGGGGACGATTCTCATGGGCAAGCCAAGCCTTGGGGCGTGGGCCGCTTACGGGCTCGGCACCGAGAATCAAAACATGCCGGCTTTCGTCGTCATGCCTGATCCGGCGGGATGGGTGAAAGGCGGCGCGCCCGCGTGGGGCAACGGGTTCCTGCCCGCGACGTTTCAAGGGACAATTTTGCGCGGCGGCGAGTCGCCGATTCTGAATCTCAACACGCCGAAAGGCGTGAGCGCCGGGCAGCAGCAGGCAACCGTCGATCTCATCAACAAACTCAACCGCCAATCGCTGCGGACGGGGGACGAAGACTCCGAGCTGACTGCGCGCATTTCGGCCTACGAGCTCGCCTTCCGGATGCAGGCGCATGCCCCGGAGGTCGTCGATATTGCGAAGGAAACGGACGCGACGCGCCGGCTCTACGGGCTGGATGAGAAGACGACAGCGGAGTTCGGTCTGCGCTGCCTTTTTGCGCGAAGAATGGTCGAGCGCGGGGTGCGCTTCGTGCAGCTCTACTGCGGCGATACCAATGGCTGGGACGGCCACAGCGACGTCGAGGGAAATCACGCCAAACTCTGTGCGCAAAGCGATCTGCCGGTCGCCGGTTTGCTCAAAGATTTGAAATCACGCGGCCTGCTTGACTCGACGCTCCTGGTCTGGGGCGGCGAGTTCGGCCGGATGCCGATGAGCGAAGGCTCCAACGGGCGCGACCACAACCCCCACGGCTTCTCCATGTGGCTCGCCGGCGGCGGCATTCGCGGCGGCCAGGTGATCGGCGCCACTGATGCGGTCGGCCTGCGCGCCACCGAGGACCGGACGCACGCGCATGACATCCACGCAACCATCCTGCATCTGCTGGGCCTCGACCACACCCGCCTCACCTACCGTCACAATGGCCGAAACGAGCGCCTGACCGATGTCGCGGGGCAGGTGATCACCAAGGCGCTGGCGTGAGGCGTGACGGTTCAATGACGCGCCGGGCGATTCGGCTTTCGCTGCCGCGATGAGGCACCTTAGCTTGCGCGCCGAATGAGCGCCCTGCCCCTGTCCGACTTCGCGCCGCCGCCCGACCTCTTCAGCGCCTACCAGCCGACCGCGGGAGTCTTCGACGAGATCAAAGCCGACGATGGTTCCGTGCGCCCGCACTGGCAGCGGCTGGTGGAAAGTGCGGGACGGATCGGTGCGGCGGGGCTCGGCGAGCGGCGGGGAAGCGTGCGGTCGCTGCTGCTGGAGCATGGAGTGACCTACAATGCCAACGACGACGTGGGTCGCGCGCAGCGCACCTGGGAGCTGGGGGTGCTGCCGCTGATCATCAGCGCGGAGGAGTGGGCGCGCCTCGAACCGGGGCTGATCCAGCGCACCCGGCTGCTCAATCTTGTGCTGGCGGACATTTACGGCCCGCAGCGCCTGCTCCATGACGGCCTGCTCCCGCCCGCGCTGCTCCACGCGAACCCCGGTTTTCTCCGCCCCTGTCACGGCATGCAGGTGCCGCGCGGGATGTATCTCACACTCCACGCCATCGACCTCACGCGCGCGCCAAGTGGCGAGTGGTGGGTCCTCACGGATCGCACGCAGGCCCCGAGCGGCGTGGGCTACGCGCTGGAAAACCGGAGCATCATTTCGCGCGTGCTCCAGGAGGAATTTCGCGCGGGCAATGTGCGGCGGCTCGGCGGGTTTTTCACCGCGCGCCGCGCCGGCCTGCGGGCGATGGCCCCGTGGACCGATGAGCCTCGAATGGTGCTGCTCACGCCGGGGCCGTTTGCCGAGACCTATTTCGAGCACGCCTATCTCGCGCGGCATCTCGGGCTGCCGCTCGTCGAAGGTAGCGATCTCACGGTGCGCGACCGGCGGGTGTTTTTGAAAACGCTCGATGGACTCCAGCCGGTGGACGTGATCATCCGGCGAGTCGATGACACATTTTGCGATCCGCTCGAGCTGCGCGGAGATTCCGTGCTCGGCGTGCCGGGCTTGGTGGAAGCAGCGCGCGCGGGCCGCGTGGCGCTCTCCAATGCGCTCGGCTCCGGCGCGGTCGAGTCCGCGGCGGTGCTCGCCTTTCTGCCGAAACTCGCGCGGCATCTCCTCGGCGAGGCGCTGCTCATCCCGAACGTGGCCACATGGTGGTGCGGGCAGGTCGCGGAACGCGACGCCGCGCTCCGCCGGCTGAGGACGCGGGTAGTCAAGCGCGGCTTTGTCGGCACCCACGCCGATCCTGCCTTCGGCGCGGCGCTCACGGCGGCGGAACTCGACGAACTCGACGCCCGCGTCCGTGCCAAGCCCGAGGCCTACGTCGGCCAGGAGCGCGTGGCCCTTTCCACCGCGCCGGTCTGGAACGGCGAGCGCCTCGATCCGCGGCCGGTGATCCTCCGCTGCTACGTCTGTGCGACGGCGGACGGCTACGCGGTCATGCCCGGCGGGCTGACGCGCGTCTCCGCGGCGGCCGATTCGCCGGTCGTGTCGTCGAAGCACGGCGGCGGGAGCAAGGATACGTGGGTGCTTTCGGCTGGGCCGGTGGAAAACACGCCGCTCACCGAGCTGCCCGTCGCGCCGGTGCGCAGCGAGGGCGCGCCGGCTTCGGTGCCGAGCCGGGCGGTGGAGAATCTTTTCTGGCTCGGCCGTTACGCCGAGCGGCTGGA
The DNA here is from genome assembly GCA_038318725.1 of Chthoniobacterales bacterium. Classification (GTDB taxonomy): domain Bacteria; phylum Verrucomicrobiota; class Verrucomicrobiia; order Chthoniobacterales; family Chthoniobacteraceae; genus Chthoniobacter. The sequence continues at coordinate 10,793 of JBBQCM010000050.1, forward strand.
GGACACCACGCGCCTGCTCCGCACGGTGCTCGCGCGGCTCGCCGGGGAAGGCGGACCGGTCGAAGAGATCGAGCTGACCGCCCTCGCGCGTTGGCTCGTCGTGGTGGAAGTGCTGCCCAAGGATTTTGCCTACACCGGCTCGCACGCGAAATTCGCGGAGGTGATGCGCGCTCTGGTTTTTTCCAACGCCAAACCGGGCAGCGTGCGCGGCCTGCTTGGGCGCGTGGCCTTTCTCATCGCCACCGTCCGCGACCGGCTGAGCGGCGATACCTGGCGCATCCTCAACCAAATGCAGACCGACTTTCCGACCGAGATCTCGCGCCCCACGCCGGGCACGATGCTCGCCGCGCTGCACCGGCTCATCTTTCAGCTCGCGGCTTTCAGCGGCATGGAGATGGAAAACATGACGCGCGGACACGCCTGGCGTTTTCTTGAGATCGGACGCCGACTCGAACGCGCGATCAATCTCGTAACCAATGTTCGCGCCGTGCTCGCCACCGATCCCACGGGCGCGGTCGCGCTCCCGCCGCTCCTCGAATACACCGACAGCACCATGACTTACCGCCGCCGCCACGTCGCGCAACCCGAGCTGCCGGCCACGCTGCACCTGCTGCTCGCGGATGAATCCAACCCGCGTTCCTTCGCCTTCCAGTGCCGCACGCTGCGCGAGCACTTCGAGGAGCTGCCGGGCGACGGCGAGGCGCGCCCCGAGCGTGAGAAATTCCGCGAGATCGCCAATCTGCTCGCCGGCGGCGACATCGCCGCGCTGGCCGAGCGCGCCCGCCGCGGAGAAACGGTCCTGCTGGATTCCCGGCTCGCCGCGATCCAGTCCGGCTGCTTCGAACTCTCGGACGTGCTCGCCGCGACCTACTTCATCCACGTCGCCCCGCAGCTCAGCTAGCCGATGCTCTACGCCGTCACCCACCGCACCACCTACGCTTACGAATCCGACGTGTCGGTTTCGCACCACGTCGCGCACCTGCGCCCGCGGGTCCTGCCGTGGCAGGAGGTGCTCGAGTTTGCCCTCGAAATCGCGCCCGGCGCAGACGCCACGGCGCACCGGTTGGATGTTTACGAAAACCCGACCACTTATTTCACGCTCGAAAAGCCGCATGGCGAGCTGGTCGTGACCGCGCTCAGCCGCGTGCGCGTGCAGACCGAAGCGCTGCCGGCGATCACGCCCCCGTGGACCACCGTGCGCACCGCCTGCGCGCGCGATGTCCTGACGGACGACACTGCCGCCGGAGAGTTCCGCTTTGACTCGCGGCACATCGTTCGCAGCGCGGCGTATGCCGACTACGCCGCGGCATCTTTCCCGGCGGAGCAGTCTTTCCTCGCAGGACTCCGCGACCTGACGACGCGCATTTTTCGCGACTTCAAATTCGACAAACGCGCGACGACCACGGCCACGCCGCTTGATGAGGTTTTCAAAAAGCGCCGTGGTGTCTGCCAGGATTTCGCGCACCTCGGCATTGCCTGCCTGCGTTCACTCGGCCTGCCGGCGCGTTACGTCAGCGGCTATCTCGAAACGCTCCCACCGCCCGGAAAAAAACGGCTCATCGGGGCCGATGCCTCACACGCCTGGCTTGCCGCGTGGTGCCCCGGCCACGGCTGGATCGACGCCGATCCGACGAACGATGTGCTTCCCGGCGACCGCCACATCACGGTCGCGTGGGGCCGCGATTTCAGCGACGTGAGCCCGCTCCGCGGCGTGATCATCGGCGGCGGCGAGCACAAGCTCACCGTGTCCGTGGACGTCGCGCCGCTCCTGTAGCGAAATCTTTTGACGCCCTCCGCACCCCGCCCGCATCTTCCGTCCGCCTTTTCCGCGCGTCACCCGACATTCCACTTTCAACACTGAACCTTTCCCCAATGGCTAACTACGATCTCATCGTCATCGGTGCCGGCCCGGCCGGCTACGTCGCGGCAATCAAGGCGGCGCAACTCGGCAAGAAAGTCGCCTGCGTCGATAAGGAGCGCGGCGGCGGGACCTGCAACAACTGGGGCTGCATCCCGACCAAAGCGTTGCTCAAAAACGCCGAGATGTATCACACCATGACCCACCGCGCGACGGAGTTTGGCTTCAAGATCGAAGGGCTGAGTTTCGACTGGTCGGCGATCATCAAACGCTCGCGTGTCGTCTCCGAAAAAGGCTCAGCCGGCATCGATTTCCTTTTCAAAAAAAACAAGATCGACTGGCTGCGCGGCGAAGCGGCGCTGGACAAGAAGGGCGAGGTGAAAGTGAAAAGTGCCGGCGGTAAGGAAGAGACGCACACCGCGGCGAAAATCCTCATCGCCACGGGCTGCGTCGCGCGCGCGATGCCCGGCCTGCCGTTCAACGGCACGACCGTCATCAGCTCGAAGGAAGCCATGAATCTGCCCGCGCAGCCGAAGAGCATCGTCATCATCGGAGCGGGCGCGATCGGTATCGAGTTCGCGTATTTCTTCAATGCCTTCGGGACGAAAGTGACCGTCGTCGAGATGCTGCCCAACCTTCTGCCGGTCGAGGACACCGAGGTTTCGCAGACGCTGGAAAAGTCGTTCACGAAACAAGGCGTGACTTTTTTCACGAACACAAAAACGACCAAGACCGACGTGACTGACAAAGGCGTCAAGATCACCGTCGCCGACGCGAAGGGCGCGGAGAAAGTGCTCGAAGCCGACGTGTGTCTTGTGGCCATCGGCGTCGCGCCGCTGCTGCCGGGCGGGAGCTTGAAAATCGGCCTCACCGACCGTGGCTATCTCCAGACGAACGACCGCTACGAAACGAACATCTCCGGTATCTTCGCGGCGGGCGACATCATCGGACCGCCGTGGCTCGCGCACGTCGCCAGCTACGAGGCCATCCAGGCCGTCGAGGGGATTTTTGTCCCCGGTTTCAAGCCGAAGAAAGTCACCACCTTCCCCGGTTGCACCTACTGCCATCCGCAAGTCGCCAGCGTCGGCCTGACCGAGCGCGCGGCCAAGGAAAAGGGGCTCAAGTTCAAGGTCGGCAAATTCCCCTTCATGGCCAGCGGCAAGGCCCGCGCGATCGGCGAGAGCGAGGGCTTTGTGAAAGTGCTCATCGGCGAGCCGCACGGCGAAATCCTCGGAGCGCATATCATCGGCCCCGAGGCCACGGAGATGATCGCCGAACTCGGACTCGCCATGACGCTCGAAGCGACTTGGGAGGAAATCGAAGCGACCATCCACGCCCACCCCACGCTCAGCGAAGGCGTGAAGGAAGCCGTGGAAGTCGCCGCCGGCCACGCGATCCATGTCTGACGCGCGTCATAGCAATTCGAGCGTGAGTTGTGCAGGCGTTCTGAGGTTGGTGGGCGACTGCCAGTATCGAAGCATGTCTGTCCACTCCCAGAGCGTCATGCCGTAAAGTCGCCAAAATAACGATGCGTGCTCCACACCCTCGTCGCGAATTCCAGGATCAATTGCTACTCCACGAATGGCCAGCCAGTCGGAGATCGCAACACGGCGTCCGGCCGAAAGCTTTTGCTGAGCTTTGGAGAGTTGCGACTCCGCAGCGTCCAAATGCCGGTAATGACGTTGCAGAGCTTCAATCTCGGGTCTTGGTGTCAGCGAACTGTAAATAGCGCGCACCAAACTCGGGGTGAAAAGGAACATCACGGTGGCCGATGCGACGAAGAGCATCACCGCTCGAAGAACACGTTTCGGCTTCACAGGCGCTTTTCTTGTCAGACAGCAAGACGGGCCTTCTCAGCCATGTCCAAGTCTCACTAGTGGTTAAAAGCGAATTCCTTCGAGTTGAGCAGCGCCCAGAAGAGGTCTTTGAAGACGGCGGGGCGCTCGGCGGAGGCGAGCAATTTTGTGACGGTCGCGCGCTCGGAGTCGGTCGCGGAGCGGCTGACGGTGGTGAGGAAAAGGGCGTCGGTCACCTGGCCGTCGTCGGGATTTTTCAAGAGCGTGGTGAGGCGGCCGCTGGCGGAGTCGATCTGGCGTTGGAGTTCGTCGCTGTTGTGAAGGTGGAGGAGCTGCGGGAGGGTGACTTCGCCTTTGCGCTCGCAGGCGCAGGCGGTGACTCGATCCGACCGGCCAAAGAGGGTGAGAAAATAGGAGCCGGTGGCGGGATCGGCGAGCTGCACGGCGCGGGTGCCGGTGGGGTAGCCGGGAAAAGGCGTGGGTGAGTCGGTCGCGGCGGAGATGCTGTCGATGAGCACCTCGGCGGGGAGGCGGCGGGCGTAGTAGTGAGAGTAAAAGCGGCCGTCAGTTTCGTTGCCGGCGAGAGTCGCAGAACTGAGCTGGTAGGCGCGCGAGGTGAGCATCAGGCGCATGATGTGGCGCAGGTCGTAGCCGTGTCCCGTAAACTCGCGGTTGAGCAGCGCCCAAAGTTCGCGGTTTGAGGGTGGGTTGCTGGCGCGGAGGTCATCGACGGGCTCGACGAGGCCGACGTTGAAAAAGTGCTTCCACAGCCGGTTGACCATCGCGCCGCTAAAGTTCTCGCTGGTCAGCATCCAGGCGACGAACGGCTCGCGCGGGTCGCGGCCCGGCTCGAATTTCAGCGCTGCACGATCGAGCGGCTGCGGCATCATCATCTTGCCGGTGCGGGGCTGGTTCACGCCCGCGGGCTGGCCTTGGATTTCCGCGAGCCGCTTCGAGGCGTCGGCGAATTCCTTGCGCAAGCCGGCGGTTTTCTTCGCCGGTTCCTCGCCGCCAGGTTCTTCGCCAAAGCTCATGGAGACAAGCTCGGCGACATCCAGGCGTTCCGCGATTTCGTCGATCCGCTTGAGCTGCGCGGTTTCCTCGCGCGTGGCCATCGAGAGTGCGCTCGCGCCTTTCGCCGGCTCGCTGCGTTTGAGCGCGACCTTCGAGAAGAACGCGGCGAAGTGGTAGAAATCGTCCTGCGTGTATTTCTCCAACGGATGATTGTGGCAGCGGGCGCAGCCGATGCGGGTGCCAAGAAAACTCTGCGCCACGGAGTCCGGCAGCTCGCTTTCCTCCACGCGGTCTTTCTCGCCGACGACGGTGAGGAAATAGCCGATCTCGGGATGCGCGTTCGTGTCGCCTTTGGCGAGCAGCACGGCGCGGGCGATCTCGTCCCACGGGCGGTTCGCGGCGACCTGCGCGCGGAGCCAGGTGTGAAAGGCGCGCACGCCTTTCGCGCCGCGCACGTCGTGGTCGCGCTCCTTGCGGTTTTGCAGGAGGTCGGCGAGCTGGAGCGTCCAGTAGTCGGTAAATTCCGGCCGCGCGAGCAGCGCGTCGGCGAGCAGCACGCGCTTCTCGGGGCGCGGGTCGGAGAGGAAGGCGGCGGCCTCTTCGGGCGTCGGGAGCGAGCCGGTGGTGTCGAGGAAAGCGCGGCGTAGAAAGGTGGTGTCGTCACACGGCGGCGAGGGCGGGATGCGCAGGCCGCGGAGCTTGGCGAAGATGGGTTCGTCGAGCGCATTTTGCCGTGCGACAAACAGCCCGGCGTCCACTTTCGTCTCGAAAGGCATGGTAAAGCCGACGACCGCGACCTGCCCTTGGAAATGGACGCGCACCGAGGTTTCGCCCGCGCGCAGCGCTTTCGCCATGCCGTCCGGCTTCACTGCGACGGTTGTCTCGTCATTCGAGAAAAACTGCGCGAGCCAGGTCACGTCGCGCACCCGGCCGTCGGCGTAGTGCGCGCGGACGAGCAGACGCTGCGTGTCGCCGGGCCGCAACTCGCGGTCGCCGGGCAGCACTTCGAGCCGCGTGGCGTCGGGCTCATCGGCCACCGGCCCCGGGGCGCGGGCGGCGATCCAGTCGAGGAGCGTGCGCTCGAAACGTGAACCCGGTTTGAATTTCACCCCGCCCTCATGGACCACGCCGCCGGTCGGCTTTTGCACGAGCAGACTTTGCTCAGGAAAGGCCGCGTTGATCCGTCGTCCGTTCACTTCCTTCGTTACCCAGTCGTGATCCCACTCCGGGGCGAAGCCGCGCAGCGAAAGCCGGAAGCCGTTTTGCCCGGCGAGCTTCCCATGGCAGCCGCCAGCGTTGCAACCAGTCTTGGTGAAAATAGGGATGATGTCCTGCTTGAACGACGGCACGCCCGCCCGCGCGGTTTCCGCCGCGATGACCGGCACTTTTGCGACCAGCCCGTCGCACACGACCTCGATTTCCGCTGCGCCGTCGCCTATGGCCTGGCAGCGCCCCGCCGCATCGACCGTTACGATTTGCGCGGAGTTACTCGCAAATTTGCTACGCCCAGTGACGTCGCGCTGGCGGCCATCAGCCCCAATCAGCGTCACCAAAACGCCGTGTTCGCGATCCGCGCCGCGGAGTTCCAATTGCGCGGGCTGCACGGCCAAGCGGGCACCTTCTTCGGCGAAAACGCCTGCCGCGCTTAAAAGCAGCGCGGCGGCGTGACAGAACGGCTGAGAGCGGAAGGACATTGGGCGGATTGCGGACTCAGGCTTAATCACTGAACCGGCCTTGGTTTCTTAGTCACGGCGGAAGTCGGCGGCCTCGCGGCCCGGCTCAGCCTTCTTTAATACCAAACTCAGTTGAAGACTGGACGATACGAATCGGTGCGTTGCGCGATTTCCTTCGGTTCTCGGACTTTGGAAGGTGTCGGTTTTCAACTGTGTTTGGTATAAGTGTCGCTCCGCAACAGTGAGCCATCTCACTACAATCGTTCGCCTCGCTGGGACGGGTTTCCAGACCGTTTCTCAGAGTGCCTGACTGCCGCCGTCGGCAAAGCTGGAGAGGTAGCAGAACTCGACGTGCAACCGCCGTTGAAGATGAACCATCTCGGCTTCAAGCCGCTGGCGACGGCGCTTCCCGGCAGCGCTTTCGATCTCAGCCTCCTTGACTTCGATGGCCTTCATCAGGAAGTCCAAGGTGGTGAAGAAAAGCTCGCGCTGCATGGTCCGTGAGAGAAGCAGGATGTAGGCCGGGTGGGTGTCGGATTTGCGGGGCGTTGACTTCACTCCGGCGGCTTTTACTTTGCCCGCTCCTTATGGCTGGACTCGTTATCAAACCCCGCTCACGCATCCTTCACGGCCATGACTGGGTCTATTCGAGCGAGGTGCTGAAGGCCTTTGGCTCGCCGCAGGATGGCGATGTGGTCTCGCTAAAGGACACCCAGGACCGGCTGCTCGGCTCGGCGATTTTCAACAGCAAGTCGCAGATCGTGGCGCGGCGGTTTTCGCGGCAGCGCCAGGATCTGGACACGGCGTTTTTCACGCGGCGCATCCAACTCGCGGTGGAATACCGGGCGCGGCGGGGGGTCGATCCGCGGCTCGGTCGGATGGTGTGGAGTGAAAGTGACGGGTTGCCGGGCTTGATTGTGGATCGCTACTGCGACCATCTGGTTTTGCAGACGCTGACGCTGGCGATGGATCAGCGGAAGGCGGAGATCGTGGAGGCGCTGCGGGCGGTGCTGGAGCCGCGCTCGATCATCGAGCGGAATGACGCGCCGGTGCGCAAGGCGGAGGGGCTGGAACTGGTCACGGGCGTGCTCTTTGGCGAAGCGCCGGGGCCGTTTGCAGTGACGATTGGGGGACTGGAATTCGAGCTCGATCTGCGGCATGGGCAGAAGACGGGTTTTTACCTCGACCAAGTGCCGAATTACGCGGTGGTGGCAGCACAGGCCCGGGGGCGCAAGGTGCTCGACTGCTTTGCCAATCAGGGTGCCTTTGCCCTGGCTTGCGCCAAGGCGGGCGCGGCGAGCGTGCAGGCGGTGGAGATCAGCGTGGAATGTGTGGAGCTGGTGAAGAAGAACGCCGCGCACAACCAGCTTGCCGTCGAGGCCTGCGCCGGGAATGTCTTTGACATGCTCAACGATCTGGAGCGGCAGAACGCGCGTTACGATCTGATCATCCTCGATCCGCCGTCCTTCACGAAATCCAAAGGAAAACTGAGCGACGCCGCGCGCGGCTACAAGGAAATCCACCTGCGCGCGCTGAAGCTGCTGAACCCGGACGGGCTGCTCGCGACCTTCTGCTGCTCGCATCATGTGAGCCGGGAGATGTTTCTGGAGGTCATCAACGAGGCGACGGTCGATGCGAAAAAAACACTGCGGCAGCTCATGGCGTTCTCGCAGGGTGCGGATCACCCGATTATCACCACGCTGCCGGAGACGGAGTATCTGAAGGGCTTCCTGTTTGAATTGGTACCGGGCCGCTGAATGAACGGCGACGCCTCCCCCCAGTCGCTGACGACACCCCGCCTTTTTGGGCTGCTGCTGTGGGTGCATTGGCGCTCGTTTCTGGCGCGGCTGCGCGGCATCCGGCGGGAGTCGCCACTGCTCCTCGTGGTCCTCGCGATGTTCGTGCTGGGCTATCTGGCGGTGGGCTACGGCCTCTTTTTCGCGGGGCTGAAATACCTGCACAATTTTCCGCTCGTCGGATCGCTGCTCTCGCAGCGCATCCTTTATCTCATCTTCGGGTTCTTTTTCGTGATGCTGGTTTTTTCCAACCTCATCATCGGCTACTCGACGCTCTTCAAGAGCCAGGAAACGACTTGGTTTCTCTCGCTGCCGCTGGCTCACCGGAACGTGTATCGCTGGAAATTTCTCGAAGCGCTGATCGTTTCGAGCTGGGCGCTGATTTTTTTGAGTGCGCCGATGATGATTGCCTACGGGCGGGTGCATGAGGTGCCGCTGGCGTTCTACGCGCAAATCGCGGCCGCCTATTTGCCGTTCGTGGTGCTGCCGGCCTTGGCGGGTTCGTGGATCATCCTCCTGCTCGTGCGGGTCCTGGCGCGGAGCGGGGTGAAAAAGACGGTGCTGCTCATCGCGGCAGGCCTGGTGCTGCTGCTGCTCGTCGGGGTGAAGCCGGTGACCGATGCGGACGCCGTGGCCACGCAGGATGTGCTCTCCTTTGATCAACTGCTACGGCACACGCGGCTCAGTGTGAATCCGTTTCTCCCGAGCGCCTGGCTCGCGCAATCGGTCCTCTCCTGGAGCGAAGGGCTGGGACGGCAGGGTGCGTTTTTTTTCCTGCTGCTGCTGAGCAATGCACTTATGGGGCTGCTCGTGGGCTTCGAGGTGGTCGGGCGCATTTTCTATGAAAGCTGGACGGTCGCACTGAGTTCGCGCGCGGAGCGGTTTCAGCGCGAAGCCGAGGCCAAACGGACTCTCCACCGGCGGCGCTCACTGCTCGAATGGGCGACCGATGGTCTGCGCCCGCTGTCCTCGCCCGCCGCGGCGCTGGTGCTGAAAGACCTCCGGCTTTTCTGGCGCGACCCGGCGCAGTGGATCCAGTTCATGATCTTCTTCGGCCTGCTCTGCATCTACGTGCTGAACCTGCGCAACGTGGCCTTCAATTTCCAAAACCCGTTTTGGGAAACGATGATCTCCTACCTCAATCTTGCCGCGTCCGCGCTCACGCTCTCGACGCTGACGACGCGCTTCGTCTTCCCGCAATTCTCGCTCGAAGGCCGCCGGCTCTGGATTCTGGGTCTGACCCCGTTTGGCCTGCACAAGGTGCTGCTGCAAAAATTCTGGATGAGCTGCCTCGGATCGATGGCGACCACCGTCAGCCTGATGATCATCTCCAGCCTGATGCTGCATCTGCCCTGGAATCAGGTGGCGTTTTTCGCCTCGGCCATCGCGCTGATGAGCGCCTCGCTCAGCGGACTGGCGGTCGGGCTCGGCGCGCTCTTCCCGAATTTCAAGGAGGACAATCCGAGCAAGATCGTGAGCGGCTTCGGGGGTACGCTCTGCCTCGTAGTGAGCTTCATTTACATCGCGCTGTTCGTCGCGCTCGCGGCGCTGCCGGACATCCGCCGCGTGGCGAAAATCACGTTTCCCCTGTCCGACACGGTGCCGTATTTCCTCCTCTTCGCGCTGAGCCTAGCGGTTTTGTTTATTCCGCTGCTGCTGGCGACAAAACGCGTGAAAAATCTGGAAATCTAAACGCGAAAAATCTAGGCTCCGCGCATGTCCGACCGCGCCCGCCCCGATGACCAGTTTCTCGATCTTCCAGAGGACGAAGGAGTGGCCGGAGAGCATATCGACAATCAGGTGCAACGCGCGCAGGAGCAGCTCCTGGCGCTGAAGCGGCAGCAGGACCTGATCGAGCGGCAGAAGCGCGAATTGGAGGAATTGGGCCGGCGGCAGGAGCAGTTTCATGCGGGCAAGGCGGAGATGGTGGAAAAGTTCACGCGCTCGCTGGTGGTGCTCGAACGCGAAAACTATGATGCGCAGAAACGCGTGGAGACGCTGCATGTCATTCAGGAATCGTTCAGCCAGCACCTCGACCTTCTCGACGCGCTCAACCCGAAATCGTGGGACGGTCTCGACCTGAACAAGGAGCTGACCAAAGCGCTCAGCGCCGTGGACGACGCCCGCACCGAATACGCGCGTTCGCTGCCAAGGATCAGCGTGGAAAGTACGGAGGCGGGCGCACCCGGCACTGGCTACGAGGCGGATCTCACATCGGAGACCAGGGACTTCTCCTACTGGCTGAAGGCGGGGTTCGCTTTCACGCTGCCGCTTTTCGCCATCGGCGTAGTCCTCGTGATCGTGCTGGTAGCGGTCTTCAACCGGTAATCCCCCCATGCTCCCCAAGCGCCGGAAACCAGGCCCGCAAAAACCCGAGTCCCCGCTCGAAGGCAAGATGCGCGAAATCGCTGAGCGCGAAGCGAGGATGCGCGCCGAAATGGAGGAGTGTCAGAAGGTCATCAAGGAAGCGCCCGAGCGTGTCGAGAAAATCGCCCAGGCACGGCGGGAGGAAATCAAGGCGCGCGCCAGCCGCACGGAGACGCGACGCGGAAACCCGGCGGCCTTGCCCGACAAATGGCGGACCCTCGAGGTGAACGCCGCCGCGCCGGCCCAGCACAAGCGTCTGCGCAAGGAACGCCGCCAGGGACGGCTGCTCTTTTTCGCGCTGCTGCTGCTCCTCTTCGCGGTTTGCTATTGGCTATACTACACGGTCACGCACTCGTGACCTGAGCGCGTCCCGGCGCAAAAAGGGCGCGCATTTTGCCGTGCGCGCCTTTTTTTTAAAACTGGTTCGCAGCCCGCAGCACTCAGGCAAACCACTCGGTGTGGAAAAACTCGCCGCGCGGCTTGTCGATGCGCTCGTAGGTGTGCGCGCCGAAGTAATCGCGCTGGGCCTGGAGCAGGTTTGCGGGGAGGTTCGCCGCCCGATAGCTGTCGAAGTAGCTGAGCGCGGCACTGAACGCCGGGACGGCGGTGCCGTATTCGATGGCGGTCTGCACGGCGATGCGCCAGTTGGCCTGGGTGCGCTGGAGGACTTCCGCGAAGAACGGATCGAGAACGAGGTTTTTGAGCGCGGGGTTCTTTTTGTAGGCTGCGGTGATGCGATTGAGGAACCGTGCGCGGATGATGCAGCCGCCCCGCCAGATTGAAGCGATGTCCTCGAAGTTAAGGTTCCAGTCGTAAAGTTCGCTGGCTTTTCCGAGCTGCACCATCCCCTGCGCGTAGCTGATGATCTTGGAGGCGTAAAGCGCGTCGCGTACGGCTTCGATGAGCTTGGTGCGGTCGCCAGCGTAGGGCTTTGGCGACGGGCCTTTGAGTACCGCGCTGGCGGCGATGCGCTCGTCTTTGAGCGAAGAAAGGATGCGCGCTTCGACGGCGCTGCCGATGACGGAAAGCGGCACGCCCATTTCGACGGCGTGGCCTACGGTCCATCTGCCGGTGCCCTTCTGGCCGGCCCTGTCGAGAATCAGATTGACGATTGGCTGGCCCGTTTCCGGATCCTTCCTGGTGAAAATGTTCGTCGTAATCTCGATGAGGAAGCTGTCGAGTTCGCCCTTGTTCCACTCGCCGAAAATTTGGTGAAACTCTTCGGCGCTCGGGTTCAGCACCGCTTTTAAAATCGCATAGGCCTCGCAGATCAGCTGCATGTCGCCGTACTCGATTCCATTGTGCGCCATCTTCACGTAATGCCCCGCGCCATCCGGTCCCATGTACCGACAGCAGGGCTCGCCTTCAGCGATGGCAGCGATCTTCGTGTAGATCGGCGCCAGCGCCTGCCAGCCTTCCTTCGAGCCGCCGGGCATGATACTCGGGCCTTTCAACGCGCCTTCCTCGCCGCCGCTGACGCCGACACCGAAGAAGTGGATTCCTTTTTCCTTGAGCGTCTTTTCCCGGCGCTGAGTGTCAGTCCAGAGCGAGTTGCCCCCGTCGATGATGACGTCGCCGGGTTCGAGGAGCGGGACAAGCTGCCCGATGACGGCATCGACCGGCGCGCCGGCTTTGACCATGATCTGGGCGCGACGCGGTTTTTTCAGCGCAGCCACGAATTCCTGAAGCGTCTTGGCAAAAACGAAGTTTTTGCCTTTGCCGCGGCCAGCTTCAAAAGTTTCGACGACGCTGGTCGTGCGGTTGAAAACGGCGACGTGAAAGCCCCGGCTTTCCATGTTCAGGACGAGATTTTCTCCCATCACGGCGAGGCCGATCAGGCCGATGTCACAGGTGCTCATGAATTTCAGGAAATAAGATTTAGGATTTGTGAGGGGCGGGAGGGTATCGGCAAAGTGTCCGGCATGGCAACCGACTTTCCTCAACGCTCGCCGAGCCGCGCCAATGAATGGCTGGCGGCCTGCATGACCGTGCTCTGAAGCAATGAATCTGCCCAATCGCCTGACGGTTTCGCGCTTCTACCTGACGGCGGGTTTTGTCGCGGCGATGACGCTCGGCTGGCGCGGGGAGCCGACGTGGGGCGCGCTGTCGCTTAGCTGGCCCTGGGGCTATTCGGCGGGACTGGTGTTCTTCGTGGCGGCGGCGGTGACGGATTATTTCGACGGTGAAATTGCGCGGCGGCGGAGGCTGGTGACGGATTTCGGCAAACTCATGGATCCGCTCGCGGACAAGGTGCTGATGGCGGCGGCGTTCATCTGCCTGATCCCCGAGCACGCCATTCCGGCGTGGGCGGTGATCGTCATCATCAGCCGCGAATTCCTCATCACCGGGCTGCGCCTGCTGGCCGCGAGCAAAGGCGTAGTGCTCCCCTCGGAGAAGCTGGGCAAACACAAAACCGCCTGGCAAATGGTCACGGTCATCTATTTCCTCGTCCTGCTTTCGCTCTCCGAACTGAGCCGCGCGGGGGTGCTCGACGGCCTGCTCTGGTGGGCGCACGCCTGGCACTACGGCGGCAGCGCGCTAATCGTCCTCTCGCTGGTCCTGACGCTTTATTCCGGTATTGGCTACCTCTGGAAAAACCGGGCGCTCATCAGCAGCGCTTAAGCTAAAGGCCCTAACCGCCGGGAACGGAGACCTGATCGCCGGGGAGGAGTTTTGGGTCCTTGGCGGGATCCTTCTCGATTTCCTTGAGGTTGAAGACGCCTTCGATCTTGCTCCCGCGGATGAGCTTGATGCCTTTCGGGCTACCAAAGTCGCTGAGTCCGCCGCAGTTGCCAATCGCCGAGGAAACCGTCATGTCAGCCGTCCACTGGAGGCGCTGTGGACCACGGACTCCACCGCTGACCGAGACGAAACGTGTGATTTGGATAACATTGATGATCACGGTGGGTTTGGTGAACATCTTGTCGGCAATAAATTTGGCTTCGATCGCATCGGCAAGCTGCGTCGCGCTCAAGCCGACGGCCTTTACTTTGCCAATCAACGGGATGTTCACCGTGCCTTCGGGGCCGATGGTGTATTGGAGCTGGGCGATGTCTTGGACGACTTCGGCCGGCATGCCAGTGAGGCGCATGTCGAAGCTATCTCCGGGGCGCAGGGTGGCTTCCGCGGCCCGGAGTTCGGGCGCAATGAGGGCGAGGAGAGCGAGGAGAAGAGTAATCTGGCGCATCGTGGGGTTAGTAGTCTTCGCGGGAAGAGGTGGGACGGGGGCGGGCGAGCTGCGGGGCGGGTTTCTCAATGCGCGGGGCTTCGCGGCGCGCTCCGTAGTATTCGTTGTAGCTGTTGTAGTAGGAGTAGCCATCGTCGTGTTTGGAATCCACGTTGTTCAGGACCACGCCGATGAGCCGTCCGCCGACGCCGAGGACGGCCTGTTTCACGCGCTGCAGCATGGCGCGCGGGAAACGGCGGTGCTGTACGACCATGATGGTCATGTCCACCTCGCTTGCGAGCACCGAGCCATCGCTCACGCCGAGGATCGGCGGGGAGTCGAAGAAGACGAGGTCGTACTGCTGCTTGAGTTTGGCGATGAGGTCGGTCATGCGCTGCGAATTCAGGATGCCAACGGACTCGCCGGGCAACTCGCCGGCGGGGATGAAGGAGAGGTTGTCGATCTTCGTGGTCTTGATGATGTCGTCGATCTCCGCGCGGCCCATGAGGTAGTCGGTCAGGCCGAAATCATTGGGCACGTCAAAAAACTTGTGCTGCGTGGCGCGGCGCAGATCGGCATCGACGACGAGGACGTTGTAGCCGCCTTTGGCGCAGGTGAAGGCGAGATTGTTCATGGTCGTGGACTTGCCCTCGCCGGGGCCGCCGCTGATGAGCGTAAAGGTATTCGCGTCGCGATGCGGTTTGTTGAATTCGATATTGGCCCGCAGGATACGGTAAGCCTCGGCGTCGGGGGAATCGCCGGGCGTTTTCATCAGGACGGTAATGTCCTTGGGGATGACGGCGAGCACGGGGATCTGGAGGAACCGCTCGACGTCGTCGAGGGTCTTCACGCTGGTGTCGAGATACTCGATAAAGAAGGCGAGGCCAACGCCCAGGATGAGGCCGACGGCGGCGGCCAGAGTCATGAAGGTCGGAACGTTCGGTTTGGCAGGCGCGAGGGAAACCTCCGCCTTTTCCCAGATCTTCGCGGGATCCATGTCGATGCCGCGCTTCATGCGTTCCGCCTTCAGGTTGACATCAGCGCTTTCGAGAATCCGGCGCTCTTGAATGTAGCGGTTCTTGGCGTCGATGTACTCCTTCATCTTCGTCTTCTCGTCGATCGAGGCCTTGCGTGAGGCTTCCGCCCTGGCGCGGGTGTCATCGAGTTTTTTTGATTCCAGGGCGAAGCGGTTGCTCAGCCCGGTCCGCTGGCCGTCGAGCGCCGTCTGGAGCTGGTTGCGCAGGATGGCCACCTGGCCGCGGAGGGAGCGAATGCTGGGATGATTCTCGCCCACGCCGGAAGAAAGCAGACGCTCCTCTCCGCCGCGGTAGTTCTGGAGCAGGTCCACGGCTTTCACGACGGTCGGATCCTCAATTCCCATCATGCGAAACGCCTGGGGCAACTCCTCGGGCTTAAGCTTCTGGATGAGATCCAACTGGAGACGGAGATCGGACACCCGGTTTTCCTGCAACTTCAAGTCCTGTTCGTCGAAAATCATCGCCGAATCGGTACGGCCGAGCTGGACGTTATCTTTGTCCGGATCGGGATCAAGGATGCCGCCCTGCGTGCGGAGGGTGGCGGCTTCGGTGCCGGCGGTAAGCACGGCCGCACGCTGTTTGGCAACTTCCTCCTGCAACTGTTCCAAGCCACGATCCACGTTTTTCTGCAAGTCCGCCCTCCGCCGTTCCTGGTAAACGACCGCGATGGTGTTGGCGATATTGGCGGCGCGCTCCTTTTCGGTGTCATACACACCGATGTCGATGAGTCCGGTGTTGCGCACCTCCTGGAGCTGCATCGCCCGGCGCAGGCGGTTATAGACCTGTTGGGGGGGCAGCCGCTGGCCGGGAGGAGAGAATTCTTTGACCAGCTCGAGGCGGTCGATGACCGGATAGAGGATTTCGGTCGTTTGCAGGATCTGAAACTGCGTGGCCACAAACTGCGGATCGTAGCTGCGGACCATCGCGCCGGTCTGAAAGGCATTGATCGGCCCGGAGCCGTCCTGCTTTACCTCCATCCGCACTTTCGAGAGGTACTGGCGCGGCAGGAAATAAGTCGTGACCCCGGCCGTGACCATGACGAGGAAAAAAGTGAGGAGAATCAAGCCCATGCGGACTTTGATGACCCGCCAGTAGTCGAGAAAGTGAAGTTTGACCTCGTTGGAATCGTTCATGAAGAGACAGTGATTGGTGAAGGTGGGGGAGCAGCAGTGTTGGTAACGTCAGACTCCTCGTCTGCAACCCGACGAAGGGCAAACTTGGAGTCTCAAAGGACGAAACCGTTCAAAATTCATAGGCCGCAGCGATGAAGGTCTGGTTCCGGTAGTAGTCGCTCGTAGAAATCGTGCTGCGTTGCGCGATGTAATTGTAGTTGGCGCTCAGCGTCCATTGCCGGGTCAAGTTGTAGGCCATGCCGAGGCTCAACTGGATCGTATTGGTGACGGAGGAGGTGTCCACGCCCTGCGTGGTTGTGGTTTGCCGGACGTAGTCGAGCCCCACATTTGCCTGGAGGCGGGGCGAAAAGGAATGCACCAGAGTCAGTCCAGAGCGGAGCGAGATCAGATCGCTTTGCTCATCGGGTGGGGCCTCAAAACCGAAGCGCCCGTTAAATCGAATGAGCGTGGCCCTCGCCAGTTGGTAACTCAGGGTCATCTCAAGATACGGAGAGGTCGCGCGGTTGCCGCTGTTGTTAAACGTACGGAGCGTGCCGCCGAATAGAAGTGATCCGGTAAAGCGCCGACTCAGCGTTACCTCGCCGCCCAGCAGCAAGAAGATGGTGTCCGCGTCCCGGCCATCCGTAGTGACGTAATTTATTCTACTGTAGCGGAGTTGGGCGAGCAGCGTGTAGCGAGGGGAGAAAAGATAGCGCAGTTCCGTACCCAGGACCGTCTCGTTGTAATCGCTGCTCTGCTGGAGTTCTTCCTGGTAGCGCAGAATATTGTAGTTCAGGGTCGCGGAGCCGCTGAACCGCGGGGTGAAGCGGTAGTTGAGATTCATGCTGCTCGTCACGTTCAGATACGAGCCCCCCTGCTGCGTTGAGGTATTGATGAGCGAAAGGTTCGGCTGCGTCTGATAGGCGGCCACCACATTGGCCGTGAATTGCAGGCGTTTGGTCAGCCGGTGGAGATACAACAAGGCCATCGAGCCCGTGTAATCCACGTCTTTGCCGGGGCGATCCCAATACATATTCGCGCCTGCGTTCAGATCGAAAGTGAAGAGCGTCTTCCGGGACGCAAACTGGACATCGAAACTCGCGCTTGGGTGGTTCAAAAAGCTGCCGACCCGGGGCTGTCCGGGTATCCCCGGAATGACGACTTTCCGCGTTGTCGCCGGCCGCCCCGGCACCACCACTACGGTCGCTTCCCCGTTCGGCCCGATCCCCTGGACCACTTGGTCCGGTGTGGGGGGGGTATCCAGCACCTGCACGACCTGCGTGGGTATGCCAGGCGAGTTGGTCGGCGTTTGGAAAACATTGTCATCGTAGCCAAAAGAAACCGAAGCCGTGTAGCGAAACCTGGGCCGGGCCAGCCGTCCCTCGCCGGGTGTGAAGCTCTGCGACGGCCTGCCGTAAGCTCCCGGGATCGTGAACGTTGGCTCCGCGGCCTCCGGCGGTTTCTCCCCGGTCTGTCCACCGCCAAATGCCGAAGCCGCCCCAGTGCCGTCGGGGCTCGCGGTTTCCGCCGGAGGTTTCTTGGTGCCCGGCACCGTTCCCGTCCCGGTGCCCGGCCGACTCGCTCCAAACGCGCTGCTTTCCCCAGTGGTAGAGTCGGGACTGCTGCCGGTGCCCGCGGCATTCGGGAGCGCGGAACCGAACGACGAACTCGCACCAGTGCCCGGAGATGCTGCGCCGCCGGTGGCAGCAGGGGTACTTTGTGCAGCCGCGACATTTACCCAGCCGCAACCGGCTGCAAGAAAGGCCCACCAGTAACGGCGAAAAATCATGAATTGAGTCGGAAGACGGTGGAAGGGATGCCGCGAAGAGCGGTTTGAGAGGGAGGGGATTAGACGAAGCGCAGCCCCCGAAGCAACTGATTATTTGCGCATGCGGATTACTCTTCCCGCCGTCAGACACGCCAGTGAAGATTCCGTTGATTCCCGAGTGCCAGATTTTTCCTCACCTCGACGGCCGGGTGCGGGCTTTTACCTTTGCTTTACAAAATAGCGGACCTTTCCACATAAGGCCCTTACGTCCGCAGCGCAGCTTCATCATCGTGATGAAATCCTCCACCCCACTCACCTCGTGCAAAATCGCCGTGCTTGCCCTGGCCGCCGGCACCGCCCTCGCTGCCGCGCAACTTCCCGCGGGCTCCTCGCTGAGCATCGCCCCGGAAACCGCCAACGCCGCCGCGGTCACGGTTACCGATCCCGGCAACCACATCTGGGTCCTGCAAAGCTCGCCGAATCTCTCGATTTGGACCGACCTCGAGACGTGGAAAGTCCACAACGGACACTTCAGCCGCATCCTCACCCACACGCCCGCGCCGGGACTGCGTCTCTACTACCGCACCGTCTATGACCCCGCGCGCGCCGACCTGACCAGCACCACCACCAATGCGCTCCTCCTGCCGGCCACGCCAGCGAACTATGCTGCGCCCGCGCTCCCGCCCGGCTTTCTCGTCCAGCCCATCATCGGCCAGGACAACACTCCCGCCAGCAACCCCGTGACCAACGCCGGTGCCACCCTCGGCCGCGCCCTTTTCTACGACAAACGGCTCTCGCAAAACCAAACCATCTCCTGCTCCTCCTGCCATCAGCAGGCGCACGGCTTCTCCGACCCGCGGAAGTTCAGCCCCGGCTTCCTCGGTGGCCTCACCACGCGTAATTCCATGGGCCTCGCCAACGCCCGCTGGTATCAGCGCCGCGCCTTTTTCTGGGACGAGCGCGCTGCCACCCTCGAAGACCAGGTGCTCCAGCCGATTCAAAACGCCGTCGAAATGGGCATGACTCTGCCTGCGCTCGTCACCCGCCTCAGCGCCGAGCCTTATTACACCACGCTCTTCACCAATGCCTTTGGCGATGCCACCGTCACCGCCAACCGCATCTCCCGCGCGCTCGCGCAATTCGTCCGCTCGATCATTTCCACGCAGACGAAATTCGACGCCGGCATCCCCGTCGGCTTCACCAACTTCACCGCGCAGGAAAACCAGGGCCGGCAGATTTTCAACGGCGTCGGCAACTGCACCTCCTGCCACGGCACCGACAATTTCGTCCCCGGCCTGAACATCAACAACAACGGCCTCGAAAACCCCTACGTGGACAAGGGCGTCGGCGCTCTCACCGGCCTGCCGCAGGACGAAGGACTCTTCAAAGTGCCCTCGCTTCGCAACATCGAACTCACCGCGCCCTACATGCACGACGGCCGTTTCGCCACCCTCGAGGAGGTCGTCGAGTTCTATAACTCCGGCGTCGTCAACCACCCCAACCTCTCCCCGCCGCTCCGCAACCCGCCCGGTCCCGGCGCTGGCCAGCCCCGCCGCCTGAACATGACCGCCGCGCAAAAAGCCGCCCTCGTCGCCTTTCTCAAAACCCTCACCGACCTTGGCGTTACCACCGCCGAGAAATTCAGCGATCCGTTTAATTACGGGGACTGAGCGGTGTTTTTGACCGGCGGATTGCCGCGGTAGCTCAGCGCGAAAAACGCAAAGACCGCGGCCATGACCAGCGTGAGACCGAGCCAGAACGCAGGCCAGCGGGTGTGGCCATTAAAGGTGTTCACGCTTTTCCACCAGCCATTGCCGAGATAGCCGGCGAGGTTTCCAAACCCGCCGACCATCACCGAAAGCAGCGCTTGCGCCCGCGCCCGCAGCCGCGCCGGCACCCGCTGCTCGAGATAGATTTGCGCAGTGATGAAATAGAGCGTGAAAGCAAACCCGTGCAGCCCCACTCCTACTAGCAGCCACGTCTTTTCATCCAACGCGCAGAGCCCGTAACGCAAGATGCCAAACCCGATTCCGGCGAGGAAGACCCACTTCAACCGCACCCGCGCAAAGAGCGTCGCCAGCCCGAACATCGCGATGAACTCGCTGACCTGTCCGAGCGACATCGCCGCCGCCGCCTGCGCCACGCCGAGATCGCGCAGATGCATCGGCGTGTAGGGATAAAAGGCCGCCATCGGGATATTGAAAAGCGCCGCCGTGATGAAGACCACGCGGTGATCGCGCTGCGCGAAAAGCGCCAGCGCCTCCAGCCCGAAGACATCGCGCCACGTCCGTTCGGCTTTGATTTCCAAAGGCGCTACGTCTGGCAGCAGGAAAGTGGACGCCGCGCTGAGCAGCCAGGTCCCCGCTGCCGCATAACCGCTGCGCACCGACGTATCGGCCAGCAGCACCCAGCTCACGAAAAGCCCCGCGCTCAGCCACCCCAGCGTCGCCCACGCCCGCACCGGCCCGAATTCGCGCGACGGCTCCCGCAGCCGCGCCAGCACGAGCGCCGTCGCCAGGCCAAAGGTCGGGGCCGCGCACACCGACTGCATTTGCAGCGCCGCCAGCACCCACCGCGCACGCCACTGTTGGTCGATGCCATAAAACGTCAGCGCCAGAAACCCCGCCGTCAGCACCGCCAGCCACCGCACCAGCCGCGTCGGTGAAATCCGCTGATCCGCCAGCCCCCCGAAAATCATCGGCGAGATGAACGCCGACACGCCGCTGCACGCATAGGCAAACGGCACCATCGCCTCATAGCCATGGGCCTTGAGCACATTGCCCAGCGGAACCATCCACATCGCCGCCGCCGCCGCATTCAGGAAAAACAGCGCCGCCATCTCGGCGTGCTCAAAACGTCGCGGTGGGGATTGCACGCGGAGAGAAAGCCGAACCCGCGCGGCAAACGCAAGCGAGGTGGTGAGCTTGGAAAGCGAGACGGGGAAGCGCTGCTGCAATTGCCCTCCACGTCGCAGCGCGATCAAGGCTGTGGGAGGACGCGAAAGAATGTGCGTCGTTGCCGCAGGCGGAGCTCCAATCTACA
This sequence comes from Chthoniobacterales bacterium, assembly GCA_038318725.1. GTDB lineage: Bacteria > Verrucomicrobiota > Verrucomicrobiia > Chthoniobacterales > Chthoniobacteraceae > Chthoniobacter. The sequence goes on from JBBQCM010000050.1 coordinate 31,422, forward strand.
GCTTGCACCATGACCGTTTCCCTCCGCCGTCGCCAGGCGCTCGCTGTGGTGATGGCGCTTTTCGTGACGGCTGCCGGGGCCGCGGAGCCGAAACCGAGTGTGGACGGTCCCGAAGGCGAACGCGCATTTCGGGATCTCGGATCCTATTACAAGGACGAAAATCATCGTCCGTCATTTCGCGACGAACTGGACCAGCTTGCCGATCCCGGTTCCGCGATCCGAAAGAGCGCGGGCCGCTACTTGCTCGCGCTTTTCAAGCAGAGCCAGGAGGATGAGAAAAGTGGCCGCGCCGAATGGCAGAGCGATGGATCATGGGGCGGCACGGCGAATTCGCAGGCGCGCGAATTTCGCCAGCAACTCGCAAGTGCCTTTGGCGAGAAAGCCCGCGGCCCGGAAGCTCTTGAAACCTTGCTTTGGCTAATCGAACACGAATCGCTGCCCGAGGGTCTCGATGCCGCTGCGAAGGTTCTGCCGAGAGTGGATTCGCCCGCGATGGAGAAGGTCATCGCGGACTTGCTCGCACAACCCCACCCGTATGCAGCTCTTGCCAAGGCAGCGATTGAGGAGGCAAGCCGGCGCAAACTTGCCGCGCTTGCCCCGCGAATTCGCGAGCTTTGCAATCATTACCGCGACGATGTTCGCGAGGCAGCGCGCAAGGCCGCTCAATCGTTGGGCATCGACGACGTTCCAAAGTTCGATCCCGCGGCTGCTTTCAGTCCGTGGCTCGCAGAACAACTTCGCGCATTTCGAGAAATGGTCCCCGTCCAAGTGCCACCGAGTGCGCAATGGGTCGCCATCGAACGCACGAGGCCGCGTAACCTTCCCCTGCATGTCGAGCATTTCTCGGGGTGGCTCGTGGCGAAAAATGCGGAGAGTTATGAGGTCGTGACTTGGTATGGAACCGTTGTTACGTTGCCGAAGAACGAAACGAAGTGCATGCCGCGGAAGTTGACGGATACAGCGATCAAGATCGTCCGTCTGCAACAGCCGCGGGAAGGGTGGATGCCCGAAGAGCTGTCTGTCGGCGGCAACGGCACAGCGCAATTCGAACCCCGGTTCGTATCCGCGCCCGCGGCACTCGTGGCCGCGTGGTGCTTTGAACGCGGCGAACGCGAGGCGGCGGCAAAGCTGCTCTTTCCGTGCCTCAATCAAGCGAAGGACGATCGCTGGGTGGCATTGGCCGTTCGCGACATGCTTGGCGACCGCAGTCATCAGCGGATGCTCGAATTGTTTTCCTACGATCGCGACGATGCCAGCGCCTTGAAGCTCGCGGATCATCTGAGCAAGCCGGTTTTCGACGGATATAGGTATCAGCCGCGCGCCCAGGAACTGGCCGCCCAACTCCGCCGCCGAAATGAAGATTTCAAAACCTTCAAGTTGCCGGCGAAAGACAAATGGGATGTGGAGCGAGCGGGTATGCCGCGCGCAGAGCAAATCAAGTTTCTGGCCGGGCATTTGCGACTTTTGAACTGTTTCCAATCGGGCCAGCCTGGCGGCGTAAATTATTCGGATCCACAATATGTGGATCATGGAGAGAGATGGAATCCGAAAGGCGGAAACGAGGTCCCCAACCCGTACGTCGAGCTTCTCCGCATGAAGCTCAGCATCCGCGACCTGCTGACACTTGTGCCGTTTCTCGCAGACGAGGATTTCCTTCCCACCTTCAGTTACTGGCGCGATTTCCATCCGGATCGCAGTCTCCATCGGGTCAGGTGGCTCGTCGCGAATCTTGTGAACGAAGCCGCCAAACGTGACCTCAGCCAAAACGAGAAGATGGAGTTACTCGACGAAGAGGGACGCAAAGAGCAGATCGCCAGCATCCTTGGCTGGTGTAACAAGAATGCCGACAAGTCTCGGGGTGAACTCCTCCTCGAAACCCTGCGCACTTCCAAAGAATCGCGGGAGTTCATTCGCGCCGCGAGCGAAGCCTTGCAAAACAAGGTGACTGGCGCGGCTGATGTCATCATCAAACGAAAAGCAGACATACCCGACGACGCGGATAAAATCGCCCAGATGCTATTTCGGTTTGGCACACCCGCAGCGCTGGGCGCGGCGCGGCAGTGGGTGAACGATCTGGAAAAGGAAACCCGATTCTGGAGCGCACTCATACTTATTCGCGATGGGAATCGCGCAGAACGGGAGGGGTTTGTCGAATTAACTAACACGCTCAGTGAGGACGACGGAACTTCCCTTTACCCACAAGCCATCGAACCTCTCCTTGCGACCAAAGATGAGGCAGCCATGCAGATCGCAACGGACATACTGAAAAAGAAAGGATTCTCGATTGATTCCATGTTCGTAGGCGACCAAGTGCTGCATCGCCTCGCGCTGACCGGCCGGCCGGAGGTGCTAGACTACCTGACCAAAGGACTCGCGGACGCCGCCGCCGAAGGCAATTGCGAAGGTGAATGGCATGGCCGTAAAGTGATTCGCAAGCATGTGCGCGGTGACACCCTTGCACGAAGCATCACCGGTTGGGGCAAGGACGGAACGGTATTCGATGGCCTGGCTCCCGACAAAGAACGCACCAAGATGCGCACCGAACTCAAGCGGTGGCTGAACGAACAGTTTGCCCTGATTCACGCTGGCAAACCTTCCGCAATCAGCCAACCGGAACCGATCCCTTTCACCGAATGGCATCTCGATGCTCCGTGACACAACGAGAGTGACGATGCCCGATGCTCTATTCGCTCAGGCGTAGCGGTCGGGGTCGAGCAGGGTGAGGTCGTGGGCGGGGTTTTCGCCGGAGAGGATCGCGGCCATAAGCTGGGCGGTGACGGGGCCGAGGCTGAGGCCCATCATGGCGTGGGCGGTGGCGATGGTGAGATTAGCGTAGGCACGGGTGCGGCCGAGGTAGGGGAGGCCGTCGGGCGAGCAGGGGCGGAGGCCGCTCCAGGGGCGGAGGTTGGCGAAGTCGTTGGGCGAAAACTCGGGGTAGTATTGCGGCACGGATTTGATGATGCCGGCGACGCGGCGGGGATTGATGCGCTCGTTGAGGCCGGCGATTTCCATGGTGCCGCCGAAACGCAGCGTGTCGCCCATCGGGGTGACGGCGACGCGGGCTTCGGTGAAGATCGCGCAGAGCTTCGGAAGCTGGCGCGGCTGGGGGAGGGTGAGCGAGTAGCCTTTGCCAGCCTGCATCGGCAGCGCGAGGCGCAGCTCGCGCACGATGCCCGGCGACCACGCGCCGCCGCAGAGCACGAATTCATCGCCTGCGATTTCGCCGCGGGGGGTGCGGGCGGCGACGATCTTGCGCGACTCGAAGCGCCAGCCGGTGACTTCGGAATCGAAGACGATTTCGCCGCCGGCGCCGAGCACCGCGCGCTGCAGGTCGGCGAGGAAGCGCTGTGGCGTGAGGTGGCAGTCCTGTGGAAACAGAACCGCGCCGGCGATGTCCATGCGCACGCCGGGTTCGAGCGCGGCTGCGGCTTTCGCGTCGAGCATCTCGACGGGAATGCCGAGGGCGCGGGCCTGCGCGGCCATTTGCGCTTCGTCGTCAAGCGCGTGCTGGGTCTTGCACAGCATGAGCAGCCCGCGCTTTTCCAAACCGAAATCGAAACCCGGTCGCGTCGCGAGTTCCGCGAAACACGCGCGGCTGGCGAACGACAAATCGCGGATGAGCGGTGCCGCGCGGCGCACGCGTTCCGGCGTGGCGGCTCGCCAGAACTTCAGGCCCCACGACGCCAGCTCCCAGCTCAGCCGTGGCTTGACGTAAAACGGCGACTCGGGATTCCACATCCACTTCAAGCCCAGCGCGACCATCCCTGGCGCGGCGAGCGGCGTGAAATGACTGGGCACGATCATCCCCGCATTGCCGAGCGAACATGAATCGTGATCGGCCGCACCCCGCTCCAGCACGGTGACGCGATGTCCGCGCCGCTGCGCGTAATACGCGACGCACAGCCCGATGACGCCGCCGCCGATAATGACGATGCGCTTGCTCATCCCTGGCGGATGCCCCAGCAAAAAGGGTCGCGCTCATCGAGCAGCAGCGTGGCTTCGGCGGTGACGCTGGCGGTGCCGGTGATGGTCGGGATGATCATTCCGCGCGACTTATCCGACCAGCGAAACGAGCTGCGGAAGGTGCTGCCCAGGATGCTCTCCTGGACCAGTTCCGCGCTTTCCGCGAGGCGGCCGTCGGCAGCGAGGCAGGCGAGGCGTGCGCTGGTGCCGGTGCCACAGGGCGAGCGGTCGTAGGCTTTGCCGGGGCAGAGGACGAAGTTCTGCGAATCCGCGCCGAGAGAGCGCGGGGGACCGAGCAGGACGATGTGATCCACCTCGGGAAAACCCCGCGCGTTCACGGCCTGGCGGATGGCCCAGGCGAAAGCGGTGAGCGCTTCGACGTTGGCGAGTTCCAGCGCCAGCCCGTGCTGCTCGACGAGAAAGAACCAATTCCCGCCCCAGGCCACGTCCCCGGTGACTGGCCCGAATTCCGGCACCTCGATTGTCGCGGCGTTGGCCTTGCGATATGCGGGGATGTTTTCGACCGAAACCGACCGGTCTGCGTTCAGTGCCGCTTTCACCACGCCGACCGTTGTCTCGATGCGATGCTCGCCCGGCTGAATGCGCCCGAGGTGCGCGAGCGTGACGATCAGCCCGATGGTGCCGTGGCCGCACATGCCGAGAAAGGTGACGTTGTCGAAATAGATGACGCCGGTGACGCACGCCGGGTCGCTGGGCTCGACGAGCAGCGCGCCGACGAGCACATCCGAGCCGCGCGGTTCGTTGACGACTGCTCGGCGGAAATCGTCGTGCCGCTCGCGGAAGACGGCGAGTTTATCCGTGACGTTGCCGCCGCCGAGATCGGGTCCGCCGGAGAGCACGACGCGCGTCGGTTCGCCGCCGGTGTGGGAGTCGATGACGGGGATGCGGCGGATCATTTTTAATTGAGCCGGACAATGCGCTGCACGCGGGTGGCGCTGTCGCGGATGAGTTGCGGAACGAGCGCGCCGCCTTTCACGACTTTGGCGGAAAGGACGTTCGCGGCGGCATCGCCGAGATGAATCTTCCAGCGACCTTCGCCCGCGGGAATGCGCGCGCCGTCCGGTGTGCGCTCGGCGGGCGAGAGAGTGAGGAGGTCGTCGGAAAATTCCGCGCTCCCGCCGCTGTAGTAGCCCTCCTGGATTTGCGCGAGCAGATGTCCGAGCCGCTCGCCTGCGGTGCCGGTGAATTCCAACTCCAACTCGCCGGTGGCGCACTGGAACGTCACGCGCGGCTGTTCCGGCATCGCCTCAGCGCGCCAGCGAAAGCGCGGCAGTTTCTCCGCGTCCACGCCCGCGAGATGTGCGCGATCTGCCGGGGTGCGCGCCGCTGGATTCTGGTAACGCCAGGGGAGGTCGCCGAAGACTTCCGCGCACAGTGCGGCGAGCGCGGGATCGTAGGTCTTCAGCTTTTCCCGCGTGCTGATGTCGTTGTGGAGCGCGTTGTTCGCGTCGTTGTTGTCGAACCAATCCTGCACCGCCTCGGCCCAGTATTCCTGCCGGTTCGTGGCGGCGTAGGTGTTCTTCCAGAGGCCTGCGGCGAGGGCGTTGTCGTAAGCCTCCCGCAGCCGCGGGTCGAAGGTGGGATCGATGGCTTTCATCCCAACCTCGTGAATGGCGTGGCCGAACTCGTGGATCGCGATGATCTCGCGCGGATACGGGTCGCCGGGGAAGGCGAGGAGGTTTTCCTCTGCGCCGCTCACCGCCGGGGCCTCGGGCGTCGCGCCGAGCCCGCGGGCGCGGCGGTCCCAATACACGCGCGGCTTGAGGTGCGCATGCTCGGGGATGTCGGTGGTGTATTCGTCGTGCGCCATGACGGCGAAACGCACCCCGCCTTTGCTCAGCGCTTCCAGAATGTCCGGCCGCTTTTCGAGCATGTGGACGACGATCCATGCGCACTCGGCAAGCGCGGCGTCGGAGACTTTCGCGGAGCCGACGATGGGCAGGCCGCCCACGGCGACGTGTTTTTGGTAGAAGGGCGCGAGGTGAAATTGCGCACGCACTTCCGGCGGCACAGGGCCGGGCGTCAGCGGCTCGGCGGCGTGCGCCGCGGTGAGCAGGACGAGGGCTGCGAGGAAGTGGGGCGCTTTCATTTGATGCCGATCATCAGGCGCTGAATGGGTCGGGCGCAGAACAGCAGCAGGAGCCCGACCGTGCCGGCAGTGCCGACGACTTGGAGGAAGCGCGCGGGCATGGCGGCGGTTTCGCTGCCGGTGACTTCGCCGGCGAGCAGACCGGCGAGGAGATTGCCGAGCGAGGTGCCGAGGAACCAGATGCCCATCGTTTGCCCGGTGAGCCGCGCGGGAACGAGTTTGGTCACGGCGCTGAGGCCGACGGGGCTGAGGAAAAGCTCGCCGAGAGTGTGCAGGAGATAAACGGAGATCAGCCACGTCGGCCAGACTGGGCCATGGGCCAGGGCGCGATGTGAAGCCCATGCGGCAACGAGAAAGCCCGCGGCGAGGAGCAGGAGGCCGCCGGCCATTTTTGTGGCGAGCAGCGGTTCCGCACGGCGGCGCTGGAGCGTGAGCCAGAGCGAGGCGACGACCGGCGCGAGGGCGACGACGAGGAGCGGATTGATCGACTGGAACCAGCCGGCGGGCATTTCCCACGAACCGAATGTCCGCACGGTGAAACGTTCCGCGAAGAGGCTGAAGGACGAACCGACCTGCTCGAAGCCCGCCCAGAAAACCGCCGACGCGGCGAAGAGCATCACGACCACGAGGTAGCGTTTCTTTTCCTCGCGATCCAAGCCGGCAAAGCCGAAGACCCAGACGAAGAACAGTGCTGCGATGGCGACGATCACAATCGCGGTGCGCCGCGCCAGCCACACGGGATCGAGCGTCACGAGACCGGCCATGCAGAGTGCGGTGAAGACCGCGAGCGCGCCGAGGCCGACGGCGAGCGAGGTCCAGTCGCGCGCCACGTTTTGCCCCGGATGCGTGTGCCGCACGCCGGTGCCGGCGAGATGCCGCTCGGTCATTTTGAACTGCACCAGCCCGAGGATCATCCCGACCGCCGCGGCGCTGAAACCCCAGCGCCAGCCGATCTTTTCGCCGAGCACGCTGCACACGAGCGGGCCGATGAACGCGCCGATATTCACGCCCATGTAAAAGATTGTGAACCCGGCGTCGCGCCGCGCGCCGCCTTCCGGGTAGAGCTGGCCGACGAGCGCGCTCATGTTCGATTTCAACAACCCGGAGCCGAGCGCGACGACGAGCAGGCCGAGGTAGAATGTGGTGACCCACGGCAGCCCAAGCACGAGATGCCCCAGCGCGATGAAGACGCCACCCCACCACACGCCGCCTTTCGCGCCGAGCAGACGGTCGCCGATCCAGCCGCCGGGCAGCGCGGCGAGATAGACGATGGCGGTGTAGAGTCCGTAGATCGCCGTCGCGGTTTTATCCGTCAGCCCGAGGCCGCCGTGCTCCACGGCATCGACCATGAAAAGCACGAGCAGCGCGCGCATGCCGTAGTAGCTCATGCGCTCCCACATCTCCGTGAAAAAGAGCGTGGTCAGGCCGCGCGGATGCGGCTGGGTGGCGGGCTCGGTGCTCATCGGTGCTTACTTGCGCTTCGGGACTTTGGGCCGCGCGGCGAGGCCGTCTTCGATGATCTTCAGCACAGCTTTGCGCTCGGTACCGGCGATCGGCAGGCGCGGCGTGCGCACCCACTCGGCGCCAAGGCCGGCAGCTTGCACGGCCAGCTTGATGTATTGCACGAAATGCACATGTACATCGAGGTGGAGGAGCGGCGTGAACCAGCGGTAAATTTCCCGCGCCTTCACCCAATCGCCGCGCTGCATCAGCTCCCAGAGGTATTGGTTCTCGGCAGGAAAGGCGATGCCGGTGCCGGCGACCCAGCCGTCGATGCCGAGAATGGCGGCTTCGAGTGCGAGGTTATCCACGCCGGTGAAAATGGCGTAGCGGTCGCCGACGGTGTTGTGGAGGTCGGTGATGCGACGGGTGTCGCCGCTGCTTTCCTTGAGCGCGACGAAGTTTTTCACCTCGGCCAGTTCGGCGAACATCGCCGGGGTGATGTCGTTCGCGTAGCTGATCGGGTTGTTGTAAATCATCAGCGGCAGGCCGGTCGCGCGCGCTACGGTGCGGAAGTGCGTGAGGGTCTCGCGCGGGTCGCCTTTGTAGGCCATCGGCGGCATCACCATGAAGCCGTCTGCGCCGAGTTTTTCGCCGTCGCGGACAAAGCGCACCGCGGCCGCCGTGTTCATCTCCGCCACGCCGCTGAGCACCGGCACGCGACCGCGCACGACCTTCACCGCGAGGTCGAGCACCTGGCGTTTTTCCTCGGGATCGAGCGTTTGGTTCTCGCCGAGCGAACCGAGCATGATCATGCCGGTGACACCGGAGCCGAGCAGGACTTCGAGGTGCCGGGCGGTGCCGTCGAGATCGAGCGATTGGTCGCGCTTGAGTTGGGTGGTGATGGCGGGAAAGACGCCGCTCCAATGGGGTTTCATGTGCTCAGAATTAAAGATCGGCGGCGGGATTGTCTTGGCGCAATTTGACAGCTCGCCCGTGAACTCCGGCACAACCACCATCGCCGCGCCGCCTGCGTGGGCCGTGATCGAGCAACTTTTCGATCATGTGCCCGACACGGTTTTTTTCGTGAAAGACCGCGCTGGGCGGTATCTCGCCACGAACCAGACGCTCGTGGAGCGCTGCGGGCTGCGGACGAAAGCCGAACTCCTCGGCCAGGCGGTAACAGCCATTTTTCCGCGCGAGCTTTCGGAGCGTTTTGCCGCGCAGGATGCGGCGGTTCTGTGGAGTGGGCGGGCGATCATCGACCGGCTGGAACTGCACTGGTATCCGCGCCGCCGCACCGGCTGGTGCCTAACGACGAAGCTGCCGCTACGCGACGGACGCGGCGAGGTCGTAGGGCTCGTGGGCATCTCGCGCGATCTGCGGGAGCCGGGCGATGCGTGGAGTCTGCCGGCGGCGGTCGCGCCGGTGCTGGAGTATTTGGAAACACATTTCGCCGAACCGCTCTCGCCGGCGGCGCTGGCACGGCGCGCGGGGCTGTCGCCGGCGCGTTTCGCGCGGCTGATCAAGCGGCTCTTCCGGTTGTCGCCAGTCCAACTCATTGCGCAGACACGGCTGGCGGCGGCATCGCGACTTTTGCGCGAGACGGACGATCAAGTCGCGGACATCGCGATGGCTTGCGGGTTCTACGATCACAGCGCCTTCACCCGCTCCTTCAAGTCGGCGACCGGGCTGACGCCGACGCAGTTTCGCGGGCAGCTCCGATCCGCGTGATTCGAAGCGTTACGGCGTCTTCTTATCCAGGACACCGTAGGTGGCGGTGAGGTAGTCGGTGAGGGCGGCGAGGTTTTCGTCGGCGAGGGGCGCGGCGAATTTCTCCTTCATCTTCTTCACCTCGGCTTCCCAAAATTTGCGCGGCATCCTTGGCTGTGAGGAGATGTAATCGACGGAGTGACACATCAGGCAATTCGCCTGGGCCAACTCGGCACCCGCACCGGCTTTGAGGGTCGCGGTTTCCAGCGGCAGAACGATGGTCACTTCGCCGGCGTGGAGCTGCGTGGCGAAGACTGTGGAGGCCAGAAAAATGACGGCTTTCATGGCGATTCAGGTGGCGGTGACTTTGGTGGTTTCGACGACGTTGCGCAGGTAGCCGGATGGGTTCCAAAGCGGTTCCAGCGGCTGGGTTTCGCCGATGCGATTGACGGCGCGGACCTTCAATTCGTAGCCGTCGGGCTTCGGCGGCGTCCACGCATAGGTCCACTCGCGAAAGGAGTATTTCCCGATGTCTTTGCCGAGTTGGGCGGGCCGCCAGGTACGTGCGCCGTCGTCGGAGACGAGCACTTCGGTGATGCCCTGGCCGCTGTCGAAGGCGATGCCGCGGAGCAGGGTGGCGTGGCCCGCGGAAACCTGCGCGCCGTTTTCCAGGCTGGTGAGGAAGGAGCGGATCTTGAAGCGGCTGATTGGGACGGTGCTTTTGGGCGTGGTGCCAGGCTCAATGCAGCCGCTGGCGGTGTCGGGAATGCGATAGGCGGGCTTCATGTAGAAGCCCTCGAACTCCTCGGCGGCGACGGTGAGTTCGCTGAGATGTTTCACCCAATACGTGCCGAAGTAACCGGGGATGACGAGGCGGAGCGGGAAGCCGTTGAGCATCGGCAGCGGCTCGCCGTTCATCTCGGTCGCGAGCAGCACTTCGCCGTCGAGCGCGTGTTCGATGTTGAGCGCTTTGATGAAGTCCGGCGTTTTCTCGACCACCGGCGCGTCGAGGCCGTCGAAGCTCACCTGCTTCGCCCCTGCGGCCACGCCCGCTTTTTCCAGAACATCCTTGAGCCGCACGCCGCGCCAGCGCGCGTTGCCCATCGCGCCGTTGCTGAGTTGCCCGCCGCCGACGCGCGGCTGAAAAAAGCCGCGGCTGTTGCCGGAGCACTGATTCACCGCGACGACTTCGACCTGCTCGAATTTTTTCAAATCCTCTAGCGAGAGACTGAGCGGCGTGGCGACTTTCCCTTTCACAATCACACGAAACCTCTCCGCATCGATCTCGAGCGGGATGTTCGCCAGGTGGTAGCGGACGAAAAACGCATCGTTAGGCGTCATCACGCTCTCGCTGAACACGGAGAACGGCGTCTCGAGTTGCGGCGGTCGGGTCGAGAGCACGAGCAGCGGGCGTTTCTGCGGATAGGCCACCAGCCGGCGCTTGCCGTTGGCAAAGGGTAGCATCGCCGGCTCGCCCGCATCATCCGCCTGCGCCGCCCCAGCCATCAGTCCGCCGAGGCCTGCCACGCCCATCCTCCGAAGCCATAGACGTCGGGTCAGGATCGATCCGGCATGAGTCATGGAAGACCGTCCGCATCCCCCGTCCAGGCGCAATCGCCATTTCGAGGTCTCGCAGTCCCGGAACCGCCGCGCGACCTGTGTTTCCCCGTGGCTCCCGGTCCTGGCTCGAGTGACCGAACATCTCTGGACAACCCTTTCATTGTCTCCGCAATGCGCGACGTCCAATTCGCGCAGGAGTTGGAATTTCCCAGCGTGGAGGTGGCCGTGAACCGCGAACGGGCCGGGCTCCTCGGCGTGCGCGAATGCCGCACGATTCGCCGCCGCGCAGGACACGCTGCGACTCTCGCGAGAGCGGCAGGAGTTCGGCGTCGCGGCCGTTTTGGAGACAATCCAGGCCCAGCAGGAACTGACCCGCGCGCGCCTCAGCCACGTGGCCATCGTCGCTGAAAACAACCGCGCTCAATACCACCTCCGTCGCGCCCTGGGACCCGTCCCGCTCGAGGCGAAATAGGCACGGGGAAGGGAGGACAGTGCTTCCAGCCTTCTGTCCTCGACGTGCTTGTGCGTACGGCTGGTGGATCGAGGACAGGGTGGAAGCGCTGTCCCCCTTTGCCTATTCTTCACTCGCCGTGTCCGCGCGGCTCCCGGGTCACGGTGTCGCCCGCCCCGGGACTGGTCACGAACGGGCCGCCTTCGAGCGGGGCCGCATTCGAGAAGGCGACGTCGGGCATATCGCTCGGTTTGCCGGCCAGGGGGAACTCCTTTCGCAATGGGAAGAAGGGGTACCCCTCCCACATCAGGATGCGCTTGAGATTCGGGTGGCCCGTGAACCTCACACCCATCATGTCATAGGCCTCCCGCTCGTGCCAGTTCGCCGCCGGCCAAAGGTGGCTGGCAGTCGGGAACTCCGGATCGTCCTCAGGCGCGGCCGATTTCACGCGCAGGTGCAGCCCGGTTTGATAGGAATATACCTCGTAGGCGATCTCGAACCTCGGCTCCTGCCCCGTCTGATCGATGGTCGTGATGTCTACCAGATAATCGAACGCCAACTCCGCCTTCACATACCCGAGCAACGCCTCCAATGACCCCCGGTTCACCGAAACGGTCAACTCACCGCGAAACTCAGCCGTCGAGACCACTTCGATCCCAAATTTTTCCTGGAGCGAACGGACAATTTCCGAATGGGTCATGGGAAAAGTGTTAGGC
>JBBQCM010000051.1:0-43372 GCA_038318725.1 Chthoniobacterales bacterium
GGCGATGTCCGCATGGCGTAGCGCGTGGCTGGCCGCGTAGATGCCGTGCTTCGCGCACATCTGGCTGCCGTATTCCTTGCGCAGCGTGTGCAACGGCGTGTTGCCGGTGACGCCGTGCGCCCGGAGCCACTTCGTCAAAGCGGTAAACTCCCGCTCGCAGCGATAGTGCGAATACGTGGCATCGGGACGTGCTGCATTTTGGGATTCAATGACGAATTCGCCTTTCGCGCTCGCCCTGAATCCGCGAAAGACTTCCATCAACTCCGGGTCAACCTCCACGTCGCCCGTCGAGTCCTCGCTCTTTGGGTGAAAGAACCGTGTCGCCTCGATGCGGATCACGCCCTCATTCCATCGAAATGCGGCCCATTCCAGCTTGTCGATTTCGTTGCGCCGCAACCCCGCCATGATCGCCAGCAGGAAGATTTTCATTTGATCGGTGGGGAGATCGCTTTGCGCTGCCCGGATGACTTCCTCGATGTCAAACCCGCTCCGGTAACGCATCGACTGCCGCGGCTCGAAACCGACCCCGGCAAACGGCAACGCGTCGGGGACTTTGAGTTGGATGAACTTCAACACCGCTGGCGCAAACAGGCTCTTTGCCTGCCGCATCATGGAATTGACCGAAATCCGCGCTGCACGCTGCTTCAACGGATCGCTTCCCGCTCGGCGCAGAAACCGCAGCTTCCACTTTTGGACGGCTTCTGGGGGCACGTCCGCCAGCCTCACCGCTTCCACACGCGCGAGCCACTTCTCGCGCCCGCCGGTGCGGTAGTCATACTTCATCTTGCCGCCGTCGATGCCGAAAATGTCAGCGACGATTGTGCGTAGCGCCCGGCAATAGCCTTCAATGGTTTTCGGTCGCCCGCTGGTCTTGGCCTTCACTTCAGCGAGGAACTCACCGACCGTCGCAACCGACCCGCTCACGCCAATGGCCTTCGGCTTGAACTTTACAAGGGTCGCATCCCATCCCGCTGACTGGAGGCTAAGGTAAATCTCCTTCGCCCGGCTCGCTGCCGCCGCCTTGTTCACGCTGCCGAGGGAGAAAGCCTCGCGCCGCCCGAGATGCTGAATCTTCGCCGCCCACTCCCCCACGATTCGAGTTTCCCCGTCGCGGGTGTAGGTCGGCTGAAAAATGGCCCTGTCCCAATACCGCACATCGGTTTTGGCGTGCCGTCCCGTGCCGCCATGCCCAGCTTTCTGCTTGGACACTTCTTGGACACTTTGCATGTTCAGACCTGCATTCTGAAGTTCCGAACACACCATTGGATCAGGCTCGTTGTTCTCCTTATTTCTCTCTGTGCGGCGGCTCATACGAGCACTTTCGAGAACAATTCAGAACACGTCAACCAATCAATTTTTAATCAGCAGGTCATCGGTTCGAGCCCGATTGCCGGCTCCCTCTCATGTCATTTGAAAGAGGGGCCTTTGTTGTTCGGAGCGGTCGGAAGCCCTCGAAGGCGGGTGCGTTACAGTTTGCTCAGCAGCCGGTCCACCTCGACGTAGCGCTCCACGAGCGATTGGATCTTGTCGATCTTCTCGACGTCGCCGGGGAGCGTTTTTACGGTCATCGAGTGGATGCTGCTGGCCACGCTGTAGCTGTCGAGCGGTGAGGCGATGGCGGGGACTTCGGAATGCTGGAGCAGCTCCAGCACCGGTGGACTGGGTTCGAGGTCCCCACAGAGGACGAGGCCGGCGACGGTCTGGCCGTCGTGTTCGCTGAGGGTGCTGGCAGAGAGGGCGGCGAGGATCACATCCTCGCGGTCGCCGGGAGTGATGATGAGGGTTCCGGGTTTGAAATACTGCATGGCGTGGCCGGAATTCATCGCGCCGATGATGACTTTTTGCACGCGGTGGCGGGAGCGGTTTTTGCCGTTGAGAAAAACGCCCTTGGTGGTCTTCGCGATCTGCCCGAGGGTGGCGTTCGAGAGGATCGGTTCCTCAGGAATCGCGCCCAGCAGATCGATGCCCAGCCGCGCGAAGCCGCGCTGGGCGAAGTCGCGGACGTAGTCGTATTTTTCGGGCGTGATCTTGTTCATGATGACGCCGAGGAGTTCGACGCCCTCCTTGTCAAAGAGCGCCTTGTTCAGCGCGACCTCGTCGATCGGCCGGCCGATACCGCCGCCGGTGATAAGAATGACTTTGCTCCCGAGCAGCTTGGCGACGCGGGCATTGGAGAGGTCGAAGACGGAGCCGACACCCGCGTGACCGGTGCCTTCGATGATGACGAAATCCTTTTCCCACGCCGTGCGGTCGAAGGAGTTCTGGATGCGGCGGACGAGGAATTCGTTGTTCGAGTCTTCAATGTAACGCCGCGTGAAGTCGGGCTCGACGGCGATCGGGCTCATCGCCTCGAGCGGGGTGTGGACGCCGAAGGTCTGGTCGATGAGCACGGAGTCTTCGTCGATCCGCTGGCCTTCGATTTCCACGAAGCGCTGGCCGACGGGCTTGATGAAGCCGATGCGCCCGCGCCGCTGGCGGAGGGCGGCGAAGAGGCCGAGGGCCGTGGTGGTCTTGCCGTCGTTCTGCTGGGTGGCGGCGACGAAGATGCGGGGCGTGTCGGTGTTCATGCGCGGGAAACAGTGCTCGATCGCTGCAGAAAGGTCCGCGGGTGGGGCGCGGGTGCCTGGTTCCGGGGGGATCGGGACTGTTTCGCGCTAGACCGCATCGTTAGGATAAAGCTTGCGAAATTCGATGGCCTGCAGGCCGATGATGGCGGCGACGCCGAGGATGTCGTCTTCGCTGGCACCACGGGAGAGGTCCGCACAGGGCTTGGTCAGGCCGAGGAGGATTTGGCCGTAGGTCTCGGCACCGGCGAGGTACTGGACGAGTTTGGCGCCAATGTTGCCGCTGTTCAGGTCGGGGAAGACCATGACGTTGGCTTTGCCGGCGACGAGGCTGGTCGGAGCTTTTTTCTGCGCGAGGTCGGCGAGGAGGGCGGTGTCGGCCTGGAGCTCGCCGTCGATCTCCATTTCCAACCCTTGATTCTCGGCCTTCTGCCGAGCGAGGGCGGTGGCGGCGATGACCTTTTGCGGCGAAGGCAGGTCGGCGCTGCCTTTGGTGGAAAAGCTGAGCATGGCGATGCGCGGTTTGTTGCCCGTCATTTGCCGGCAGACGGCTCCGGCCTGGACGGCGATGTCGGCAAGTTGATCGACGGTCGGCTCGGGGATAACGGCGCAGTCGGCGAAGAACATGACGCCGCGCTCGCCGTAGCGCTTGTTGGAAAGATCGAGCATCATGCAGGAGGAGACGGTGGTGCTCGTGGGCATGGGTTTGATGAGCTGGATGAGCGGGCGCAGCGAACTGCTGGCGGTCTCCTGCGCGCCGGTGACGAGGCCATCGACGAGGCCATACTGGAGCATCATTGCGCCGAAGTAGTTCGGATTGGCGAGGATGTCGGCGGCCTGCGTGGGGCCGAGATTGTGGTAGCGCTTGAGCTTTTCGAGGCGCGTGATGAAGGTCGGCAACTCGGAGGAGGTCAGCGGATCGACGAGCCCGATGTGATCGAGGCTGATCTTCTCCTCCAGCGCGATTTTTTCGATCTCATCCCTTTTGCCGAGGACGACCGGCGCGCCAAGCTGGAGCTTGACGAAACGGGCGGCGGCGCGGAGCACGCGCGGTTCGGTGCCTTCGGGAAAAACGATGCGCTTGGGATGCCGCTTCAGCTTTTGAAAGACGGTCTCGATGTATCTCATGGGGCGGGAAGGTTGGCGGGGCTTGCGGAGTGCGGCAAGCGGAGATTGCGCGGCGCTGATTTGGACAGATCGGGCGAATGCGTCTAAACACGCGCGATGCTTTCCGCGCTCGCCGATTACCATGTCCACACACCGCTCTGCCACCATGCGAGCGGCTGGCCGGCGGAGTTTGCGCAGCGGGCGGTGGAGCTGGGGCTCGGTGAACTCGGCTTCGCGGATCACAACCCGATGCCCGCGCGTTTCGACGACTGGCGGATGCTGCGCGAGGATTTGCCGCGCTATTTCGAGGAGGTGGACAAAGCGCGCGCGCAGTTTCCGCAGCTCACCATCCGGCTCGGGCTGGAGTGCGATTTTCTCGATGGGCGCGAGGCTTGGATCGAAGAGCTGCGCGGGCTGGCGGAGTGGGACTATTTCATCGGCAGCGTACATTACCTGCCAGATGGCGCGGAGGTGGATCATCCAAAATACGTGAGCCGGTATCGCGACGGGAATGTGGAGGAGATCTGGACGACCTATTGGCAGACCTTTGAGGGGGCGGTGCGCAGCGGGCTCTTTGATTTCATGGCGCATCCCGATTTGCCGAAAAAATTCGGCTATCGTCCGCCGGGCGATTTGCGGCGCTTTTACGAACCGGCGATCGCTTCCCTCGCGGAGACGCACACGCCTTTCGAGATCAATACCGCGGGCTGGCGGAAGGATTGCCGCGAACAATATCCGGCGCGGGAGTTTCTCGAACTCGCGCATGCGGCAAAGGTGCCGCTGCTCATCAATTCCGATGCGCACGCCGTGGACGAACTGGGCGGGAGTTTTGCCGAAGCCGTGACGCTCGCGAAGAGCGTAGGCTATGCGCAGACGGCCCGTTTTGCCCGGCGGCAGATTGCGTTCGTGCCGCTGCCATGAAGCTGGTCGCCCGCGGGCACACGCTGGAATGGCCGCGTCGCCCGTTGATTATGGGCATCGTGAATCTGTCGGCGGATTCGTTTTCCGGCGACGGCCTGGCGGACGTGGAGTGGGCTTTGGAAAAGGCGCGCGGCCTGGTCGCGGACGGCGCGGAGATCATCGACGTGGGAGCGGAGAGCGCACGGACCAATCGCGAGCCGATCGGCGAGGAGGAGGAAGCGGCGCAACTCGTGCGGTTCATCGAGCGATGGGAGGGCGGCGCGCTGCTTTCAATCAATACCTGGCGCCCCGCCGTCGCCCGCGCGGCGCTGGCGGCCGGCGGGCACATCCTGAATGACCTCGGTGCTTTGCCAACTGACGCGAACGCGCTCTTGTGCGCCGAGACCGGCGCGGCCCTGCTCATCATGCACAGTGTCGGTGTGCCGAAAGTCGCCCACACCCATGTCGGCTACGACGACGTAATGCTGCGCCTCGACGAGTTCTTCGCCGAAAAAATCGCCCTTGCCGTGCGCGCCGGCGTCTCGCGCGATGCGCTCATTCTTGATCCCGGCATCGACTTCGCCAAACAACGCGCCGACAACCTCCGCATCTACCGCGAACTTGATCGGTTCGCGCATTTCGGCCGCCCGATCCTGCTCCCGGTTTCGCGCAAGACCGTCATCGGTGAGGTGCTGGACATCCCAAATCCCGCCGACCGCGACGCCGGGACGGTCGCCTGCATCGTGCAGGGCATGGTTCGGGGCGCGGCGATTTTCCGCGTCCACAACGTCCGCGCCGCGGCGCAGGCGGTGCGGATGATTGCGGTGGTCGAGGGTGCCGGGTGATCCGGTTTCACCACGGCGCCTGGCTGGTGTTGCCATCCGCGCGCAGACTGTTATCGGGTGCGGCTGCATGAGCGAATCGAATGAAACTCCCGCCGTCGACCTGGAGCATCAGGAAGAGGTTCGGCGTCTCTTCGCGATGGTCCTCGAAAAGAATACGCAGGATGCCGTGGAACTGATGGCCTCCTACCCCGACGACTTCGTGGAGGAGGTCATCGAGTTGCTCGGGCCGGTCCAACGACAGAGCGTGCTCGGAGCCTTGCCGAGCGAGCGCCGGCAGCTCGTGCTCGCGGCGGCTTCGCCGGAAAACCGCCGGCAGTGGCTGCAAAACGACCGCTTTCCCGAGGAGACCATTGGCCGGCTGATGGACGCGCCGCTGGCCGTCTTTCAGGAATCCGCGACGATCCCCGAAGCCACGCGCACGCTGCGCTCGCTGGTCGCCAAAGCGTTTGTCACCTATCTCTGGGTGGTCGATGAAAACGAGCGCTTCACCGGTGTGGTGGCGATGCGCGAGATGCTCCTCGGCCGGCCGGAGCAAAAGCTCGCCGACATCATGATTCGCAAGCCCTTTTTCCTCCGCCCGGAGACGCCGGTGATGGACGCGATGAAGGAAGCCGTGACGAAACACTTCCCCGTCTATCCGGTGTGCGACGCCGAGATGCGGCTGCTGGGCACGGTGCGCGGGGCGGTGCTTTTCGAGGCGCAGGCCTTTGAACTGAGCGCCCAGGCGGGCGCGATGGTCGGTGTCGAAAAGGAGGAGCGGCTTTCGACGCATTGGGCGCAGAGCCTGAAATTCCGCCACCCGTGGCTGCAGCTCAATCTGCTCACAGCGTTCGTCGCCGCGGCGGTGGTCGGCCTCTTTGAGGGGACGCTTGAGCGCATCGTTTTGCTCGCCGTTTTCCTCCCGGTGCTGGCCGGGCAGAGCGGCAATACCGGCTGCCAGGCGCTGGCCGTGACGCTCCGCGGCATCACCCTCGGCGAGCTGACGCCGGCGAAGGCCCGCGCGCTCGTTCGCAAGGAGGCGCTGCTCGGCCTGTGCAACGGTGCGATGGTCGGGATCAGCGCCGGGCTTGGCATGCTGATCTACGCGCTGCTTCAGAAAAATCCGCACGCCTGGTTGCTCGCCGGCATCACCTGGCTGGCGATGGTCGGGAGCTGCGTGATCAGTGGCGTCGCCGGCGCGCTCGTCCCACTCACCTTGAAACGCCTGGGCGCCGACCCGGCCACGGCCTCCAGCATTTTCCTGACGACGGCGACGGACGTGGTGAGCATGGGCACTTTCCTCGGGCTGGCGACGCTGCTTATCTGACGCGCATGACCTCACCAGCAATCGGCATTATCGGCGGCAGCGGGCTTTACCAGATGGACGGGCTCACGGACCTCTCCGAGCATGCCGTCGAGACGCCCTTCGGCCCGCCGTCGGACGTGATCTTTGGCGGCAAACTCGGCGGGCGGCAGGTCTATTTCCTCCCGCGCCACGCGCGCGGGCACCGCATCCTGCCGCATGAACTGAATCACCGCGCCAATATCTACGCGCTGCGTGCGCTCAATGTCCGCTGGCTGCTTTGCGTGACCGCTGTCGGCTCGCTCCAAGAGCAGTACGAGCCGCGGCACATCGTCCTGCCGTCGCAGTTTTTCGACCGCACCAGCCAGGGTGCGGCGCACACCTTTTTCGGCGGCGGCATTGCCGCGCACGTCAGCTTCGCCGAGCCCACCTGCTCGCCGCTGCGCCAGCTCATGGCCAATGCCGCGCGCGACCTCGGCCTGCCCGTCCACAATGGCGGCACCTACGTGAACATGGACGGCCCGGCCTTTTCCACCCGCGCCGAATCCGAGACCCACCGTAAGCTCGGCTTCGATGTCATCGGCATGACCAATCTCGGCGAGGTCCGCCTCGCCCGCGAAGCCGAGATCGCCGTGGCGACAATGGCGATGATTACCGACTACGACTGCTGGAAGGTCGAGGAAGAGCCGGTCACCGCGGAGGCCGTCATCGCCCATCTCCACGCCAATGCCGGCGCTGCGAAACAGATCCTCGCCCGGGTCATTCCGCAGATTCCCGCCGAGCCCGGCTACCCCGAGCACCGTGCCCTCGACAGCGCCCTCGTCACCGACCGCGCGCTTTGGCCCGCGGAAACGGTGCGCAAACTCGGCGTCATCCTCGAACGCTTTCCTTCGGGCTAAAGGCTCGGTGTCCGAACCGCCATTCTGCTTTCGTCCGGCGAAAAATGCGCTAGACATCCCGGCCATGATTCGCCTTCTGCCCTTCTTGTTCCTCGGCCTCGCGGCCAGTGCCATCGCCGCTCCGAAACCGGCCTCAACACCACTCCCCGCAACCCCCGTGCCCGCGCCTGCAGCATCCACGCCGCCCGCGCCCGCCACGCCGCCTCCGGCGACGCCTGTGCCCTTCACCCCGGCCACGCCCAAGATCACCTTTTCCCAATGCCACGTCGAAGGTCCCTACATCGCCATGACCTTCGACGACGGCCCGCACGGCGCGAACACCCCGCGCCTCCTCGAGATGCTCAAGCAGCGCAAAATCCACGCGACCTTCTTTCTCGTGGGCCAGTGCGTCGCGGAGTATCCCGAGATCGTGAAACGGATCGTCGCCGAGGGCCACGAAATCGCCAACCACTCATGGTCGCACCCGCAGCTTTCGAGCATGTCCGAAAGCAGCGTCCGCGATCAGCTTCAGAAAACGCACGCCGCCATCATCGCCGCCTGCGGCGTCACGCCCACCATCATGCGTCCGCCCTACGGCGCCTTCACCGCGCGGCAGCGCGCCTGGGCGCACGGTGAATGGGGCTACCAGTGCATCCTCTGGGATGTCGATCCGCTCGACTGGAAAATCCGCAACTCCGAGCACGTCAAGAACGAGATCCTCAAGCAGACCGTCCCCGGCTCCATCATTCTCTCGCACGACATCCACAAGACCACCGTCGATGCCATGCCCGAGACCCTCGACGCCCTGCTCGCCAAAGGCTTCAAATTCGTCACCGTCTCCGAACTCATCGCCATGGACAAACCCGTGGTGCCCAAGCCCAAGGCCACACCTGCACCGAAGTCCAACACGCCCGCGACGCCGAAGACGGAACCCACCACCGCTCCCGAGCCTGCACCCGCCACCAAGCCGAAGGCCTAAGGCGTTTTCACTTGGCGAAACGACGCACACATCATGGATTGGTACTACGCAAAAGGAGAAGATCGCTCGGGACCGGTGGACGATCACGAATTCCAGCGCCTCGTGCAGCAGGGCGTCATCACGCCCGCGACGCTCATCTGGCGCGACGGCATGGCCGGCTGGCAGCCGCACGGCGCCGGCACACCGCCGCCCATGCCAGGCATCGCGACAGCGGGCGCTGCCGTCTGCACAAGCTGCGGGCGCAGCGTCCCAACCAGCGAAATCTTCTCCCTCTCCGGCAAGCAGTATTGCGCCGCATGCAAACCGCAGGTTCTCGAGCGGATCACGACCGGCCAACCCATCACCAACCAAGCCGCCGAGGGCTTGCGAAACGCCCACATCAAGCACGAGGCATCGGTAAAATCCATCGGCGTGCTCTACTATCTCGGCGGCGTCGCCTTGTTCTTTTTGGGAATAGCCTCGCTGCTTCCTGGTTTCGCCGGAACCCGTGGAGCCAGTGGACCCGAAACCTTTGTCGCGGCAGGATTCTTTTTTCTCCTGAGCGTCGCCCAGATCTGGGTCGGCACCGGCCTGCGCCGCCTGCGGAGTTGGGCGCGCATTCCGACCGGCATCCTCTCCGGCTTGGGGCTGCTCGGGTTTCCCATCGGAACCATCGTCAATGGCTACATCCTCTGGCTCATCTTCTCGCAAAAAGGGAAGACCGTCTTCTCGGACGAATATCAAGCCGTCATCGCACAAACGCCCCACATCAAATACCGAACATCCGTCCTGGTATGGATTCTCCTCGGCTTGGTCCTGCTGATCATCGCCGTCGGAGGCATCGCGATGATCTTCGACAAGCGCTAATTTTCCAGACGGGTCAAGCGGCTTCTCGGCGCTTTCAAGTTTACCAAGGTTCCGCGAGCAGATGGACACATGGGACTTCGCCGTGCTGAAATATTGACGCACGGCGGGCACGGGAGAAGATCGGGAGCGCGAGTTTCTACCTCGCGATAGAGTATGATCCCCCCCATTGGTTGGTCGCGGTTTTGATTTTTCACATCGCTACTGCGGCGTTCGCAGGACCACCGCATCCTTCATTGCCGCCGCCGGTCATTCCCGAGTGCCTCGGGGTGAACATCCACTTCACCGATCCGAAGCCCGGCGAAATGGAAATGCTCGCAAACGGGTTTCGGAACTGACCGACGCGGATCCTCCCGGACCGCGGCGCCTCAACTTTCGCGAGCACGAATACCGCAAGGAACTCACCTTCCGAATTCCCAAGGTGACGCAAGCTTCAATCGAGATCTATGACGAGGAGAATGGCTACCGCGTCTTAAAACGGGAATCCCCGAAACAAATCACTGTGGAGGGTTTTGCCTCGGAGACCTGTCGAGGCTGGGTGGAGGGCGACGAAAATGTTTCGGGCGAAACGGCTTTGAGCGACGCCATCCCTCCCGACGGTCTGCCTCCGGCGCAAACATTCGCGATCAAAGTGAAATATCGGCTCAACGCTGGGAACACGTTCATTCGCATCTAACAGAATAAGCCCGGCGAAATGTTCTCCTACGGGAATCAACCTCTTCGGCTCCTCGGGCTCTGGCTCCACGGCGATGGCAATGGCTGCCAGGCGCGCATTCGTTTCAAGGACAGGACCGGCCAGGTCTTCCAGCCCGACGGCCCCGAAGCTCGACTGGAAAGGCTGGCGCTATGTTACTTTCTCGATGCAATCGACGCCCGACAAGCCGCTCGCGCATTGGGGCGGGGCGAATGATGAGGTGATTCGTTACCCGATCAAATGGGATTCGCTCTTCCTCCTCGACAACGTCTCGCGCCAGCCGGTCGAGGGCGAAATCTACCTCAGCGCGCCGACGCTGATCTACTGAGAGTGTAATGAGTCGGCTGCGTCTCGCGTCCCAGTGGGACGTTTGAGAATAGCCGCGGGCTTCAGCCCGCGGACGGCAAGCGAGAGCGGTGCCGTCGCGTAGCGACGGTTGAAACGGGCTTTCGGATGTCGCTACGCAACACGGCGTTTGCACCTGGCCAACCCTGGGCTGAAGCCCACGGCTACGGTCAAGCGTCCCGCTGGGACGACTGTTTTAGGCAGTCTCTGAGCGCGCAGCGCGCTCAGCCGAGGGCGGCGAAGCGGCGGCAACTGGCGATGGTATTGGCCATGAGCATGGCGATGGTCATGGGGCCGACGCCGCCGGGGACAGGGGTGATGCCGCGGCAGCGCGGGGCGACTTCGGCGAAGGCGACGTCACCGGTGAGGCGGTAGCCTTTGGGGGTGGCCGGGTCGTCAACTCGGTTGATGCCCACGTCGATGACGACGGCCCCTTCCTTCACGAAGTCGGCGCGGACGAACTCGGGGCGGCCGATGGCGGCGATGAGGATGTCGGCGCTGCGGCAGACTTCGGGGAGGTTGCGCGTGCGGGAGTGGGCAACGGTGACGGTGGCGTCGCCGCCGGGGCCTTTGTTCATCAGCAAAAGCGCCATCGGTTTGCCGACGATCATGGAGCGACCGAGGACGACGACGTTGGCGCCCGCAGTCTCGATGCCGCTTTCGATGAGCAGGCGCTGGCAGCCGAGCGGGGTGCAGGGGGCGAAGCCGTCGGAATCCCCGAGGGTGAGCTTGGCGATGTTGAGCGGGTGGAAGCCGTCCACGTCTTTGCGCGGGTCGATGGCGTCGATGACGGCGCGCTCGTCGATGTGCGGCGGCGGTGGCGATTGGACGAGGATACCGTGGATGGCGGGGTCGGCGTTGAGCTGGCGGACGATGGCGATAAGGTCGGCCTGCGAGGTGGTGGCGGGCAGCTCGTGCTTCACCGAGTGCATGCCGAGGTCGTGGCACATCTTGTCTTTGCTGCGCACGTAAGCTTGAGACGCGGGGTCGGCTCCGACCAGAACCACAGCGAGGCCGGGAGTGATGCCGCGCGCTTTCAACTCGGCGACGGCGGCGCGCGATTCGGCGTGGGTTTTCTGGGCGATGGCTTTGCCGTCGATGAGAGCCGGAGAGTTTGGCATTGGGGATGGATCCTGGTCGTTTGGAGGAGAGAAGAGCGGAATGTTTCGAGGAGTTGGGGACTAGAGATTAGGGGAGCGCTTGCTTTTCCACCCGCCAATAGTCGGGGAGGCTGGGTTTGGTTTCGCGGAGGATTTCGAGGATGGCGCGGCGGTCTTCGGCGGTGATTTTTGCGAACTGCGGATCAGGGTCGGAGCCGGTGAGGATGGCGTGGAGGCGGGCGAGGATGCTGTCGCGCATGAGCGGCGGGAGGGCGTCGAAGGCGGGCGAGTAGATGAGAAAACTGCAGGGATATTTGAAGAGGCGGGTGCACAGATCGAGGTCGCGCAGGGAGCGTCCGCGGGAGTCGCGCGGGCCGGGCGCGGGGAAGTCGCGGAGGAAATCGGCGCTGCCCTCGAGCGGCTCGATGAGCGGAGTCTCCTCGGTGAAAAGGAGGCAGCGGAGGAAGGCGTCGGTTTGCGGTTTGAGGTAGCGGATGTGGCCGTACATCGCGGTCATCTGCTGCGTCTCGAAGTTCAGCCGGGCGATGTAATTGTGCATGTGCGTCTGGTGCTGGAGGACCATGAGCGCGGCGATGTCACTGCCGGGCGCGAGATGTTTCGCCGGCTCGAAAAACGCGCTGAGGTCGGTGAGATTGCCGCGCCAGCCGGGCTCGGCGGCGTGGCGCTGGAAGTCCTTTTCTCCAATCAGATTTCCGCGATGGGTCTGCGCGCCGGACTTGCCCGTGACAAACCAGCCGGCCCAGCGGTCGGCGAGCGGTGCGCAGTGGTCCATGTCGCCGATTTCCTGCGCCGTGTTCAGCTCGCCGGTCGGGTCCGTGGGCACGGAGCGCAGAATATGGCCGGGCACGCCGAGCGAGCGCTGGCCGCCGTGGCATTGCAGGCAGTCGGCGGAGCGGGTGAACTTCGGCTTGCGCTGCTTTTCCTGCTCCAGCGCGTAGAAAATGCCGCCGAGCCGCGGATCGACGGCGGAGATTTCCATGACCTCCGAACCGGGGATGTAGCCGATGTAAACGTCGTCGTTGAAATAAAGGGCGCGCGGATTTTCCGGCGAGATGAGCCGGCGCTGGAGCGAGGTTTTCGAGAAGACGAGGGTCTGCGAGGACTTTGGGATGTGGAGCGCTTCGAGCAGGCCGGGCAGGTAGCCAAAAGTGTCGTCCCACGCGAGTTTCGCCTCGCCGCTCTGGAGCCGCGCGGCGAGGCGGGCGACGGGATCGTCCGGGGTGGAGGCGCTGTAGCGGACGGGCTCGTCATTGTATTCCAGCAGATGGCTGGCGCCTTGGAAGTCCTCGGCCAGCACGCGCGCGGCGCAGAGGACGAGGATGAGGCAAAGGGCGAAAAGCTGGGGCATGGGCGGGCCAAAGGGAGGCGTGGAGCGGCGGAAAATCAACCCGCGAACGACGAGCTGGTTAGAGACGCGAAGTTCCCTTAAGAAACCGCCCATCGTCCGGTTGTCTCGGGCGTTCACCGTCCACCGCGCACCCTTTCACCATGTTCGACGTCTCCCTCGCCTCCACCCGCTCGCGGCTGTGCAACGGGCTGTCGCGCCGCGATTTCATCCGCATCGGCGCGCTGACGCCGCTCGGGCTTTCGCTGGGCAAGCTGCTCTCGCTGGAAAAGGCGGCGGCCGCGGAGGGCGTGAAGGCGCGGGCGAAATCAGTGATCCTCGTTTATCTCGGCGGCGGCCTTTCGCATCACGACACCTTTGATCCGAAGCCGGAGGCGGTGGAGGAAATCCGCGGGAAGTACAAGACGATCACGTCGAGCGTGCCGGGTTTGCAGGTCGGCGAGCTGATCCCGCAGATCGCGCAGATCATGGACAAGGTGACGCTGGTCCGCTCGGGGACGCACGAAAACGATCACCACGAAACGGCGACGAACTGGGTGCTCTCGGGGCGCTTCGGTTCGCCGTTTGGCGACTACCCGGCGATGGGCGCGGTCGTCGCGCATGAGACGGGGTTTTCCGGCCTCGTGCCGCCGTACGTGGCGGTGCCGAAAAATCCGGCGTTCACCTGGGAGCTGGGAAAAAGCGCGTGGCTGGGCGGGCGCTACGAGTCCTTCAAGTGCGGCGATCCGAACGCGGCGGATTTCAAGGTGCGCGATCTTTCGCAGCCCGCGGCGATCACCCCGCTGGTGCTGGAACGGCGGCAGACGCTGCTTGCCGCGGTGGACACGCTCGGCGCGCAGGTGAAGGGCAACGACCAAATCGCGACCTACGACGAGTTCGGCCAGAAGGCTGTGGACATGGTGCTTTCGCCGCAGGCGCAGTCGGCCTTCGACATCACCAAGGAGGACGTGAAACTGCGCGACGAATACGGGCGCAGCGAGTTTGGGCAGAGCTGCCTGATGGCGCGGCGCCTGGTGGAAAGCGGGGTGCGGTTCGTGACGGTGAACTATGGCGGCTGGGATCATCACAAAAAGATTTTCGAGAGCCTCGACAAGAAACTGCCCGAGTTTGACAAGGGCTTCTCGGCGCTCATCCGCGATATGGATCAGCGCGGATTGCTCAAGGACACGTTGGTCGTGGCAATGGGCGAGTTTGGCCGCACGCCGAAGCTCAACAAAGACGCGGGCCGCGACCACTGGGGCCGCGCGGGCTCGCTGATTTTCGCCGGTGCGGGCGTGGGCCGCGGCCAGGTCATCGGCGCGACGGACAAAAACGGCGCGTTTGTCACCGACCGGCCGGTGCGCCCGGCGGACGTGTGCTGGACGATTTACGACGCGCTCGGCATCGACCCAGCGAAGGACCTGCACACGCCGGAAGGCCGTCCCGTGTCGATCCTCGCGGAGGGCGCGGTGGTGAAGGAACTCTACGCGTAGCCGTGCGGCGGAAAGCGGATTTGGAATACGCAGAGACGCAGAGGCGCGGAGGAAGGCATCCGCGTCCGAGTTGCTGCTCTGCGATCTCCGCGCCTCTGCGTCTCTGCGTTAAAGAACTCCCGGCGCTCCTCGCGCTGACCTTTCTTGCGAGTGAGGCTCTGGCCCAGGAGCAGAAGCCAAACGTGCCGAGGATCACGGCGGTGGTGCCGTTGGAAGTGACGCCGGGCTCGACCGCCACAGTGCGCGTGCGTGGCGTCAAGCTGGCGGCAGCGAGTAAGGTGCAGTTCCTGGAGGCAAAGACGCCGCTCACCGCGGTGATCAAGGAAAAAAAGGCCGCAGACGTGCCGAACGGGCTCGACGCGAAAGACGTGGGCGATTCGCTGATCGAGTTCACGCTCACGGTGCCGGCGGAGCTGCCGGGCGGGCTGGTGAATTTCCGCGTCGTTACGCCGGACGGCACGACTGCGCCGGCCGTGCTGCGGGTCATTGAGGCGGCGGCGCTGGTCGAGGAAAGGGAGCCGAACGGCAGCTTCCGCGAGGCGCAGCCGGTCGAGCTGGGCAAGACCGTGCGCGGTGTCGTCAAGGAGGACAAGGACGTGGACGTTTTCCAATTCGCGGGCCGCGCCGGGCAGAAGATTGCCGCCGAGGTTATCGCCGGGCGCGGGGCTTCGCTGCTCGATTCCTCGCTCACCCTCACCGACGTGCGCGGCCAGTTCCTCGCCACGAATGACGACAGCGGCGGCACCCGCGATTCCGCACTCACGTTTACGCTGCCGGCGGACGGGCCGTATTTCTTCAGCGTCATCGACGCGCAGGATCGCGGCACGGCCTGGCACAGCTACGAATTCATCGTGAAGGAGGTGCCATGATTCGCAGATTACTGCTTGGTGTGCTCATCGCGCTTCCGCTGGCGGCGCTGGCGGAAGAGGAAAAGCCGGTGAGCTTTTTCCGCGAGATAACGCCGATCCTGAAGCAGAACTGCAACGGCTGTCATCGACCCGGCAAGGCGAAGGGCGGGCTCGATCTGACGAACTTTGCCGCGGTGATGAAGGGTGGGAAGCACGGCGCAATCGTCCACGCCGGCGTGACGAAGGACAGCGAGTTGCTCGAACAGATCATCGGCGAAGCGCCGGAAATGCCCAAGGAAGGCGAGCCCCTCACGCCACCGGAAATCGCCGTGTTCGAGCGCTGGATCGCGCAGGGCGCGAAGGACGACACGCCCGCGGATGCCGGAATTCACAAGCTTTCCGCGCCGCCTGAGTATCGCGCGCGACCGGCGATTGCCGCGCTGGCGTGGTCGCCGGATGGCGCGCTGCTGGCGGTGCCGGGCTGGCATGAGGTGCTGCTGCACAGCGGCGACGGGGCGCAGATCGTCGCGCGGCTGGTCGGCGAATCACCCCGCATCGAGTCGCTGGCTTTTTCGCCGGATGGCAAGCTGCTCGCGGTCGCGGGCGGAGCTCCGTCGGAGTACGGCGAGATTCAGATCTGGAACGTCGCCGAGCGCGCACTCGTCCGGGCGATCAAGACGACGAACGATTCGGTCTTCGGCGTCTCGTTTTCGCCCGATGCCACGAAGGTCGCCGTGGGCTGCGCGGACAAGACGGTGCGGGCCTTCAACGTGGCCGACGGCCGCGAGGTGATGAAGTGCGACAACCACATCGATTGGGTTTACGCGACTGCCTTCACTCATGACGGCGCGCGGCTGGTAACGGCGAGCCGCGACCGCGCGGTGAAGCTGATCGACGTGCAGACCGGGCATCTCATCGACGACGTGAACATCCCGCGCGACGTGGCGCTCAGCCTGGCACGGCATCCGCGGGAAAACCTCGTCGTCTTCGGCGATGAGAAAGGCGGCATCCGCATCCACAAGATGGAGCCGCGCGGCGGCCGACTCGCCGAGGGCGACAACAAGGAAAACAGCTTCGTCCGCGAATGCGACCGGATGCCCAGCGCGGTCCACGCGCTGGCGTGGAGCGCTGATGGGAGCCTGATCGCCGCCGGGGCGGCGAATGGCGAAGCGCGGCTTTTCAAGGCGGAGACGGGCAAGCGCGTCGCGGAGCTAAAAGGCAGCGAGGGCGCGATTTTCGCCGTCGCATTTCACCCGGACGGCAAACTCTTGGCCACCGGCGGTGCGGACGGCAAGGTGCGCGTTTTCGACACGGCGAAAGGCGAACCGGTGCGGACCTTCGATCCAGTGCCGCTGATCACGGCGCAGTAGGCGCGGTTGACGCAGCGGCGACGCGGAAACTAGCGTCGCCGCATGCCCTCAGACGAAACCCCGGAACATTGCCGCCTCAAGGAGGACGGGTTGCGCGAGCGGAATTGGAAACGCTGGGGACCGTATGTCTCGGAGCGGCAGTGGGGCACGGTGCGGGAGGATTATTCGGCGAACGGCGACGCGTGGAATTACCTGCCGCACGATCACGCGCGCAGCCGGGCGTATCGCTGGGGCGAGGACGGGCTGCTCGGCATTTGTGATCGCGAATGCCGGCTGTGCTTTGCGCTGGCGCTATGGAATGGGCGCGACCCGATTTTGAAGGAGCGGATCTTTGGGCTGACGAATCCTGAGGGCAATCACGGCGAAGACCCGAAGGAGGTCTGGCACTATCTCGATTCCACGCCCACGCACTCCTACATGCGGGCGCTCTACAAGTATCCGCAGGCGGAGTTTCCCTACGCGCGGCTGGTCGGGGAGAACGCCCGCCGTTCGCGCCTGGAGCGCGAGTTCGAGCTGGTGGACACGGGGATCTTCGACGAGTCGCGCTACTTCGATGTCTTCGCCGAATACGCCAAGGCCGCGCCGGATGACCTGCTCATCCGCCTCACGCTGGCGAACCGCGGGCCGGAAACCGCGCGGCTGCATGTGCTGCCGACGCTGTGGTTTCGCAACACATGGACGTGGGCGGGCACGCCGAGGCCCGTGCTCCGCCAACTCGACGCGCGCACGCTCGCCGTGACGCACAAGACACTCGGCGAGTTTCGCTTCGCGCAGGATGCGGATGCGCCCTGGCTGTTCACGGAAAACGAGACGAACAACGCGCGGCTCTTCGGCTCGGCGAATCAGTCGCTGTATGTGA
The DNA here is from genome assembly GCA_038318725.1 of Chthoniobacterales bacterium. Taxonomy (GTDB): domain Bacteria; phylum Verrucomicrobiota; class Verrucomicrobiia; order Chthoniobacterales; family Chthoniobacteraceae; genus Chthoniobacter. Next base: position 17,453 of record JBBQCM010000051.1, read on the forward strand.
AGGACGCCTTTCACGAGGCGGTCATCCACGGGCGCGCGGAGGCGGTGAATCCGCGCGGCTTCGGGACGAAAGCGGCACTGCATTGCGTGCTGGAGATTCCCGCGGGCGGAGAGGTGGTGCTGCGGCTGCGGCTTGCTCCGGCGGGCGAATGGCCGGCCCGGCCGTTCGAGGATTTCGACGCAGTCTTTGAGGAACGCATCGCCGAGGCGGCGGCGTTTTTTGAAACGAAGTATGCGCCCGCGCTCGGGGCGGAGGCACGCAATGTCGTGCGGCAGGCTTATGCGGGACTGCTCTGGTCGAAGCAGTATTACCATTACGTGGTGAAGGAGTGGTTGGACGGCGACCCGAACATGCCGCCGCCGCCCGCCGAACGACGGCGCGGGCGCAACCACGCGTGGCAGCACCTTTTCAATGCCGACGTGATCTCGATGCCGGACAAATGGGAATACCCGTGGTACGCGGCGTGGGACCTCGCCTTTCACATGATCCCGATGGCGCGGATCGACCCAGACTTCGCCAAGCAGCAGCTCCTGCTTTTCCTCCGCGAGTGGTACATGCACCCGAGCGGGGCGATCCCCGCCTATGAGTGGAATCTGCGCGACGTGAATCCGCCGGTCCATGCGTGGGCCTGCTGGCGGGTCTATAAAATCAGCGGCAAGCCCGGCGCGCGCGACACGCAGTTCCTCGAACGCGTCTTTCTAAAGCTGCTCATCAACTTCACTTGGTGGGTCAACCGCAAGGACGTGCAGGGCAAACACATCTTCGCCGGCGGCTTCCTGGGACTGGACAACGTCGGGCTCTTCGACCGCTCCAAGCCGCTCCCCACCGGCCAGTCGCTCGCCCAGGCGGACGGCACGGCGTGGATGGCCTTCTACTGTGAGACGATGCTCGCCATCGCGCTCGAACTCGCGCGCACCAATCCTGTGTATGAGGACATCGCCTCGAAATTTCTCGAGCACACCGCCGAGATCGTGGACGCGATGAACGATGTCGGCGGGGGTGGCCTGTGGGATGAAAAGGACGGTTTCTACTACGACCAGCTCCTCATTGAGGGCCGCAAGGAGGTGCCGTTGCGCATCCGCTCGCTCGTCGGCCTCCTCCCGCTTTTCGGCGTCGAGATTCTCGACTCCGACCTCGTGGACCGGCTGCCTGGTTTCAAGAAGCGGCTGAAATGGTTCGTCCAGAACCGCTTCGATCTCGCCGAGAATATTTCCTACATGGAAACGCGCACCGCCGATGGCACCTGCAAGCGCCGGCTCCTCGCCATCCCCACGCGCGAGCGGCTGCTGCGCGTCTTGAAGTACGTGCTCGACGAGAAGGAATTTCTCTCGCCCTACGGCATCCGCTCGCTCTCGCGCATCTACGGCGATGCGCCCTACCGCCTCGAACTCGAAGGCGAGGACTACTCCATCGGCTACGAGCCCGCCGAATCGCAGACCAGCATGTTTGGCGGCAACTCCAACTGGCGCGGCCCGATCTGGCTGCCCATGAACTACCTCCTCATCGAGGCCCTCGAGCGCTACCACCATTTCTGGGGCGACTCACTGCAGGTCGAGTTTCCCACCGGCTCCGGCCAGCTCATAAATCTCGCCCAAGTGGCGCACGAACTTGCCCGCCGCCTCACGCATCTTTTTCTCCCGGATGAAAAGGGCTCGCGCCCCTGCTTCGGCGGCGATCCGCGCTACGCCACGGACCCGCTCTGGCGCGACCATGTGCTTTTCCACGAGCATTTCTGCGGCGAAACCGGCCGCGGGCTCGGGGCCTCGCACCAGACCGGTTGGACGGCGCTCATCACCCGCTGCATGAACATGGTCGCCCGCGAACCGCAGGTGTAAGACATGAGCCGTCCCGCGCGCCTTTTTCTGCTCCGGCTCGTGCTTTGGACACGGCCCTTCCGCGAAACCCCACCGTGAAGGAAGGTCGTACTACTCCCCTCATGCCTGAAACCTCTCCAACCCGCCTGCTCCGCTTTGCCAACGGGCGCAGGGTCGGCGAGGTGGATGATGTGCTGGCGGTGGAGGAGCCACTGGAGATTCGGGTGGAGGGGCGGAGCATCGCGGTGGTAATGCGGACGCCAGGGCATGACCGGGAGCTGGCGGCGGGGTTTTTGCTGACGGAGGGGGTGATCCGTTCGGCGAAGGACTTGTTCGACATCACGACATGCGTGGCACCGGCGGGGGCGGGAAAGGGGAATGCAGTGGATGTGGCGCTGGCGCGGCCCGGGTCGGTGGATCTGGAAAAGCTAACCCGGCATGTCTTCACGTCGTCGAGCTGCGGGATTTGCAGCCAGGCGTCGATCGACGCGGTGCTGCGGGTGCGCAAACGGCTGACGGACCGGGTACGGGTGGAGGCGCGGACACTGCTCACGCTGCCGGCGATGCTGGGGAAGGCGCAGACGGCTTTCCAGACGACGGGCGGGCTGCATGCGTGCGCGCTTTTCACCGCAGACGGAACACTGCTCGCGCTGCGCGAAGATGTGGGCCGGCACAATGCGCTGGACAAGCTGATCGGCTGGGCGCTGCTGGAAAAGCGGACGCCTTTGCGCGGGCACATCGCGCTACTGAGCGGGCGCGCGTCGTTTGAGATGATGCAGAAGGCGCACGCCGCGGGCATTGCGGTGGTGGCGGCGATCTCCGCGCCGTCGAGCCTGGCGGTGGAACTGGCGCGGGCGTGCGGCCAGACGCTGGCCGGGTTTGTGCGCGGGCGCTCGATGAATGTCTATGCCGGCGCGCAGCGAATCGTGGCTGGACGACGCGTCAGGAAACGATCGTCTTCGCCTCGGACAGCTTGATCACGCGGCCTTCCGGATCGCGGAAATTAGTATAGGGACCGACGGTGGTGACGATGATGCCGCGGCGGCGCAGCTCGGCGAGGACGGCTTCGCGATTCTTCATCGAGACGTAGAGATGGAAGTAGCTGATCATTTCGCCGTGCTCGCACTTGCGGACAGTGAGCGGGATGCCGCCCAGCTCCATCTCGCAGTAGCGGTCGAGGCGCTCGCTGACGACGTGGGCACTCAGGAGATCGACGTAAAAGTCACGCACTTCCTTCCACCGGTTGGTGAAAATGGTGACGGAGTAGCATGAGGGCCTGGCCGCGACTGCGCCCGTGACATCGTCGTCGTCGGCAGTGTCAGGTTCCACAGCGAGGCTGGTGAGGTTGATCATACTCCTACATTTAGCAGTGGGCGTGCCCGTTGTATGGCGATTATGGTTTTTGCTTTTCATGCCTCGGCGTTTTCCACATCCACCTTCATGGGTTTAACCTCCAGGTATGTTGAAACCGTGCGTCCTTTTCCCCTTATTCTCATCCTGTTTAATGATGAATGCGCGGGCCGCGGATGCGGATGCCAAGACGGTTACCACGGGTTCGCCGTCGGGCGATGCAGTGATTCGTGCGCCGTTTGGTGGGTCGGAGATCGTCATCACCACGACCTCGCGGCTGGCTGGGGCAATTCACTCGGTGACATGGCAGGGGAAAGAGTTCATCGACAGCGCCGACCACGGCCGGCAACTCCAGTCGGCGAGTTCTTTCGACAACGCCTCGACCGCGCCGCCGGAGACTTTCAATCCGACTGAGGCCGGCTCAGTGCTCAACGGCGCCGGGCCGCGCTCGAGCAGCCGGTTGCTCGAAATCCGTGTGGATAGGAACAAGCTGCGCACGCGCACGCAGATGGCTTTCTGGCTGCCGCCGGGCGAACGCTCGGCGGGCGTACTCGCGCGTAATGTGACGACGCTTTCCGAGCATGTGTTAACAAAGGAAGTGCGGATCGGTCGGCCGGGACGGGCGAACGTGCTGGACTACACGGTGACTTTCACGCTGCCGGCGGAGGAGCCGCACTGGGGGGCGCAGTTCGAGGCGCTGACCGGCTATATGCCGGCGGAGTTTGCGCGGTTCTGGCAGCTCGATCCGGCGACGAAGAAGCTCGTGCCGCTGAGCGACGGTCCCGGCGAGCAGCGCCAGCCGGTAGCTTTCTCGACAGAAAACGGGGCCTACGCGATGGGGATTATCGCGCCGGACCCGGGTGCGACTTACGGACGGTTCCGTTTTGCCGCGGAAAAGGTAGTGAAATGGAACTGCGTCTTCCGCGTGCGCCCGAGGCCGGCGGGCGAGTACCGGTACCGACTGCTCGTGCCCATCGGCACGCTCGCGGACGTGGAGGCCGCGCTCGCGGAGCTGTCCGCCCCGCGCTGAGGATCAGACCTCGCCGACGAAAGGATTGGTCTGCCGCTCGATGCCAATCTTCGTCGCCGGGCCGTGGCCGGGGAAGACAGTGATGTCGTCGCCGAGGGGAAAGACCTTTTCGCGAATGCCGGTGAAGAGCAGGTCGGTGTCGCCGCCGGGCAGGTCGGTGCGGCCGATACCGCCGGCGAAAAGCACGTCGCCCCCGAAAAGTACGCGCGCGCCCTTTTCCAGAAAACACAGGCTGCCGGGGCAGTGGCCGGGGACGTGCAGGACTTGGAACTCCACTCCCTCGATCGTCTGCGCCGCACATTCCTCGATATGGAAGCCGGGCGTGATCGGCTCAATGTCCCAGCCGAAACCGAACTTCCTGAAAAAGTCCGGCTCTGTGACCATGTCCTCGCCATCCTGATGGTAGCCGACGCGGCAGCCGTGCTCGCGCTGGATGCGGGCGGCGTCCCAGACGTGGTCGATGTGGCCGTGGGTGAGGAGAAGAGTTTTCACGCGGTAATCGCGGCTGGCGAGCCACGCGGCGGCGTCCTGTGGGGCGTCGATGAGGATGCCGTAGTCGCGGAGAAAGAAGCAGTTCGTGTCGAAGATACCGCCGGTGAAGGTGTCGAAATTCATGCAAGCAGGGGCGCAGTGGAGCGTGTGCCGGCGGCGTCCGCAAGCGAGCGCTGGGCCGTATTCCCCGCCAGCACCGCGCCTTCCGCACGTCAGGTTTGCGCTTTGCGCGAATTCTGTCAGTTTCCACCACTTCATTTCCCAAGCCCCAAAATCCGCGATGAAATCTCTTCGTCTTCTCTGCCTTCCGCTGGCTTCCCTCCTGGTTTTTACCGCCACCGGTTGCGCGGCGGACGACCCCGATCCGGCGCAAATCGAAATCTCCGTCGGACGACTGCTGGAGCAGGGCCACTACAGCCGCAAGAAGCTCGACGAGAAAGTCTCGCAGCAGTTTCTCAAAAATTACCTCGAAGGGCTCGACTACAACCACCTCTACTTCACGCAAAAGGATGTCGATCTTTTCACCGCAAAGTATGGCAACACCCTGAGCAACGACGTGCTCCTCGGCACCACGGAACCGCCGTACGCGATCTTTAACGTCTTCAAAAAGCGTGTTGAGGACCGTGTCGCCAAGAACAAGGAACTGCTCAAGGAGAAGTTTGAGTTTACCAGCGACCGCACCGTGCAGATCAATCGGCAGAAAGCCGGGTGGCCGAAGGATGAAGCCGACGCCGACCAACTCTGGCGCGACCGCATCGAGGGCGAACTGCTCCAGGAGACGCTGAATAAGCACGCCATCAATCCGCCGGTCAAAACGCTCACTCGCCGCTACGACCAAGTGCTGCGCTACCTCCACGAGCAGAACAAGGAGGACATCATCAAGGGTTTTCTGACCATCCTGGCCCAGACCTACGACCCGCACTCCGAATACATGAGCCGCTCGGAGCTGGAAAACTTCCAGATCAACATGCGCCTCGCGCTCGTGGGCATCGGGGCCGTGCTCCACTCCGATGAAGGCTACGCCAAGATCGCCGAATTGGTGCCCGGCGGGCCAGCGTCGAAGGACAGTCGTCTCAAGGTCGGTGACCGCATCTCCGCCGTGGCTCAGGGCGACAAGGAATTCGTCGATTCCGTGGACATGAAACTCGACAAAGTCGTCGAGATGATCCGCGGGAAAAAGGACACCATCGTCCGCCTCCAGGTCATCCCCGTCAACGCCGCCGATCCCTCGGTGCGCAAGATCATCGAGATCAAGCGCGACGAGATCAAACTCAAGGAGCAGGAAGCGAAAGCCGAAATCATCGAGCGTCCCGGTCCGGATGGAAACCCCATCCGCCTCGGCTGGATCATCCTCCCTTCCTTTTACGCCGACATGGAGCGGAGCGGAGCGGCGGGCGCAAAAAGCACGACCAAGGACGTCCTCGCGCTGATCAACCGGCTTAAGCAGGAGAACATCCAGGGCCTCGTCATGGACCTCCGGCGCAACGGCGGCGGCTCGTTGGAAGAAGCGGTTAATCTTACCGGGCTCTTCATCAAGAAAGGACCCGTCGTGCAATCCAAGGACGCCAATGGCAACCCGCACGTCTCCAAGGACCGCGACCCCTCCATCGCGTGGGATGGGCCGCTCATCGTCTGCACCAACCGCCTCAGTGCCAGCGCCAGCGAGATCTTCGCCGCCGCCATTCAGGACTACGGGCGCGGCGTCGTCGTCGGCGACACCAGCACCTTTGGCAAAGGCACCGTGCAGACCATGCTCGAAATCGGGCGGATCATGCCCTTTCTCGGCAGCGGCAACAACGAGGCCGGAGCGCTCAAGCTGACCATCCAGAAATTCTACCGCGTGGCCGGCGGGTCAACCCAGCTCAAGGGCGTGGAGTCCGATGTGAAACTACCCTCGATCTTTGACCAGCCCGAGATCGGCGAAAGCTCGCTCAAAGGACCGCTGCCCTACGACACGGTGGCTCCGGTCGATTTCGAGAAATGGGAACGCGGACTTTTTAAAAACGAACTGCGCACCCGCTCGTCCGTTCGGGTGGCCGCGGATTCCGAGTTCCGCTTCATCACCGAGGATCTGAACGCTGCGAAGAAGCGCGTCGCGGAAAATAAAGTTTCCCTCAATGAGAAATCCCGGCGAACGGAAATCGAGCAGGACAAGGCTCGCAAGGACGCCCGCACCGCTGCTCGCGAAAAAATCAAACGCCCCGAAGCGAAGGTCTATTCCGTCACCCTCGACAACGTGACTAAGCCTGAACTCCAACTCGCGACCAACGAGAAGACCGGCAAGAAAGTCTCTGCCGGGACGGCCATAGACATCCCGGCAAAGGAAGCCAAGACCGAGGCAAAGCCTGCGACCACCGCAGCGGCGGACGACGATGACGAACTTAGCGACGACGTCGATGCGGACCCCAAAACCACCGGCTTCGATGCGATCAAAAGCGAGACGCTGAACATCCTCGGCGACCTCATTCAGCTTTCCCGAACGCTGAAGACGGCCACCGCCAGTACCGTCAAGTAAGGCCTTTCGGAAGCGGCGCAGCCGTCATTCGCGCCCGAACTTTGCGCGAATCTCCAGGCCGTCGGCGGTCGCGATTTCTACGTCGCGCAGCTTCAATTCTACGGGCGCCAGCGCGAGCAGAGGAAAGGCGCGGCCTTCGAGCTTGTCGAGATGAGGGCGGACGAAACCGCCGGCCAGTTTCGTGATCATCGCATCGCCACCGAGCGTGAGGCCGGTCAGGCGCCCGTTGAGTTGTTCGTCCACCTCGAACTGACCGCTGAGCGCAAGGTCGGCGCTCATGACAAACATCTTGGCCGTGACCTCGCAGCGGAAGGAAAGCGCCCGTGGGCCGCGCGCGGTTAGCTCCAAGCGCGTCCTTTTAATTTCCACGCCCTGCTTTTCCGCCGCGTCCCTGGCGAGTTGGTGGAGCAGCGCCTCCAAGTCCGCCTGCGCCACGGCGACCAACAGAACCCCACTTGCGGCCTTCGCCAGCACCAGCGTGCCGTCAGCGGGGAATCCGGCGAAATGCAGTTCCGCCTGCGTGGCTTCGACGCGCACTTGCAGCGGTGTGTCCTCTAAAAACAGCGGTGCACCGAGGATTTCGAAACGTTCCGCCACCACCGCCGCCGAGCCATTCGTCGGCGAGGCGATAAGGCGAAAGCCGCGCGTGAACTGCGTCCCGGTGAGCTCGACCCGTAGCGTGGCCAGCGCGGATAACGCCGCGCCCTCCACATGCACACTTCCCACCGTCAGGGCGCGAGTGGCGAATCCGTCGGTGAGCGCGGAAGCGAGTTCATCGGGTGAAGCGGGAAATTTTGCGGCGGCGAGTGGGAGCATGCGCCAGCGTCCGGGCCGTGCTGCCGACCGTCAAGCTCCCACGCAAATCCCCCTCCATTTGACGCTGCCGGGCACGCCCGCTAGTTTCCGCGCCTCATGCCGCTCAAACTTTACGTCAAAATCTGGTGCCCGTGGTGTGTCATGGCCTGGGAGTGGCTTAGCGCGCACGGCTATCAGTACGAGGTCATCGACGTGGAGAAAAAAAGCGCCGACTACGATGCCATGTTCCGCCTCTCCGGCCAGCGCCGCACTCCCACGCTCGTCACCGGCACCGGTGCCGTGCTCCCGGATTTCGGACCTGAGGAACTTGAAAGTTTCCTCAGAAAACACAGCATCACGCCGTGACGGCCCCCTCTTTCCCGCTGCTGCTCGGCGACACTCTCACCGATTTCGACCTGCCAGGCTGGAGCCTTGGCTCCAAGCTTCTCGTCATCCTCGGCACCGTCGCATTCAGCTTCAGCCTGCGCAGCTTTCCCTCGATCGTGCTGCGCAAACTCGGCGCGCTCGGCATCCTCGCCACGTCCTTTCTCATCGGCTGGTTGCTCAGCGACGGCAACTGGGCCGTGGGCGTCTTCTGCGCCTCGACTTGGCTGCTCCTGCCTTGGCTGGAAATCCTCACCCGCGTCCGCAGACTGACGCTCCCGCTGGAGAAGAATCTCCGCCACAAAGCCCCGCCGCACTCCGGCACCTTCCCCGCGCTCGACGAAATCACCGGCGAAATCGAAGGCGAGGGCTTCGAACACATCGACGACGCCGGCTGGGACTGGCAGGACTACGCGCAGTTCTTCCGCCTTTTTTACAAACCCGCCGACCGCTCCCAGTCCGCCATCTGCCTTATCGACCAGCACGCCGTCGCCTTCTACTACCTCAGCATTTCCTCGCGGGCGAAGGACGGGACCATCTGGACGACTTGGAACTACCCCTTCAGTTACAGCCTCAAGCTCGTCCCGCAATGGCGCGTCAATCGGCTCCGCGGCGATCAGACCTTTTTGCAGATGTACGAAAGTCATCGTCATTTCCTGAACATGCACCGCGTCTTGCGGGAGGACCTCGCCGAACTCGATCCCGCGACTATCCAGCAGGACATCCAAAAAGATCTCCGAGCCCAGATCATCCACAACATCGCCGCCGGCATTCTCAAGCAGAACGCCACTGGCGAAATCCGCTACTCCTGGCGCGGGATGTTTTTCATCTGGATGCAGTTTCTGCGCGATCTCGTGCGGCTGTCGTGATGACTGAACCGCAAACTTTCCACGCCGCCGGGCGGCTGATCGACTTTATGCGGCAGGCGGACGAGCCCGGCCTGATCAATCTCGCCGCCGGCGTGCCCGGTCTCGATGCGCTGCCTGCCGCGGAGTTGAGTGCGGCCTTTGCGCGCGGATATGAAAAGGAGGGAGCGCAGATGTTTGGCTACCACCATCCCGAGGGCGACCGCGCGCTGCGCGAGTATCTCGCGGCGCGGCTGAACACCCGCGGAGCAAACTTGCGCGGTGAACAGCTCGTGACCGTCACCGGTTGCACGCAGGGGCTCCAGCTTCTCCTCTCCGTTATCGTGAAACCTGGCGACATTGTGGCCGTGGAAGCGCCCGCCTACTATGGATTGCTGGAACTGCTTAGCGTCGCCGGCGTGCGCGTGCTTCCGCTGCCCGTCGCGGGTGGCGACGGCATCGACCCCGCGCAGGCCGAGCCGTTGCTCGCACGCTGGAAACCGCGCTGCCTTATCGTCTGCACTGCGCTCTCGAATCCATCCGGTGCGACCGTCCCGGAAGCCAGCCGCGAGCGGTTGGTCGAGCTCTGCCGCACGCACGGCGTCCGCCTCATTGAGGACGACATCTACGGCGAACTCGTCGATGGTGGCGCGCCGAAAACCATGCTTGCGTGGGACGACGGCTCGACCGTGAGCTACGTCACCAGCTTCTCAAAGTCGGTTTCCCCCGGCCTCCGCGTCGGCGTCTGCGTGCCCGGCGCACTGCATGAAGATTACGCCGCCCGCAAGTGCCAGCAGGATCTCCACAGCGCCGTCATTTCCGAGGTCATACTTCGCGAGTTTCTGGAATGCGGCGCGCTGGATCCGCATCTCACCGGTCTCCGCGAGCGCAACCGTCACCGCCGCACTCTTGCGCTCGACGCCATCGCCCGCAGCTTCCCCACTGGCACCCGCGTCACCCCGCCGCGCGGCGGCTACATGCTCTGGGCCGAACTGCCGCGCCCGCTCGATCTCGCCGCAGCGCGCGATGCCGCCCGCGCTGAGCGCGTCGTCTTCGCCAGCGGCGCGGTCTTTTTCACCCAGCCGCCCGCGCAAGCGTGCCTCCGCTTGAACTGCGCCAAAGCCACCGAGGCCGAACTCGTGCATGGCCTCACCGCACTCGGGGCCATTCTCCGCCAAAGCTGAGCGCTTCCGTCAGGCGAGAGCTTGGAGCTTGGCGACGATGTCTCCCTTCGAGTGCGTCCTGAGTTGCTCTTGGAACTCGCCGCCTTTGAAGACCAGCAGCGCAGGGATGGAATTGATGCGATACTTGGCCGCCAGTTGTGGGCTGACCTCGATGTCAATTTTCGCCACCTTTGCCGTGCCCGCCGTCGCGTCGGCCACTTGGTCGATCACCGGCGAAAGCTGCACGCACGGCCCGCACCAAGGAGCCCAGAAATCAACTAGCACGGGCTTGTCGGACTTGAGGACTTCAGCATCGAAGTTTGCGTCGGTGACGGTGATGACGTTGGGGCTGGCCATGAAAATTTTGGGAATCGGACTTAAGTAGCGGTGGTGGCTTGGTAGGCGAGAAAGGTGAGCGCGAAACCGGCAATGGCTAAAATCAACAGCACGATGCTGAGGACACTCACGGTTCCTTCAGGCGCGTTTTCGGTGAAGGCGGGCATGATTTCGCTTTGGCTAGGATACCGACGTCGCCTGGTAGGCGAGGAAGACGAGGATCGCGGAGACGAGCGAAATGACGAGGGCGATAATCGCCAGCACGTTCACCATGCCATCGGGAGCGCTCTCGACCTGCATCGCAGGAGAGGATGAAATCGACGGGGCCGGCGTCATGGCGGACGATTGGGTGAGGGTTGGTGCCGGCCTGCTGACGAGCGGCTGGGTCTGCTGCATCTTGACCGTGGCCTTGGGCATCGGTGGCTTGGCACCGCCGCCCTCGGCGGGCAGGGTGATGCGCGCCGTCTCCTTCTTCGGGGCCGCGGCTTTCATCGTCACAGGCGCGGACTGAAGACCGCTGCCCATGGGAGCCGGGGGCTTCGTCGCACCGCTCGGGGCGGGTGCGGGCTTCAGCGGCACGGTGGGACGCGCACCGAGCGACGGCGGCTTCGGCGGAGGATTGATGCCACTCATCGGCTTCGCCGGCGGCAGGGGCATGCCGGGCTGCGACGGCGGCCTGGGTGGCGGGGGGACGAAGGGCTTGGCACCCGAGGGCGGCGGCGGAGCGGTGTTTCCCGCCATGGTTTCGGCTTCCGCGGTGACGATCTTGGTCGTTTCCTTTTTCGGAGCGTTCGACTCCGGCTGGGAGGTGGGTGCCGGCTTGCCGGGGAGATTGATGCGCACCGTCTCGCGCTTCACCGTCGTCGCGGACTCAGGCTTCGGCGGAAGCGTGATGCGGATCGTCTCAGCTTTGGAAGCGTCGGCATCGTCGGTATCAGCGGGGGAGGGAGGGAGTTCGTCGGACATAGGAGTTAAGAGTGATGTCGTTCATCTCACCCAGCTTTTGCCGTGTCAACAATTTTGCCCCCACCATTTTCACAAAATACTCAATGGCCTGCGGAAGCCCGCATTTAGGGTCTCCGCAGGCGATCCGACCTTCGGCCGGGAACTTTCCCTTGTTCGCATTTTCGCCGCCCGGCTAAGGTGGGCGGATGAAAGTCCTCGTCACCGGCGGAGCCGGCTTCATCGGTTCCAATTTCGTCGAAAAACTCCTCGCCGACGGCCACACCGTCAGTGTGCTGGACGACTTCAATGACTTCTACGACCCGGCGATCAAACACGCCAACACCGCCGCCTTCGCCACTCACGCGCCGATCCACGAAGCCGACCTCCGCGACTGGGCCGCGGTCGATCGCATCGTCGGTGCGGAAAAGCCCGACGCCATCGTTCACCTCGCCGCCCGCGCCGGCGTGCGTCCCTCAATCAAGGAGCCGAAGCTCTACATCGACACGAACATTACTGGTAGCTGGCACATCCTCGAAGCCGCCCGCCTTCACGGAGTTCCGCGCGTGGTTTCCGCGTCGAGTTCGTCCGTCTATGGCGTCCTCAAGACCGCGCCCTTCCGCGAGGACATGCTCATCAACCAGACCATCTCGCCTTACGCCGCGACGAAGATGGCCACCGAGCAGTTTTGCTCGAACTACACCCACCTCTACGGCCTGCGCACCATCTCCCTGCGTTTCTTCACCGTCTATGGGCCGCGCCAGCGCCCCGACCTCGCCATCCATTCCTTCACCCGCGCGATCGACGAAGGCCGCCCCATCCAGCAGTTCGGCGACGGCTCCACGCGCCGCGACTACACTTACATCGACGACATCCTCCAAGGCATTTCCGCCTGCCTGACCTACGATGGCCCGCTCTGCGATGTCTTCAACCTCGGCGAAAGCCAGACCACCACCCTTGGCGAACTCATCGCCGTCATCGAGGAGACGCTCGGGAAGAAGGCCGTCATTCAAAAGATGCCGGACCAGCCCGGCGACGTGCCGCTGACTTACGCGGACATCTCGAAAGCGAAAGCCCTCCTGGGCTACGACCCGCATACGAAGATAGCGGAAGGCATCCCGCGCTTCGTCGAGTGGTACCGCGCCAACCGGCTCGCCTGACCAAGAAAAACGCCGCCTGGTTTTCCCAGGCGGCGTTCTTAGTTTGAGAGTGATGTGCGGCTTACTCGTCGTTCGTCGGCCCCACGCAGACGAGCCAGAGCTTGAGGAAGTTCATCACCTGCACCTTGGTGAGCTGATTAGCTCCGAGGTCGTATTTGATCTTGCTCGACCCCGGCAGTTGCTTGTCGCCCACGGTCGTCATCTGGTCCTCGTATTTGATCGTCCCAGTTAGCGACGGGATCGTGTTATCCACCGCGAAGAAGGCCTCTTCGTCGCTCATCTTCGCGAAGGCCGCCGCCTCGCCCGCGGGCTTCGAGTTCTTCGCCTCGTTGAAGCGCAGGTTGAATTCATACTGGCCCTTGCCATTGCTCGCGCGGTTCGCGTCCTCCACCCACTTGATCGAACCCGTCACTACGTCTTCCACTTCCTTGCCGTTTTGCTGGTAGAGAAAGCGGATGCCGTTCGTGTAGTAGTTACCCGTCTCGTAGTCGTAATCGAGGTTCCCATTCACCACCGTCCGCGGATAGGTCTGCGCCGGACCCATTGCCAAAGCGAGCGACTCAAAGCGCATTGGGTCGCTGTTCTTCACCTCCACCTTCACCTGCTTGCCCGCGAGCTGCCGCAGATAGGTCGTCGCGCTCGAGGCCTTCTTGCCTTTGCCGATGAGCTTCCCGCCAAATTTATCCGTGAACGCCGGCGCCCGCCCGATCGCATCCACCGCGATCCGCTGCTGGCTGTCCGGCAGACCCTCCTCATTGTATTCGCCATTCGCCGCCACCGGCACCGTGCCCACCCATTTCCCCACCGCGCGTTTCTGCGAAAGATTCGCGGGGTTCAACACCGAGAGATCGATCGAATAGGCGAGCTGCGCCTTTTGCCCCGTGCCCAGGATGCCACCCACCGCCGGTTGCCGCTTGATGGTGCCCTTGAACTCCGTCGTCTGCGCGACCTGCAGCGAGATCGCATACTCGTCAGATACGCCCTTCTGCGGCTTGCCCTTTTCATCGAGGCTTTTGCGGGTCTTGAAGTCGATGTCCATAGTGCCGGCAATCGCGGCCGGCAGATTGAGCTTTTCCGGTTCTTGCGCCAGCGCCCCGGGGGGCGTAAACGCGGCGAAACCAGCAACGAGCGAAGTGAGGGTAAGGAGTGGGAGTAGTTTCATAAGGATGAAGGGTGAGGACGGAGAGCATGCGACCCCGCGTCGCGGAGGCAAGCGGATTTTGGGCGGCCTGTGCTTGCGTGATGGCCTCCACATCCAAGATGAGCATCCAACGAAAGTCTCCTAACTATTATACTCGACACGTTGTTCGTAGCGCCTGAGGAAACGCCTCGCCAGCCGGCGGGTGCTCGGCGAGGCTCGGCGAATGATTGAGCCGCAGAATGCCGTCGAACTCCTCCAGGCGCTCGTCCGCATCCCGAGCGTGAACCCGGAGGGGGAGCCGGGGACGGACGAGGTGGGGGAGGCGCGGTTGGCGAAGTGGCTAGAGGAGTGGTTGCGCGGGCGGGGGGCGGTGGTGGAACTGCGCGAGGTGCTGCCGGGGCGGCCCAATGTGGTGGCGCGTTTTCCCAGCGACCAGCCGGGCAAGCCGCGGCTGCTGCTCGCCCCGCACACGGACACGGTGAGTGTGCTCGGGATGACGATCCCGCCTTTTGCCGCCGAACTCCGCGACGGCAGGGTCTGGGGTCGTGGGGCGAGCGATACCAAAGGCCCGATGACGGCGATGCTCTGGGCGCTCCACACGCTGCGGGAGCGGCTGCCGGCCCTCGGGTATGAGATTTGGTTTGCCGGGCTGGCCGGCGAGGAGACCGGCCAGCACGGTTCGAAGGCGCTGGCTCGCGAGGAGCGCTTTGACTTTGTGATCGCGGCGGAGCCGACGGATTTACAGGTCGTTCACACGCACAAGGGGTGCGCTTTTCTCGAGCTGCGGACGACGGGGCGGGCGGGTCACGCTTCGCGCCCGGAGCTGGGGGAAAACGCGATCGGGAAGATGCTGCGGGTGCTGGAGTTCATCGGCGGGGAGCTGACGCGAGAGTTTGCGGCGATCCAGGACGCGGTGCTGGGGGCGCCGACGATCAGCATCGGGACGATCCGCGGCGGATCGAAGACGAACATCATCCCGGAGGCGTGCGCGGCGAGTGTGGATTTGCGGCTGGTCCCGGCGCAGTTCACGCCGGACTTTGCGGAGAAGCTGACCGCGCGGCTCAGGTCCGTCTGCCCGGACCTCGGCGTGGAGCTCTCGCCCGCGCCGCCGCTTTACACGGACCCGGCGCATCCGCTCATTGCCCTGCTCGGCGAGTGCGGCGCGCAGCCGGTGGGGGCGCCGTGGTTCTGCGACGCCTGCTTTTTCGCCGAGCGCGGCATGCCCGCCGTGGCGCTCGGCCCCGGCTCGATCGCGCAGGCCCATACGCGGGATGAGTTCATCGCGGTTGCGGATCTGGAGAAAGGGGTGGCGTTCTTTCGCGAGTTCCTCGTGCGGCTTTAGGCTGAATGAGCTGCTTGCCGCGGGTGCGCCCGGAGTCTAGCTTCGCGTCCCTTTTTCCACAGCCATGAGCCAGCCCCAACAAGATAAGACCGCCATCACTCCGACCCGCGCGCAGGATTTCCCCGAATGGTACCAGCAAGTCGTCCGCGCGGCCGATCTCGCGGAGAACTCGGACGTGCGCGGGTGCATGGTCATCAAGCCGTGGGGCTATGGGATCTGGGAGGCGATGCAGCGCATTTTCGACGGAATGCTCAAGGCCACCGGACACAAGAACGCCTACTTTCCGCTCTTCATCCCGATCTCGTATCTCGCGAAGGAGGCGGCGCACGTTGAGGGCTTTGCGAAGGAGTGCGCAGTCGTCACGCATCACCGGCTGGAGTCCGATGGCCAAGGAGGCCTGCGCCCGGCCCCCAGCGCCCAACTCACCGAGCCGCTGATCGTGCGCCCGACGAGCGAGACGATCATCGGCGCGAGCTACGCGAAATGGGTGCAGTCCTGGCGCGACCTGCCGATCCTGATCAACCAATGGGCTAACGTGGTCCGGTGGGAGCTGCGCCCGCGCCTTTTCCTGCGCACCGCAGAGTTCCTCTGGCAGGAAGGCCATACCGCGCACGAGAGCGCGGAGCAGGCGCTGGAAGAGACCGATCTCATCCTCGGCCTGTATGAAAAGTTTGCCCGCGACTACCTCGCGTTGCCGGTCCTCACCGGCGAGAAGAGCGAAGCCGAGCGCTTCCCCGGCGCGGTGAAGACGCTGTGCATCGAGGCGATGGTCCAGGATCGCAAGGCCATCCAGGCCGGCACTTCGCACTTCCTCGGGCAGAACTTCGCCCACGCCAGCGGCATTAAATTCCAGTCGCGCGAGGGCCGGGAGGAGTTCGCCTGGACCACGAGCTGGGGCGTCAGCACGCGCCTCATCGGCACACTCATCATGGCCCACGCCGACGACGACGGCCTCGTCCTCCCGCCGCGCGTCGCCCCGTCGCAGATCGTCATCCTGCCCGTCACGCCCAAGCCCGAGACGCGCGACGCCGTGCTCGCCGCCGCCGACCAACTCGCAGCGGAGCTGCGCGCGCAGACCGCCTTTGGCGAAAAGATCAGCGTCGAGGTGGACAAGCGCGACATCGGCGGCGGGACCAAGACGTGGGAGTGGATCAAGAAAGGCGTGCCGATCCGCGTCGAACTGGGTCCGCGCGATTTGGAGAAGGGCAGCGTCGCTGTTGCGCGGCGTGATCGCGGGCCGAAGGAAAAGGCGTTTGTCCCGAATGCGGAGTTCGTCGGCCAGGCCGGCGGGATCCTCGAGGAAATGCAGGCTGGCCTTTTGGCCAAAGCCACCGCCTACCGCGATGCCAACACCGTGAAGATCGACACCAAGGAGGACTTCTACACCTTCTTCACCGCGAAGAACACGGGCAAGCCCGAGATCCACGGCGGCTTCGCCCTCACCCACTGGAACGGCTCGCGCGAAGTCGAGGAGAGGATCAAGGAAGATCTCAAAGTCACCATCCGCTGCATTCCCTTCAACTCTCCAGAGGAGCCAGGCAAGTGCATCCTCACCGGCGAACCCAGCCCGCGCCGCGTCGTCTGGGCAAAGTCTTACTGACCGCCCCAATTCGTGAGTTTGGGCCTGGCAACCTCCGGACATCGGGCACACTGGAACCCATCGGCAGTGGAAGCACTGGAAGCTCGGTTTTAAGTGGCGAGGAAGGGGGAATCGCCTAGAGCAGTTTCTATTTAATTGGTCGCATATTGGACATGCCGGAGGAAGTTGCGGCACTCGTCAGGCGAAAACTCGCCCAAGGCTTGAGCGATGCCGGTGATGAAGCTCTCGAGATCGCGCGCGGCAGCGTTGCGCAAAAGGGGCCTTGAGCTTGGAGAAGGCCATTTTCGATGGGCTTGAGATCGGGACTGCAAGCCGGCAGGTATGGGAGCTGCGCGCCGCGGGCGGCGAGGGCCTCCGCCACGCCGGCGACTTTGTGCGAGGAGAGATTATCGCAGAGCACCAAGTCCCCATGCTGGAGCTCCGGTCAGAGCACCCGCTCGACGTGAACCATGAACATGGTGCCCTCCATCGGGCCATCGATGAGGCAGGGAGCGCCCCGCCGGTCCTGGAGCAGGGCTGCTCTGCGATGGCCAGCCCGTGCTGAGCGACGGCCGACGAATGGTCGCGGAGTTTGTCCAAACGCTCGCCTGATCAGCGTGGCGCGAGCGCTTTTGCCTCCGGTTCGCCGCCGTCGATGAAGACGTCCATCTGCTGGCCGACATAGACGGGGGTGGCCGTCTTGGCGAAGCGGAAGATGATTTGCAGGACGCGGGTGTCCACGCGCTCGCTGCTTTCGCCGGTGAGGGATTTTTTCGGGACGATGTAGGGCTCGATGCGGACGAAGGTGAGCGGGATTTCCTGGTCGTGCCGGCCTTTAAGGTAGGCGGTGGCGGCGCAGCCGGGGCGGACGCGGGAGGCGTTGTCTTCGTCCACGTCGGCGCGAAGCTGAAGCTCGTCGATCTGCCCGAGCAAGATGGCGGGCTCGGCAGAATTGAGCGCAGCGTATTCGCCGGCGCGGATATTGACCTGAAGCACGGTGCCGTCACGCGGGGCTTTGATCGCGAGCAAATCGAGCTGCACCTTTGAACGCGCGAGCTGCACCTGGGCGGCGGCCAGTTCGGCACGGGTGATGGCGAGCTGGGAGGTGGCGGCCTGCACGGCGAAGCGGGCGCGCTGCCTCTCGTCCAGGCTGGAGACTTGGTTGGCCCCCAACTTTTCCACGCGCTCCCACGAATCCTTTTTGTCCGCGAGCGTCACCTCGGCCTGCTCGATCTGCGCCTGGAGCGTGTGGATCAGCGCCTCTTGGATTTTGACCAGCGCGTCGGCGTCACGTGAATCCTGCTCGAAAAGCACGGCGCCCGTTTTTACCGGATCGCCGACTTTGACGTTCACCTTTGTCACCAGCGCCGGGAGCGCCGGAGCAATGCGGACGTTTTCCTGAAAGCTCTCGACGATGCCGCGCGCGCCGATGGAGTTCTTGAATGGCGCGTGTGCCGGTTCGGCGAGCGGCGGCGGGGCGGGTTCGACGTGACGGACTTTTTTGACGATAAGCACCGCCGCGACGATGCCGGCGAGGGCGAGGATGACGGAGAATCTCTTAAACATATTGAGCATGATATTCGCCTTTCCCGTGGACCGTCTTCACCACCCCGTCTTCCATCTCCGCGATGCGGTCCGCGAAGGAAAAGATGCGGCTGTCGTGGGTGACGACGATGACGCAGCGGTCCGGACGGCAGGCGATTTGTTTGAGCAATTCGAGCACCTTGTGTCCGCTCGCGGCGTCGAGCGAGGCGGTCGGTTCGTCGCAGATGATGAGCCGCGGTTCATGGACCAGTGCCCGCGCGATGGCCACGCGCTGCTGCTGCCCGCCGGACAGCTCAGTGGGATAGGCACCGCGTTTCCCGCCGATCCCGACTTCATCGAGCAGGCGCTGGGCGGCGGCCTCGGCGGTCTGGCGACTGGCCCCGGCGAGAAGCAGCGGGACGCAGGCGTTTTCGACGGCGTTCCAGGTGGGGATGAGATTGAACTGCTGAAAAATGAACCCGACGTTTTTGCCACGGAAAGCCGTGACCTCGGCATCGCGCAGCCCGCGCAGATCGCGGTCGAAGAGTTGCACCGAGCCATCGTCGAACTTCATCGTCCCGCAAAGCACGCTCAGAAACGTCGTCTTCCCGCAACCCGACGGCCCAACGATCATCGTCAGTTCGCCGAAGCGCACGTCGAGGTTCACGCCCTTGAGCGCCTGAACCGCGGAGTCGCCGGTGCCGAAAGTCTTCGTCACCCCGCGGGCCTCGATGGCGATGGAATGGTTGCCGTGGGCGGTTTCGCTCATGCGCTATTTGAAAACGACTGCGGGCTCGGCGCGGATGATTTTCACGAGACCGATGAGCGCGGAAAGGCAACAGATGAAGAGGATGATGACGCCGGTGAAGACTGGCACCTGCCACGGCATGTAAAAGGGCGGCTCACCGCCTTTGAGGACGCCGAAGCCGAACATCGCGGCGGTGCCGACGCCGAGTCCGTAGCCCGCGAGGCCGACGGCAAAGGCTTGCAGGAAGACCATCCCGGCGAGCGTGCTGGTGCGCGCGCCCATCGCTTTCAACGCGGCCATGAAGCGCAAGTTTTCGTGGATGAAGAGATAGAACGTCTGCCCGGCGATGGCGATCCCGACAACGATCCCGAGCACCACGACGGTGCCGAACGAGATCGGGATGCCGGTGTTTTTCATGTACCAGGCGATCGTGTGATCGAAGAAATCGTCGCTGGTGAAGGCGGTCAGACCGGGGATCGCGCGGATGCTTTCCACAACCGCCTCGGGAGAAACGCCGGGCTTCGGCTGGACGAGGACGAAGCTGAGCAGCTTGCGTTGTGGCGGCGCATATTCGAGCGCGCGGTCGTAAGTGGTAAAGACGTACGGCTGACCGAGAAAGCTCTGGTCCGATTCGCAGAGTCCGACGACGCGCGCCTCCTTATCGTTGATCTCAAAAGTGCTGCCGACTTTCAGCTCGATGCCCTTCTTCTTGAATTTCTTCACGCCGACCTGATCGACGATGACCGCATTCGGCAGCCGCAAATCCTCGATCCGACCGGCGGTCATTTTTCCCGGTCGTCCGACGAGCGTGGCCGTGTCGAGACCGGTGAGCTGGACGGCTTGAAACGAGCCATCCGGCAGCCGCGCATTGAGGATGCCCCAATAAAGCGGCACCGCCCACTCGACGCCCGGCAGGCTCTTCACGCGATCCACCTCGATGTCGCGCATGGCCACGACTTCATTGACCTGCTCGACCTTTGCGTCCGCGACCCAGACCGGCACCCGGATATTGCGCAGCGTGGCCGTGGTCCAGCGCATCAGCCCGCAGAAAACCGAGATCTGTTGCGACATGAGCAGTGCGCAAAAGGTGAGGCCGCCCACGAGCATCGCGTATTTCGCCCGGTCCCCGTAGAGCATCTTGAGCGCAAGTCGCAGCATGAGGCGCGCAAGCAAGCAGCGAAGCCGGGAACGGTCAAGCGGGCGGCTGGCTGCGCGTGGGAAAAAGGCGGTCGCGCAGGGCGAGAAAAGGCCGCTCGACGAGCCAGGCGGCGGCGATCCCGGCGAGCAGGCTCAGCGCAAGATACGCGGCAGCGCGAGTCAGCGGGGCGGAGTTGCGCGGCAGCCAGCCGAGGCCGAAAAAGCGCACCGGGATGTGCCAGAGGTAAATCGAGTAGGAGTAGGCGCCAATGAAAGCCAGCGGACGCCAGGCGTTTTTCCACCGCAGCGCGAACATGAGCAGCACTCCGCTCGCGAGATAGAATCCGGTCAGCCCGACCGTATGCAGATACCAGCCGCTGCCAATCTCGAGGCAAAATGCCGGCGCAACCAGCGCCGCGGCAGCGAGTGCCAGTGGCCAGCGAAAGCGCTCCCACACTCGCTCCAGCGCCTCCGGCGCGAAATGCGTGGCCCAGGAGAGCAGCACGCCGAAAAGCAGCGAATCGAGCCGCAGGTGCGTAGGAAAGAGATGCGTCTTCAGGCGAAACGGGAGCAGTTCCGCGGTCGCGACGCGCGCGGCAAGCGCGAGCAGGGCGATGATGAGAAAGACGCCCGGCAACTTCGCGAACGGCGCGCTTTTCTCCCCACGCACCGCGAGCAGAAGCAGCGGCAGCAGCAGATAGAAATGCTCCTCGACGGCCAGGGACCACGTATGCGGAAACAACGCTGGGCCGTAGTTCTGCACAAAGAGCATCTCCGACAGCACCACCGGCCAGCCGACGAAGGGTTTCCCCAAATGCGCCGCGAAGAGCAGGACCGCGGCGAACATAAAATAGAAGGCCGGGTAAATCTTGAAACCGCGCCGCGCCAGGAAATGCCCGTAATGAATCTCACCGAACCGCCGGTATTCGCGGAAAAGCAGCCCCGCAACCAGGAACCCACTCAGCACGAAAAACAAATCGACGCCGATCCAACCGCCCCGCTCCCAAACCTCCATCCAGCCCGGAACCGGTGCGCCCTTCCACCCCGGCGGCATCTCCGGGAAATGCCGGCCCAGCACCAGCAAGACCGCCAGCGCCCGCAGAGCGTCGAGCGGCGCGCTGCGGTTTGCGGGAGGCGTTGTCTTTTCCATTGGCCCTCGCTATGAGCCAGAACGATGCCTCCCGAAAGCTGCAAAACTCCGCGCGCGATTGTCTGGGGCGCGGGGCTCTTCGGGGGTTTCGTGATCCTCGTCTCGTGGTGGCACTGGTGGACATTCCAATACGGCACCTTCGACCTCGCCTTTTACGTGCAGGCGCTGTGGCTGGCGTTGCAGGGAAAATGGACCGTCTCGCTGCTCAATGTGCCGCTCATGGGCAATCACGCAGAGCCCATCGTCTTCCTGCTCACGCCGCTTTTTGCCATCTGGCCGCACCCGATGCTCTTCGTCGCGGTGCAGACGCTGGCTTTTGCCACGATGCCCTTCACCGCCTGGCGCATCGCACGGCGGCTGGAACTGGAGCGGCCCGCCGCGATCTGTCTGGCGCTGGCGACGATCCTCACGCCAGCGACGCTGAGCATCGGCATCCACGAGTTTCATCCCGAGGCGCTGGCCGCGCCGCTGCTCCTCCTGCTCATCGAGGCGCGGCTGGCCGAAACGCGCGGGCGCTTCTGGCTGTGGTTCATCGCCGTGCTGAGCGTGAAGGAAAACATGGCCCTGCTGCTCGTGGCCTTTTGCATGGTGTGGGCGGTGCTGGACTGGAACCGCGGGCGCGCGTGGATGCGGCGCTGGGATCTTCTGCCGCTCGCCGTCGCTGCCGGATGGCTGCTGATCTGCGGAAAGGTCATTAGCCCGTGGCTAAATGCGGGGACTGTCGATTACCTCCAACTCTACGATCATCTCGGAAAATCTGGCGGCGATATCCTCGTAAAATTCGTCACCGAACCATCGCGCCTTTTCCAAGCCCTGCAGGCGGCGCTGACGCAGGGCAATCTGCTGCCCGCGCTGCTCGTGCCGCTGCTCCTGCTGCCGCTGCTCCGCCCGCGCTGGCTCTTGATCGCAGCGCCGATTCTCGCACAGCACCTACTCTCGTGGCGCTCCTCAGAGTGGTCGCTCGGCGCCCATTATCCCGCGCCACTCCTCCCGCTTTTCTGGATCGCGGCAGCGGAGATGGTGGCCCGGATGCGCGCTCAGAAAATGGTCGCCGCGCTGCTCCTCGCGGCGTGCGTCCTCGCGCATTTCCGCTGGGGCGCGGCACCGGAACTGGCCCGTGAGTTACCGCGGCTCGACCAGCTCCTCGAAGAGCGCGAGTGGAAGGCGGAGATGATCGGCGCCGTCCCGAACTCCGCGAGTGTCACTGCTGCGGTGCCCTACCTTTCCCACCTCGCCACGCGCGAGCGGCTGGTCTCGCTGCACCATGTGCTCAAGGGCCTGCAGACACTCAGCACCGCGGCCTACACGCCTCCGCCGGCGAGCGAAGTGGTCCTCATCGACTACGCCGACGCCTATACTTTCAGTACCGCAGCCGAATTCTATCACCCGCGGATGCGGACGAAAACGAACCGCGAGGTGGAATCGAGCGACCGCTTGCTCCACGAATACCTGCGCCCGCACTCCTGGCGCGTCCGCAGCCGGAACGAACTCACCATCCTCACGCGCGGCGAACCCCTGCTGGTGCCACCCGCCGGACCGACGCCGATCGTTTTCGATGAGACGACCACGCTGACCTCGATGCAGTTGGTGCGCGATCTGCCGGGCGTCATGCAGTTCCGTCTCGGCTGGCAGTTCACCGGCGAGCGCACCCGCTTTCCGTGGATGATGCTCGTGCTCTCGGATGGCGAACATCTCTATCCCTTTATCAAAGGGGCCTGCGCCATTGAGGCCGGCGCGGGTGCTGCGGGCGAGGATTGGACGTTCGTCTTCCCGTCCCGGATGCGCCCACGCTTCTACTCGGCATTCGCATTATTCTACGACGCCAGCGAAGCGGCGTCGAAAAAGAATCAGCCGCCGGATGATCTTACATTCGTGCTCAAGCAACTCGACCTCGGTGGTCGCGAGCGCCGCGCGGGAGACGCCTCGCCGTAGTTACGAGCGTCGCCGCGCGCTGGCAGCCAGCGCCTGTGCCCGGCGCACCGCGGCGTCCGCTTCGGCCCGTCGCCCGAGTTTTTCAAGAATGCTCCCGAGCATGAGGTAGTGGCTGGGCTGGCCAGGCTCGCGGCGCATCGCGTCTATTTGCTCTGTCAGCGCGGCATCTGGATGGTCACGCTCCAGTTCAATGCGGGCGATGTCCGTGAGTGGACCCGCGTTGTAAATGTCGAGCCGGCTGGCGGCGCGGAACGCGGTGATGGCCGCGTCCGGTTCGCCCGCACTGTAGCGCAGCCGCCCCACCGTGACCCAGGCATCGAGATGCCACCAGTGTGCAGCAGCGTAGGCGGTCACCTCCGGCAACGCCGCCCCGACGCCCTGCCGTGCATGGCGGAGTTCACTCTCGTATTTCACCAGCTCCCAAGTTTGCGGGAAACGTCCCCGCGCCTCGGCGATGATGGCCAGGGCTTCCTCATCGTTTCCCGCCTTGAGACGAAGCCGGGCCAGATTCAAGGCCGCGGGCCAGGTTCGCGGGTAGCGGCGGGAAACCTCATCCGCGGCGGATTTTTCGACCCGCAGCAATGGCTCCGCATCCGCCGCGCGTCCTTGCCTGGAAAGGCAGATGCCGAGATTGATCCGCGCCGGGGCGTAATCGGGAAAGCGCACGGTCATCTTGCGCAAGATCGCCTCCTGCCTGGCAAAATCACTGCGCTCACCGTAAAGCGAAGCCAGGGTGTTGAGGATGCGGGGAGTTGCGCCACCAGCGGCGATCGTGCGCAGGCAGAAGGTTTCCGCGTTCACCCAGTCGCCGGCCCGCACGACTGTCCGCATGCCAAGCGCGACCATGGCAAAAAGAAGGAATGCGCCCGCGGCCATCTGCGCCCGTTGTGGCAGGGCCAGCACACCGCCCGCGATCAGGAGCAGGGCTCCGATGCTGGCGAGATAGATCCAGTGCTCGGCGACTTCAGCATTGAGCGGGAAAAGATTCGAGATCGGCAGAAACGCCGCGACAAACCATATCGCCCCGAAACAGCGCAGGCGGCGCCCTGGCCAGCGCTGCCAGCAGAGGAAGATGGTGGCCAAAACCGCGAGCAGGCCGATGATCGACAGATACTCGTAGTGCGGGTGCTCGCGCCATGCGGCGGCGCTGCCGTAGATCGCCGGGTCCGAAAGCGTGCGCTCCATGTAAAGCCGGCCTGGATAGACGATCAGGCCAGCGTAATCGCCGAGCGCCCGCAGCATCAGCAAAAGGCGCGCATCGAAAGGCTGGGCAGGGCCGCTTTCCATGGGCGCACGAAAAGCCGGCAACGCATGCAGGCCCGCATACATCGCCAGCAGCCCCAGCGCACTGATGATGGCGATTCCCTTCCCGCGTCGGGGCCAGGAGAATTCAAAGAAAACGGTGTGGATGGCGAAGATGGCCAGCCAGAGCAGCGCGATTTCCTTGGAACACAAGGCGAGCAGCATCGTGAGCGCGGCGACGATGCCAAGGATGACCGTGGCGGCGGTAGATTTCACGGCCGCCGCCCGGCGAGCCAGCAGCCAGGCCAGCAGGGCAAAGAAGCTGGCCAGGCTGTCGGCGCGCCCTGAGATGTAGGCGACGGCGGCGTTGTGGATTGGATGGACGATCCATATAAGGGCAACCAGGAAGGCTGAGATGGCATTTATCCCGGGACGCGGCATTGGCCTTGGGTTGCCGGTCATCTCGGGCAGCAACTGGCGAAACAACTCAAAGAGAAGGATACCGCTGCAACTATGCAGCAATATGTTCGTCAGATGATAGCCCGCCGGTTCCCCCCGCCACAGCCAGTAATCCAGCATATAAGACCAGTTTTGCACCGGGCGGTAGTAAGTGGAGAAGGAATCGAAAAACAGGTAGTGGCGAAAGGCCTCCAACCCGAAGGCCGGGCTGCGAAAGAAGGGATTCTCCCGCACAAGATAAAAGTCGTCCCATATCAGCTCTCCGCTCAAGGCAGGTGCATAGACAACCAATCCGCCGATCATCAACGCCAGCCATGCGAACCAAGGCCGGGCCAAGAAACATCTGACCCGCTCAATCAGACTAAGAAGTGGAGCTGATCGCATTTTTGCAAAGAATAACTGAGAATTGAGAGAACAGGCGAGGCATGGTCCAATCCACTGTCTTAGCTAATCGAGTGCCCACCCTCACGGACTTGCCATCCTGAAACGATTCAGCCGCCCGTCCCGCAGAGCAGGAGGGCGGCTGAAATGGGATTGTGCTGGAAAGGATGCCTAGTAGAAGGGCGACCAGAAGTCGGCCGGAGCCACGTCGGAGAGCTTGTCAAACGTAGTCGAGGACAACTTCGGCAGACCGTCCACGGAGAAGGTGCCGCCATTGTAGTCGTTGGTCAGGAGGTCCTTTCCACCGGAGTTATACAAGACGGAACCTTTCTTGAGGTAGGACTGGATGTCCGTCCAGTTGACTGTCGCGTTGCCGGCTTTGTTGGTTTCGATCGCATACTGGTCGATCGCCGAGTCAATGACGCGAAGATCTTCGAGGATGCGGGTGGCCTGCGAGCG
>JBBQCM010000052.1:0-43335 GCA_038318725.1 Chthoniobacterales bacterium
AGGAATGGCTCGATGGTGCCCGCTATCTCGACATGCAGCCGCTCGCCGATCTCTCCAAAACTCAACTCCAACTCGCCGCCTAAAACCTCGCCAGCTCCGCCCTTCCCAACCCGCTTTTGCTGAACTTGACGCACACAACCCGATTCATCGCCGGGATTTGTCGGCAACAGAGCGCCTCGTCGCGTAGCGACGGATGATCGCGGGGGACATTCTGCCGGCATGAGATTCAGGCGTCGCTACGCGACGCAACCGTGTTGCTATCGCAAGACCCGCGCTGAAGCGCGGGCCTACGATCAACTGCCGCTAACGCGGCACCTGCGGGCATTGCGGTTTTGCCCGGCCTGCGCCGAGGGCGGTAACTCGCGCTGCCGCGCGAGCGGCATCCGACCGTAGCCCGGCGATTCATCGCCGGGATTTATGTGGCAACAGAGCGCCTCGTCGCGTAGCGACGGTTGATCGCATGTCCAACACCTACACCTCCCTCAACTACCACATCGTCTTCAGCACGAAGAATCGGGAGCCGTGGCTGAAGGAAGACATTCGCGAACGGCTGTGGCCGTATCTGGGCGGCATCGCCCGCGAGAATGGGATGAAGGCGCTCGAAATTGGCGGTGTGGCCGACCACATTCATCTCCTGCTTTCGACTCCGGCCAGCATGGCGTTGTCCAAGGCGGTGCAACTCATCAAGGGCGGCTCGTCGCATTGGATGAAGGAGACGTTTCCAAACCTCATGGGATTCGCGTGGCAGGATGGTTATGGCGCTTTCACCGTCAGCCAGTCGCAACTGGATGCGGTGCGCGAATACATCCGCAACCAAGAGGAGCATCACCGGACGAGGAGTTTCGCGGAGGAATACCGCGCGTTTCTCGAAAGGCATCAGGTCGATTTTGACGAACGGTTTCTGCTCGGCTGAGTTCAGGCGTCGCTACGCGACGCGACCGCGCTCCTGCCGCAAGACCCGCGCTGAAGCGCGGGCCTACGGTCAACTGCCGCTAACGCGGCATTTGCCCGCCCACGGCGGTGCCGTGAGGTAGCGCTCGCCCTTTACCCGAAGACCGCGTGGCAGATGGCCACGGAGGCGATGACGGCGACGGTATCGGCGATGAGGCCGACGGCGACGGCGTGGCGGGTGCGGCGGATGGAGACGCTGCCGAAATAGACGGCGAGGACGTAGAAGGTCGTCTCGGTGCTGCCGTAGATGGTGCCGGCGAGGCGGCTGATGAAGCCGTCGGGCTGGCCAAGGCGCTGGACGAGTTCGACGAAGAGGCCATTGGTGGCGCTGCCGCTGAGCGGGCGCATGAGGACCATGGGGAGCAGATCGGCGGGAAACCCGACGGCGCTGAGCATGGGGGAAAGTTTCGCCGAGAGCAGCCCGATGACGCCCGCCTTTTGCAGCATGCCGATGGCCACGAGCATGGCCACGAGATACGGGATGGTGCGTTGCGCCGTGCCCCAGGCTTCCTTCGCCCCCTCGACGAATTGCTCATAGACCTTGACCCCGCGCAGCGTGGCGTAGAGCGGGAAGAAGGAGAGCAGGAAGGGAATGGCGAGCAGTGAGACGGACATCAGCGCGCGGATGCCGAGGCTCTTGCCGGCGAATTCGGCGGGGGGCTGGGGTCCGCCGACTCCCGCGAACCACTCCGGGAAGAGCAGCAGGAAAAACAGCCCGACGAAGAGCGCGAAGTAGAGCACGATGGCGGCGCGCTGGCCGCCGGTGAGGGGAGGGAGTGCGAGCTTTTCCAGCTCCAGCTCTGCGGCAGGCGCGGCCTCCGTGCTGGCGGTCTTCGCCGCGCCCTCGGCGGGCTTTTCGACGCGAAACATAGGCAGTTTTTCGAGTAACTTGGCCGAGAGCACGCCGGCGGTGGCGGCGCAGCAGGTGGCGAGAAAGGCGGTGATGACGATGGCGGTCGGACCTTTCGCGCCCTGGGTGGCGAGGATGCCGATGGCGGTCAGCGGGAGGATCTGGATGGAGGCGGTGTTGAGCGCGAGAAAGGTGCACATCGCATTCGTCGCCGTGCCGGGCTGCGGATTCAGGGCGTCGAGCAGGCGCATGGCGCGGAGACCGAGCGGGGTGGCGGCGTTGCCCAGGCCGAGCATGTTGGCGGCCATGTTCATGACCATCGCGCCCATGGCCGGATGGTCCGGCGGAACTTCGGGAAAGAGCCGGCGCAGGACCGGGCGCAGCCCGCTGGCGAGCGCCTGGACCAGCCCGGAGCGCTCGGCGAGGCGCATCATGCCGAGCCAAATGGCCCAGATGCCGAGCAGGGGCAGCGCGACTTTCATCACCGCCTTCTCCGCACCCTCGAAAGCGCCGCTGGTGACCTCCGGGAGCTTGCCGGTGAAGCCGGCGACGACCACGGCAATAACGAGCATGGCGAGCCAGATGACGTTGAGCATGGCGGGGATTAAGGCGGGGACGGCGGGAAATAAGGAAGCGGGAAATGCGGCGCGGCGGGAAGAGGAGTTGATCGGCGCGGGCGCTTTGCTAAACCCATGCGCCCGGCGCAACCGCTGGAGCATCCATTTCCCCAAATATGAAAACACTCAAAGTCGGCATCATCGGTGGCGGTCTCATGGGCCGCGAAGTCGCCAGCGCCATCGGGCGCTGGTGCGCGCTGCTCGATTTTCCAGTGCCGCTGGAGTTGACGGCGGTCTGCGATCTCGTCGAGAAAACGCGCGAGTGGTTTCGCCAGATCCCGACGGTGACGCTCCTGACCGCGGACTACCACGAGCTGCTGCGGAGCGACGTGGATTTCGTCTATGTGGCCGTGCCGCATCATCTGCACGAGGCGATCTATCTCGACGTGCTGCGCGCGGGGAAAGACCTCTTCGCGGAGAAGCCTTTCGGGATCGACCTGGCTGCGGCGCGCAAGATTCGCGACACCGCGCGTGAACTGGGGCGTTTCGTGCGCTGCTCGTCGGAATTTCCGTTTCTCCCCGGCGTGCAAAAGGTCTGGCAGTTTCTGCGCTCGTCGGAGCTGGGGCAGGTCATCGAGATTCGCTCGGGGTTCTGGCATTCGAGCGATCTCGATCCGACGAAGACGATCAACTGGAAGCGGCAGAATAAATTCTGCGGCGAGATCGGCGTGATGGGCGACCTCGGGATGCACACCGTCCATTTTCCCCTGCGCATGGGCTGGAAGCCGAAGCGCGTCTATGCGCAGCTCCAGAAGATCTTTCACGAGCGGCCAGACGGGAAGGGCGGCATGGCCGCGTGCGATACATGGGACAACGCGCAGCTCCATTGCGAGACAGACATCGCCGGCGCGGAAGTGCCGCTGCACATCTCGACGAAACGCCTCGCCCCGCACGAGATGAATACGTGGTTCATCGAGGTGCTCGGCACCGAGCGCGGCGTGCGCTTTTCAACCAAAGAGCCGAAGACGGTGTGGATCTTTGAGCGACGGAAAGAGCAGGTCTGGGAACGCTACGACGTGGGGCATTCCTCGAACGCTTTCCCTGTCGTCACCGGCGGCATCTTCGAGGCGGGCTTCAGCGACTGCTTCCAGCAAATGTGGGCCGCCTTCGTCGCCGAGCGCGAAGGTCTGCTTGGCGACCGCTTCGGTTGCGTCACGCCCGACGAAGCCGTGGCCAGCCACGAACTCTTCGCCGCCGCGCTCCGCTCGCACGAGGAGCGCCGGGCGATCGAGGTTTAGCGGAGCGCCGCGTGATAGCCTTCAGCGGTGAGAGCGGCGACGCGGGGCCAGGCGGTGGTTTCGCGCCAGTTCGCTGCTCCGGCGTAGTCGGATGGTGTCGCGAGGGCGGTGCCGAGCTTTTCGGCGAGGTCGGTTTCGGGGCGGTCGAAGCGGAAGATGGTGGGTGCGGGTTCGTCGAGATCGACGGTGTCGAGACGGCGCGGGAGCAGGATCGGCACGCCCCAGGAGCGGGCGAGGCAGGCGGCGCCGGAGGTGAAGATGGTGCGGTAGTTGAAGAGCACGCAGTCGGCGGCGCTGAGCCAGAGGGCGAGGGCGGCGTCGTCGAGCCAGCCGAAGCGGAGGGTGACGCCGGGGAGGCCCGCGGCGGCGCGGGTGATGGTGGCGGCGTATTCGGGCGTGTTCGGTTTTCCGGCGATGACGAGGTGGGCGGCGGGGCGGGCGGCCTTCCACCAGGCGAGGATTTCCTCCTGCCCTTTGTACGGCTCGACCGCGCCGAAGATCAGGCACAGAGGCCCCGGTGGGAGGCCGAGCTGCGCCCGTGCGGCTTCGCGCGGGATGGGTGCTGGCAGAACCACGGAAAGATCGCCGTGCGGAACGACGCGGATCTTTTCCAGCGCCAGCCCATAGACCTCGCCGAGCCGCTGCCGCGCGGCCTCAGAGTGGGCGAAGACGAGCCGTGCGCGGCGGTAGGCGGCGGCGTAGTTCGTGTGCGCGAAAGGGAGATGCTGAAGATTGTGCTCGTGGAGATTGTGCGCGGTGAGGACGTAGGGGGTGCGGCGTGCGGCGAGAAAAAGATCGGTGGTGAAGCGGGCGCGGCGGAACCAGTCGTGCGCGTCGCCGAGCTTCGGATAATAGGCCTCGGGCCAGTGCAGGTGGAGCAAGTCGCAGCGCTGCGCGGCGAGCAGGCGGGTGAGCGGAAGAACGCGCTTGTAGCCGCTGAGAAAGCGGACATTTACATCGTGCGCCGCGAGGGCCTCGGCGAGCAGGCGCTGGTAGGGGACACCGCCGCGCCAGTCCGGGGCGAAGACGACTTGGAGGCTCACCGCGCGACCTTTTCGCGCGGGAGGAGAAAGGAGGCGAGACGCTTCAGCCCCTCGGCATAAAAGCGGTCGCGCACCGCGCCGACATAGTGCCGCGAGACGGCGTCCTCGGAGGCGCGTTTGCCGAGCGAAACCTCGTAGCGCCGCGGGAGCAGCCCGCCTTTGCCGTGCGCCGCGGCGCAGAGCATGAAGAGGGTCTGCTCGATGCGCCAGGGGTGGCCATTGGGGATCGAGGTCAGCGCGAGGGCGCGGTCGCAGAGGTCGTAGTCGATGGCGGCCTTGTTGAGCAGGCACAGGCCGCTGTTCACGCGCGGCCAGATTTTCACGTCGAGCTCCTCCTGCGCTTCGCGGGCGGAGATCAGCGAGCCTTCGCGCACGTCCTCGTTAAACCAGCACTCGTCTGAGGCCACGCACGCCCAGTCGAGAATTTCGCGCGGATGATTGAAGAAAAGCAGATCGCTGTCGAAGACCATGAAGCGCTCGCCCGGCGTGAAAAATGGCGCGTCAAAAATCTTCAACGCGAGCGGGTGCTCCCGCCGGTAGTCGTCGCAAAACGGATAGGCCTTGAGCATCCGCCCGACCGTGGCGTCGGCCTCCTGGCGCGGGATGATGCGGAGGTCCTTGAAGAGCTTGCCCAATGCGGCGTGGGCCTCGGAAGGCAGGGTGCCATCGTCGTGGATGATGATCGGCCAGGCGTGTTCGCTGAACTGAAACCAGCTTGCGAGCATCCACGCGGAAAGCCGCCAGTCGCTGGCGCCGGTGAGGATGTGGATGGAGATGGCCTGCGCCGGTTCATTCCAAAACGGCCACTCCCACTCCTCGATACGCGGGAGCGTTTTGTAGTCATGGTAGGACGCATCCCAGCCGCGTTTGAGGTCGCGGCGGAAGAGCCACCAGAGTCTGCCGGGAGAAATCACGCCGGCTATCTACCGAAGACAAAGAGCCGGACGCAAGCCGCCTGCGCGCGCCGCCGCGCGTGAGGCGAAAGCAGCCATTGCGGATGCCGGAGGAGATTGGCGAGAAAGCCGCCGCCTGCGCCGCTCTTGCCGCTTTGGTAGAGGTCGTAGCCGAGCTGCGCTTCGATCTTCCAGCAGCGGGCGGGGTTGATCGGCGGAAGTGTGGCCAGGTTCTTTTGGACGATGGCGCGAATCTCGTCCGCGGCGCTTTCGGCGGCAGCGGATTTCTGCCCGGCATGCACGCGGAAGCGTGCGAGCGTGGCCGGCAGATGCGCGACACGCGCTCCCGCGCGGAAGCAGCGCACCCAGAAATCGTAGTCGAAGGCGAGATGATAGGCGGGGTCGAAGCCGCCGGTTTTTTCCCAGAGCGAGCGCCGGAAAAAAACTTCCGGCTGCACCCACTGCCGCCCGCGCCACCACACGTCGTAGATGTCGAGCGCATCGGTGAGCGATTCGAGACGACCGGTGTGCGTGCCGGTGAGCGCGCCATATTCGTCGATCCAATCGACGGACCCATAGACGAGATCGATCTCGGGATGCTCCCCGAAATAATCCAGCACGCGCTCCGCGGCGTTGTCCGCGAGCATGTCGTCGGCGTTGAGGAAGCCGATGACTTCACCGCCCATCCTGGAGATCGCGGTATTCAGCGCGTCGGCCTGGCCGCGGTCGGGCGCACTGACGATGGTGTCGCCGGGCCGCTCGAAGGTGCGTGCGGTTTCCAGCGTGCGGTCCTTCGACCCGCCGTCCTGCAACCACCAGCGGACGCGCGCGCCGTTGGCATTGAGCGAGGTGAGGGTATCGGCGAGAAAGCGTTCGCCGTTGAAAACCGGGACGGCGAGGACGAGCGGCGGGTTCATTTCCCGACTGTCTGCACCTTCCACTCGACGCGCGGGCAGACGACGCCGGGCCATGGCTCGGGGAAGGTCGAGGATTGGTTGCCGACGCCGCCGACATTGAAGCTGAGATACTCCGCGCCGGGCAGCACGTAACGCTCGCCGGGGATGTCGCACTGCACATTGACCGCGTAGTTGCGGCGGTTGAGCAGGCCGCCGGGGACGAGGCACACGGTTTTGTAACTGCCCGGAAGCTGCGTCTCCGGCTGGAAAAGATGGTCGGTCGCGGTAAACGCCACCTCGCCTTCCTGCGTCATCAGCGTGAGGCAGAAACGCGCGCCGCGCAGCCGCCGTAGCACCTCGTAGTGAATCTCGATGGCGATCGGCTTGTCGGCCTCGAAACTGGATTGCGGCACGCCTTCGGGGTTGAGCAGCCGGATGCCGCGCAGCGCGACGTCCGCGCAACGCGGCGCGTCCTTGTCGCCGTTCCACCAGATCTGCCCCTCGATCTCACTATCCTTCGGCATCGATGCAGAGAGGTAGTGGCTGATGACCTCGCCGGGATGCCCCGTCTTGACAAGCCGCCCGCCGTCGATGAGCAGCGCGTGTTCGCAGAGCGAGCGCACCGCGCCCATGTTGTGGCTTACGAAAAAGACCGTCCGGCCCTGCTGCGAAGCCACTTCGCCCATCTTGCCGAGGCATTTTTTTTGAAAGCCCGCGTCGCCCACGGCGAGCACTTCGTCGATGAGCAGAATCTCCGGTTCGAGATGCGCGGCGACGGCAAAGGCGAGGCGAACAAACATGCCGCTCGAATAGCGTTTCACCGGCGTGTCGATGAATTTTCCGACCTCGGAAAACTCGACGATCTCGTCGAATTTCGCCGAGATCTCCACCCGTTTCATGCCGAGGATGGTGCCGTTGAGGAAGATGTTTTCTCGTCCCGTGAGCTCGGGGTGAAAGCCCGTCCCCACCTCGAGCAGCGAAACCACGCGTCCGCGCAGGATGGCCTGCCCGCTGGTCGGCTCGGTGATGCGGGAGAGGATTTTCAGCAGCGTGGACTTGCCCGCGCCGTTGCGTCCGACCACCCCAACGATCTCGCCGGGATTTACGGAAAACGAAATGTCGCGCAGTCCCCAGAAAGTGTTCGGCTCGGGTCCCAGACGATCGTCGGCAATCGGATTTTCCCGGGCTGCGGCGGCCGGCGCTGCGCCGTTGCGACGACGCCCGAAGACTTTCTCCAGCGACTCGCGCAGGCTGGTCGCGCCGATCGACCCGAGCCGGAAAAGCTTCGAAAGATTTTCGACTTCGACGATTGGCTTCATACGGAATCGATGACCGTGCGCTCAACCTTTTGAAACACCGCCACGCCGGTGGCCAACACCACCAGCGTGAGCACGACTGAGACGATGATTTCCGCCGCGCCGAGCGTGCCGTGCCCGAGCAGGCAAATGCGCAGCGCCTCGACGGGCACGGACATCGGATTCGCCAGCGCGATCCATTTCCAGTGCGGCGGAATCTGCGACAGCGGCCACACCACCGGCGTTGCGAACATCCAGATTTGGATGAGGTAAGTATTCAAATGCACGAGGTCGCGATACTTGGCCGTCGAGGCGCTCATCCACAGGCTCACGCCGAGGCTGAAGAGCGCGGTCTGAAGCAGCGGAAGCGGGGTGAGGAAAAGCAGCCAGGTGATGCGCAGGCCGTCCGCATTGTGGCTGGAAAATTTGTAATACGCGAAGCAGATGAGGAACGGAATGAACTGCAAGGCGAGGGCAATGAGATTGGCCACGATCACGCCCACCGGGACGATGAGCCGCGGGAAATAGACCTTTCCGAAAAGCCCCGCGTTATTGATGAAGGTCGCGCCGCCGATGGTCACGTTTTGGGCGAAATAATTCCACGCGAGCTGGCTGCAAAGGTAGAAGAGCGGCGGCGGCAGGCCCTCGGTCGGGATGCGTGCGACGAGGGTGAAAATGACGAAGTAAACGGCCGCGTTCATCACCGGCTGGAGCAAATGCCAGAGCGGCCCGAGCGCGGTCTGCTTGTAGCGGGAGATGAAGTCGCGCTGCACCAGCAGGACGAGCAGATCGCGGTATTCCCACAGCTCCCGCCAGTCGATCCGCAGCCAGCCGCGCGACGGCCGGATGACGATCTCGTAACCCTGTGTCGCGCTTACTTCTGCCATGACCAGCATTCCAGTTGAAAGTCCCCGCCTTCCACCGCGAGCGCGGCGGTATAACCCGCTGCGGGCGTCAGCTTGAGCAGCGACCAGCGATCCGGCTCGAGCACTTGAAAGCCATGCGCCAGCCCGACGCCGTGCGCTTTGAGGCGCGCCTCGGTGCAGGTCCAGACATCGTAGAATTTCCAGGCGCGATCCGCGGCCGGCATATGCCGCAAGTCCCAGGCGTCCTCCGGCTCGAAGTAGTGATCGGCCAGCGTCTCGAACGGCATGTCGTGCCGCATGAATTCGAGATCGACCCCGATGTCGCGCCCATGCGTCACGGCGAGAAGCATGAGGTCGTCCGAGTGGCTGAGATTGAAGCGCAGAGCGCTCGCGGCG
This sequence comes from Chthoniobacterales bacterium, assembly GCA_038318725.1. Classification (GTDB taxonomy): domain Bacteria; phylum Verrucomicrobiota; class Verrucomicrobiia; order Chthoniobacterales; family Chthoniobacteraceae; genus Chthoniobacter. The sequence continues at coordinate 9,046 of JBBQCM010000052.1, forward strand.
TCGGCGAGTTCGGGTTTGCCGTGCTCATTGGCGGTGAGGTTCAACTCCTGCGGAGCGGCGTCCAGATACGCCGCGAGGATCGTGCGGAGCAGCCCGCGGGCAGCCATGAAACGCGCGCGGTCGCGCGTAAAGTGAAAGCGTTCCGCGCGCACGTTTTCAGACGGCGAAAGCGTGGCCCGCAGTTCCTCCGTCGGAATCAGCGACGCACGCCACAGATGGACTTGTCCGGCGCGCAGAGGCTCGGGGGAAAAGGCGGGCTGCCAATGTTCGAGGGCGGTGATCATGCCGGGATTTGCGAAGAGCGCTCGATGAGTTCGCGCAGCTTGGCAGCGGTGGTGGTGGCGTTTTCGCGAATGTAGGAAAGATGATCGCCGGGCAGGACATGCGTCTCGACGCCGGCGGTGTGGTGTTCCTCCCAACCGAGGGTACCCAGCGTGCGGTGCGAGGTTTCGTCGATGAGCAGCGTGAGTTTCCCGCGATACGCGCCGACGGGATGCGCCATGAGCAGGCGCGGATAGTGGGCGAGCACCTTGCGGGCATCGAGCGGGGTGGAAGCCGCACTTTTCGCGGTCGCGAAGGTGCGCTGTCGGGTCGCGCGCTGCCAGATGTAGCGCAGCTTCCCTCCGGGTGGCAAGGTGGCGAGGTTGTGCATGTGATCGGCGAAAGGGTGGGCGATGTGCACGTCCCAGAAATTGCTCCGGCGCGCCGCTCGTTCCTCCGCGCAAAATTTGCGCAGCGCCGCTGGTGTCGGGCGGTCCGTGTCGAGCAAGACGAGCAGCGCCACGCTTTCACCGAGCTCTTCCAGCCGCCGGGCCATCTCGTAGGCGAGCACGCCGCCGATGCACTCGCCGGCCAGCAGATACGGCCCGTGCGGCTGGCGGGTGCGGATTTCATCCACGTAGTCCACGACCATTTCGCGCACACTGCCGTGCGGCTCCTCGAGGCCATCCGAGCCGCGTGCTTTCAATCCGTAGATCGGCAGGTCGGGGCCGAGGTGCAGTTTGAGCTGCGCATAGACGAGGAATTCGATCTCCGCGCCCCAGCCGCCGGGAATGAGGAAAAGCGGACGCTGCGACTCCTCGCCGCGCTGGATGGTGATCAAGCTGCGGAGAGCTTTGGCGGGCGGCGGCGGTGGCAGGTGTTCGGCGATGAACTCTGCTACGCCTTCGATCGTCGGGGTGTCAAACAAGCGCCGCACCGGCACGTCCACGCCAAACTTCTTCCGGAGCTGACTGAGCATCTGGATGGCGAGCAGTGAGTGCCCCCCGACGGCGAAGAAATCGTCGCGCACGGAAAAGCTGTTGCGCCCGAGCAGTTCGGCCCAGAGCTGCGAGACGCCGCTTTCGATGTCGTTACGCGGGGCGATGATTTCGCCTCTTGCGCTGTCGGTCGCGGAGGTCGGGGCCGGGAGCGCGCCGGGGTTGAGCTTGCCGTTGTGATTAAGGGGTAGCGCGTCGAGCGGGATGAAAGCTGCGGGCAGCATGTAGCCCGGCAGTCGCTCTTGGAGAAAGGCGCGCAGTTCGCGCTCCGCTGGTGCCGCGGAAACGGCGAGGACGTAATACGCGGCAAGTCCATTTTCGCGGCTCGGCAGCTCACGCATCACGACAGTGCACTGCGCGACTCCGGGATGCCGCAACAGCGCGGCCTCGATCTCGCCGAGTTCGATGCGGAAGCCGCGCACCTTGACCTGCTGATCGGCGCGTCCGAGATATTCGAGATCGCCATCCGCGGTGCGCCGCCCGAGGTCGCCGCTCTTGTAAAGCCGCGCGCCGGCCTTCCACGGATGCGGGATGAAGCGCTCGGCAGTGAGTTCCGGGCGGTGCAGGTAGCCACGCGCCACGCCTGCGCCGCCGACGTAAAGCTCACCGGTGATGCCGATGGGACAGGGCGCGAGAGCGCGGTCGAGAACGAAAAGATCGAGATCGGGAATCGCCCGCCCGATGCGACTGCCGCCCGGAGCGTCGAGGTCGGCGCGTGTCACCGGCCGGTAGGTGACATGCACCGTGGTCTCGGTGATGCCGTACATGTTTACAAGTTGCGGTATCTTGTCGCCATGCCGCTCGAACCACGGACGCAGCGCTGGAAAATCCAGCGCCTCGCCGCCGAAGATAACGAAGCGCAGCGCCAGTTCGCGCCGGGCCGCGGCCTCGCCCTCGACGCGGATGAACTGCTGAAAGGCGAGCGGCGTCTGGTTCAGCACCGTGACTTTTTCCTCCGCGAGCAGCGCATAAAACTGCGTCGGGCTGCAACTGAGCAGATACGGCACGATGACCAAACGTCCGCCGTTGGCGAGCGCGCCCCAGATTTCCCAGACCGAGAAATCAAAAGCGGGCGAATGAAACAGCGTCCACACGTCGCTCGCATCGAAACGGAACCAGGCATCGGTCGCCTGAAAAAGTCGGACGACATTGTGGTGGGTGACGACCACGCCTTTCGGGACGCCAGTCGAGCCTGAGGTGTAAATGACGTAGGCGGCGGAGTCCGGCTGCGCGAATGGCGCGGGGTTTTCGGCGCTGAGCGTGGCGAGTCGCGCCCCGTCGCGATCGAGGCAGACGGCGCGCGCTTCCGTGCCACCGAGTTTCGGGAGCAGCGACTCTTGCGTGAGCACGACGGGAGTCTGGGCGTCGGTCAGGATCAGGCCCAGGCGTTCACCGGGCGAGTCGGGATCGAGCGGCACATAGGCGCCGCCGGCCTTGAGCACGGCAAGGATGGCGATGAGCAACTCGGGCGAGCGTTCGAGGCAGATCGCGACGCGCGTTTCCGCGCCGACGCCGAGCGCGCGGAGATGGTGCGCGAGGCGGTTGGCCTGCGCGTTCAACTCACCGTAGGTCACGCTCTGCTTTTCAAAAGTGAGCGCGATGGATTGTGGGACACGTTTCGCGTGGTCCTCGAACAGCTCATGGATGCAGCGTTCCGGAGCGAAGTTGCGGGTGGCGAGACAGCCGTCGCCGAGCAGCGCGGTGCGCTCCCCGCCGGTGAGCAGCGGAAGGCGGGCGACGCTTTCGTCCGGTTCCGAGACGGCGGCTTCCAGCAGCGTGCGGTAGTGGCCGAGCCAGCGGCTGATCGTGGCGGGGTCGAAGAGATCGGCGTTGTAGTCGCACTCGACGCGGAGCGCGCCGGATTCGTCCACGACATTGAAGCCGAGGTCGAACTGGTAATGGCGGCGCGGGTTGAGCGCGATCTCGTGCGTGAGGCCGTCGAAGCGGAGGTCACTCAGCGGCGGATCGAGATTGAAGACCACCGGCACGAGCGGCACGCGTCCGGCGTCGCGCGGGACTTTCAGCTTTTGCAGCAGCGTGCCGAAGGTGAAGGACTGGTGCTCCATCGCGTCGAGCACGGTGCGCTTTGTCGTCGTGAGCAGCGTTTTGAAATCGTCATCGGAAGCGGCCTTTAGTCGCAGCGGCAGGAGATTGGCGCAATGCCCGACGAGGTCTTCGCCGCCGGCCAGGTTTTGCCCGGCCGCAGGAATGCCGATGACGAGATCGTCCTGCCCGCTCAACCGGTGGAGCAGCGCGGTGAAACCGGCGAGCAGCGTGGTGAAAAGGGTCGCGCCATTTTGCGCGCCGAGCCGGACCAGCGCCTCGCGCATTTCACTAGGCAGCGTGACGACCGCGCGGTCTCCGGCGAAAGAGCGCTGGAGCGGACGTGGCGCGGCGGTCGGGAGATCGAGCGGCGCAGGGAGCGTGCGGAATTGCGCGAGCCAGTAATCATTGGCGGCGGCCGCTTCCGGCGTCGCGTTTTGTTCGGCTCCCCAGCGCACGTAATCGGCGAACTGCATCGCGGGCGAGAGCGGGCTGGGCTGGCCGGCGCGGAAGTTGGAGTAGAGCGCGGCGAGTTCGCGCAGGACGATGTCGTAAGCCCAGCCATCGCAGGCAATATGATGCGCGGTGAAGACGAGGGCGTGATGCTCGGGTGCGAGCTTGAGGAGCTGAAAGGCGACCAGCGGCCCGTGCGCGAGATCAAAGGCCCGCGCGCCTTCCGCAGCGAGCAGGTCGTCGAGTTCCGCGCCTGTCGTGACTTCACGCAGCGGCACGTCGAGATGGACTTTGTCTTCGACAGTTTGCGCACCGTCGTCGCTCGCAAAACGGGTGCGCAAGGCGTCGTGCCGCGCGACGACTTCGTCAATCGCCCGCCGCATCGCCGCTTCATCGAAAGCGCCGTGGAAATGCAGCGTGCAGGTTTCGTTGAACGCCGCCGACGCCGCCGGACCAAGCTGCGTGGCGAGCCAAAGTTCGCGCTGCGCTTCGGTGAGCGGAAGCGCGCCGGCTTTCGTTGCGGCAAAGAAGCCCGCGCCGCGCAGTTCGTCGAGGCTCTCGCGAAAGGCGGCGACGATCCTGGCCACGTCGGCGTCGGTGTGTGCGGTGCCGAGGAAGCAGGGGCGACCTTCCCAGATGTGGATGCCGCGATGGCGGAGCAGCGCGTAGAGCAGGCCGGAATACTTGAAATCGGTGGCGCGGATGAAAAAGCCTGAGGCGAAGTGCGGCAACTCGAACGGCGTGCCTTCGAGCGCGGGTTCCATCTCGCGGATCATCGCAGCGGTGCGCGCGGTGAGGTCGTCCTGCAAATTCTCGCCGTGCGCTTTGAGATAAAGCAGCACGGTTTTTGCCGCGGCGAGCGCGAGCGGATGGCGGACGAAGGTGCCTGCGAAAAAAGTCACGCCTGCGGTCGGATACGAGTCGTCGCCAAACTGCCACGCGCCGCCGTCGAAGGCGTCCATGTATTCGGCGCGGCCGGTGATCGCGCCGATGGGCAGGCCGCCGCCGATGACTTTGCCATAGGTGGCGATGTCGCCCTTCACGCCGAAGAGGGCCTGCGCGCCGCCGGGATGGCAGCGGAAGCCGGTGATGACTTCATCCATGATCAGCGCGACGCCGCACTCGATGGTGAGCGCGCGGAGCCGGTGGAGAAATTCGCGCGGTTGCAAATCGGGCCGGCGGCTTTGCACGGGCTCGACAAGCACGGCGGCGAGGTCTCCCGCGTGGCGGCGCAGGATGTCGAGCGACTCGGGATTCCCGTAGTCGAGGATGAGGACGTTATCGACCGCGTCCTGGATGATGCCGGGCGCGATGGGCGCGGTGCGCCACTCGCCGTTCACGGTGAGCGGGCGGACGAGAACTTCGTCATTGATGCCGTGATACGCGCCGGCGAAGAGCGCGATTTTGTTCCGCCCGGTGACGGTGCGGGCAATGCGGATGGCGCCGAGCACGGCCTCGGAGCCGGTATTGCAAAAGGTCGCGCGCTCGTGGCCGGTGATCTCGCAAAGCAACTGCGCGACTTCACCGGCGAGCGGATGGCTCGGGCCGATTTCCATGCCGAGCTTCATCTGCTCCTCGATGGCCCGCACCGCGAACGCCGGTTGATGGCCGAAGAGTGCGAGGCCGAAGCCCTGCGTGGTGTCCACGTAATCGTGGCCGTCGATGTCCCAGAGGTGCGCGCCTTGAGAGCGGTTCACCACGATGGGATAGACGATCTCCTTCCAGACCTGCTTGAAGCCGGCGACAGCGCGCGGATCGGCGAAGTGGACGCGATGTTCCTGCGTGTGGCGTTTCGAGCCGGGCGTGCGTGCGGTGTAGCGGAGGATGAAGTCGTCGAGCCAGCGTTGCTGCTGTGCGCTGAGCGCTCCGCCAAGATCCTTTTGGAGCGGGCGGAAAGGGCCGTGCTGCGCGGACGGCGGCGTTTCCAAAAGTAGTTTGGACTTTAGTCCAACCTCCGGCGGATTTGGGCTAAAGCCCAAGCTACTTTGGGGGCCGCGATTCGCGGCGATGAAATCGCTCAGTGGGCCGATGTCGGCGAGGTCGCCGAGCAGTTGGCGCAGCGTGATCCGCAGGCCGTAGCGGCGCTGGAGGGCGATGGCGATCTGCGTGAGAAAGAGCGAGTCGAAGCCGAGTTCGAGCAGGCTGGTTGTGGGCGCGGCGGCAGAAAGGTCGAGGCCGGATTGTTCGGCGAGGAAGGCTTTGAGTTCACCCAACGGAGACAAGCGCTCCTGCGCGTCAGTGAGTGGTGCATCTTCTGGGTGCGCGGGGCGGGCAGGAGCCCTTGCCTCCGACGGGGATTCGCTGTCGCGCAGCGGTTCGATCCAAAAGCGCTTCCGCTCGAATGCGTAGCCGGGCAGGGGAATGCGGCGGGCGCTGGGGATCGGCGGCCACTCGATCTCCACGCCGGCGAGCCATTGTTGGCCGAGTGCGTGGGTGAAGTCGGTGAGATTGTCGCCGGTGGAGAAGACGTGCTGGCGGTCGCGGCGGAGCAGGAGTTTGGCGGCTTCGGCAGTGGTGCTCGCGACGAAGCAACGGCGGTGCTCGAAGGCGCGGCGACCGCTTTGCAGCGTGAAAGCGATGTCGGCGAGCGCCAGTTCGGGACGCGCTTTGAGCTGCTGGCCGAGTTGCGTGGTGGCTTCCTCCAGCGCGTGGCGAGTCTTGGCGGAGAGGACGATTAACTGCGGACCGGTTGCGGCGACGGCAGCGGTGGCGGGCGCTTCTTCGACGACGACATGCGCGTTGGTTCCGCCGACGCCGAAGGAACTCACGCCCGCGCGGCGAGGATGCTCGCGGCGCGGCCAGTCAGTCGGCTGCGTCACGACCTCGAAGGGCGAGTTCGCGAAGTCGATGTGCGGATTCGGCTTTAGAAAATGCAGGCTGGGCGGGAGCTGCGCGTGCTCCAGCGCGAGCGCGGTTTTGATCAGACCGGCAACGCCGGCGGCGGCTTCGAGGTGGCCGAAGTTGCTTTTAATCGTGCCGAGTTTGCAGAACGTCCGGGCGTCGGTCGTGGCGCGGAAAGCCTGGGTCAGCGCGGCGATTTCGATGGGGTCGCCGAGCGGCGTGGCGGTGCCGTGGGCTTCCACGTAGTCAATGGTGTCCGCGGTGATGCCGGCGAGCGCGTGGGCCAGCGCGATGACTTCGGCCTGGCCGTCCACGCTCGGGGCCATGTAGCTGACTTTGCCCGCGCCGTCGTTGTTGACCGCCGCGCCTTTGATGACGGCGTAGATGTGATCGCGGTCTCTGACTGCGTCGGCGAGGCGCTTCAACACAACAGCGCCGCAGCCGTGGCCGAAGACGGTGCCGGTCGCGTCGGCGTCGAAGGCGCGGCAGTGCCCGTCGCTGCTGAGAATCGCGCCGTCCTGAAAAAGCTGGCCGCGGGCTTGCGGAAAAGTGATCGAGACGCCACCGGCGAGCGCGGAGTCGCATTGGTAGCTGAGCAGCGCGTTCACCGCCTGGACGACGGCGACGAGCGAGGTGCTGCACGCGGTCTGCACGGTGAGGCTCGGGCCGCGCAGGTCGAGTTTGTAGCTGACGCGCGTGGCGAGGTAATCCTTGTCGCTGCCGATGAGGAGCGGGTAGCCGTCGGACTGAAATTGCGCGACGAAATCCGCGAGCTGGCCGCGGTGGCTGCCGATGTTGTCGAGCAGGTAGGTATTGAGGCTGGAGCCGGCGAAGATGCCGATGCTGCCGGGGTAGCGCGCGGGGTCGAGCGCGGCGTCTTCGAGCGCGTGCCAGGCACATTCGAGGAAGACGCGGTGCTGCGGATCGGTGAGTTCCGCGTCGCGCGGAGTGAGGCCGAAAAAGGCGGCGTCGAATTTGTCGGCATCGTCGAGCACGGCGCGGGCGCGGACGTAATTCGGATCGCGCAGCAGGTCGTCGGAGATGCCGGAGGCGCGGAGTTCTTCGTCCGTGAAAGTGGCGATGGACTCGGTGCCGGCGCAGAGGTTTTTCCACAGCTCGCGCACGTCGCGAGCGCCGGGGAAGCGGCCGGCGAGGCCGACAATCGCGATGCCTTCGGAAGTGGGCGCGGCGTCGGGCATCAGCGGCGGGTGAGCGCGGCGCGCTGGCGGGCGGCGCGGTCGGTGATGGTTTGCTGGCGGGCGTTGGCGCGGGAGCCGTCGTCGGCGAGATGCTGCGCGAGCGCGGCGATGGTGGGGTGCTCGAAGAGCGCGGTGATCGGCACTTCGCGGCGGAGATGCGTTTCGAGGTGCTGATGGATTTGCACGAGCAGGACGGAGTCGCCGCCGAGGTCGAAGAAATTGTCGCGCACGCCGACGCGGTCGAGGCCGAGGACTTCGCGCCAAGTGGTGGCAAGGAATTGCTCGGTCTCGCTCGACGGAGCGGTGAAGACGGTGGCGAGTTCGGGGCGTGTGGCGTCGGGCGCGGGGAGGGCGGCGCGGTCGATTTTGCCGTTGGCGTTGAGCGGGAGCGCGGCGAGGAAGACGAAGGCGCTCGGGATCATGTAGTCCGGCAGTTTGTCAGCGAGGAAGGTGCGGAGGTCGCTGACATTGGGCGCGATCTCCTGTGCGACGAGGTAGGCGACGAGGCGCTTGCTGCCTTCGTCGGCATCGCGGGCGACGACGCAGGTGTCGCGGATGTTGGGGTGGCGCTCGAGGGCGGTTTCGATGTCGCCGGGCTCGACGCGGTAGCCGCGAATTTTGATCTGGTGATCGAGACGACCGAGGAACTCGATGTCGCCACTGGCCGGCCAGCGTGCTTGATCGCCAGTGCGGTAGAGCCTCGCGCCGGGTTCGCTGCGGAAGGGATCGGAAATGAATTTTTCCGCGGTCAGCTCGGCGCGGCCGAGATAGCCGCGAGCGAGTCCGGCCCCGCCAATGAATAACTCACCGAGTTCACCGACGGGCACCGGAAGGCCCTGCAGATCGAGGATGTGGATTTGGGTGTTGGCGATGGGCTGGCCGATGGCGGGGCGTTTCACCCAGGCGTCGAGCGAAGCAGGCAGCGCGAGTTCGGTGACGACGTGGGTTTCGCTCGGGCCGTATTCGTTGTGCAGGCGGCAGTCCGGCAGCACGGCGAACATGCGGCGGATGGCGTCGGTGACGACGAGTTGCTCCGAGCCGGAGATGACTTTGCGCAGTTCGCGGCAGGTGTGCGTACTCGTGCAGAAGCCGCCGGCGAGCTGTTGCAGCGCGACGGCGGGGAGAAAAATACGATGGACGCCGTGGCGGTCGAGCAGCCCGGCGAGGCCGGCGAGGTCCTGGCGTTGCGTTTCGGTGATGAGCACCAGAGCGCCGCCGCTGAGCAGCGTGGAAAAGATGTCTTGGAACGACACGTCGAAGGAGAGCGACGCAAACTGCAGCGTGCGGGCGCGGGGCGGGAGATGCGTGGTGCGAAGCATCCAGCCGAGCAGGTTGAGCAGCGGGCGCTGCGTCATCAGGATGCCTTTGGGCCGGCCAGTGGAGCCGGAGGTGTAAGTCACATAGACGAGCGAATCGGTGAAGGGCGCGGCGGGTGGATTCGTGTCGGCGTGTGTGGCGATGCGCGGCCACTCGCTGTCGAGCGCGACGAGCGGGACGCGGTGCGGCGCGAGCGTCTCGCGGAAGTGCTCCTGGGTGAGCGTGAGCGCGAGCTGGGCGTCGGCGATCATGTAGCTGAGCCGCTCGGCGGGCACCGCGGGATCGAGCGGCACGTAACCCGCGCCCGCTTTCAGGACGCCAAAGATGGCCACGAGCATTTCAAACGAGCGGTGCATGGAGATGCCGACGCGCATCTCCGGGCCGATATTTTGCGCGCGGAGAAAATGGGCGAGCTGGTTCGCGCGGCGATTCAGCTCCGCGTAGGTCAGCGTGCCTTCGCCGAAGATGACAGCGGTTTCATCCGGCATCTGCGCGGCGGTTTCCTCGAAGCGCTGATGCAGCAGCGCCTCGTCGGTGCGGGCACTCGGCGTGGGCTTCATGGGCGGAAGGCGCGCGTCAATGGGCGACCGCGGCGAGCGGAGCGCGGGTGTGGGCGGCACCGTTGAGCGGAGTGAGGAGGGCGTCGTTGGGGAGCGGGATGAGCGGGGCGAAGTCGCGCTCGGAGATAAAGGCGGGGCGCGGGTTCGCGACGGGCTGGAGGGCGTTGGCGACGGTGTTGTAGGAAATGAACACGCTCAGGCGGTCGGTGGGAGTGAGATTGCCGGCGGAGGCGTGGAGGGTGTTGCCGTGGAAAAAAACGACGAAGCCGGGCGCACCTTTGGCGGCGACGATCTCCCGCGTTTCCAAGATTCGCGCGAGGGTTTGCCTGCCGATCTTGTACTTCAAATCGGCGGTGAGCGTTGGCTTCCACGCTTCATCCTTCGACAGCGCTGCGTACTTTTCCTCCGCGTCGAGGTCGATGGTGCCAAGCCGGTGCGAGCCGGGGATGAGCAGGAGCGGGCCGTTGAAGTCATCGACGGTCGTGAGGAAGACGACCGCGCTGAGGACGTTCGGCGCAGGCATGGCGTCCTCTTTCAGCCAGTAGAGATAGTCCTGGTGCCATTCCCATTGGTCGCCATCGAGGCCCAGCTTGGCGTTGATTTTGAACTGGTGGACATAGACCTCGCTGCCGAGAAGCTGGGCGGCGGGGACGGCCAGGCGTTCGAGGCGGGTGAGGCGGGCAAAGGTGTCGTTGGTTTTATGCGCGGCGAAGACGGTGCGCACCGCGCCGCTTTTTTCCAGCACGCGGCCCGGCTGATCGACCGCAAATTCGCGATAGGTCTCACGCTTCAGCGTCTCGACTTCGGTGGATGAAAACCATTGCTCGACGACGAGGAAGCCGTCCTCGTGGAAGGCGTCGATCTGATCCTGGGTCAGTCGAGTGGGAGCGGTCATCGCGGATGGAGTTCCAAATTTCAAAAAGTTCAGCAAAATGCAGTCGCGCCGTCGCTTTGAGATTTGAGATAAGCACCCGATATGCCACTGCCTCCGGCGCTCGCAAAGGAAATGATGCAACTCACGAACCACGGTCCGCGCGGCTTGGTGAGCGGTGCCCAGTGGGAACTAACCCGATGCGCATCCTGTTTCTGAACCAATACTTTCCGCCCGATGCCGCACCGACCGGCGTGCTGCTGCGGGAAGTGGCCGATGAACTGGAGCGCGCGGGGCACACAGTCGATTTAGTGGCGGCGCGGCAGGACTATCGCGCGGGGCAGAAAGAGGGCGGGCGGATGCTGCGCGAGGCGAAGGCGCTCGCGCGGATGCTATGGGACGGGCTACGCCGACCGCGGTCCGATGTGGTGGTCTCGGCGAGTTCGCCGCCATGCCTTGTGGTTGTGGCTACGTTGGTGGCACTAAGGCATCGGTCGAAGTCGGTGCATTGGATCATGGATTTGTATCCCGAGATCGCAGTCGCGCTGGGCGAGGTGAGGACGGGGTTCATCTCGCGAATGATCGAGCGCGTGATGGACTGGAGCTACCGGAGGGCGGCGCGGGTGGTAGCGCTGGATGAGGACATGGCGGACCACCTGCAGCGCTACGGCGTGGAGTGCGCGGTCATCCGTCCGTGGGTCTTTTCGTCGGTTTTGCAACAGCTCAGGGCAGCTCGTGATGAACCCGGCGCGGAGTGGACGTGGGTTTATTCCGGCAATCTTGGCCGGGCGCATGAGTGGGAGACGCTACTTCAGGCGCAGGCGCTTTTGGAGCAGCGCGGCGTGGACGTGCGGCTTTTGTTTCAAGGGGGCGGACCGTCGCGCGAGGTGGCGCAGACTCGAGCGGTGGAGCTGGGGCTGCGGCGCTGCGAGTGGGTGGGCTATGCCGAGGAGGCGGAACTGCCGTCGTCGCTGCTCCGCTGCCAGGTGCTGGCGGTCACGCAGCTTCCTGCCGCGCAGGGTCTGCTCTGGCCGAGCAAGCTGAGCCTGGTGATGAGCCTGCCGCGGCCCATTTTGTGGATCGGACCGGTGGATGGCGCGATTGCGCGGATGCTGCGCGTTTTCCCGCATGCTGGAGTTTTTTCGCCGGGGCAGGTCCGCGAAATTGCCGATTGGCTGATGGCGCAGAAAAACCGAGCGGCAGTTCCTCCCGCCGCACAGGTTTTTGATCCGGCAGCCCATCGCCGCGCATCGCTGGCGGCGTGGATGGAGCTTTTCCGGGACTTGCGATGAGGGCACGAAGGCTTGGCGGGGTGGCACCTTTCTTGCAAACTGTGCGCAGCATTCATGAAACATCAGGATCAGCGGCGGAAAACAACGGGAGTGCGTAGATCCCGAAACCGGCCATTTCCAGCGTTGTCGGACGGAGGCCGATGATTTCCGCCCTGCTTTTTTTTGGCTTCGGGTTTTTGATCGCGTTGCTGTGCACGCCGTGGGCCATTCGGCTCGGCCATCGCGGCTTCGGGCTGGACTACGCCCATGAGACCCGCAAGCGGCAAGCGACGCCGATCCCGCGCCTTGGTGGATTGCCGATTATTTTCGCCCTCTCGCTCGGCCTCGCCCTGCTCATTGCCACGCAGCCGCCACACGGTGTGAAGTGGCTGCCCATCCTCTTCGGCAGTGCCCTGATGTATGGCTTGGGTTTCTGGGATGACCTGAAGGCGCTGGGCGCGCGGCGTAAACTGGCTGGTCAACTCGTCATCGCGTGTTTGGTCTTTTACATGGGCCTGGGGATCGAGAAGTTTTCCTGGCCGGGCGGCACGGGGAGCATCGACCTTGCTGGGTGGAGCATGCCCGTGACGGTGCTGTGGCTCATCGCGGTGCCGAACATCGTGAATCTCATCGACGGCTTCGACGGGCTCGCGGGCGGGCTCGGCCTGTGCATGTCGGCCACTCTCGGCGTGGTCGCGCTGCACAATGAGCAGGTCGCCGTGGCCTGCTACGCCTTCACCATGGCCGGCGCGCTGCTCGGCTTTTTGGTCTTCAATTTTCCGCCGGCCAAAATCTATCTCGGCGACGGCGGCGCGTATCTCATCGGCTTCACCATCGCGGCGCTTTCGCTGACCAGCTCGAACAAAGGCTCCGTGGCCAAGGTGCTTTTCGTCACTTTCATCGCGCTCGGTCTGCCGATCCTCGACACGACCTTTGCCGTGCTCCGGCGCGGCCTGCGCGGCTACCCGCTCTTTCACGCGGACGACGAGCATTTTCACCACCGGCTGGAGAAGCTCGGCTTTTCCAAACGGCGCATCCTGCTCGGTATCTATGGCGTCTGTCTCGTGCTGAGCCTCACGGGGCTGAGCGTCATTTGGAGTTCGGGCAATACTCTGCCCATCGGCATCGGCGTGCTCTTTCTGCTCGCGCTCGTGGCGCTGCGCTACTTTCACACCCTGCGGAGCTGGGGCGATGCGCGTCGCAAGATCGACCGGCTGCTCGGGCGGCGCCGCGTGGTGCAGTACGCGCTGGCTCAGGCACTGGTGCTGGAGCTGGAAGTCGAGCGCTGCGCCAGCGCCCAGGAATTCTGGGCGATCTTCGAACACACCATCCGGCGCGTGGGATTTACCGATCCCGGCGAGGTGGAAAACGAGATCACCATCAAGGTGCGCTACAACGGCAGCGGCCCGTGGACGCTGCATGCGCCGCGGGCAAACGGCTCCCTCGTCGAGTGGCAGCGCCTCGCGGAATGTTTCCGGCCGGTTTACGCCCAGGCCAAGGAAAAATGGCCGCGATGAACCCCCCGGCCCGACACCGCCCGCGCGGCCCTGCGCCTTCGATTCCGGTGGCCCCGCGCGCGGCGCTCGGGGTTTTCGCGGTGATCGTCGCCGCCGGACCGCTACTTTTCGGGGCTGTCGATCGGCTGGTGCAGGTTGCGCTCGTGGCGCTGCTGACGGTCGGCGTGCTCCTGCTCCCGCCGGCCATCGTTCCGCTCAGCAAGTGGGGCAACCGGCTCGCCATCGTCATCCTCGCCCTCCTGACGGTCAAAGAACTGGCCCCCGCCGAATGGTTCGGGGCGACTGCGTGGCGCACTGCGGTGACGCGGGATTTCGGCATCGAGCTGCCGCCCACGCACCACCCGGAGCCGGCGCGCGCCCTGGATGGCTGGCTGGTTGCGGCGGTGGGGGGAATCTGGTTTCTGTGGGTGCGGCGCCTGGCCGCCGATCGCGAGAACCGGCCTTTCCTTGCATGGAGTCTTTTCGCTTCGGCGGCGCTCGTCGCGGCGGTCTCCTTTGCCACGCGCGGCTGGGACACGCAGGCGATCTACGGACTGCGCTTCACGCCGGGCTGGCGGGGCTTTGGCCCGTTCCCAAACCGCAATCACACGGGGGATTTTCTGGCGATGGGAGCGGTGCTGGGCTGCGGCTGCGTGACGTGGGCCGGGGTGCGAAAAAAATGGCCAACGGCGATTGGCGGCCTGCTCCTGCTTCTGCTCGTGCTCCTTGCACTGCTGACCACGGAATCGCGCGGCGGCCTCGTCGCTTTCGGCCTCGGCCTCGTCGCTTATCTCGCGCTCGTCCAATTCCGCCTGCGCAACCGCCGGGCGCTGGCGGTGACCGTCGTCGCGGCTTTGGCCTTTGGGGTTTTTGCCTTGGTCTTTGGCGGCCCCGTGCTGACCCGTTTCTTCGAGCAGGCCGGTGCCGACTCGAATGCCATGCGGCTCAAAATCTGGCACGACGTTTTCCCCATGTGGCTCGACGCTCCGCTGCTCGGCCACGGCCTCAATTCCTTCCAGCAGATCTTTCCCTTTTACCAGACGTTCGAGCTCGAGAATGGCGTCGTCCTCCATCCGGAAAGCAGTTGGCGGCAATGGCTCGTCGAACTCGGCCTCATCCCGGTCGGACTGGCGGCGGTCGCGCTGGCGATTTTCGCCACCGGTCATCTGCGGGAGGCCTTTCGCGGGCGCAGTTTCTTTTTCCGCGCGGCGGGTTTTGCCGCCGTCGCCGCGCTGCTCGGCCACGCGGTCTTCGATGTCCCCGCACATCGCTGGGGAACCGCCGGCTTTGCTCTGGCCGCGCTCGCCCTGGCCTGTCCGATGCGCCTTGATCGCGAGCGGATCTTTGCCTCGAGAAAGACGGCGATGGTCCCGCTGGCGGCCGTGGTTTTTTGGACGCTGCCGTTCTTCTTCGATGCGCCGGCCTGGTCGCCGCTCGCGCTCAATCGCGTGCTCGCCCGCCAAGTCTCGTCAGGCGATGTGACGCTCGCCCAGCTTGAGTCGATGGGGCGCCATTTTCCCCTCAGCACCGATCTCAACCAGGCGCTTGGCATGCGCGAACTCGCCGTCCTCGGCCGCAGTGCGCCGTCCCGGTGGCAGCGGCATTTCAAGATCGCTGCGGAACTGCTCCCCGGCTCGTGGGCGCTGCCGGCCGCGCAGGCCCGCGCGGTGGCGGACCTCTCACCGGGACTCGCGCTGGGCTACTGGCGGCAGGCTGTCGAGCGCGGCTCCTTCCACCGCGAGGAAGTCTTTCGCCTGGCCATGCGCGAAACCGCCACCACGCCGCTGGCCCGCGCCTCGTGGGGCCGCTACGCCGAGGCGAATCCGCGGCTGTTGCTGAGCTACGCCCAGATGGTTCCGGAAGACCAGGCTCGCGCCTCCTACGCGCTCTGGTGGAAAGCGCGCGCGCTCACGGCGGATCTCGATCCGGGTGAAGTCGCCGCCTTTTACCAAGCCGCCGGACGCTGGGGCACGCGCGCTGAGTTTGGCGAATGGATGCACCGCCGCGCCACCTGGCAGGCTCGCGATCATCGGGAATGGGCCCGGCTGCTCCTCGCGTGGGGCGATGGGGAGGCGGCGTGGCAAATACTCGCCGCTTCCACCCCGGAGCAGGATTTTCCCCGGCTCCCCGCTGCGCTTGCGCGCGAGCCGTTGGAAACGAAATGGCGCATCGCCCCGGCGAATCTCGTCAATGCGCAGGAACTCGCCGCCGTCCTCGCCCGCGACGGCGAGCGCGGCGCGAGCGAGCGGCTCATCCTCATTGTCGCCGCGCGCGAGGACGCCCCGTGGTGGTTCGCGCAAAAGGCTGCGCACATCCTCGCCCGACGCGGCGAGTTCGGCGAGGCCGTGGCCATCCTGCTCAAAACCGCGCCGCCACCGCCGCGCGGCTGACGGGGTTTGACGCTCCCGCTGCCGGCTTCTATCATCCCGGACATGCAGGCTGGCGTTCAAGACAGGTTCAATGCGTTCATCACCGAAAAGGGCCTGCGCCGGACGGTGCAGCGGGATGCCATCATGGTCGCCGCCTTCAGCACCACCGAGCACTACACCGCGGAGGATCTGCTCGCCATGGCGCGGAAGATCGAGCCGGCTGTCTCCCGCGCGACTGTCTATCGTACGCTCCCGCTGCTCGTCGAATGCGGCGTGCTCAAGGAAATGGACTTCGGCAAAGACCACAAATTTTATGACCCGAACTACAACGAGCACCCGCACCACAACCACCTGATCTGCGTGGACTGCAACAAGATCGTCGAGTTTGAAGATCAGCACATTGAACTGCTCGAAGACTGCATTACCAAGAGGCTCGGTTTTTCTCCCGCCTCGAAAAGCCTGCGCATCGAGGCGAACTGCGACGAACTGCGAAGGCACGGGGCCTGCGCGAACCGCAAAGGAAATTAGAATTTAGCCTTTCGGATATAGCGTTTAGACACCGTGCTGCGGCGTTCGCGTGTGGCCGCAGTCACTTCTCAAATTCTCCAATCCTTAAATTCCCCACCATGTGGAAAGGCCGCTTCCAACAAGAAACCTCCGCACTTTTACAGCGCTACAGCGAGTCGATCAGCTTCGACTGGCGCTTGTGGCGGCAGGACATCGCGGGCTCGATCGCGCATTCCGCAGCTTTGGAAAGGGCCGGCCTGATTAGCGAAGACGAGCGCGCGAGAATTGTCGCGGGCCTGAGTGAAATCGGCGCGGAGATCGAGGCGGGGAAGTTCCAGTTCAAGACGGAGCTGGAAGACATCCACATGAACATCGAAGGCGAGCTTACACGACGCATCGGCGATGCCGGCGCGAAGCTGCATACTGCGCGGAGCCGCAACGACCAGATCGCGCTCGACCTCCGGCTTTACCTCCGCGACGAGGCCGACTCTCTCGCCGCCGCGCTTCGCGAAATGCAGCGCGCGCTCGTCGATCTCGGCGCGCGGCATGCGGATGTCATCATCCCTGGCTACACGCATCTCCAGCGCGCGCAGCCCGTCTATTTCGCGCACCACCTGCTCGCCTATGTCGAGATGTTCGACCGCGACCGTGACCGCGTGCTCGATGCGCGCAAACGTATCAATGTGATGCCGCTGGGCTCCGGAGCTCTCGCCGGCTCCACCATCCTGCTCGACCGCGAGTTGGTCGCCCGCGAACTCGGCTTTCCCGCCGTCACGCAAAACTCCATGGACGCGGTGAGCGACCGCGACTTTGCCGTTGAACTGCTCGCCGCGCTCGCGCTCGCCGCCGTGCATCTCTCCCGGCTCAGCGAGGACGTGATCCTCTGGGCGTCGAGCGAGTTCAAATTCATTACCATCAGCGACGCCTTCACCACGGGCAGCTCACTCATGCCGCAGAAGAAAAACCCCGACGTCGCTGAACTGACCCGTGGAAAAACGGGCCGCGTCATCGGCAACCTCGTCTCCCTCCTCACCACGCTGAAAGGGCTGCCCATGACCTACAACCGCGACATGCAGGAGGACAAAGAGCCGGTCTTCGATTCCGTCGATACGGTCAAAGCCGCGCTCACTGTCTTCGCCGCGATGCTCGACGGTATCAGCGCCAACGCCGCCGCCTGCGCGGCTGCCGTCACCGACCCCATGCTTCTCGCCACCGACCTCGCCGATTACCTCGTGAACCATGGCGTTCCCTTCCGCCAGGCCCACGAAGTCATCGGCAAGGCCGTCGCTCTCTGCGGCCAAAAGCAGTGCGAACTTCCGCAACTCACCCTCGGCGACTACCAGGCCCTCTCGCCCGCCTTCACTGCCGACGTTTTTGAGATGCTCACCGTCGAGAAAAGCATGGCCGCCCGCCGTGCGATCGGTGCCCCGAGCCCGGAGAACGTTTCCGCCCAACTGGCCCGCTGGCAGGCCGTCCTTGTTTAGCGCGTCGCTGGCAGGGCGCGACCGAGGTTTTCCATTGCGCTTTGCCTTTCGCCGCCGAGAATCGCGGCTCTTTTTTCCAAAGCCATGACCAAACCCAAAGTCCTTGTCGCCGATCCCATCGCCCAGCGAGGTATTGATGAACTCAGCAACGGCGGCCTCCTTGACGTGACGGTGAAGCTCGGTCTCAAGCCGGACGAACTGCTCGCCATTATCGGCGAATTTCACGGGCTGGTCGTCCGCAGTGAGACGAAGGCGACGGCCAAGGTCATCGAAGCCGCGACCAAACTGAAGGTCATCGGACGCGCGGGCGTGGGGGTCGATAATGTGGATGTGGATGCGGCGACGAAGCGCGGCATCATCGTCATGAACACGCCGGGCGGGAACACCATCTCGACTGCCGAGCATGCTTTTTCGCTGATGGTCTCGACCGCGCGGAACATCCCGCAGGCCGACGCTTCGGTGAGGAGCGGCAAATGGGATCGCAAGACCTTTGTGGGCGTGGAGCTTTACAACAAGACGCTCGCCATCCTCGGCATGGGCCGCATCGGCACCGAGATCGCGCGGCGGGCCATCGCTTTCGGCATGCGCGTGCTGGCTTACGATCCGTATCTCTCGGCGAGCCGCGCGCGGTCCCTGCAGGTGGAGTTAATCGAGACGCTCGACGCGATCATTCCCGAGGCTGACTTCATCACCATGCACATGCCGCTTACCGCGGAGACGAAATACATGCTCAACGCCGAGCGCCTCGCGAAGACGAAGAAAGGCGTGCGCATCGTCAACTGCGCACGCGGCGGGCTGATCGACGAGGCGGCGCTCGTGGAGGCGCTCAAGTCGAAGCAGGTCGCGGCGGCGGCCCTGGACGTGTTTGAAACTGAGCCGCTGCCGGCGGATTCACCACTGCGCGGGCTGCCGAATCTCATTCTCACCCCGCACCTCGGCGCATCGACGGCGGAGGCGCAGGAAGGCGTGGGCATCGAGGTCGCGGAGCAGATCCGCGCCGTGCTGCTGCAAGGCGAAATTCGCAACGCGGTGAACATGCCGAGCATCGACGCCAAGACCCTCGCCGCCGTCGGTCCGCATCTGGCGCTTGGGGAAAAGCTCGGCCTTTTCCTCTCGCAGATCGCGGCCAAGCGCTGCGACAGCCTGAACATCAATTTCAGCGGCAAGATCAACGAAGTGGACACCACGCCGGTCACGCGCGCCGTGCTCACCGGCTTCCTGCGTGCGGCGGGTGGTGGCGACGTGAATGTTGTCAACGCGCCGGCGTTCGCGGAAACCATTGGCCTGAAAGTCACCGAGTCGCGCGAAAGCAGCATCGGCGATTTTGCGGAACTCATCGAACTCACGGCCACGGGCGAAAGCGGCTGGGTGTCGGTCGCGGGGACGTTCTTCGGCCACACGCCGCGCATCGTGAAGATCAACGGCAAGCATGTGGAAGCGAGGCCGGAGGGTGTGGTCTTCATCCTCGAGAATCGCGACCGGCCCGGCATCGTCGGCCATGTGGGCACGCTGATGGGCAAACATGGCGTGAACATCGCCAGCATGTCGCTTAGCCGGAATGAAGCCGGGGGCAGTGCGCTCACAGTCCTGAACCTCGATTCCGCTCCGGGCGAGGCGCTGCTCCGGGAATTGACCGGCGAGGGCGACATCAAATCGGCGCAAGTCGTGCAGTTGTGAAAATCGTCTTCGCCTCGGAAGCTGCTCCCATAAAGAATTGGGCGGTAGTGTGCTTCGTGCCGCGCGACCAGTGCGCGAAGCTGAAACCGCCCGTCTCGGAGGAGGAGTTTTCGGGCAAGGCAAACGCCCTGCTCTACTCGCGGACCGATGGCGTGCTCTACGTGGGGCTCGGCGAGCGGGCGAAAATCAACGCGCAGACTTTGCGCTCGGCGGCGGGTGCGGGTGCGATGTTTCTGAAAAGAATTGGCCGGCCGCGCGCGGTCGTGCAGCTCGAAGACTGGCCGCAGTTTGCCGGGCCCGTGGTTGAGGGAATGGTGCTGGCGGATTATCGCTTCGAGCGTTTCAAGGCGAAGAAAGCCACCGCGCTGGGAAGCGTGCGAATCCAGGTGCTCGCGGAAGATCTGGCGACGGCCAAAGCTGCGGGACGGCGTGGCGAAATGGTGGGTGAGGCGGCGAACTTCGCGCGCGATGTCGCCAACCAGCCGGCTAATCTGCTCTACCCTCAAACGCTGGCCGCCCGCGCAGTGACCCTCGGACGTGACTTCAAATTGAAGGTCACCGTTTTCGACGAGAAAAAATTGCGCGCCGGAAAATTCGGCGGACTAATCGCAGTCGGGCAGGGGAGCGAGCGCGGGCCGCGGATGATCGTCATCGAACACCGTGGCGGGCCGAAGGCCCAAGCCCCGCTCGCTCTGGTCGGCAAAGCGATCACGTTCGACACCGGCGGCATTTCCATCAAACCGGCGGCGAACATGGAGGAGATGATTTTCGACAAGTGCGGGGGCATGGCCGTGCTCGGCGCGATGGCGGCGATCGCGGAACTGAAGGTGAAGCGCAACGTCGTCGGGATCATCGCGAGCGCCGAGAATATGCCGAGTGGCGGTGCCTACCGGCCCGGCGACATCATCACGACCTACGACGGCAAACATGTGGAGATCATCAATACTGACGCCGAGGGCCGCGTGGTTCTGGCCGATGCGATCGCCTACGCGCGGCTGGACTGCCAAGCCGCGGCGATCATCGACCTGGCAACGCTGACCGGCGCGTGCGGTGTGGCGCTTGGCGATTACGCGGCCGGCTTTTGGACCAACGACGAAGCCTTTGGAAAGCGCGTCTTGGCGGCAGCGGAAGCGGCCGGTGAGCGGCTTTGGCCGATGCCGCTGTTTTCCGAGTTTGAGGAGCAGATCAAGAGCGAAGTGGCCTTGATCAAGAACAGCGGCGGACGCCTCGGCGGAGCCTGCACCGGCGCAGCGTTTTTGAAGACCTTCGCCGAAGACACCCCGTGGGTGCATCTCGACATCGCCTACATGTCGCACCGCGAAAAGGATTGTGCTGATCTTGCGCGGGGCGCGACCGGCTTCGGCGTGCGGACCCTTGTGGAACTGGCGGAGAGTTTCTAGCGAATTTCGCTGTCCGTCGTGGATGACGAACGCTCTTCGGCGACCTCCGCCGCATGTTCGCGCTCCGCGGCTTTTTTCTGAATCTTCACGATGCCGCGTCGATTGAAAAAACGCAGCAGCGCCACCACCACGAAAGCCACGACGATGGCCGTGAGAAGGAGTTGCGGGTGATTCTTGCGCTCGACTTTGCCGATGAGCTTCAGCGCCCAGCCGGTGGAGTGAAAACCCACCGTCACCAGCAGGCTGCCCCAGACCGTGAGCGAGAGCAGTTCCAATCCGGCGAACTCCGCATAGGGCAATTTCTGAATGCCCCAGAAAACCGATGAGGGATTGCGCGTGCCGTAGATGAAGCGCGCGATGAAGATTTCCCAAGGGCCAAAGCGCTCCGCCAGTCGCTCGACCATCGGGCCGATGCGCCGATAGACGCGACTCGATTTGATCACCGCGGAATTCATGTGGCCGACCGCAAACCATGCGGAATCGTGAATGAGGGCGCCGATGATCGCGGCTGGCACGACGGTGAGGAGATTCAGGTCGGGGGTGATGGGGTTGCCGTCCCCAAGGTTCAAGACGACGCCGATGGCGATGAAGGCGACATCGTTCTCAATCAGCGCAAGCAGGAAAGCGGCCCAGAGACCATAGGTGTTGAGGAATTCTCTCATCGAAAATGTGGGAGGTGAGTGGATACAACGTCGCGCAGCGAAGTCACGCGACAAGTCCCCGAGCAGTCGGCGGGCGGCGCATTTTGTCGGTGCAATCCCATCCGGCGCACGTAATGTCGCCGCCTTTTCCGCCAGCCTATGAGCGCTCCGACAACCCGCGAACTCTATGACCGCTATGTCATCCCGACCTACGGCCGCTTTGACCTGCGACTCGCGCGCGGACTGGGGAGCGAGGTGTGGGACGAGGACGGAAAACGCTACCTGGATTTTGGCGCGGGCATCGCCGTCACGTCCATCGGGCACTGCCATCCGCGCGTGCTCGCCGCCATGCGCGAGCAGATCGGCACGCTCGTCCACACCTCGAACCTCTACTACACGCGTCCGCAGGCGGTGCTCGCAGAGCGGCTGGTGCGGCTGGTGGGCGCGCCGGGCAAAGTCTTTTTCTGCAACAGCGGGGCCGAGGCGAATGAGGCGCTCTACAAACTCGCCCGGAAGTTTGGCAACGAAGGCCAGCCACCTCCGCCGAAACATAGCGTGGGTGAGATGATCGCGACCGATGCGTCTCGCCATGGGATCATCACGATGGATGGCTCCTTTCACGGACGCACCCTCGCGGGCATTGCTGCGACCGGGCAGGACAAAGTGAAAAAAGGTTTCGAGCCGGCCGTGGCGGGCTTTCAGCATGTGCCCTTCAACGACGGCCCCGCGCTCCTCGCTGCGGTGCAGGAGCCCGGCGTGGTCGCGGTGCTCCTGGAGCCGATCCAGGGTGAGCGCGGCGTGCATCCGGCGAGCGCGGCGTTTTTAAAACTGGCGCGCGATCTCTGCGACCGCCACGGCCTGCTGCTGATGTTTGACGAAGTGCAGTGCGGCCTGGGACGCACCGGCGACTGGTGCGGCTGGAAGACGCTCCTCGGCGACGCCAGCGTGATGCCCGACGCCGTAAGCTGGGCGAAAGGCATCGCCGGAGGCTTCCCGCTCGGCGCGATCTGGGTTAGTGCCCGCACGGTCACGCTCAAGACCGGCGGGACCATCCCGCTCTGCGACCTGCTCGGACCAGGCTCGCACGGTACCACTTTCGGCGGCACGCCGCTCGTCAGCGCGGGCGCGAATGAGGTGCTCGCCGTGATTGAGGAGGAGGGGATGTTGGAAAATGCGCGCACCACCGGCGCGCACGCGCTCGTGCAGTTGCGGGCCCTGGCTTCACCGCTCATCGTGGAGGCGCGCGGTGTGGGTCTGATGCTCGCCTTCGAGTTGGTGCCCAATTTTGCGGCCCGCGTCCCGGCGCTGCCGGGCGGCAAAGCGCCGTCGCTTTTCATCGTCGAGGCGCTCCACGCCGCCGGTCTGCTCACCGTGCCCAGCGGCACGCATGCCATCCGCTGGCTGCCGCCGCTCAATGTCTCCCGTGCGGAGATCGAGAAAGCTGTGGAGATTCTTGGCGGTGTGCTCGCACCGTTCTCCGCCTGACCATTCCGCCCATGAAAAACTTCCTCTCCATCGAGTTGGCGACCGTCGCCGAACTCCACGCGATCCTCGCTCTCGCCGCCGAGATGAAGACCACCCGCGGCCGCCACGCCACGCATCCGCTGCGCCACCAGTGCTGGGCGCTGTTGTTTTCCAAGAGTTCCACGCGGACCCGCGTCTCCTTCGAGGTCGGCATCCGCGAGCTCGGCGGGGACGTCCTTTTTCTCAACGCCAGCGAGATCCAACTCGGCCGCGGCGAGCCGATCAAGGACACCGCCCGCGTCCTCGGTCGCATGATTCACGGTGCCGTCATCCGCACATTTGCGCAGAGCGACGTGGAGCAATTCGCGCAATACTCCGGCGTTCCCACGATCAATGCGCTGACTGATGGGGAGCACCCCTGCCAGATCATGGCCGACTTGCAGACCATCGAGGAAGGGCTCGGCGGCTATGCCGGAAAGGTTATCACCTTCGTCGGCGACGGCGCGTGCAACATGCCGGTTTCATGGCTGTGGGCTGCATCCAAGCTCGAGTTCGAACTGCGCATCGCCGCACCGCGCGCCTTCCAGCCCGCGCCGGAGATCGTCGCCCGAGCCTTTCCCATCGTGAAACAGTCTGGCCCTGCCGTCGGCGACGCGCCGGCTGTGTATGAAACGGAAAGCGGCGCGCGTCTCATCATCACCGAGGACATCGATGCCGCCGCCGCTGGTGCGGATGTGCTCTACACCGATGTGTGGGTCAGCATGGGCAAGGAGGACGAAGCCGCCTTTCGTGCCGCTCAATTCGCCCGCTATCAGATCGACGCCATGCTCGTATCGAAGGCCAAACCGGGTGCGCTCGTCATGCATTGCCTGCCCGCCTATCGCGGTAAGGAGATCACCGAGGAAGTTCTCGAAGCCCACGCCGACACGATCTTCACCCAAGCGGAAAACCGCCTCCACGCGCAAAAGGCGATCCTCGCCCTGCTCGCGCGCTGCGCGCCACCAAAAAGCCTGCCGTCATCCTGAACGGAGTTGCGCCGCGGGCGAAGGCGGGTGCGAAACTCAGGATCGCTGAATGAAACGCGGGCGGAGATGGTGGGAGAAAGTAGCTTGGGCTTTAGCCCCTAACGCCCGCCCACTTTGGGCTAAAGCCCAAGCTACTTTTTTTCAGTCAGCGATTCTTCCCTCCGCCCTTGTCGCCAAGCCTCCAAAGGCTCCATTCAGACTCACGGCAGTTTTCGACCGCTTCGCGATTGTCTCACCACCTCCCACATCCACCGAAACTTCCTCGCCTTCCCGCCGTTTTAGACAAAGCATTCCATCTATGAAAAGCTCCCCGATCCTCCTGTCTTCCGCCTTCGACCGCCGCCGCTTCCTCGCTCGCGGCGGCCTCGCGCTCGCCCTCTTCGCCACGCCCGGCGCTTTCGCCGAGGAACTCCTCCGCACACCAAAACAGACCGAGGGGCCTTTTTACCCCGACCATCTCCCGCTCGACACCGACAACGATCTCATCATCGTCAACGACGGCCTCACTCCCGCAGTCGGCGAGATCACTTACGTTAGCGGACGCATCCTCGACTCCGGCGGCGAGCCCATCCGCAACGCCGTGGTGGAAATCTGGCAGTGCGACAAAAACGGCGCGTATCTTCACAGCCGCAGCGGCAACGGCGAAAAGCGTGACCCGAACTTCCAAGGCTTCGGCCGCTTCGTCACCGGCAGCAGCGGCGAATATCTTTTCCGCACGATCAAACCCGTCTCGTACCCCGGCCGCTGCCCCCACATCCACTACGCCGTGAAAATGAAGGGCCGCGAAAAGTGGACGACGCAGTGCTACATCAAAGGCGAGCCCGCCAACGAAAAGGACGGTGTCCTCCGCGGCATCCGCGATGACCAGCAGCGCGAATCCGTGATCGTCGATTTTGCGCCGCTGAAAGACGCCAGGGCCGGTGAACTCGCCGCCCGCTTCGACATCGTCATGGGCTACACGCCCGCTGCGTAAAACCCGCTCACCCCGTCATTCGCTAGCCGCGGCCTTAGGAGGCTTCGCTCCGTTCCGGTCGCCAAGCCTCCCGAAACTCTGCTCAGAATGACGGCGCGTTTTTCAAACGGAGTCGCCCCTCGAAAGCTCTGGGCGCGGCTGTCCGTCGCGCTAGCCTCCCGCCGTCCCCATGAGTGCGCCGCACCGACCTTTCCTCCGCCGCTTCACGCTGGCGCTGCTGGGGATGCTGCTGCTCATGGCGGTGGTCTTCGCGGGGCTGGGGTGGATGGTGGCGCGGAAGCCCGCCAACGTGATTAGCGTCATCGGTTTGGACAAAGAACGGCGCCTTTGGAGTTGGTATTTGGTTTTCATGGCTAACTTGCTTTCCGGTGATAGGGATGGGGACTTGGTTTGCGACGGGGCGGAGTTGTTTTGCGGCACTGATCCGAATAGCGCGGTGAGCTGTTGGCCCATTCGTGTATCCTGCATTTTCCACTCCACTAATCCCACGATTGCCTATTGTGGCTAGAGGCTGCCCATGCGCTGGGTGGTGAGCATTGGGAGACAAAACATACGATGGCCGCGGGGATTCAAGGCCGTGGTATCGGCAGCTTTTCCGGTGTTGCTAACGAAAGATGGATCCGGGCCGCCGACGAATGGGCCTTTGCTGATGATGGTAAATCAGCATGGAGAGTTGGAATTCGACATCTTCGCCGAAAGTGTCTTGGGAGCGGGGTATTTGGATTTTGGAAACGCCGTGGACAATCAAAATATTGATCGGTTCCGTCTCTGTTTTCCCGGCTGGCGGATGCTGCCGATCCCTGCTTCGGTCGATGGAGGCGCAATTGACATCGAACTTCACGGCGGGGTGACTTGGGAGATGTGTAGAGGTTTTGAACACGACGTGAAATGGTCGACTCCAGCCGGCTGGACGGGAGCCTACGTCGTGGAGGTTTCTCGTGGGGAGGGTGACGGGAATTGGCGTCCGATGCGGGTGGTGGAGTCGGGCCTAACGCAGTGGACGTTCGGCACCGATCTTTGGAACAATTTTTCCGGCTATCTAGGCCCGTTGAGATTCCGCGTCGTGCCGGTCAGTTCGACGCCGCCGTGACCGAAAAACGCCGCACAACCTTCGGCGCGATTCTGCGCGCGAAGAAACTCGCCTGCGGATTTTGCGTCTCGTAATTTCCCGCCCATGTCTTCCTCCGAACCGATCCCGCCGCCGGCCGAGGCCACGCCGCGGCGGGACTTTCTCAAGGCTGCGGCGTGCGTCGCGCTTGGGGCGTGTGCGCTGGCTGCGCCGGTGGGCGCCGTGGTGGTGGTGCTCGCGCGACCTTTGCAATCCAGGGGTGCGCCGCTGCCGGTTAAGATCACTGTGCTCGGGGCGCTGCCGCTCAACGGGCCACCGCGGTTTTTCCAGGTCATTACCGAGCGGCGCGATGCGTGGACGAAATTCCCGGCGAACGCGATCGGTTCCATTTTCCTCCGGCGCACTGGCGAAAATGACGTCGTGGCCTTCAACGCCTCGTGCCCGCATCTCGGTTGCGCGGTCGAGTTTCGCAAGGAGCGCGCGGCTTTTTACTGCCCGTGCCACGACAGCGAATTCGCGGAGAATGGCGCGGTGCGAGGGCAGAGCCCGAGCCGGCGCGGGCTGGATACGTTGCCCGTCGAGATTCGCGAGGGTGGCGAGGTGTGGGTGTATTTTGAAAACTTCAAGGCGGGCCTCGCGGAGAAGGTTTCGCTCTCGTGATGAAGGCGCTGTTCGACTGGCTGGATCACCGCACGGGTTACCGCAAGCTGACACACGAGGCTCTCTACGAGCACATCCCCGGCGGGTCGCGCTGGCGCTACATCTGGGGCAGCACGCTGACCTTCGCGATCGTGGTGCAGTTCATCACCGGCATCGCCCTATGGTTCGGCTACAGCGCGAGCGCACAGTCGGCATGGGAGAGCATTTTCTATCTCGAGACACAGGTGCCGGGCGGCTGGATTTTGCGTGGCATCCATCACTGGATGGCGCAGCTCATGGTGCCGCTGCTCGTGCTGCATCTCATGCAGGTGGTGATCGACGGCGCGTATCGCGCGCCGCGCGAAGTGAACTTCTGGTTCGGTCTCGGGCTGCTCGGGCTCACGCTGGCGCTTTCGCTCACGGGCTACCTGCTGCCGTGGGATCAAAAGGGTTACTGGGCGACGAAGGTCGCGACCAATCTGCTCGCGAGCGTGCCGTGGATCGGGGCGGGTTTGCAAAAGCTCGTCATCGGCGGCGCGGATTACGGGCATCACACGCTCACGCGCTTTTTTGCGCTCCACGCGGGCGTGCTCCCGGCGCTGCTTGTCGCGCTGATTTGGGCGCACGTCGCGCTGTTTCGCCGGCACGGCATCACCGACAAAAAGCCACATCGCGGGCCGGACGCGAAGTTTTGGCCGGATCAGGTGCTCAAGGACGGCGTGGCCTGCGCCGCGGTCATGGGCGCGGTGCTCGGGCTCGTCTGGTGGCGGCATGGCGCGGAGCTGACCGGCCCGGCAAATCCCGCGGAGGCTTATTCCGCGGCGCGACCCGACTGGTATTTCATGGCGCTCTTTCAGCTCCTGAAATTCCAGGACTGGTTTCAGCAGCATCTGCCCGGCGGCGGCCTGCTGTGGTGCGTGATCGTCATTCCGGGGGCCATCGCCGCGTTCCTTTTGCTCATGCCGCTGCTCGGCCGGTGGAAAGTGGGGCACGTCTTCAATCTCGGCCTGCTGTGGGTCGGGCTGGGCTTGTTCGCCGCATTCACCGCGATGGCCTACTGGCACGACCTCCGCCACCCGAAGTTTGCGCCGCAGTTTCACGCCGCCGTGGCCCAGGCGCATCGCGATGCGGTTCGGGTGAAGGTGCTCGCGACGCTCCACGGCGTGCCGCCGGAAGGCGCGCTCGCCCTGCTCCGCGACGATGTGCTCACGCAGGCGCCGAAACTTTTCGCGGCAAAATGCGCGAGCTGCCACAGCTACGACGGCCACGACGGTCTCGGCGCGCCGCTCGGCGACCGGCAGACCGGCGCCGACCTCGCGGGCTGGGGCAGCCGCGAGTGGCTGCGCGCGTTTCTCGATCCGCAGCAGATCGTCACGGAGCGCATCTGGGGCGGCACCGCCTTCGTCCATCCGCCGGCGGATCGGAAGCGCAGCTCGATGGTCGATTACGTGCTCGATGACATCCCGAAATTCACTCCCGAGCAGAAGGCGATGCTCGACCGCGTGATCCTGGCGGTGAGCGCCGAGGCCGCGCTGCCCGCGCAGCGTGAAGCCGACGCCCGCGACGCCGCGGCGATTGAGCAGGGCCGCAAGGATTTCGGCGAGTCCGGGCTGAACTGCGCGGACTGCCACGAGTTCCGCGGCGAAGGCGGCGGCAAAGGCGCAGACCTCACCGGCTGGGCCTCGCGCGAGTGGACCGCGGGCATCATCCACAATCCCGCGGACAAAAAATTCTACGGCCGCCGCAACGACCGCATGCAGGCCTTTGGCGAGAAGGGCGAACTCGACGCCCGGCAGATCGGGATGCTCGCCGAGTGGCTGCGCCGCGAAGCGAAGTAACCGAAAGCGTGCCTTAAAGTGAACCCAACGGGTTCACTTCAGCAGCGCGCTGCATTTTTTTCCGGCAGGCTCATAAAAGGTGGACCGCAAGTCCCAGCTCGTGGAGAGCGCCGGTTCGCCGAGAGTTGGGATTTTGGCCCGTTCAGGTGCGAGGCGTGCCGAAGCCATGAATTCCGCCCGGATGAAGCCTTGCAAACGCGGTGAACTTCGGCCCACGCTGCTTCCGGAAATGTGCCGGTCGTCCCGGTTGGAATTCCTCTCGCCAGCAACCGATAGAACCCCCGCCGCCTCATGAACACCATCTGGTCCTTCGACCTCGGCAAAGCCTCCATCGGCGAAGCCGTGCGCTACGTCACCGACAAAGCAAACGATCCGCTCAACCACACCTTCCCGCACAAGGAATCGCTACTGTTGCCGGAAGATTTTGCGGAAACGCGCACCGCCGCGTCGCATCGTCGGATGATGCGAACGCGCGAAGCGCATAAGGCTCGCGAGGCGTGGCTCGATGCGGTGTGGTGCGCGGCGGGTCTTGCGCCGCTGGTCGGTCGTCGCGTGGAAAAGCGCGAGGGGAAATGGCAGCCGGTCGCGGAAACGCCGGAGCAGGAAACGGAGCGCAAGGAAAAGCTGGAGCGGGAGTTTCCAAAAAAAGGTGACGTGGCTTGCTACAACTCCGCGCTGCTCCGCATCAAACTTCTGCGCGGCGAAAAGTTGGAGCCGTGGCAAATCTACAAGGCGCTCCATTCGGCGATTCAAAAGCGCGGCTATGGCCGCGTGCCGTGGGCGGCGCGCGAGGAGAAGCGCAGCGGCAAGACCGAGGAGGAGATGGACAAGGAACTCGCGAAGAAAGACCCGATCTATAAAGCGGCGGTCGAGGCCTGGCCGGCCTTCAAGCGCGGGCTGGAGGAGTGCTTTCATTTCCCGTGCTACTTCGACGCGGCGAAGATGAAGCTGTGGAATCCCGCCGCGCCGGACGTGCTCGTGGAGCGGATCGACTGCCACGCGGGGAGCACGCGCCGCGTGCGCTTTGCCCGCGAGGATGTGGAAAAGGAAATCGACACGCTCGCCCGCCAGGCCGCAGCGCAACTGCCCGCACTGGCGGAGATGTTCGTGCGGGTGAAGCGCGACGGCTGGGCGCTGCGCGACGAAAAGAGCGGACGCACGAAAACCTTTCCGGTGGTCGCGACGGACATCGGCACGTTCCTCGTTCACGGCCCGGCGGGAGAACCGCGCGGCGGGGTGGAGAGTGATTTCGCCGCGTATCTCGCCTTCCGCACCGCCTCCGGCATTCACCCTGGCAGTGCCGACGACTGGATGGGCGCGACGTCGCAGAAGACGCCGCGCTTTGACAACCGCATCATCAGCGACTGCGCGCTGCTCGACGGGCATCAGGTCTGCAACGTGGGTGTGCGCTACGATGCGAAGAACCAACGGCCTTTCGCGGATTCGTTGCTCGCGTCGGAGGTGACATTCCTGATGAAGCTCAAGAACACGCTCGTCGCGGGTGCGGGCAAAGACAGGAAGCTCAAGGTGGACGAGATTCGGAAAATCTTCGCGGTCGTTTCTGCTGATGTGCTGGCTTTGCCGATCAAGGTGAAGCCGCGCGGAAAAGCAGCGGCGCAGGTTTTATCGGAGGAAGAACAAACCACGCGCGGCATGAAGACTTGGCCGAAACGCGTCGCAGAGTCTTACGCTCTGACGAAACACGAGTGGGCGAACAAACCGGGCATCAAGGAACTGAAATTGTTTCCGCTGACGAATCACGAGGTCATCAAAGCTCCGAAGATCGAAGGCAGGAGCCGCTTTAGCCGATCGGCACTGAGGCTTGTTCGAGCGTTAGTCCTGAGCGGAGACAAGCCGGGCGAATTCAAGCGGCGTTTGCTCGCGCGCGATGCTGAGTTGCTCGTCGAACTTGGCATGGACGTGCTCGCCGCACCCCTGCCGCAGCGGGCGAAGATCAACGGCAAGCCGGAGCCGCAACGCCGGCCTTACGTTCTCGAACGCAATCTCAAATTCCTCACCGACCTCGCGCAGGCGAACGTCACCTGGGATGCGATCCACATTCCTGAACAGCGCCTCGACGCGCTCGAAGCGCGTCACACCGAGGACGGCCAACTTCAGGGCGACGCGGCGATCGGCGAACTCATCGGCAGCATCAATGATCCCGTTGTGCGTCATCGGCTCGGCGTTTTCGCCGCAAGGTTATGCGAACTCCATGGGCGTTTCGGCGTGCCGGAGGAAATCGTGCTGGAGTTTGTGCGCACGGACTTTATGGGCAAAAAAGCGAAGGACGCTCTCGATGCCTTCCAAAAGAAACGCGAGAAAGACCGCGCGATAGCAAGGGAGCAGGTCGGGAAAGGTGACGCGCTCAAGTATGAACTCTTCGCCGCGCAGGCTTGCGCGTGCCTTTACTGCGGGCAACCCTTCGCGGCTTCGGAACTGGCGAACTACGAGATCGAGCATATCGTGCCGCGTACGAAAGGCGGGCCGGATGCGATGGTGAACTACGTGCTCGCGCATCGGGAGTGCAATACGGTCAAGGGAGATCGCACGCCTTTCGAGTGGCTGCGACCGGGCGGTGATTGGGATGGCTTTGTGAAACGGGTCGAGAGCCGCGCGACCGAGCTGCGGAACAAGAAAGTGCAACTGCTCCTCCGCGAAGACGCGGCGGAACTCGTGCAGCGCTACACTGCGCTGGCGGAGACGGCGTGGATTTCACGCCTCGCACAAACCATCGCCGGGCTGCACTTCGGCTGGCGCAATGGCAATGACAAGGATGGCGTGAAGCGCGTGACGGTCATCTCAGGCGGACTGACCGCGCGGGTGCGACGGAAGTATCGGCTCAACAGTATCCTCGCTCCGTGTCCAGCAGGCGAAGATTCGACCGAATGGGAAGCGAAAGCGGAGAAGAACCGCGGCGACAAACGCCATCACGCGCTCGATGCGATGGTGATCAACTTTCTCCCGCAGTGGTCGCGCAATGCGAGCAAGGAACACTTCTTCCGCTTCCCTGATCCGATTCAAAAGAACGCGCAGGCCTTTTTCCGCAAGGAGATCAATGAGGTGTTTGCGCGTAATGTGGCATTCAAAAAGCCGCGTTTGGCGGACTCCATCTACGGGGCGCGGGACGAATGTTCGATCATCGTCCACCGCGAACCGGTATTCGATCTCGCTTACAATACGGAGAAACAGAAGCCGGTGTTCGACCTCGAATACTTGCGCGACAAAATCAAAAAGGTGCGCGGATCACGCTCCGATGAAAATGCCGAATCCACGATTGCGGGTTTGTTGGAGCGTTTCTTGAAAGAAGGTAACGATGACCCATCAGCGTGGCGGGACTTTTGCGATAATCTTCGGCTTCCGCGTAGAGACGGAACTCTTGGCCCGCGCGTGATGAAGGTGACCGTCAAAGCGGGCGAACCGCCTGAATATGTTGAGTTGTCGAAGGACAAGACGGGCGCTTACCGAAAAGGGAAGAAGGATCATCGGGGGCAGATCGTTTATCTGCTGCGCACGATGACGAAAAAAGGGGTCGTGAAGGAAACGATCGAGGTGCGGCCCGTGTATGTCTTCGAGTCGCGCGCGACGGTGGAGAAGAAACTGAAGGACGAACATGGCGAGGCGATCACGATCTACGGCTTTTTCCAAAGCGGCTGCCTCATCGCCGTCGAGCGCGAGGTGGCGCACGAGAAGAAGCCGCTGCCGACCGGGAAATATTTGCTGAATACGGTTCGAGCGGGCGGCGACGTGAAGCTGACGACTCAGGAAGGTAGAACGCATCCAGATATTCCCCGGTATTCCTTGAAAGCCCTCATCGCCGCCGGTCTGCGGCGGGCGGACTGAACATTTGCCCGCTCCGTTCAGAGATGCCTATACTGAGCCCATGAGCACCGTTGCGGAAATCATCGACGCCGTGAAGCACCTCAGCGAAGACGAGAAGGACGAATTTCTTGATCGTCTGCGGGAGATTGAGTTTGAGGATGCGTGGGACCGGCAGATCGAGGCGGATGTGAAGGCGGGGAAACTCGACTTTCTGGTGCGCGAGGCCGATGAGGCGATTGGCAGCGGGACGTTGCGGGATTGGCCCGGCGATTCGAGGCCGTGACCTCAAAGACGACCCCGCAGTTCTGGCAGCATTTTGCCCGTTTGCCGGCGGAGATTCGCCGACTCGCCGACAAGACGTATGTGGTGTGGAAGGACGATCCGGGACACGGCTCGCTGCACTTCAAGAAACTCGAAGGCCACGAAACACTGTGGTCGGTGCGGATCGGACGCAAGCATCGGGCGCTGGCTCGGCGAAAGAGTGAGCTGGTGGTGTGGGTGTGGATCGGGCATCATTCGGAATACGACCGACTAATCCGGTGATGGTCGTGCCATGCCATGAGCTTCCACATCCTCCACGTCTTGCAGCACGGGGCGACGCTCGCGAAGGAGCAGGGGTTCATCGTCTGCCGGGCGCAGGATAAGACGGAGCGGAGGTTGCCGCATGAGGACATCCGCGCGGTGGTCATCGCGGCGCGCGGGGTCACGCTCACATCGAATTTCGTCTCGGCGGTGCTGGAGACGGACGGGATCATTTTGCACTGCAATGAATCATATCAGCCGTGCGGGATCACCGCTCCGTTGCAGCGGGTGATCGACCAGCGGGCCTTTCTGCATCAGGTGTCGCAGCCGAAGCGGCTGAATGAACGGCTCTGGCAGCGGTTGCTGCGGGGCAAGACGCTGAATCAGCAACGGGTGCTGGAGCGGCGCGAGATTCGGAGTCCGCACCTCGAACTGGCCTTGAAGACTGGGCACATCGACGAGGGGAACTGTGCGCGACGTTACTGGCAGTTGTTTTTTCCCGCCATCGGCTGGACGGCGACGAGCCGTGACCGCAAGGAAAACACGGCCCCGAATCAGATGCTCAATTACGGCTACACGGTGCTCGGCGCGCTGTGCCACCGCGGGCTGCTCGTCCACGGGCTGATGCCGACGCTCGGAGTGAAGCACATGACGCGCTACCAATCGACGCCGCTCGTTTTCGATCTCATGGAGCCGTTTCGCCCGGTGGTGGATGGGATGCTCGCGGAGTTCATGGCCGAGCCGGATGTGAGCATGAAGGCGTGGGCGAAGAGGGTGGGCACGGAACTGCGCGAACGGCGGGTGCAGCACGCGCGGTATTCGCTGAAGCTGATGGACGCGATCGATGCGACGGCGAGTTCGATGGCCCGCAGTTACGCGGCGCACTCGGTGGAACCGTTTTGGGTGCCCGAGTTGTGATCGAAAAGAAAAGCCCGTTTCGCATGGGATGGATTCTCGTGATGTTCGACCTGCCGGTGCTGACTGACATGGAGCGCAAGACGGCGTCGCGTTTCCGCAAAGACCTGCTCGATGGCGGCTACCTGATGATCCAGTTCTCGATCTACGCGCGCCCGTGCGTGAGCTACGAGCAGATGGACACGCACATCGCGCGAGTGAAGGCGATCGTGCCGGAGGCGGGGAATGTGCGGATGATGTTCATCACCGACGAGCAGTGGGGCAAGAGCGTGACGGTGATCGGGCCGAATTACGCGCAGGGCAATCGCACCGTCGATCCGCACATGCCGGCACAGGTGGAGTTTTGGGAGTGAAAAGAAGTGGCTTTCGGACGTGACTAGGCAGTGGTCCGAGAGCCAATGAATTTCTTCACGGGAGCT
Source organism: Chthoniobacterales bacterium (assembly GCA_038318725.1). GTDB lineage: Bacteria > Verrucomicrobiota > Verrucomicrobiia > Chthoniobacterales > Chthoniobacteraceae > Chthoniobacter. Next base: position 43,117 of record JBBQCM010000052.1, read on the forward strand.
TGCGCTCCCCAAATTAGTTGAGACTTCACTTCCCGGCGGAGTCGATAACTGCACGAACTCTTTCGCTTCGTGCCGCTTCGGTCAAGCCAGTTCTAAAGGACTCCGCCGGGAAGTGAAGTCAGAACTTCTGGCGCAGGTGAAAGACGGCGGGTCTTGTTCTAAAGGACTCCGCCGGGAAGTGAAGTCAGAACTTCTTGTTGTGGGTGCACTGGTGGTGTG
>JBBQCM010000053.1:0-42634 GCA_038318725.1 Chthoniobacterales bacterium
TTGATCGTCACAAACTTCAGCGCCTCCTCCTCGGAGGTGCCGCCGTATTTCACGGCCTTGGCCGCTTCCAGATTCATCCGCCGCGCGAGATCGCTGTCATCGGAATTGAAGGACACATTCACTCCGCGCTCGCGCATGATGCTGCCGGCATACGGGATCGCGTCATAGACCTCAAATTTGTAGGCCCACCAATCCGCAAAGGCCGAAGCGCCCGCGCCGTGCTTCACGATTTCATCGGCGACTTTGTAGCCTTCGAGGATGTGTTGCAGCGTCGCCACGCGCACGCCGAAGCGCTCCATGACGCGGAGAAAAGCCACGACTTCATCCTGCCGATAGCTGTGGCAGTGAATGAGCCGCTCACCGCGGATGATTTCCGCGATCGCTTCGAGTTCCAGATCGCGCCGGACCGGCGGTCCGCCCTCGCGCCGCTGCTTCTCGAGCGCCGCGGCATACTGCTGGGCAGCGGTGAAGCGGTTCGTGTGAAAGGCCGGCACGCCCATGCGCGTCTGCGGAAAGCGATACTTGAAGGCGGCGCCCCAGTTCGACTGCTTCACGTTTTCACCGAGGGCGAATTTGATACCGCCTGGGGCGCCCGCGAGCTTCAGGTCTTCGGGCGCGGCGCCGTCGCGCAGCTTGATGACACAATTCTGGCCACCGATGGGATTGGCCGAGCCGTGCAGCAGATTCGCGACGGTGAGTCCGCCGCCGAGCTGCTGGTGGATCGTCTCAGTTTCGGAATTAACCACGTCGCCGATGCGCACCATCGCCGTGGAAGGCAGCGTGGCTTCATTCACTCCGCCAATGATCATGCTGTGGCTGTGACAGTCGATGAGCCCCGGCGTGACGTGGATGCCGGGCCGGTCGATGACGTGCGCATCGGGCGGAACCTCCGCGATCGTTCCGACCGCGCGGATCTTGCCGTCCACGATCAGCAGGCTCGCGTTTTCGATACGCCCCTGCGGGCCGCTCGTCCAGAGCGTTGCGGACTTGATGAAGACCGCCCTCGGCGCGAGCAACGGGCCGCGATCCTTCTGCGCCGGTGCGGCGGTGAGTTGCGCGCGGAGCTTTTCCTCCTCCTTCTTTTTCTCGTCGGTCTTGGCGTCCGGCTTCGCATCCGCCTTCTTCTTTTTGTCGTCCTTGATCGGAGCGAGGAATTGCCGGCCATCGATCCACACCTCCCGCACGCTGGCGTCTTCATCGAAGTAGCGCCCGCGCTCGACCACGGTGAGATGCGCGAGTTTGCCGGGCTCGATCGTGCCGAGCTGATCCGCCACCCCGCAGATGCGCGCGGGTGTTGTGGTCAGCGCGGCAATCGCGTCCGCCTCGCTCAGGCCGCGCGCGATGGCGAGCCGGACGTTTGCCCGGAATTTGTCCTTCTTTCCGAGGCCGTGCGTGGTCAGCGCGATGTCGAGACCTTCGCGGCGGAGCAGCGCGGGATTGCCCGGCGCGTGATCCCACGCGCGCAGCGTCTCGTAGGGCACCGCGAGCCAGTCGTCGTCCTCGGGCAGTTTCGGCGCTTCGGGAAAATCCACCGGCACGATGAATGGCGCGGCCGCCGCCCGCGCGAGTTCCGGCCGCCGCCATTCCTGACCCGTCGCGAGCAGGATCGGCTGCAACCCGAGTTCGCGGGAAAGTTGCATCGCACGATCCACCATGAGCATCGCCGATGACTCGAAAACCACGGGCATCGTCTTGCGCGCCGCGGGCTGGAGCGCATCGAGCGAAAGGTCGAATGCGGGGCGCGGGCGGCCCTGCGGATGCGCGGCAAAGTGCGCGAAGTCCGCCGCCTGAAATTGCGCATCGAAAAACGTCTGCCGCACCGCCGAGATCACGCCCATGAGCGAGTGCGGATATGGATCGGGCCGCTCGGAATCCTCGTCCGGCTTCGTCCCCTTCGGCAAATCGAGCAACACATGCTGGAAGGTCTCGGGACGAATCATCGCCTCGCCCGGGTCGCTGGAAACGAGCGACACCAGCGCGCTCACCCCGCGGATCACCCCACGATCCGGCACCACATTCGCCGCGGTGAACCCTTCCGCGCGCAGCGCCTCCAGCGCCTTCTTCTCCGGCGCATATTCCCGCGCCATCCGCCGCTCGGGCATGACTAGCGATTTCGCACCTCCCCCGACGGCGACCGATGCCACTCCGACAAATCCCGTCCCCGCACCCGCCGTGCGATCCTCCGACGGATCGACCGGCGGCCCTTCATCCAGCGCCGCGACGCGCTCCCCGCCGCCTTTCGAAAAGACCACATGCGCATCGATGAACCCGGCGTAGATCGTCGTGCCCGCCACGTCATGCACCCGCGCATCCGCCGGCACCGCCACCTCCGCCCCCACGGCCACGATCCGCCCGTCACGCAGCACGATCGTCCCGTGTTCAAGCTCCTCGCCCGGCTTCACCACCACCCGTCCGCCGACCAATGCATGCACGGAAGCAGGCTGCGGGCGATTACCCGGCGGACGGATTGCCTCTGCCGCAGAAACCTCCGACACCCAGCACCCACTTGCGCTTAAGAGCACCGCCCGCGTGAATCGGAGAAGGCGAGGGAAGTAACTCATCGCGGGAGACTCCACCGCGCGGCCTCTCAAAGGCAAGCGTGCGGAGCGGCCCTGCTTAACAGGAGGGTTCATTTCAAGTGCTCGGTGCGACATCGGGTGGGGAACGGGATCATCGCTTCCGGTCGCGCTCATGATACTCCCTCTCCATCGCGCGCATCTCGCCCACAGTCGGTTCTTGAGAGTCCCGCTCTGGATAGAGCAGGCGCAACCGCTCCTCCGTCGGGGTTACTGCTGCCCGCTCTTTTCCCGGCGTCGCGCAGCCCGACCAAAGCCCGAGGCTGGAAGCGGTCATTAGCGCGGCGGTGTCGTCGAGAAAGTCCGAGAGGATGACGATGCGCCCGCGTTTCTTGAACAGCGCATTGCACTCGCGCACCGCCTCGGCGATGCCCGTGGTCCGCGCCGGCCGCACCCGCTCCAGCTCGGTGACGATCTGGTGCAGATGCCGCCTCGTGCCGCCGGGCGCGAGGAATTGCGTGACCTTTTGCGCGAAGAGCACGAGCGCGGCTTTGTCGCTCTGCGCCATCATCAGGTAGGCCAGCGCGGCGGCGATCTTCGCGGCGACGATGAATTTCGACGCCCGCTTTTCGGCCGCATAGCGCATCGAGCCGCTGGTATCGACCATGAGATACACGGTCATGTCCGTCTCCTCCTCAAACTGCCGCAGATACAGCCGCCGCGTGCGCCCATAAACGCGCCAGTCGAGCCGCGCGAGGTCGTCGCCCGGCACGTATTCCTTGTAGTCCGCAAACTCCGCCGCCGAGCCGCGGTAGGGCGACTTGTGCTTGCCCGCGTAGTAGCCCTCCACCGTCGCCTTGGCGAAAACGAGCAGGTTCTCGAAGCGCTCCAGCTCTTGCAGATTGAGCAGCAACGGTGGAGGAGGCTGCGGGCCGCGGTTGCGCATTTGCAGCAGGCTCGACGCGGCGGCGCGAATGCCGGTTTGTTTGGGTAAAGGCGGAGGTGGCGCCGGTTGAGTCCCAGGTCGTTTCGGCGGCGGTGGTGGCGGATTCACGGGCGGCGTCTTCATCTCACCTGCTCATGCGTAATCCCGCGAGAAAAAGGATCAGCAATCAGCGCAGCATATTGATCGGACCACGTTCCGGGGAAAAACGCGGTTGCCATTGGGAGATCAGCTTGAGGACTAGGGTTGATGCGCGGGCCCACATTCCCGCAATGCTGGCACCTGCCAGAGTCGGAGGGGACCGCGACCGTCACCGGGCGTGACCAGGGTTCGACCGTCTGGCGAAAAGGCAACCGGCCATGGTGCCTCGGATTCACCAGGCAACTTGCTCAACTGACGACCTGTCCCCACATCCCACAGGCGCACGGATCGGTCGCGGCCACTGGAGACGAGCGTGCGAGCGTCGGGTGAGAAGGCCAAATCCCAGACCATGCCCGAATGTCCCACGAGGCGGCGCAATTCACGCTGGCTTGCCACTTCCCAAAACACGATCGGACCTTCGGAGGTGCTCGCCGCGAGCGTAGTCCCGTCGGGCGAAAAAGCCACCGCCTTGAAAGCAAACGAGGTTCCCAGCCGGCCGGTCTCCTGCCAATCCGCCACCCGCCACAAGCGTACTGTTCCATCGTGGCTGGTGCTGGCGAGGGTTTCGCCAGCGGGCGAAAAGGCGAGCGAGGCGACGCTGCGTTCATGTCCTTTGAGCGTCGCGATTTCGCGGCCCGAGGCGGCTTCCCAGACTTTGATCGCGCCGATCCGGCGATCGTCGAACCAATTGAGGAAGCCGAATCCGGCGGCCAGCCATCGGCCATCCGGCGAAAACGCGAGGGACGCGACCGGGTCCGGAAGCAGGCCAGTGAGGGTGCGCAGTTCCGCGCCTGTTTCGCGCGCCCAGAGCTTGATCCGACCGTCACGGCCTGCCGTGGCCACGGTCTCGCCATCCGGCGAAAAGATGGCCCGGACGACGGAATGAACCGCCGCCGGCGGCGGCGGCTCCTGCCCGTTCACCGGGGGAGCAAAGGTCCCGCGGGGAGCCGCGGTGCCAAAGGTGCGGACCGACGTCCAGGAGCGGGTATCCCAGAGCGTGACCACGCCAGCTTCGGGAGGGCCGCCGCCTGCGAGCAGCCACCGGCCATCGCGGGAAAAGGTGGCGGAGTTGGGAATGCCGGAGCCTCGCAGGACCCGCGACTCCGCTGGCGCATCGAGCTGCCAAAACCGGACGATCCCTCCGTCATCCGCACTCGCGAGGCCCTTCCCGTTCGCGGTGAAGGCGAGGGCGCGCACGGCCCGCATATGCCCCTTCCTGAGCGCGCGGATTTGGAGCGGCGACACCGTGAAAACCACCACCTCTCCGTGTTCCGTCCCCGCGGCAAACTGCCGCCTGTCGGGGGACGCCGCCATGCTCGTGATCGCCCCGGTCACGAGTCGCATCCGCTCGCTTTCCTTGAAGGACGGAAGCTCCCACACACCGACGTGGCCCGAGACGCCGCCGGCAACGACGAACTGGCCATCGAAAGAACAGGTCACCGTGCTGATGGTGCCGCCCCAGGCCTTCCGGACCAGCGGTTCGGATTCTCCGGCTCGGTAAAGAGCAAGGTCGCTGTTCCCCGGATGGTTCGCTACAAGTAGGCCCAAGCCATCTGGCAGGAGCGTCACCACTCGAGATTCCCCCGTGCGCTGGAGAGCGAAAGTCTGCGCTTCCGCTCCGGTGGCCGCATCCCAGACGCGGGCTTTTCCGTCGATGCCGATGCCGCTCAGCCATTTTCCCTCGGGCGAAAAAGCCAGATTGAGCAGAGGTTCGCCCGAGGCCGCCGGGCGGGACTGGGCCGAGCCACCAAGGGACGTCGCGACGATCTGCACCGCTCCTCCTTTGCTGGCAAAGGCCACCCTGCGGCCGTCCGGCGAAAGAGCCGCGAGTTCCGTGTCGGCCGGCGCAGCAAGCTGGCGCTGCGCCCGCATCTGCCCCGTGGCCGGGTCCCATTCGCGCAGCATGTGGCTCGGGTCCATCGTCACCGCTGGCCCTTCGGACGTGAGCGCCAGATGGCGGAGCGGGCCGGTGGCGGCTCGGAAGGTGGAGGTGCTGGCGCGATGGAGCTGGTGCCATAGAAGACGCCAGGCGGTCTCGCGGCGATCCTCCGCACCGTCCTTTGGCCGATGTGCTTCGAGCAAGGCATTGACCTGCGCGGCCGTGCCCGCGGGGCTTTGCCAAATCTCCGACGCCAGCGCCACATCCGCGGCATAAAGCAGCCGCGCCCGCCGCGCCGCTTCCTCGCGGGACTGCGCATCGGCTTGTTCGGCTTTTTCGCGCAAGCGGCTCTGCTCCGCCTCGGCAGCGACCGAGCGGCGATGCGCTTCCCGCTCCTTGAAAAACAGCACGGTGGACAGCCCGAGTCCCACGATCAATGCGGCGAGGACCGCCGCCGACGCGGCGAACACCAGCCGATTCCGGCGAATGAGCTTTTGCAATCGATAGCCGGTGCTCGGAGGACGCGCGACGATCGGTTCATGGTCGAGATGACGCTGGATATCCATGGCCAGCCCGCTGGCGGTTTCGTAGCGGCGGCCGCGATCCTTTTCGAGGCACTTCATCACGATCCAGTCGAGGTCCCCGCGGATTGTGTGAACGAGCCTCGGGGGTTCGCTCGCGCGATTTTGCGCCACGGAACTCAACGTCTCGTGCGCCATCGTGTGCAGCGCCTGGCTGGGACGCGGCGGTTCCTGCTCGCGGATCATGCGCCGCATCTCGTCGAGTCCGCGCTTCATCAATTCATCCGCCTCGAAAGGCAGGCGTCCGACCAGCAATTCATAGAGCAGCACGCCGAGCGCGTAGATGTCGCTGCGCGTGTCGATGTCCAGCGACGTCATCCCCGCCTGCTCCGGGCTCATGTAGAGCGGCGTCCCGATCATCTGCTGAAACTGCGTATAGACGGACGCGTCCGTGAGCCGCCCTTGCGTCGCCTTCGCCACTCCGAAATCGATCACCTTCACCACCGCCTTCCCGTCGGCGGTGGTGACGAGGATGTTCGACGGCTTGAGGTCGCGATGGATGATCCCTTTTTGATGGGCGTGCTGCACCGCCTGGCAGACGGCGACGAAAAGCTCGAGCCGCTCCGCTGTCGAGAGCTGCTTCTCATCGCAGAACTCCGTAATCGTGACCCCGCGCACCAGCTCCATGACAAAGAAGGGCCGCCCAACCTGCGTCGCGCCCGCATCGAAGACCTTCGCAATGTTCGGATGATCCATCAGCGCCAGCGCCTGCCGCTCCTGCTCAAAGCGCGCGATCACCTCCTTCGTCCCCATCCCCAGCTTGATGATCTTCAGCGCCACGCGCCGCCGCACCGGTTGCATCTGCTCCGCCAACCATACGGAGCCAAAACCGCCTTCGCCGATCTGCTCGCGCAGCTTATAGGGCCCGATGACATCGCCCGCTTCCTCCGGCTTCAGCCGCGCCAGCTCCGCCTCGATCTCCGGCGAAAGCGGCACCGTCTCCTGCACGCACCCCGCCGCCTCATCGTGCGCCGCGAGCAGTCCTTCCACGCGGGCCTGCAATTCCGCATCATCCCCGCACGCCTCGTGGACGTACCCGGCGCGGTCCGCCGTGGGGCGCTCCAGCGCCGAGTTAAAGACCGCCTCCGCGCGTGCCGCCCGCGGCCCGGAGAGCGCGGGGAGGCGCGGTGCGGGAGGCAGGTTGGGCGAGCCGGAACGTCTCGGCGGTGGGGGCGGCGGTTGCATGGGCGTGTCCATTCTGCCTGTTCATGCGCCGTCTGGCGACGAAATGGGCCACGGTCGCAAAAATTATTTTGCCCCACCCGCTTCGTCCCGACGGATCGCATCGAAAAGCCACACCCGCGCATAGGCCCAATGCCGCTTCGCCGTGCGCTCCGGCAGACCCAGCACCGCCCCGGCTTCCGCTAGCAGCAGGCCCACGAAGAAACGCAGCTTCACCAACTCCGCCTTCGCCGGGTCCTCGGACGCCAACTGATCGAGCACCTCATGCACGCGCAGCAGTTCGTCCGCATTTTCCGTGGGCGCGGCGATCTCGAGGTCGTCCACATCCACATGCTCCGCGCCCGCGCCGCGTTTCTCGCGCAGCTTGCGCCGCGCGCTCTCCACAAGAATCCGCCGCATCGCCTCCGCGGCGGCGCCGAAAAAATGCGCGCGGTTTTCAAACGACTGCGCCCCCGCGGCATCGCCGCACCCCAGACGCAGCCACGCCTCATGCACCAGCGCCGTCGGCTGAAGCGTGTGCCCCGGCTGCTCGCGCGCCATCTTCGCGCGGGCGATCTGGCGCAGTTCCGCATAGACGAGCGGGAGCAATTCCTCCCCGGCCCGGGCATCGCCGTGCTGGATCGCGGCGAGGAGGCGGGTGACATCGCTCATGTTCCGCAAAACGTGCGATACGCCCCCGCGCCTGACGGCATGCGGTATTCAGGGTGGTCCTGCGAGTAGTCGTAAGGCTTCGCCAAAACCGCCAGCAGTCGCTCCATCACGCTCAGGTCACCCGCATCGACCGCAGCCGCGAGCGCCTCTTCGACCTGGTGATTGCGCGGAATGAACGCGGGATTGTGGTGCTGCATTCGTTCGACGACTTCGCCCGCCGACTGCGGTTGCCGGCTCAGGCGGGTTTGCCAGCGCTGATGCCAGTCGGCGTAGCCCGGGTCTTCGGAAAGCGTGGCCGACGACGTGTTGCTCAGAGCGCGGAAGGTGTTCGTGAAATCCGCCTTTGTTTGCCGCATCCATTCGAGAAGCGATTCGATCAACGCGGGGTCAGCGTTTTCTTCGGTGAAGAGCCCCAGCTTCGATCGCATGCCGGCGAGCCAGTGGCGTCGGAAGCGGGGCTCGAAACTCGTGATCGCCTCGTTCGCGATCTCCACTGCGTTCGCTTCATCCTCGTGCAGCAGCGGCAACAAGGTCTCAGCGAGGCGCGCCAGATTCCACTGCGCGATGTGCGGCTGCTGGCCGTAGGCGTAGCGGCCATGGCGGTCGATGGAGCTGAACACCGTGGCCGGATCATACGCGTCCAGGAACGCACACGGCCCATAGTCGATCGTCTCGCCGGAGAGCGCCATGTTGTCGGTGTTCATCACGCCGTGGACGAAACCCACGAGTTGCCACCGCGCGATCAGCGCCGACTGCCGCTCGATCACCGCTGCGAGAAAGGCGACGTAGGGTTGCTCGGCATCGACGACCTCCGGGTAGTGGCGGCGCAACGTGTGATCGGTCAGTGCTTGCAGCGCCGCTTTCTCTCCACGAGCCGCCGCGTATTCAAACGTCCCGACCCGAATGTGACTGGCCGCGACGCGCGTCAGCACCGCGCCCGGCAGCGGCTCCTCGCGAAACACCGGCTCGCCCGTCGCCACCACCGCGAGACTGCGCGTGGTCGGAATGCCCAGCGAGTGCATCGCCTCGCTGATGATATATTCCCGAAGCATCGGCCCGAGCGCCGCCCGACCATCGCCACGACGCGAGAACGGCGTCGGCCCCGGTCCTTTGAGCTGAATGTCAAAGCGCGCACCGCCCAGCGAGAGGTGCTCTCCGAGCAAGATCGCGCGCCCATCGCCCAGCATCGTGAAGTGCCCATATTGATGCCCCGCATAAGCCTGCGCCAGCGGTTGTGCTCCCGGTGGCAACTCATTGCCAGCGAACAGCGCCGCGTTATCCAGCAAGTCGGCGTCCAGACCCAATTTCTCTGCCAGCGCGCGATTCAAGACGACCATCTTCGGCTCACGCACTGGCGTCGGATCGACGCGCGCGTGGAACGCCGCCGGCAGCCGCGCATACGAGTGATCGAAACGCCAGCCTGCTGGCGAAGAGGAACTGATGAAACGGTCGGACATGAAGTGGGATGGATGCTGGGCAATCGCACCAGCTTTGTCCACGGGAGCGGCAGCCGCCAACGGTAAGAGGGTGGGTTGCGCACCCGGATCCAGGCCGCAGGCGGCGCAACCTCGTGGGAACGCACTCCTGAAATTGAAAAAGATCACTTCGTCTTCGCATTGCCCGGCACCACCAGCAGCGTGCGGGCCTCCTTGCAGGCCAGCCAGAGGATGAGGTCGTCGTGGTGCGCACCGTCCGTGAGTGGGCTCTTTTCGTCGATGGGAGGGGTTTCATCGCGGCCTCGGTGGCCGTCAAGCGCGCGCGCGTCCTCGGGCTTGCCCTGCTGGAAAACGCTTATGGCCCGGTAGAAGCCGGCGGTGTTGCGCGCGATCTCTGGGTGCCAGGTTTCTGCCGTCACTGCTTCGGCAGCGGTCAGCGCCTCGATGGCTTCCGCGTGATGGCCGCTCCGGTATTTGGCCATGCCGAGCGTCGTTCGCTGCCGCGCAAGCCGCGCCCCTACTTCAGCACCGCCGAGGCTTCCTTCGTGAGCAGGTCCGAAAACGGATCATCGAATTCAGGAGACATTTCGAACCCAGTTTCAGCCTCGCGGCGATCGGGGGAGAGTCGGAGGTTTCTCCGTGGCGAGGGCTCAGTGCGCGGTTTCATGGGAGGATGTCATTCAGCGGTGGGCGCGGGGAAGCTGATGGGACGGCCGGCGTTTTCCTTTCTTCCTCGGGACGAGGCTCCAGCCTCGCAGACAAGTGCGTGCCCAGGCAGGAGAATGACCACGAGGTTCACAACGTGCCATGGACTTCCCGAGTAATTATTCAACATCCCCCGAGGAAAGGATCCACGCTTACGGCTTGATGATGTCGAAGGTCATGTCGCTGCTCGCGGCGGGAAAGTTTCGCAGCTCGAAGGAGACGTCTCCGGCGGCCCAGCGCAGGATGTTGCGCGCCGGGCCGTCGCTGGGGCAGACGAGGCCAAAACCATCGAGGTCGTAGTGTTCGCTGCTCCACAGCGAAGTGGGATCGCTGAAGAGAATGCCGGGACGCACGAGGCGGATGCCGCCGCGGGAGGCTTCGCCCCCGGTCTGAATGTCCCACACCACGGCCGACATGCAGCCGGGCGGGATGGTGCTGTCGCTGGTGCTCTCGACGATGTGCCACACTGCGAGACCGGCATCGGGCAGGCCGAAGTCGTAACGCGCATTGGTGGGCGGCGAGGGCCGATTCTCGACGAGCACGTACTCGTCAGTGGGGCCGCCGGGTGCGCGCGGGAGGGCGATCACTTCGCGACTGGTCTTCACGTCTTCGAGCGAATGCTGGCTGGTGGCGGTGACGAACCGCGGCGTCACCCACCCGAGCGCGAGCTTGTAGGCGGGGTTGAGGTGCGGGGCCACCGCGTAGCCGCCGCCATCCATCAGGCAATACACTCCGGGTCGTGTGCCGACATCGGCAGTCGAGGTCGATTTGGCGTAAAGATCGGCGAGCACCAGCATCTGATGACCGAGTTCGTGCGCGCCGAGATAGTAGTCGCGGAGCGGATCGTTGACGTACCATTCGGTGATGAGATCGAGATAGACGCCATCGCGCGGCTGCGCCACCTCGCCCGTCCAAAGGTTGCGGACGAAACCCGCGGAGTTCGTCTGTGGCACGATGACGAAGATGGCCAGCTCATTCCAGGCGGAGATGTAACCATCGCCGTCGAAATCGTAATCGGAGAAATTGAAATCGTCGTCGGCCTTGGTGATGGCTTCGACCCACTTGTCCTGATGATCGCCCGGGCCATTCCAATAGTACTGCCACGGGTGATCCGCCGCGTAGGGACCAAGCACGCCCGCGTTTTGCAACACGAGCTGTCCGCCGGAGATTTCGGAAAAGTAATCGGCGAGACTGTCCGACGCGCCGAAGAAAGCCTGCGTGAGAGCGGCGATGCTCGGCGCGGGATGGCCGGGCCGTGCGGGGTCGAAGAGGATCACCAGCACATGCCGCTTGCCGCGCATCGGCTCGACGCGGAAATTGGCCGGTCCGCTGACATCGTTGTAGCTGAGCCCGATCGCGGGCGACTCGGCGAGGTCCGGCGCGAGGTGCGGCTTCACCAGCAGGATCATGCTGCGCGCGCGGATGGTGCTGGCCGCGGTGGCGGTCGTCATCCATTCGACGCGCACGGTGGTGAAAAGTCCCGGACCGCCAGCGGCGATATGCTTGGCATCGAAGGTGAAACAATGCACGCCGGCGCGCGTCTCGCCAGCGGTGAGCATCATTTCGGACCCCGCCACGGGCGCGCCACCCAGGCTGAGCCGCGCGCGCACTTCCCCGCCGGGCGCATCGGGAAACTCCGCCGTGAAAATGACCGAGACATCGGAATCCGGCGCGAACACCACGGCCTGGCTTAGATTGGGCACCGGGGCGAAGGCGGCCGGCGCGGAGACGGCGTTCTTTGCGGAGACGAAATACTTGTGCGGCAGCGGCACGCCGGTGCCCGCGGCGCCGCTGGCCACGGTGAGCGTGCGATCGCCCAGCCCTGCGGTGCCGCCCGAGTCGGCATGCCATTGCACCTGCACATCGTGCGAGCCCGCCGAGACCGCGGCGCCCCAGGCCATCGTGCGCGTGCCCTCAAATTGCCCCGAGGCAAATTCGACCGGGCCCGGCTCGGCCTCCACGCCATCGACCAGCACGCGCATCCACACGCTGTGAGCGGAGCTTGCGTAAGCCTCGGCGCTCACCGTGGCAGTGATGCATTCGCCCGAGGTGGTCGTGATCTGCCGATCGAGTCCCGGCACATCCACCCAGTCGGGCAAAGTCGTCCCGAGATTCGGCCCGCTGTCGGGCGTCACGGGTCGCAGCGCGCCGCTCTCGTCCGCGCGATCGCCCTGGCGTACGAGCAGCGCCGCGTCACGGATGAAACACGATGCGCCGGGATCGGCGAGCCATTGGACCTCCACCACATGCAGACCGCGGTCGAAGTCGCCCGTGAATTCAAACGATCGCGCCGCGCGCGCCACGGGCGAGCCGCCATCCGAGAAGATCACGTCGCCTGGCCGCATCGGCTGGCCATCGACGAGCACCCGCAACACCAGCCGCCTGCCGGCCTCCGCCAAATAGGACTCGGCGGAGAAGAGCACCGCGACCGGTATATTGTCGCCTTCGATGAGAAACTTCGACGCCATCTTTTTCCACATCCCGCCACGCAGATTGGTCCAATGCTGGCCGAAGTTGGCCCGCCAGTCGCCGTCGCTCGCCTGCGAGAGCGCCCATGGGCCAGCCGGATCGGGATTGAAAACGCCGAGACTTTCCTCCGACCGCGCGCCGAAGGTCGGCGCGGGGACGACGCCTCCACGCGGCTCGTGATGAAAGGACGTGCGGTAGAACTGGCGCGTGAGGCCGAAATCGACGGGCGTCGAAAAGACGTTGCCATTGATCTGCGGCGTCACCGGCAACCAGTCTGCGAGGTCTCGCGTGCGCTGGATGCCATGCACGATCTCGCCCGTGGACTGCGCGGCCGCATCGACCGTGTAGCGGAATTCCCAGGTGCGCCCTTGCTGAAACAGCGCGGGCGCATTGCCCCGCCGCGGATCGCTCCCGAGCGGGACGGTGGGATTGAGCCCAAGCAATTGCTCCGCGATGTTCGCGAGGTCATCGAAATCCGGGTCCGCCCCCGGCGCCTTTTCCCAGACGCTGAGGCCCGGGAACGCATCGATCCAGCGGTCATATGTACTTTGCGCCGGGGCACTCGCCGCGAGTGCGATCCCACCGAGGAAGCCGAGCGCCGCCTGAGAGAATAGGTTCGTCTTCATAGACCCAACAGGCTCCCGGAAACCCGACCGTGCAAGCGCGAAAAATGAGGGCGGGACGAATAGCGCCAACGCCGAGAGCGACCGCGTGTTCGATATAATGTTTTCGATATAAGACCTGTCCCTTTGCCACTCATGGTCCCTTTGCCACTCATGCCGCTGGCAGCGTTGCACCTGAAAGCGGGCGCGAGTCTCGAAGTGGCGCTTTCGCCGAAGAAGGACGCGATCATCGTGAAGCCTGCCAAGCCCGCCCCGCGGGTGCGTGGACGGCATCGCATCGAGGACTTGGTCGCGGCGATCCCGAAGCGTTACAAGGCCGTGAGTCTGGCTGGGACAAGAGCGGGCGCGAAGTCTGGTGAGGGCCGCGTATGTTCCCCGGCAGGGCGATTTGGTCGCGCTGGATTTTGATCCGCAGTCCGGCCACGAACAGAAAGGACGGCGGCCCGCACTGGTGATCAGCAAGGATGCTTTCAAAAAAGGCACCCGCATGGCGATCTGCTGCCCGATCACGAATACGGATCGCCGCGTGCCCTTTCATTTGCCGATCACCGGACGCACGTCGCTGACGGGTTTCGTGATGTGCGAGCAGGTGAAGTCGCTCGATTACCGTTCGCGCAAGATGAAGCTCGTCGAGCGCGCTCCGCAGGACTTGCTGGAGGATGTGCTCGCCATCGTGGATGCGTCGGTGTTCTGAGCCACCGCTGGCGCAGTTCGGCATAGACGAGCGGGAGCAATTCCTCCCCCGCACGCCGCCGTGCTGGATCGCTGCGAGCAGGCGGGTGACGTCGCTCATCGGAGCGGAGCTTGCGCGGGAGATTTGGGGAATGTCAGCAGCATTCCATCAGCGCACCTCTTTGGGTGCTGCGCCTACTTCTGTGGGACCGGCGGCCCCTGACGATCAAAATTCGGAGGCGGGAATGCTTTGCCCAGCCCTTCGCGCAATTCAGTTTCGTTCACGGAACCGTCGTGGTCCGAGTCCCATTCACCGGCCCATCGCGATGACAGGACTTGGAATTCTTCAGTGGTAATCTGACCATTCGCGTCCGCATCCGCAGCCTTGCTCCAGACGGGGCCAAGAAATCCTACGAGGCCAAAGCCACGACCACCTCTACCGGGGCCAACCGGACCGCCACCGCCCGGTCGGGGGAATCCGCCGCCAAGTGCCTTGCCTTCCGATCTCCCGGCGAGCTGATCGCTCACGGACTGGTGGCGCGCCTTGATGAACGCTTTGATTTGGCGCGGCCCGCGCATTCCGAAACCGAGCGGGGCGCCGGGTGGTTCGGCAGCGGTTGCAGCAGCCGCTTCCGTAAGCGCTCGGTCGAATCGCTCGGCCTTCTCGGGTCCCTCTTCAGCCACGGCGGGTTTGATCAGTGCGGCGATCTCGTCGATTTGCTTCGCGAGATGCGCGGGTTCAAAGATGGTTTTCTGGAACTCTTCCAACCTCTGCAGGTAAGCATCACGCATGGCAGGCACACTCATGACGCGAGTGAGAAAACGATTGTCCTCGCCCCAAGCTTTTCCGATCGCAAGCTGTTCGGGGTCAGGCACGAAAAAGTTTCCAAACGCCCGATCCAAATCCCACGGCGCGAACACGAATTTCTCGGTCTTGGGGTCCAGATGGACGACATAGTTTTGCCCTACCATGAGGATGGAGTCGGTAGAGCTAAGCCAGACCGTGACGGACATAAAGCGGGCGAATTGGTCGATATCGAGAAAGTCCGGCAGTTTCGCCGCGAATTCATCATCACTCGCGCTGGTGACTAGTTTGGCAAAGTCAAAGACGCGACGCATCTGGCGATAGGTGATGTCTGCCTTCGCATCATATGCCTGCCGGTAAGCGGACCAGTCTGCCCCTTTGTCGATAAATAACTCGCGGGTGACCGGCTTAATAATGAGGCCCTTCTTGGTGTCGAAGCGGTCCTTGGCCCAGTTGCTATCCGGGTTCTCCACCAGTGTGTAGAGCCCAAAGTATTTTCGATCATAAGTGCCGGGCGCGCTGACTGACAGGCGCACAAACGAGGTTCGCGGCGCTGGAACACCGGCCTCGCGATACAAGGCGTAAGCCAGGCTCTCGTTCATCCACGCCGGATCGGTGACGTTATTATGAAAGTTTAGCTTCGTGAGGCCGAAGAGTTTCTGCCCTTTGACAAATTCGTTGAGATCGACCTTGAATGACTTCTTCTCACTGTTCCGCGCATCCATATAAGTGCCGTTGCCTTTGTATCGGACGGCCACGTCACCGAATTTCTTACTATCTAACTCCAGGTCGGCGTGAACGTATCCGAAATCGATCCCCGCCATTCCGCTAAGTCCATTCCGTCGGCCTTCCTTCCCTTCGAGATTGAATCCCGGAGGTCCGCCAGCCGGGCCGCCTCCACCGGGTGGTCCACCAAAGGAAGGCATCAAGTCTTTATTCATTCCCTCCCGAATCGCATCGGTGTCCAGGAAGCCTTGCCTCTTAGTATCCCATGCCTCGAACCAGCGGGCGAAGCCACTGGCGAATTCGTCATTGGAAATACTCCCGCTCTTGTCGCCATCCAGTGACCGCCGGAAACCATCCGCGAGTAAGGTGCCAGGACTGAAAGTGGGCGGACCGCCGCCACGGCCGCCCGGTCCCCCTGGCCCGCCGGGACCTCTTTCCGGTTCATCCGGCTTGATGGCTTTCCATTGATCGGCCGTAAAGACGAGGTGTGCTGCGTGAATCTGATCGAAGCCAAACAATTCGGCTGCGTCATCCGATTCAGCGCAGGTATCTACTCGGAGACACACGAGAAGACAGAGAGCCGGAAGAGCGCGAGGGATGATTTGGGATGTGAATAGCATAGGTAGTTAATTTCGGCGGTGGTCTGGCTCGGTTTCGCTGAGCAGCGGCGCGCGATAGACGTGTGGCGCGCGGCCGCCTCCGCCAGCAATTAGAAGGCGTCCGTCCGGCGAGAAGAGCACGCTGGAAAATGGCTCTCCGAGTCGCTGATCGACCAGCAACTCTTGCTGCGTGGCGACATTCCAGAGCCGCAATGTGCTGTCATCGCTAACGCTGGCCAAAGTGCGGCCATCGGGCGAAAACGCGACCGAAAACACGGGTTGTTTGTGACCGGCGAAGGTGCCCAGGAGCGCGCCGGTGAAAGCGTCCCATAAACGAATGGTGTCATTCTGCCAGGCACTCGCGAACAGCTTTCCATCCATCGAAAACGCCGCCGAGTTACCGAGCGCGGATTCGCCTTCCAGCGTCACGCGCAGCGTGCGTGTGGCGACGTCCCATAGTTGCACCGCATCGTCACGGACGAAAGCGGCCGCGGTTCGTCCATCTGGCGAGAACTGCACGCGCAGCGCCTCCACCGGCCACGGTTCGCTGGTTTCAGCGGGCAGATTCCACCAGCGTGGCTGCTCGCCCCTGCTGCCCGTGATCAAAACGCGACCGTCGGGCGAAAGCGCCAGCAACTCGAGAGGGCGGTTGGACACTTTTAGCAAGCGAGGTTCGCTCCCATCAATGCTAGCGATCCGCACGGATCCATCCGGCTGCCCTTGCACCAGCGTCCGTAAATCTGAGCTACCCGCGATCACCTGCATCCACCGGCCCGGGCGATTCGTCGGAGCTCGTTGTTGCGAGCCAACCGGGAACCGTTGCATCCGCCCGCTCCCCTCGCTTTCGAGCGAAAATCGTTTTTCGAGGTCACCGGTGGTGGTGTTGAAAAAGCTCACGGAATCGTCGCCAGTGAGCGCGACGAGCGTTCCCCCGTCTTTGGAGAAAGCCAGTGGTGACGATGCCTCTCGGAAAATGTCTTCCTCCTTCAGTTTCCCAAGCGCCCACAGCTTGACGCTTCCGTCTTTCGCTCCACTGGCGAGGGTCTGCCCATCGGGAGAGAACGCGAGCGCCCAAACTTCCGCGAAGTCGTGCAGCGTCGCGATGGGTTCCAGTTTCTCGAAATCCCACAGCCGAATGGAATGGTCGAGGGAAGCGGTGGCGAGGGTGCGTCCGTCCGGTGAGAACGCGATGGCCGAGATGACGCCCGAGTGCTCAATTTGCCGCGCACTGCCCGGCATCGTCCCGACATCCGCACCGGACTTGGCGTCCCAGATCGACAGGACAAAGACGCCGCGCTCCGACCACGCATTGCGCGCTGATACGACGAATTTTCCGTCGGGCGAAAAAGTGAGGGTTTGCTCCGTCAGAAATACCGGTCCCCCGCGAAGCTCACGATTGCTGGAACCTTGCAGCACGATCTCGGCGTGGTCGCCGACGAGCGACGTGAGCACGATTCCCGAATCCGTGGTGGCGGCAAAGGTCGCGCCGTCCGGCGAAAACGCCACGGGACTCGTGGCTCCGGGGAACACGCGCACTTGCGTCCACGTCTTTGTCTCCCAAATCGCGATATCCGCTGCCGGGCCGCGACGACGCTGCAGCACGGCAAGGAGCGATCCGTCCGGCGAGAGAACCACGGGGCCGGCGGACTCCGGCAATAAGCGCTGCTCAGTCCAATCTTCGGTGCTCCATAGTCGCACGCTGGAAGGCCCAGCCGTGACGAGTGTCTTCCCGTCGGGCAGAAATGCCGACGATGTGATTCCACGAGGCCCAAATATCGAGGATCGGCTGACTGCGGGCCGCGCATCCGCCGATGGCGACAGGCCCGCGCTGCCCGGCAAAACGGTACTCAGCGACTTCGCCTGAACGCTCCAGACATTGAGCTTTTCCTGCAATCCGAAGACCACCGTCTTGCCATCGGGCGAAAAGGCGATCGATTGCACGGGGCCATCCTGCGCGGGAAGCGCGAAGTGGCTCTCGCCCTTCGCGAGCTGCCAGAGGTAGCGCCATTCGAAGCCGCGCAAATCAGCTTCACCCGGCTCTGGCCGATGCTTTTCAAGCAAGCTAACACCACGCCGGTAGTTGCCATCTTTCAACGACTGCGCGGCTAGACCGATGTCTGCGACATACTCATTCAGCCGGGCCGCGGTGCCCTCGCGCTCGGCACGCTGCCTCGACAGCATCTCCTGATTCTGCAACCCAAGCGCGCGCTTCTCCGCATCCCTGGCGCGCACCGCCTGCCAGATGCTGATTCCGAGTCCGACGATCAACGTCGCAGCCACGATGGCCGCCGCCGCGAACACTCCTTGATGCCGCCGGTAAAGCTTCTGCAGCCGGTAGCGCCGCGTCGGCGGCCGGGCCAGCACCGGTTCGTTGTCGAGATGGCGCTGAATGTCCGTGCCCAGTCCGTTCGCGGTCTCATAGCGGCGCGTTCGATCCTTCTCCAAAGCCTTCATGACGATCCAGTCGAGATCGCCTTCGAGCGCCTCCACCAGCTTCGGCGACTCGCTTTCGCGAAAGTGGGCGACCTTCGTCCGGGTCGCCTCCGGCATCGTCCGCAACGCGATCGACGGACGCGCCGGCTCCTCCTCACGAATGACCCGCCGCATCTCGTCGTAGCCATGTTTCTTAAACTCCTCCGCGTCGAGCGGCGTGCGTCCGGTGAGCAACTCGTAAAGGAGAATGCCGAGCGCGTAGATGTCGCTCCGGGTATCGACATCAAGACCACTCATTTCCGCCTGCTCCGGCGACATGTAGAGCGGTGTGCCGATCATCTGCTCGAAGCCGGTGAAAAGGGTCATCTCGGTCAGCCGCTGCTGCGTCGCCTTGGCCACTCCGAAGTCGATGACCTTCGGCACTGGCACGCCGTCGTGCAGGGTCACGAGCACGTTCGTCGGCTTGATGTCGCGATGAATGATTCCTTTTTGATGCGCGTGCTGCACCGCCTGGCAGACCCGCACGAACAGCTCCAGTCGCTGCTTCATGGTGAGCCGCGCCTCGTCGCAGTATTCGGTGATCGGAATTCCGCGCACCAACTCCATGACAAAAAACGGGCGGCCAAACGGAGTGGCTCCCGCATCAAAAACCTTGGCGATGTTCGGGTGATCCATCATCGCCAGCGCCTGCCGCTCCTGCTCGAAGCGGGCCATGACCTGCTTCGTGTCCATGCCGACTTTGATGATTTTCAATGCCACACGCCGCCGCACCGGCTTCTCCTGCTCAGCCATCCACACCGTGCCGAAGCCACCTTCGCCGATTTGTTCGAGGAGCTTGTAGGACCCAATCCGCTCGCCCGCTTCCTCCGGCTTGAGTCGCGCAAGTTCCGCCTCGATCTCGGGTGAGAGCGGCGCATCGTCCGCCATGAATTCGCCGGCGGCCTCATGCGCTTTCAGCAGCGCCATCACCTCGGCGTGGAGCGCATCTTTGGTCGCGCCTTCCGCGGGCAGCGGTGGCTCCTTAAAAAACGAATCCGCCTCCGCGCTCGAAGCCACCAACGCGGCCAGGCGCTGGCGCAGGGCGGGATCACCAATGGTGGCCAGAAAGGCACCGCGTTCGGGTTCCGTCGCAAGGGCGAGGGCGGCTTCCAACAGTCGCTGTTCGTGGGCCTGTTCCGGAGTGAGGGAGCTGGGTCGTGACATGGTGATTCAATTCTCAGTGCGACGTGAGGAGCAAAAGCCCGCCACGAATTCCTCAACTGGGTCCAGCTTCCTCTTGCCGGCGAATCCACTGGAAGAGCCATGCCTTGGCCCAGGTCCAGTGCCGCTCGGCAGTGCGGAGAGAAATGCCCATCGTCTCGGCCACCTGTTCCTGAGTGAGCCCGGCGAAGTAGCGCAGCTTGACGACCTGCGCGGCCTCGGGCGCCTCGCGTTCCAAATTATCCAGCGCCTCGCTGACCTGCACCAGCCGTTCGTCGGGGAGAACCGAAGCAATCTCGATTTGATCCACGGCGACCCGCTCCAACTCACCGCCATGACGCAGCCGGGCTTTGCGCCGTGCCGATTCGACGAGAATACGCCGCATGGCTTCGGCGGCAGCGCCGAAGAAGTGGCCCCGGCTGTTCCAGGCTCTTTGTTGTTCTCCGTCCGTCAACCGCAACCACGCTTCATGGACGAGCGCAGTTGCCTGCAGGGTTTGCCCCGGTTTCTCGTGCGCCATCTTTGCCGCCGCCAGCCTGCGCAATTCCTCATAGACCAACGGGAGCAACTGGCCTGCAGCCTTCGGGTCGCCAGCATCGATGGCGCTGAGCAACTGGGTCACGTCGGACATGCGGCGATGGTAGGTCGTCCGACGGGGAAGGCGAGCGCGGTCATCGGGTCAGAACACGAGTAGCGACGCGTCCGCCGCGACGCGTGCCGGATGATTCACTCCGCTCTGTCAGCCGCCTTGTGTGGCGCGGCTCGTGATTTCCGCGTCGAGCCACTTCACGCGGGCGGCGACCCACTCCTTCATCTGCGCGAGGTCTTGCGCGAAAGTGAGCCGGTCGGGATACGGACCATACAGCGTGCGCCAGCGCGCGGCGTTTCGCTGGGCGGCGTCGCCCAGCGTCCGCGCGTTTTCATCCATCAAGCCGTGAATGGCTTCGAAGGAAAATTCCCGCTCGCGAAGCTGATTCCAGCGCGCGGCGAATCGCTTTCGGAACGCGGCGTCGCCGTGCAGGCGGTCGAAAAGGTGATTCGACAGCCAAGCGTCTGGACCGACGCGGGAAGCATCCCAGTTGCGACCGAAGGTGGCGTCGTAATCCCACGGTGCGAAAAAGAAGCGTGACACCGGCGCGTCCGGCAGCACGGCGTCGCGGGCGATGATGAAATTCTTCGTGATGCCGTCCAAGTTACTCGTCAGCAACACGAGAAGCTGAAAGTCGATGGCGTTGTCGAGGTCGAGCCGGGTGGCGATCCCCTTTTCCGGATCGTGAAACTCCGCGTCCGTCGCGCGGCTGACGAACCGGTTGAAATCATCCAGCGGCTCCCAGTAAGCCTTGGTGAGCGCATCCGGCTCGACCTGCTCGTAGCCCTCGTGCCCGGGTTGGGAAAAATTCGCGGTATGATCCACCGCCTTGTAGATGCACGAATGGCTGGGCGCCTCGGCATCGTAGTCGCGCAAGTCCAGCAGCGCGCGATCCACGCGCTCCATGAGCAGGTAGGCGCCGTTGTAGCGGCCATTGAGTTTCACCTCCACGAAACGGCTCGCCACGGCGAAACGCTTTCCGCCCGCCGACGACAGCGCGCGGAACAAATCGTACGACAGCTTGTGCCGCATCAGCGACCGGTCCACGAACGCGGCGTTCAAGATCCATTGCTTCGATTGGCGCATCCCGAGCCACTGCACCGGTGCATCGAGCGTCAGCCCGTAGGACTTCTTTTCGTAACCCTGCGAAGACCCGCCGCGAATGCGCACGACACCAGCCACCGCTTCGGTGTCACCCGTAGCGCCGGGCGGCAAAGTCAGCCGTACCGTGCACGGAACCTTGCGTTCCGAAACGATCGGCTCCGCCGCCTCAACGAGCAGGATGGGCAGGTTCGTCCCCGCCTCCACCGCCTCGGCTTCGGCCCGGCTCGGGCGCTGCGCCACCGCTGACGTGGCGGTGAGGCCGATCAGCATGAACAATATCGAAAGAAGTTTTCCCATCGGTGGTTGCGACGTCGCTCGAAGGCGCGGAATTCCCAAGAAGCCGCAAAAACGCTGCAGCTCGGGAGTCAAAGACCACCCAGCGCGCATTTGGAACAAACCCAGTCCGTTTTGCAGGCTGCCGCGGCGGTGCTCACTCCGGTTTGCTTGGGTAAAGGCGGCGGCGTCATCGGCTTTCGTTAGCGAACCGACTCTCTCTCCCGCGGTCATCCCGAGCGGAGCGCAGGGGGAAAGGCGGGCGTAGCGCAGTCGAGGGACCTCGGCGGTCCGATTGCACGGCGAACAACTTCGCGCCCAAATCGCGCCATTCGGGATTCAGCGTGTTGATCAGCGCATCCTTTTTGGTGCGTCGCCAATTCTTAAGCTGCTTCTCCCGCGTGATCGCCGCCAGCGCTTCGGGAAAGACTTCGTAATAGACGAGGATCGTCAGCCGGTACTGTTTCGTGAAACCTTCGACGGTGCCGTTCTGATGCTTCCAGACGCGCCGGGCCAAATCGTTCGTGACGCCGATGTAGAGCGTGGTGCGCAGGCGGTTCGTCATCATGTAAACGAACATGTCTTTCATTCAGATGGTGGGTCAGATTGAAAAAAACAGCGTGTCATCCCGAGCGAAGTTCCGTGCGGGCGCAGGCGGAACGGAACGTAGTCGAGGGATCCCGGAGGATCGTTCCAGCGCTCTACGTGAATGAACCGCCGAGGTCCCTCGACTGCGCTACGCCCGCGTTCCTGCCTTCGCTCCGCTCGGGATGACAGTGCGTGGGCTTTCACCGGAATCAGTAGCTCTTTTCCTGCACCAGCTTCACCAGCTCTGCCACGATGTCGCGCGACCGTTTTCCCGCCCCGGTCGCGTGATAGTTCGTGATCACGCGATGCTGTAAGACCGGCAACGCGACGGTGCGCACGTCCTCGGTTTCGGGGGCGAGTTTGCCGTCGAGGAGCGCGAGCGCTTTTGCCCCGAGGATGAGGTACTGCGAGGCGCGCGGGCCGGCACCCCACTCCACGTAATCGCGCGTGACCTGCGGTGCTGACGGATTTGCCGGGCGAGTGGCGGCGGCGAGGCGCACGGCGTAGTCGATGACGTGATCACTGACCGGCGCGGCGAGGACGAGCTGCTGCACGGCGAGGATGTCCGCGAGCGAAACGACCGCCGCGAGCTGCGCGGCGGCGCGCAGGGTGGTGCGTTTGACGACTTCGATCTCCTCGTCGTGCGCCGGATAGTCGAGGTGCAGCGAAAACATGAAGCGGTCGAGCTGCGCCTCGGGCAGGGGATAGGTGCCTTCCTGTTCGATCGGGTTTTGCGTGGCCACGACGAGGAACGGTTCGGGCAGCGCGCGCGACTGGCCTCCGACCGTGACCTTGTGCTCCTGCATCGCTTCGAGCAGCGCGGACTGCGTCTTCGGCGGCGTGCGGTTCACCTCGTCGGCGAGGAGCAGGTTGGCAAAGATCGGCCCGGCGAAATACTCGAACTCCAGCTTGCGGTCGCGCTCCTGCAAAAGCTCCGAGCCGATGATGTCGCTTGGCATGAGATCGGGCGTGAACTGGATGCGCTTGAAACTCAGCGTCAGCGTCTCCGCGAGGCTGCGGACGAGCAGGGTTTTCGCCAGCCCCGGCACGCCCACGAGCAGGCAGTGGCCGCGGGAGAAAAGGCTCACGAGCAGCAGCCGGATGATCGCCTCCTGGCCGACCATGACTTTGCCCAACTCCGCAGTGATGCGGGTGTAAACGTCGCGCACAGCCTGCGGGGAAATTTCGATCATGCGCGCGGACGCTAGCGGCGCACCCCGCAAATGCCAACGCTACTTCCCGCCGCTTTCGAGGTACGTGAGGAGGTCGATGATTTCGTCTTTGGTGAAAAGGTTGATCAGTCCCGGCGGCATCGAGGAGACGGGCGAGAGGTCGCGTTTGATGATGTCGGCCTTGTTGATTTCCGTGCGGTCGTTGGTGAAGGGATTTTCCGCGATGGCGATTTTCGTGGCGGTGTCATCGACCTGCCGGCCCATGATTTCCTTGCCACCCTTCACAGTGATGACGCTGTTCCGGTACTGGTCGCTGACGATTTTGTTTGGCTCGATGATCGCCTCCAGCAGGTCGCGGCGACCGAAGCGGCTGCCCGCGGCGGTGAGGTCTGGGCCGAGCGCGCCGCCTTCCGTGCCGAAGCGGTGGCAGAGCGCGCACTGCGCCTCGGCGAAGAACTGTTTGCCCCTGGCCTTGTCGCCTTTGCCGTCCTTCACGAGCGCGAGGAGTTCGGCCATTTCCCAGGCTTTGACAAAGCCGCGCGGATGGCCTGGGCTTGCGCCGCTGGCGGGTGGGACGGGCGTGGCGGGCATGGCGGCGAGTGCGAGTTTGTCGGAGTCGCTGAGGGTCTCCACCGCGTCCTTTTTGATGTTCGCGAGGAACTTCTTGAAGCTCGCGCCGCCCTTGTATTCGCGCTCGGCCTTGGCCAGCCACGCAAAGTATTCCGCGCGCAGTGGTGGCGTCCAACCGGTGAGCGGGCCGGCGGGTTTCTTCTCGCCGGGCGAGGCGAACTGCTGCCCGTTGCGCAGAACAAAGGCGTAGTGGAGCTGTTCTTCCTGCGCGGGCGCGGCGCGGAGCAGCGCCATGGTTTTTTCGACCGCGCCTGGCGCGTCGAGGAAGACGAGGAGCTGGCAGAGTTCGCGGTTCACGCTTTGCGAGGCGCGGACCTGACCGGGGCCGGGTGCGATCCAATTGAGCGCGTCGGAGGCGGCGGATTGTTTCTGTGGGAAAAAGCGCGTCCACAGGTCGGTCATCTGCCGGCGTTGATCCTCTGTAGGCGCGCCGAGGCGGGTAAAGACGAGGCCGGTGAGCCGGATGGCGGCGAGCAACTGCTCCTCGTTCATCTGCTCCAGGCGCAGTGTGGTGATGCCTTCGCAGAGGTGCGGTGAAAGCGCCTTGGCCTGATCCTTCGGGCACGAGCGGGCGAGCGCGAGCATGGCTTCCAGCGAAGCCCAGGTGCGGCGCTCGGCGAGCGCGCGATCTTTCCACGAGCTAAACGGCTGGAACTCGATGGCCGTGCGCGCAGCCCAGCGGATGAAGCGATCCGGCGAATCGAGATGCGGCAACGCGGTCTCGACGGCCTTCGCGTCCTGCCGTCCGTGAAAGGCTTCGAGTTGGTGGCGCAAGTCACGCGCTTTGATCGCGGCCAAATCCGGCGCCGCGACAGGGCCGGCGGCGGGCGGCCCGCTGTAGGTCACGCGATAGAGTGCCGCCTGGGTGCCGCGGCCGCCGCAGGTAAAATACATCGTGCCGTTGACGAAGGTGAGGTCGGTGACGTTGAGCGGTTTGCCCTCGACGAAGATTTCCGCGGGGCCGTCGTAGCTCGCGCCGGCGGGCTTCGGATGGTAGGCGTAGATTTTCCCGTTTGCCCAATCCATCGCGTAAAGCGCGCGCTGATACTGCACCGGCCAGCTTTTCGCAGCGGTGCCGAATTCGCAGCCGGTCGGCGAGCCGATGCCGATGTCGCAGGCGGCGGGGAGCGAGTCGAAGTAGTAGCCCGGCGCGTTGGTGGTGCCGCTGCGCCAGCCGTACTCGCCGCCGCTCACGCAGTGGTTGATGCGCGTGGGCCGGTACCACGGCGAGCCGATGTCCCATTCCATGTCGCTGTCGTAGGTGAAAAGTTCGCCGTCGGCGTTGAAGGCCATGTCGTAGGCGTTGCGGAATCCGCCGCAGAAAGTCGCCCACGTTTTGCCCTGATCCGCGCTGCGCAAGGCGACACCGCCCGGCGCGAGGATGCCGGTGGCGTGGCCGTTCGCGTCCCACTGGCGCGGCAGCAGATGATCCTCCGCCCAGTCTTTCAGTGCGCCGCCCGGTAGCAAGCCGTCGGGCAGTTTCGTGTGGTTGCCGATCATCACGTAAATATTTTTGTCCGGCCCGAGCACCATGCCGTGCGAGCCGTGTTCCCCGTTCGCGCCTTTGAAAAGAAACTCCGGCTCGCCGGTCGGCTGATCGTTTTGAAAACGCAGCCGGTAAATGCCGTAGCCCTTCGGTCCGCTGCCATCCACATAGAGCGAATCGAACGCCCAGAGCAGCCCCATCGCTTCGCCGATCGGCGACTCGATCTTCTCGGTCTTCGCGACTTTGCCATCCACGCCGAGGGTGAAGCGCAGCAGTCCACCCCAGCCCGGCGCGGGCTTCCCCTGCGAGCAGACGATGAGGCGGTTCTGCGGATCAACGGCGATCGAAACCCACGAGCCTTCGCCGGGTTCGGCGGTGCGGAGGAGTTCGGCTTTGAAACCGGGCGGCGTCTTGAGTTCGGTCGCTGGCGCTTTACCCGCGGGCTTGCCGCCGCCGGCGAAGACATCGCCCCACGGGCCGGCACCGAGTTTTCCGCGCGCGATCGGCTTGCCCCAATCCGCCGCGGCAAAGCCCGGCTTCTCCCAGCCGTCCGTCTTTTTGTCCGTCGAAGCCCAGGTCAGATCGGTCACGACGGTCAGCGCCTTTTTTCCCTTCGCCGTATCGACCGTGAGCTGCCCGATGACCGCCGCAACGCCGTCCTCATTCTGACCGCGGATGGCGATCACGTTCTCACCGATCTTGAGCAGCTTTTCGACGCGCGCTTTGGCCGGCTCTCTCCACTCCTTCGTGTTGCCGGCTTCCACGCCGTTGATGAAAACTTGGGCGGCGTTGTCGCCCGAGACGATCACCTCCGCTGCTGTTGCAGGCTCGGTGAGGGTGAAGGTCTTGCGGAAATAGCGCACCTCGCCGTCGGCGGACTTGTCGGTGTGCCAGATCCACTCGGGCGTCTGCGCGCGGGCGCCGGCGAGAGTGAGCAGGAGGAGAAGGAAGACGCGGAGGGTGTGCATGGGAGTGGTGCTAGGAAACCTTTGCTGCGGGCGTTTCCTAGCCGAAAAAGAGCCGACCTGAGCCGCACGGCAGTCTTGCACCCGGCGGGCGATGCGGAGAAAATACGCCTATGTTTCACTCCCCATGAAAACCAAATCGCTTCCCATCTTTCTCGCCGCGCTGGTTGGTGTCGCCGTGGTCATCGCCGAAGAGCAGCGGCTCGGAGCCCTGCGCCAAAACCTCGCGCAACTGCAAAAGGAGGCAGCGGCGTTGCAGGATCAAATGAATCAGGACGCCGCCGAACTCAAGAAGCTGCACGAGCGCAACGAGGCGCTCGCGGCGGAATCCGAGCAGTTGCGCGGACGCCTCGCCGAGGTGAAGACCGGCACATCCGAGGTTGGTGTGGCGGTGGGCGGCGCCGGGGCCGGGGCCGGGGCCGGTGCCGCTGCGGGTGAGGGGAAGGCAGACGAGACCGGTGCCTGGATGAAGGGTGTGGCGAAGATGTTCAAGGACCCCGAGATGAAGAAGGTGATGCGCACGCAGCAGGGCATGGGCATCCGCATGATGTACGGCGACCTCGCGAAAGAACTCGGCCTTTCGCCCACCGAAGCCGACAAGGTCATGGAACTGCTCGCCGACCGGCAGATGGACGCGAGCGAGAAGGCGATGAAAGCCATGGACGGCGCGGAAAAGGATCCCGCCAAGCTCGCGCAGGCTGGCCAGGAGGCGCAGCAGGCGGTGACGGATTACGACGCCAAGCTCACCGCCGCGCTCGGCCCGGCGAAGATGGCCAAGCTCAACGAATACGAACGCACCCTGGGCGATCGCATGGCCATGCAGCAATATACGGCCAGCTTCTCCGCCGCCGGCCAACCGCTCGACGACAGCCAGCGGGCCGGCTTGCTCAAGATCATGACCGAGGAGCGTATGAAAGCCCCCGCCGGCCCGCTCGATCCCGGCAACAAGGATGTGGCCGCATCGATGAAAGCGATGCAGACCGGCGAGGACCTCGAGAAGTCGATCGAGACGCAGCGCCAGCTACAGCAGCGTGTCTTCGACCGCGCCCACGCCGTCCTCACACCCGACCAGATGAACGCCTTCGAGGCCGCGCAAAAGCAGCAGCTCCAGATGCAGGAGATGGGCATCAAGATGAGCAAAGCAATGTTTAGCGGCGGCGATAAGAAATAGATGGCGGTGCCACTCCGTTACCATTCCGGCAATCCTGTTGCTGGCCCGCCTTTGGGCTAAAGCCCAAGCCACTTTGCTGTCCACATGACCAAGCCCGAGATCATTTCCCGCCTCCTCGACCCTGGCATCGTTGCGATCATCCGCGCCGATTCGTCAGAACAACTGCTCGACGCCGCCGCGGCCTTGCTGGCGGGCGGCGTGACCGCGATGGAGGTGACGATGACGACACCGAACGCGCTCGCCGTCGTTGGCGAGGTCACGGCGAAATTCGGCGACCGCATCCTGATGGGCGTGGGCAGCGTGCTCGATCCGGAGACGGCGCGCGTGGCGATCCTCGCGGGCGCGGAGTTTGTCGTCACGCCGGTGACGAAGCCGGAGGTCATCCGCATCTGCAACCGCTACGGCAAGCCGATTGCGAGCGGCGCTTTCACGCCAACGGAGTGCCTGCTGGCCTACGAGAGCGGCGCGGATTTCGTGAAACTCTTTCCGGCGGATCAGGTCGGGCCGACCTACATCAAAAACATCCTCGCGCCGCTGCCGATGCTGCAACTCATCCCGACGGGAGGCGTGACGCCGGAGACGGCGGCGGCATTTTTGAAAGCGGGGAGCGTGGCGCTCGGCGCGGGCTCGGCGCTGATCTCGAAGGAGATTCTCGCGGCGCGCGATTGGAAAAAGCTCACCCAACGGGCGGAAGAATTCGTGAAGGCGGTGAAGACGGCGCGGAAGTAGCCTCAGTGCTTTTGCGCAGGGGCGAGAGCGGGGTCGTCGAGGTCGAGGCGGTAGAGGATTTGGTTATAGTTGTAGCGCGGCGTCGGTGGCGGTCGGTCGGCGAACTCGGCGGTGTAGGTGCCTTCGAAGATGAGAATCGGTGAGTCCGCGGCGGTGAACTCGGGATGCAGGCGCGGGTTGTAAAAGGTGTAGTTGTCGTGGGTGAGGATTTTCACCGCGGTGCCCCACCGGCCGGTGGGCGCGTCGGCCTCTGCATACCAGAGCTCGCCAAGGACGGAGGGCTTGCCGCCATTTTCCATGAAGACGGTCACCCAGCGTTTGCGCCACGGATTCCACGCGATGTGGCCGGTGTGCGGCTTCACCGTTTTGCCGTCGGCGGCGGCGAGGCTGGGCTGCGGCTTCAGCACTTCCCACGTTGCCGCATCCTGCCAGGCCTCGAAGGTGGCGGGGCAGCGCAGATAGGGCAGGGGATTGCCAAAGTAGACCCACTCTTTGCCCGCGCTGTCTTTCCACAAAGCCGGATGGCCGTCCGGGACGGGCGGCTGTTTCGGAGCGGCGGCGGACTTCGTCCAGACGACGCGGAGCTGGTCGAAGTTTTCGGTCGTCTCGTTCCACACGCAGAGACCGGCCTCGTAGGCTTCGAGATGGCCGCGGATTTTGACGTAGGTGGCGACGAGGTGAGGCACGCCGCTTTTATCCGACAGGCTGAGGTAGGCGCTGAGCCAGGTGGGGCCGTCGCCGGGCATTTTGGCGACGCTGCGCGGGGTGCTTTTGGCGTTGGTGAAGTAGTCGAACTTCAGCCGCAGCGGCGGCTCGAAAGTCGTGAGCGGCTGCACGGCGCTGGTCGCGCTGCTCATGTCGAAAAGGCCGAGCGGGTAGCCCGGCAGGACGGTGTCTCCCCAGGCCCAAAACATCTTTCCGCGATGCACGGCATTTTGCACGGAGTCGCTGCCAAAGACGCCCGACTCGCGCCAGTCGAGCTCCCGGCCGAGTTTCTGGCTCTCGGCGAAAATGCCGGCGCCCGTCAGGCGGCCGAGCCGCTTGGCGATATTCTTGCGCACGACCTCGACGCGCAGAGTTTTGCCGGGCTGCGGGGTGAGGCGCACGCCGCGGAAGCCGAAGCCGTCCTTGGGCACTTCGTAGCCGTGGCCGAGCACCTCGAACCACGTCTCGCGGCCCATGACTTCGGGCAGGTCGAGAGCGATGACGCCGGCGTTGTCGGTGATGAACCGGACGCCATGCGTGGTGCGCAGTTCGACGAGCGGCACCGGCCAGCCGCTGCCACGTTCCACGACCTCCACACGGCATGGTTCGGCGGCGAAAGCGGATGCGGTGAGGACGGCGTAGAGGGCAAGGAAGTCCGGCCGATGCCCGGCGAGGAAGTGATTCATGGTGGGTGGGAGATTTAGAAACCCAAAGAGCCGCCACGCCAACACTGCAAATTTCGCACGCTCGGCGAGTGGCCCGGATGAGCCTCGCATTCCGCCGACTCGCTCCGGCTTTCCGCTAGCCAAGACCGGGCTCTCGTTCGACTTTGCGCTTCTCCTCGACCATGGCCACGCCTCTTCACCGGATTTTCCACGCGCTCATCGGCCTCCTTTGGGTCGCTGCCGGCTTGAAAGCCGCCGAGCCGCCGGGGCCGGCTCAAATCCGCGTTCTCGGTGGAGGGCAGATTCGGGTGGAAGGCGGGCAGGTGCAGGTCATCCTCGGTCCCGACGCCGCGCCGGCCGCCGGCGACGTCAAACCGGGCTACATGGGAGTGCTGCTCGAAGAATCCCTGATCGAGGATTTTGAAGCGGCTGGGCCCGAGCCCGGCGAGGAGGAAAAGGCGAACCGTGGCGCGGGCCTTCTGCGGGTGGTGGATGATTCGCCCGCGGCCAAAGCCGGTCTGGTCGATGGCGATAGGGTAATGATCTATGAGGGGACCAAGGTGAAAAACTCCGCGCATTTCCGCACGATGGTCCGGGCGGGAAAACCGGAGCAAGCCGTGAAGATGACCGTCCGGCGCGAAGGCAAGGATCTGGAGATCAAGGCGAAGCTGGGGGCCACGCCGGATAACGCGCTGCCGTTTCAAATCGGCGTTCAGGATGGATCGGCGCCGGTGCCTGGAACGGTGGTTTTCTACCGCAGCCTGGCGCCTGCCAAAGCGGATCGGTCGGGCGGTGCGCGCGATCTGGACACGGTGGTGCTGCGCGATGCCAATCGGCTCACGGGCAAGGTGCAAGGATTGGCACCCGAGCAAGGTCTGACCTTGCAGCGCGAGGGCGCACCGAACGTCGAACTGATCGAGGCGGGGATTGAGGCCGTGCATTTCGCCGCGGGAGGCAAGGCCGCGCCGCCACCCCGGGTGTTCATGGAATTGCGCGACGGCAGCAGCTTTGGTGGAGAATCCCTGACCATGGAAGCGGGCCGAATGCACCTCATGCTGCCGAGCGGGCAGAAGTTGGCGGTGCCGAAAAATCAGGTGCAGTGGGTGACGCTCTCGAATGGCCCGGCGCCCCAAACTTATGATGGGCCGGTCAGCATGGCGGGCTGGTCCGGAATGGGGAGATGGGATTACGAAGGCGGCTTTCTGCGTTGCCTCGGCAATGGTTCTTTGACCCGGAACATCGAGCGAATGCCCGACCCGCTGGACCTGTCCTTCGATGTCGTCTGCCCACCGCAGGCGCAGGTTTTCAATGTCACCCTTTTCGCCGGGGACGCGGAGCAGACGGCGGCTCCGGGAAGTTTAACGATCCAGTTTCATCCGCAGTACCTTCAGGGCAACCATTTCGACGGATTGCGCTTCAACCAATACCGGGCCGCCGGGCAACCGCCGGGCGAAGTGGTTGCCGGCAAGGTCGTGGCGCGACGTTATCGACTGCTGGTGGACCGGGTGAATGGGCACGCGCTGATTTACGTGGACGGGGTGAAGCGCGCGGATTGGAAGTTCTCCAAAATCAAACCCGAGGATTTGGGAAAATGCGGTCCCGGCCTCGTCTTCATGCCGCAGCTTGCGAGCGCCGGCCAAGGTTTCGAGATCGGTCGCGTGCGCCTGCGGCCATGGGATGGGCAGCAGCCGGGCGACGCTCCGGAGCCCGCCGATCCCAAGGACGATCAGGTGCTCACGGCCCACGCGCCGATCCGGAACGGGCGCATCGAGCTCATCACCCATCACGAGATCGTCCTTGCCAATCAGAGTGCGGTGCCGCGCGGAGAGAATCCGCTCTGCGTGCGCTTCGCCCCTCCGGTTACTGCTGCGGCGGAACTGCCTCCGGCCGTCGGTTGGCTGCGGTTGAAAAGTGGCGGCGAGTTCACTGTCGCGGAAATCCACGGCGAGGGTGAAACGATGACCGCCACGACCTGCTTCGGCGCGGTGCTCGTGCTGCCGTCGTCCAGCCTGCGCAGCTTCGAATTTTTTCCCCGTGCCAATCAACCGGGCCTCAGCGCTGGTGGTTCGGAGGTGATGACGCTGACTGACGGAACGCGGCTCAAAGGCAACCTCGTCACGCCGGTCACCGGCGAGAGCCTGCGTTGGAAGATCCCCGCAGCGAAGACGGCGCTCGAGTTCCCCCGGAAGCTGGTGGCCGGCGTGCTTTTGCCGGAAGCCAGAGCCGCATCGGAAACCGCCGTCCTCCAGGGGCCGAGTGCCGTGCGGCTGGGCAATGGCGACTGGTTGCCGGGAGAAATCGTGTCGCTGAGCGGCGGCCAGTTGGTGCTCCGCAATCAACTGAGCCCCCAACTGGCGTTCCCGTTGAACTCGCTGCGCAGCGTGTATGTCAGCCCCGCCGCGGCCGCCAGTGTGGCCGATGGAGCGAGTGGGCCGGAGCTTTGGAGCAAAGGATGGAGCGCCGGTCGTCCGGCCCTCGAGCGGGAACAATCGGAGGCGCTGGCCGGCCCGCAGGAAGCCTGGTCCTATCACGACGGGACTTACTCGCTGAGCGCGGCGAATCCCCGCTTTGGCGTGCCCGGGCTGGCGCGCAAATGGCCGGCCTACACGGGTGCTTTTGCGGTGAATCTGGAGATGGAAACTGCGGAAGCTGCGCCGGCGTTTCAGATCCAGTTGTTCAATGCGAAGGACCAGCCCACGATCAGCCTTTTCTGCCCAGGGAACGGACGGATTTATTTTGGCTTCAATGCGGCCACCGACGGGGGCAACGGCCAGCGGTTCACGAACAAGGACTTCCGGCTGCCCCGGACCAGTGAGAAAAAGCTCCAACTTAGCCTGGTGCTGGATCGTCCGGCGCGGGCCTTCCGCGTGCTCGCCGCAGGTCAGGAAATCGGCAGGGTTACTTTCAAAAAGGAGGAGGCGGATGCGGCGCTGGAAGTGGCCGGCATCAATATCACCCCGCAGGGAGCGCGCCGGCCGTGGCGCCTGGCCAATCTTTGGCTGGCCCCGTGGGCTGCGCTTTCCGATCAGGGGACCGCCAGCGCGTTGCCACCGAGGACGCAGCAGGTCATCCATCTCGCCAATGGCGACGAAACCAGCGGTGAGATCGAAGGCATCGACGCGGCTCTCCTGACGCTGAACACGGACGTGGGAAAGCTCACCCTGCCGCTCCAGCGCGTGACCCTGCTCAGTTTTCCGGGCCCGGAAACCGCCCGCCCCGAAAACGCCGTACGCCTGCGCTTCCACGACCGCGGGGTTTTGTCCGTCACGAACCTTCAGATCGAAAAGGACCGCATCGCTTGCCAAACTCTGCAGGGTCAGAGACTGGAGTTCCCCCTGGCCTTGGTCAAAGAGCTCGTCTATCAGCCGGTGTTCTGAAGGTGCGACCTAGCACCCGCCCATGCCACTTCTCATCGCGCTCGCACTCGTCTTTTCCATCCTCGTCCCGATGTGTGTCGCGGCGCCGCTGCAAATTCGCGTCGCCACTTTCAACTCCTCGCTGAACCGCGGCAGTCTGGGCCAGCTCGCGACCGATCTCAGCGTGCCCACGAACAACCAGGCCAAACGCATCGCCGAGATCATCCAGCGCGTGCGCCCCGACATTTTGCTGGTCAATGAATTCGACTACGACGCGGCCAATCCGACGCTCGCGCTCAATCGCTTTCACGACAACTACCTCGCCGTCTCGCAGGGTGGCCAACCGGTCCTCAGCTACCCGTTTCGCTACGTCGCGCCCTCCAATACCGGCGTGCCGACTGGCCAGACGCTCGCCAGCGAGGGCGACTTTGACAATAACGGCTCGGTCACCACCACGCCCGGATCGAACAACTACGGTAACGATTGCTACGGTTTCGGCCTTTTCCCCGGGCAATACAGCTTTGCGGTCTATTCCAGGTATCCCATTCAGATCGCGTCCTTGCGCAGCTTCCGGCTCTTCCCATGGAAGGACATGCCCGGCGCGGTTTATCCGGCAGCTTGGTACACCGCCGCGGAACTCAACATTTTCCGACTGTCGTCCAAAAACCACGTCGATCTGCCAATCGAGGTGAAGCCGGGGCAGATCATCCATTTGCTCGCGAGCCACCCCACGCCGCCGGCTTTCGATGGAGCGGAGGACCGCAATGGCCGGCGCAATCACGACGAAATCCGGCTGTGGGCCGATTACATCTCGAACGCCGCTTACCTTCGCGACGATGCCGGAACGGTGGGCGGCCTGGCCGGCGAGCAGCGCTTCATCGTCCTCGGCGACATGAATGCCGATCCTCTGGATGGCGACAGCTATCTCAGCGCCATCAATCAACTCCGCAATCATCCCCTGGTGAATTCCACGCCGAATCCCTCCAGCGCCGGCGGCACCCAGCAGGCGGCTTTTCAAGGGCCTCCGAGTTCCACGCACCTCGGCAATTCCGCTTACGACACTTCCGACTTTAGTGAATTCAGCGCGGGCAACTTGCGCGTGGATCATGTGCTGCCGTCGAAGCTCGGCTTCAACGTTACCGGCAGCGGCGTGTTCTGGCCGCTGAACACCGACCCGACCTTCAGTTTGCTGTTCCTTAGCGGCAGTCAAACGCAGGCCAACCAGACGACCGATCACCGGTTGGTCTGGCTCGACCTGGTCGTCACGCCTGTCGTCAGCCAGGCCGTGCGTGGGCTCGTGGCGGTGAAGCAAGGCGCGGATGTCGTGCTGACGTGGGGCACGCAGAGTTGCGTTTCTTACACGATGCAGACGAGCCCCAATCTCGCCACCTGGGCTGATGCGCCCGGCATCGGCATCGCGTTGGATGGCGGCGGTCAGACGGCCACGGCGACCGATGCGGCCGCGGCCGCGGGACCGGACAAATTCTATCGCGTCGTCTGCACGCTTGATGCGCCGTAACGCGGCGCAGCACGTCATCGGCGATCGGATGAGGATTCTTTAAAACTGACGCCCATCGGGAGAAACGGGGTTTTTTCTTGGCGCAGGGACGATATTCCGCGCATAGAACGAGTGCGCATCCCGCGCGGAGTTTTCCTCCCTTTTTCACCACCCCATCATGAACACCAAGCAAGTCCTGGAAATGTTTGTCGAACACGGCATCCTCGATGCCAGCCAGATCGAAGACATCGTCCAGGAGGTCAACCAGAGCGGCAAATCGCTCGTCGAAGTCATGGGCGACTTCGGCATCTGCAACGATCAGCAGTTCTACGAGACCATCGCCGCCGCGCTCGGCACCGATTACGTCGATCTCGCCGGCTTTGAGCCGCCGCCCGAAACCATCCGCCTCATCCCTGGCGGCCTCGCGCTGCTGCACCGCGCTTTCCCGCTCGGGGTGGAGCAAGGCAACATCCAGGTGGCCCTTGCGGACCCGCTCAATACGCAGACCGGCGAAGACCTGCGCTTTGCCCTCGGCAAGGAAATTCAGGTCATGGTCGCGCCCGTCTATCAGATCGACGAGCTGCTCAAAAAGAACTACGGCACCGATCTCGGAAGCATGGACGACATCCTCGCCCAGCTCGGCGGCGAGCTCGAGTTTGGCGGTCCCGACGGGATGGACCTCAAGCACCTCGAAGCCGAGGCTAATGCCACGCCGATCATCCGCTACGTGGATCTCATCATCCACCAAGCCATCCAGGATCGGGCCTCGGACATCCATTTTGAGCCCTTCGAAACCGAATTCAAAATCCGCTACCGCGTGGACGGAGCCCTGTACGAAATGTCCCCGCCGCCCCGGCACCTCGCGCTCCCGGTCATCTCGCGGGTGAAAGTGATGAGCAACCTTAACATTGCCGAACGCCGACTCCCGCAGGACGGGCGCATTCAAAAGAATATCGCCGGCCGGCAGGTCGATCTCCGCGTCTCCACGCTGCCCACGCAGTTCGGCGAAAGCGTGGTGCTCCGCGTCCTCGACCGCACCACCGTCAACCTTGAGATCGAGTCCCTCGGGATGCCCGACTACATTTACCAATACCTCCTCAGGACAATCGAAAAGCCCAACGGCATCTTCATCGTCACTGGCCCCACGGGGTCGGGGAAGACGACTACGCTCTACGCCTGCCTGAACAAAATCAACACCATCGATTCGAAGGTTCTGACCGCCGAAGACCCCGTCGAATACAACATCGAGGGCATTATCCAGGTACCGATGGACGACAAGATCGGCCTGACCTTTGCCCGCACCCTCCGCGCCTTTCTCCGGCAGGATCCAGACCGCATCATGGTCGGTGAAACGCGCGATGTGGAAACCGCGCAGATCGCCATCCAGGCCTCGCTCACGGGCCATCTCGTCTTCACCACCCTGCACACGAACGACGCTCCCGGCGCCGTCACCCGGCTCATCGACATGGGCGTCGAGCCGTTCATGATTTCCTCCTCGCTCGAAGGCGTCCTCGGCCAGCGCCTCATCCGCAAAATCTGCCTCGGCTGCAAGACCGCGTACGAGCCGACCGAGGCCGCACTCGCCCAGCTCGGCCTTTCGCCGCACGAGATCGGCGACAAAAACTTCTACTACGGCAAAGGCTGCGAGGCTTGCAACCAGACCGGCTACAAAGGCCACAAAGGCATCTACGAACTGCTCGACGTGACCGACCCGATTCGGGAACTCATCAACAAGCGCGCGCCCGGCGTCGTCCTGAAACAGAAAGCCATCGAACTCGGCATGAGCACCCTGCGGCAGGACGGCCTCCGCTGCATTTTCGAAGGCGAAACGACCATTGAGGAAGTCATCAAGTACACCTGACGCATGCCCTCCTTCGACATCGTCTCGGAGATTGACCGGCAGGAAATCGACAACGCCATCAACCAGGCGCGCAAGGAACTCGCCACCCGTTTCGACTTCAAAGGCAGCCCGGCCTCCATCGACTGGAACGAGAAGGAGTCCAAGATCGAACTCAAGGCGCAGGATGGCACCCGGCTGAAAAGCCTCCACGAAATGGTCGTCGGCAAGCTCGCCCGGCGAAACATCGACCTTCGCAATGTCGAGCGGAAAGACCCGGTCATCTCGCCGCTTGGCCACGCTACGCAAGACTTTGTCATCAAGCAGGGCCTCGACGGCGAGAAGGCGAAGGAGATCGTCAAGGCGATCAAAGGCGCGGACTTCTCCGTCCAGGGTGCCGTGCAGGAACGGCAGATTCGCGTGACTGGAAAAAAGCGCGACGAACTCCAGGAAGTCATCGCCTTCTGCCGCAGCCGCGATTTCGAAGTCACCCTTGGCTTCAAGAATTTCCGGGACTGATTTGGGCCGCCGGGTCGCGGCTTTCGTCGAGGTCAATGTAGTCGAAAAGTGTCTGGATGTCGGCGCGGTCGGGGATGCCGCTTTCCCGTTTGCGCATGGCGAGGCGTTCGGAGGCCTCGTCGTTCCAGCCGCGTTTGCGCATGAATTCATTCCAAATCTCGATGTCCTCGGCACTCGGCTGGCGGCCCTGGGCTGCGCACCAGTCGAAGATCTCCTCGTCCGTGCCGCCCTGCCGCACGCGCTCGACGAGGGCGGGGTATTCGACCCAGAGGAAATGGACGCACCGCTCGTCAAAGCCGCCGCCAAGATTGGCGTGGTAGTCGGCGGGGAGCTTGCCCGCTTGATGCAGGCGGATTTTATCGAGCAACCGCCCGAAGTATTTCAAGCTGCGGACGGCATCGTGGGGGCTGCGGAGGTTCGGGACGTTCATGGCGTGGAGGCTAGCGGGACCACACCCTCGCCGACAAGAGCGATGCCGGACGGCAGGGCCTCGGACGGAGTTCGCCAAGGCCACAAAGCAGGACCGTCGGCTCCTCCGATACTTCTTCTGCCTCCGTGTCCTCCGTGAACTCTGTGCGAGGCTTTTTCTTCCCAAAACTCCGCGCTGGACGCCGCGTGGCCCTTTCCTTCTTATGTGCCGATTCCCAGATCCGGCGTGCCTTCTCCTTTCCACATTCCGAAGTGTCCAGCGGTGCTCGCATGAAAACGATTTTGATCATCGATGATGAAGAGATCTGTCGCGCTCCGGCGGCGGCGCTGCTGCGCCGGGCGGAGTGGAATGTGATCGAAGCCGAGGATGGAGATCGCGGCATCGAACTGGCGCTGAAGCATCGCCCGGACGTGATCCTGTGCGATCTGCTGATGCCGCGGGGCAATGGTTATCACGTCTGCCGGAAGGTCCGGGAACACATGGAACTGCGGCATACGAAGATTGTCATCGCGACGGGGCGGGACTTTGCGGCGGACCGGCAGAGTGCGCAGGAGGCCGGGGCGGACGATTATCTGGTCAAGCCGATCGAGTTTGCGAAGCTGCGGGAGGTGCTGGACCGGCTGGTGCCCACGGAATGGAGCGGGGCGCAGGAGGTGGCGGAGCCGGCGTCGCCGGGGCCGGTTGAGCAGGCGACGCGGGTGAAATTCTGGGGGGTGCGCGGGTCGATCCCGACTCCCGGGCCATCGACGGTTTTTTTCGGCGGCAACACCGCCTGCGTCGAACTGCGCGTGGATGGCGAACTGATCATTTTCGATGCGGGCTCGGGCATCCGTCCGCTCGGAGAGGCGCTGGCCGCGGAATTTGGCGGGCGGGCGATGAATATCACCCTGCTCGTCTCGCATACGCATTGGGATCACATTCAGGGCTTCCCGTTTTTCCTTCCGGCTTACCATGCGAAAAATCGCGTGCGCATCCTCGGCTATGAAGGGGCGTGCGATGGGCTGGCGGCGACGCTCGCAGGGCAGATGGAGAGCCCGTATTTTCCCATCGCCCTCAAGCAGATGCCGGGCAATATCCTCATCGAGGAATTGAAGGAGATGTCGTTCAACATCGGGCCGATCCGGGTCGAGGCGTGTTTTTCCAATCACCCCGGCATTTGTGTCGGCTACCGCCTTTTCACGAGCAGCGGCTCGATCGTCTATCTGCCGGACAATGAATCCTTCAATGAGCACACGGCGGAGACGCACGGCGGCGCGCTGCCGCGGACGATCGAGGAGAAGTTGGCGAAGTTTATCGCGGATGCGGACGTGCTTATCACTGACGCGCAGTACACCACCGAAGAATACAAGCAGCACGTCGGCTGGGGCCACGGCTGCGTGGATGACGTGGTGCGCTTCGCCATCGCGGGGCGGGTCAAGCGGCTCTTCCTTTTCCATCACGACCCCGGGCATGATGACCGCACGATCTCGGGCATGCTCATGCACGCGCGCGATCTGGCCACGGCGGCGGGGAGCAGCATCCGCATCGAGGCCGCGCGGGAAGGGGAGCAGTTCACGCTCACGCCGCGCGCGATCGGGGCGTTGTAGGTGCGGCAAGGTTTACTCCGAGGCCAACTCGTACCAGAGCGTCTGCTGCTCGGGTGAAATCTCCAGCACCCCGTCTTTGAGCGGCACCTCCGCGCGGCGCTGGCCGCGGTCGTCGAGCGCCCAGGCTTTGAGCTTCGGTGAAACGGGGAGCGTGATTTTCGCCGCGACGCCTTCGACCACGCTCGGGGCGCGGCCCCAGTTCGTGCCGACGCTCTCCTTTTTGTCGCTCGTCCATTGCATGCCGGTGTTTTCCGCCGTGCCGGTGGCGGTGATGAGGATGCGTTTCGCGCTCTGGAAATCCGCGCCGTCGAGCACGGTGAGCTGCACGCTGGCGAAACCGGTGCGCGTCTCCGCGAAGTCGATCTTCACGCCGCCGAGGTCGTAGCTGCGACGCTCGACAAAGCCGAGTACGCCTTTGGAGCGCGGCGTGTCGATGGTCACTACTTTGTCGAGCGTGTCCCAAGTTAGCTCGCCGGTGTCGCTGACGAACTTCGGCCCGGCGGGCGCTGGCTTGGCGGCGAAGTTTTCCCCGTCGCCCTGGCGCACGCCGACGCGATGCAAAAACGTCTCCATCGGCTTCACCCCAAACTGCTCCGCGCCGAGCCGCGGCCCGTATTCGCGCGCGGTCGCGACGGCGAGGTCGTGCGGGATGCTGGCGATGGCCGCAGTCTTTGCCGGGGCCACGTCGCCGCGCATAAAAAGCGCCAGTGAGGCGGGCAGCGTGGCCATTTTCACGGGATGCTGATCGATGTCGAAGAAGCTCGGGAAGTAGCCCTTCGCCCAGTCGTTCCCTCGGTGCGAGTAGGCAAAGGCGAAGATGCCGTCCCAGTCCTGGAGCGCGGCGTAGGCGCAGACCAGCGGGAAGGATTCGCCTGAGAATTGGTTCGGCGCGGAGTGGTTGTATTCCGTGCAGATGTACGGCTTGCCGGCCACGCGCTGGAGCGCCAGGCCGGGCAGAGTGCCGCCGCTTTCAGCTCCGGTCATGGCGAGGTTTTTGACCGTCCAGTCATTCATGTCCCAAGGTTTTCGCGGGAAGTGCGGATGCTGCCAGTAGGCGTGCGAGTCGATCACATCCATATGTTGCTGGATTAAAAACGGCGACCACCCGAGTTGCGTGCCAACGATCAGGCTCTTTGCCCCCAAATCCTCGCGGATGAAGCGATACATGCCGGGCCAGTAGCGCTCTTCCATCTGCCAGAGGAAGCGCTGCCAGTCGTCGCGCGCGCGCTCCGTGCGGCCGGCGATGTCGGTCTTTGTGAAAAGAGCGACGCCGCCCGCGGAGTCGCGCGGGACCGTGCCATCGAGGCCCGCGGGCTTGAGCGAAAGATCGGCAAACTCGAACCAGCCCGCGACGGCGCCGAGATTGCTAAAGCCGACGCGCGCGTTGTCGTCGCCGGCGCCGGGGGTGAAGAGCACGCGGAAAGTCTGCCACTCGGGGCCGACTTCCACGCTTTCGCTGGCGAGGCTTTTCCAAGGATCGTGCGCCTGCATCGTGGCGACGGTCAGCGTGTGATTCGCCGCGGCGCGGGCGCGAAAGGTCAGCGCGAGCGGTTCGCCGCCGGTGAGTTTCAGCCCGCTCTGGAAGCCCTGCACATGCCAGCCCTGCGCGCCCGCCTTGCGCACCTCCACCCGAAGCACGCCCTCCCTGGCCGTGGTCTCAGCGACCGCGCCCTCATGCTGTTCGAAAAACCAGCCGTCCTTGCCGTTCGTGAAGCTGCCGTGCTTCAGCAACTCTTCGCCCGCGGGCTTTGCCTCTGCCGCCCACGCGGCGGTGAGCTGCTGGTCATTGCCATATTTTTTGCCCAGGTATTCCGTCCAAAACGCCGCGAGTTCGGCGCGATAGGGCGCGGCTGTTTTGTCGAGGCTGCCGTAGTGCCAGAGCGTGAGCAGCGCGTTCTCGTTGTTGATCTCGATGAGCGCGACGGCTGGCTCATCACCATAGGCGTTCTTCGTGTATGAGTTGACGTGCGTGAGCAGCGCGCGGGCGTAGTCCTTTTGCAGCGCGATCATCTTCGGCGAGAAGTTGTCCACGCCGGCGTCGAAGTTTGGGTTGCCCTGCTTTTCCGCCGCCGGGCGGTCGGGGTAGGTGCGCGAGACGTGGAGATTCAGGTCGGTGTAAATGCCGCGCGCTTTGAGCTGCGCGATGAAGTAATCCAGCCGGTCGAGCTGTCCCGGATCGAAGCCCGCCTGATCCATTGCCCAGATGCCGCTGGGTGCGGTCTGCCAGTCCATGTGGTGAAAGCGCACACAATTGATGCCGAACTTCGCCATCCGCGCGGCGACCTTTTTCGCGTCGTCGTGCGTGGGAAAATTTGCGCCGAAGGCGAGGTTCACCCCGAAGATGCGGAAGCGCTTTCCATTGGCGAAAAGATGCCCGTCTTTCACCGTGACGAAGCCGTCCCGGCCCGCCGGAGCCTCCAGCCACGCGCTCACATTCGTCGCTGACGGCGACGCATCCTCCCATGGCAGGACGAAGGGAAACAGCTCTGCGGCGCGCAGAGGAACGACGAACAGCGTCAGCAGCGCAAAAAGAATGGGGCAGGGGAATGTGCGGGACATGGGTCAGCTTTCTTTGCGCACCCGAATCTGGATCTGCCGCGAAAGCAGCCACTTTACGGCGAACATGTCGCACGTCGCCTTCCACGCACGGTTGCCGAAGCCGTATTTGCTCACGCCGGCCACGCGCGGGCGGTGATTCACCGGCAACTCCACGAGCTTGTAACCCAGGCCCTTGATCAGCGCCGGGATGAACCGGTGCATGCCGTAGAAAGGGACGAGCGCCTCGCGGCATTCCCGGCGCATGGCCTTGAGCGTGCAACCGGTGTCGCGCACGCCATCGCGGGTGAAACGCGAGCGGACGAAATTCGCCACCTTCGAGGTCAGCTTTTTGGACAGCGTATCCTTCCGCTGGGCGCGATACCCGCAGACGAGGTCCGCGCCTTTTTCGATCTCCGCGAGCAGTCGCGGAATGTCCTGCGGGTCGTTCTGCCGGTCGCCGTCGAGCAACACGATGACGCCCCCTTGCGCCGCGTGGACGCCCGCATACATGGCTGCGCTCTGCCCCGTGTTTTTCACAAACTCGATGACCCGCACGCCCGGCCCGCGCTCGATGCGCGCGAGGGTCTGATCGCTGGAACAGTCATCCACGAGCACGAGTTCGTAGTCGAGGCCGGTGAGGGCGATGGCGAGTTCGTGCTGGAGCTGGGCGATGTTTCCCTCCTCGTTGTAGAGCGGGAT
This sequence comes from Chthoniobacterales bacterium, assembly GCA_038318725.1. GTDB lineage: Bacteria > Verrucomicrobiota > Verrucomicrobiia > Chthoniobacterales > Chthoniobacteraceae > Chthoniobacter. The sequence goes on from JBBQCM010000053.1 coordinate 42,102, forward strand.
GACGACGGAGACGGCGGGCATGAGGAAAAGGATGAAGGCGGAAGGACGAAGGCGGAAGGCGGAAAGCGCGGACTTTTGCGGTGAAGGCGGGTGGTGGCGGGTGGTGGATCACTTTGGGAGAAATCCAAACCTGCCGTCATCCTGAACGGAGTTCCCGGCGGGCGAAGGAGGGCGGGGACGGAGTGAAGGATCGCTGAAAGTAAGGCGGGCGGAGGCGGCGGGAGTAATGACGCGTCTTCCCTCCGACCGCCTCCGCCCATTTTACAGTCAGCGATTCTGCACTCCGCCTCTGTCGCAAAGCCTCCAAAGGCTGCGTTCAGAATGACGGCAGGTTTTTTCAAACTCACACACGACCCGATGGCGGGGCGGTTGACACTGCCCGCCGATTTTCACAACGCTCCAGGCATGAGGACTCAATCGAAGCCAGGCGTTGCGCTCCTGGGAATGCTCGCGGGAGTTTTTTGCGCAACCTTTTCAGCGGCGCAGGCCAAGGAAGAGGCAGCCCAGATTCCGGTCGTGGAAAAAGCCGAGCC
>JBBQCM010000054.1:0-41628 GCA_038318725.1 Chthoniobacterales bacterium
GTTTTATCCCCGGGGGGGGGGTGTGCCCCGGTCTTTGGGGGGGGGGGGGGGGGCCGGGGTTGGGGCGTTTCGGGGGGGGGGGGGGGGGGGGGCAGCTTTTTCTGAGGAAAGGGAGGGATGGTTCGGCGGTTTTACTCTGAACCGGGTTCAGCAGCCTTCCCGAGCGGTTCAGCGGTATCCCTTTTGACCTCTCGTCGGGCGATGCCACTCAGAGCTCCCGGAGGAGGCGCTCGTGGATGTCGCCGAAGCCGCCATTGCTGAGGATGACGATGACGTCGCGCTCGGCGGCGAGGGGGCGCAGGCGCGCGATGATGGCGTCCACGCCGGGCTCGTAGAAGGCGGGCCGGCCGGTGGCGGCGATGTCGGCGATGACGTGGGCCGGGTCAAGACGGTCATCGGCGGCGAGCTGATCGAGGCGGGCGACTTGGGCGAGGATGACGCCGTCGGCGACGGCGAGGGCGGCTGGGAGTTCGTGCTGGAAAAAAGCGCGGCGGGTGGTGTTGGAGCGCGGCTCGAAGATGGCCCACAAGCGGCGGCCCGGGTACTGGTGGCGCAGGCCGCGGAGAGTTTCGCGGATCGCCGTGGGGTGGTGGCCGAAGTCGTCGATGATGGTGATCCCACGCACTTCACCGCGCACTTCCTGCCGGCGCTTCACGCCTTCGAAGGCGGCGACGGCTTGAGCAATCGCGTCGAGCGGGACGCCGTAGAAATGCGCGGCGCTGATGGCCATGGCGGCGTTGCGCACATTGTATTCGCCCACCTGCTGGAGGGTGAAGCGCGTCTCGAGCAGGGTGAATTCGGAGCCCGTGGGGTGATAGCGCACCTCGCGGATATGGCGCGCGGCGTTTTCCGAAAAGCCGACCTCGACGAGCTGCGCGCGGGTGACCTTGGCCACATCGATGCAGTTGGCGTCGTCGCCATTGATGAGGACCATGCCGTTTTCCGGGACGATATTGAGCAGGCGGGTGAAGCTGAGCTTGATCGCGTCGAGGTCGTCGAAGATGTCGGCGTGGTCGAACTCGATATTGTTCACGATGACAAGCTCGGGGAGGTAGTGGAGAAACTTCGAGCGTTTGTCGAAGAAGGCAGTGTCGTACTCGTCGCCCTCGATGACGGCATGGCGCGAGTCGTGCAGGCTGGCGCCCTGGCCGAGGTTTTTGGCGATGCCGCCGATCATGTAGGCGGGATTCAGCCCGGCGCTTTGCAGAATCCACGCGAGCAGCGCGGAGGTCGTCGTTTTCCCGTGGGTGCCAGTGACGACGAGGTTATGCCGCCCGCGCAGGAAGAACTGTTTGAGCGCCTCCGGCAGCGAGAGGTAGTAGAGCTTGCGATTGAGCACGGCCTCGATCTCGGGGTTGCCGCGCGAGATGGCGTTGCCGACGATGATGAGGTCGGCATCCGCGGGAATGTTCTCCGGCTTGTAGCCCTCGCTGAGCCGGATGCCTTTGCTTTCAAGGAAGGTGCTCATCGGCGGATAGACGGAGGTGTCCGAGCCGGTGACGGCGAAGCCCTGGGCGCGCATCGCGGCGGCGACTGCGCCCATCGCGGTGCCGCAGATGCCGATGAAGTGAACGTGCTGGTTTTCCTGTTTCATGTTTGGGCGGAAAGGGGCGGAAAGTATCGCCCGTCCAGCGCGAGAGCAATGCCGATGCGCGGGCTGTGGGCGGGTGTCGCGCGCGTCGCAAAAAGGCCTTGGAAACCGGGGAAAACTATCAGTTGCGCGGCCCACGGCGGCGCGAGATAAGCAAAGCCCGCTTGCTCCAGGGCACCCGCACTTTTGATCGGTCCTGTTTGGGCGCTATCCATGACTGTTCGCTTTCGCCTATTTCCGCTCTGTCTTTTCCTCTGCATCTGGGGGTGTCTGCCCCCGCCGGCCCGCCCTGCGGAGTCCGTGGCCTCTGCGGTATCCTTCGCGATGGCTGCCGCCCCCGCCTGGGTCCAGCCCTTAGCGTCGGAACCTCCGCCTTCGGCGGACCCGGCCAGTGACGGCATTTCGTATCTCCTCGTGGACCAGCAGGAAAATCTCGAGCCCCGCGCCTCGTACTACCATGAAGCCCGCCAGATCACTTCGGAGAATGGTGTGCAAAATGGAGCCGCGATCGCGGTTACTTTCGATCCTTCCTATCAAAAGCTGATCTTTCATTCGATCCGACTGATCCGCGAGGGCGTGGCGGCCGACCGTCTGAATCGCTCGCAGATCAAACTCCTGCAGCGCGAGCGTGAGATGGAATCCTTTCTTTACGACGGCTCCTTCACCGCCCAATGCCATCTCGAGGACGTGCGGGTTGGCGACGTTATCGAGTATGCCTACACCATTGAGGGAGCGAACCCCGTTTTGAAGGGCAAATACTTCGAGACCTTTGCCACCGAATGGGCCAGTCCCGTGCATCACGCCATCGCGCGGATGGTTTATCCGGCCGGGCGAAAACTGAAGTTGACGATCAAGAACCGGATGGTCCAGACGGCTGTGGCGACAACCCGGGGCACGACCGAATGGCGGTGGGAGGAAAAGGAGATCCCGGCCCGCAGGATCGATCCCAATACGCCGAGGGGCTACGCTCCCTATGGCCGGGTGGAGGTCACAGAGTTTGCCGACTGGCAGCAGGTCGCGGCTTGGGCGGTGCCCCTTTACCAAACCGCTGCGCCCCTCTCCGCTGATCTCGAAAAGCAGATTGCCAAACTTCGCGCCATCGAGAATCCAGAGGAGCGCATCCTTGCGGCGCTGCGTTTTGTGCAGGATGAAATTCGATACCTCGGGCTCGAGTCGGGAATGGGGTCGCATCAGCCTACCGCTCCGAGTGAAGTGCTGCGCCGGCGTTTCGGCGATTGCAAAGACAAGACGCTGCTGCTGGGCACGCTGCTCCGCCAGGCGGGCCTGACGGCGACCCCGGCTCTGGTCAGCAGCGCCTACCGCAGCGGCGTGGCCGACCGCCTGCCCTCGCCGGGTTGCTTTAACCACGTCATTCTGCAAGTCGAGACGGGCACAGGCACCCACTGGCTCGATGCCACCCGCACTTACCAGCGCGGACCGCTTTCCCAAATCCATGTGGGCAACTATGGCTACGCTCTGGTATTGCGGCCCGAGACCAGGGAACTCACTGCCTATGCGCCGCCGCCGGGTTCCTTGCCGAAAAAGAAGATCGTCGAGAAATATCGCATCCCGGCGCCGGGAGGGGACGCGCGGCTGGAAGTAGTTTCTGAGTTTCACGGCGCGGCCGCTGATATCGCTCGTGCTTACTTCCAAACCTCCACCAAGGAAGACATTCGGAAGAACTATCTTCAGTATTACGCCCGCCGCTTTCCGCGAATCCAGTCCACCCTGCCGGTGGAGTATGAGGAGCTGGCTGGGGGACTCGGATGTCGGGTGAAAGAGCAATATCTCATCCCGGGGATCTGGGAGATGACGGACAACCAGACTCAGCATAAACTGACCCTTTACCCCACCGACGTGGATCAGGAGATGGGCAATCCGGGCGCGGCGATTCGGAACGATCCGCTGGCTCTCAATCATCCTGCCAATGTCAGTCAGGAGATTCAGGCCGAGATGTTTGAAAACTGGCTCATGAATGCGGACCAGCGGGACGTCGCCAACGCCTTCTTTCACTTTCAAAGCGAGTCCAAAGCCATCGGCTCGAAAGTCCAAATGAATTACTCCTATCAGAGCTTGGTGGATCAAGTCTCTCCCGCGGATCTCTCGACCTACGACACGGCCCTGCGCAAGCTCAAGGACTCGCTCGGCTTTGTCTTTACCTATAGCACGCCGGAGCAGTTGATCGCCGCGAAGCAAAAAGACCCGAACTCCGGTTACGGACAATTCAACTGGCCCATCGCGGTGTTGTTTGTGGTCCTCCTGGCCGCGATTATCCCCTTGAGCATCCGCTATTGCTACGCCAGCAAGCTGGCCGGACCGCTTCCTCCCTCGTTGACCCACCGTTCACTGGAGGGCATCGGAGGATGGCTTATCCTTGTGGCGTTGGGTCTCCTTATTCGGCCTCTGAACTTCATCTACGCAAATGTCCAGATTTTCCCGACCATTTTTCGCCTGGATAGCTGGCGGACGCTGACGCACGTCGGCGCACCGGCCTATCATCCGTATTGGATGCCGACCCTGCTGTTCGAGTTGATCTATAACTCTATGGCGCTCATTTTTAGCGGCCTCTTGCTGGTCTTGTTTTTCAAGAAAAGAGCCGCCTGGCCGCGCGGCTTCATCGCGTTCTTCATTTTCCTCATCACCGGCCTCGTCGTGGATTACTGCCTTGGATTGCAGATTCCCGCGGTCGCGGCGGCGCTGGGCGCTTCGGCGAAAGCGCTGGTTCAAACGATCTTCGCCGCGGCGATCTGGATCCCGTACTGTCTTACTTCCAAGCGGGTCAAAGCCACTTTTCGGTATTGATCGAAAAGAGGAAAGTCGCCGCCATTTTCCCAAGCCCAATGCGCGCCTACATCCTGAACCTCGCCGCGGCGCAAGACCGCTGGGCGGCGCTTTCGGGAGCGTTCGAGCAGATCGGCTTCCCGGTCGTCCGCGTGCCGGCGGTGGAAGGTGCGGCGCTGGTCATGCCGATCCCGGAATACGCCGAAGGGCGTTATCGCTGGTTTCACGGGCGGCCCACCAATGTGCGGGAAGTCGGCTGCTATCTCAGCCATGTGTCGGCGTGCCGGGCTTTCCTCGAAACGCCGGACGAGCATGGCCTGATCTGCGAGGATGATCTCGTGCTCGGCGCGGATTTTTCCGCCGTCCTCGACGACGCCCTGCGCTGGCGCAGCTCGTGGAATATCCTGCGCCTCACCGGCCTCAGTGCCGGGCATGCCGTGCCGGTGAAAGCGCTCGGCGGCGGCTACTCGCTGTGCGTCAACTTCGGGCGGTTGAAAGGCGCGGGGGCTTACGTGGTGGACCGCGCGGCGGCGCAGGCGTTCGTCTCGCATCTGCTGCCGATGTGGCTGCCGTGGGATCACGCCTTTGACCGCGAATGGTTTCTCGGCTTGCGCGCCGTCAGTGCCCAGCCGTTCCCGATTTCGCAGACGGACAGCGGCTTCAAATCTTCCATCCAAGGCAGCTCCCGCCGTCCACTTCCGTCTTGGCGCCGCTGGTTCACCACGCATCCCTATCAGGCGGGCAATGAAGTCACGCGCTGGCTCTTTCGGGGCGTGAGCTTCCTAAATTGGAAAGCCACCCGCGCCCGGTAGCGAGGGAAGATCGACGCATTGACAACGGTGCGTCCAATGCCAACTTCCGGCCCCCCCGCGCCCATGAAAACCATCACATGTCGCTTTCTGCTCGCCCTGCTCGCTGCCGCCCCGTTGGCGCAGGCGCAATATGCCTTCACCCTCATCGCCGACAGCAGCAGCCCGACGTTCCAGGACTTCGGCGGGACTACCTACACGCCAGCGCTGAATACTGGCGAGAGGGTGGCGTTTTATGCCACAGTCAAGGCAAGCGCGGGCGGAGGATCGGGAATCTTCACCGGGAACGGCGGGCCGACGACCGCTATCGCCCTGACCAGCGGGCCGACCTTCAGTAGCTTTGGCCGATCTCCCTCGATCAACACGGCTGGTACGGTGGCCTTCGCCGCATCTCTCAAATCCAGCATCGGAGGTCTCTTTACGAGTGACGGTGGCGCTGCAACCACCATCCAAGTTGATGGCGATTCGACCTATGGTGGCGGCATTCCTTCGATCAACACGGCTGGCATGGTGGCTTTCACCGCAGCTCTCAACGCGGGTGGTTCGGGCGTCTTCATCGGCAATGGCGGGGTGAAGACTGCCATTGTTCTGAGCAGCGAACCGACTTTTAGCTTGTTCGACATCAATCTGCAGGTCAACGCCGCGGGTACGGTGGCCTTCTTGGGGTATCTCGACGCAGGCGGCAATGGTATTTTCACCGGCAATGGCGGCGCGACGACCACCATCGCTCTGAGCAACGGGCCAACTTTCAGTGCCTTCTTTGCCCCATCGATCAACGCGGCAGGCACCGTGGCCTTCAAAGCGAATTTGGACGCGGGCGGCTCGGGCATCTTCACCGGCAACGGCGGCGCGACGACCCCCATCGCCTTGAGCAGCGGACCAATCTTTAGCAGTTTCAAATACACCTCGATCAACGCGGTTGGGTCGGTGGCCTTCATAGGAGGTCTCGACTCGGGCGAGGATGGCATTTATGTAGTGGAGGGAGGAGTCACCAAGAAAATCATCGCCACCGGCGACACGTTCCATGGCTCGACGGTGCGAGATTTATACTTCGGTCCCGGGGGGCTGAACGACTTGGGGCAAGTCGCCTTCCGCTACTCCCTCTTCGACGGTACGTCCGGCATCGCCGTGGCCACCGCCCCCGAGCCCGGCAGCGCGCTGCTTGCGGCCCTCGGTACCATCGGCCTCCTGGCGCGGCGTCGCGGCGGCCAGCGCGGACTGTCCGGCGCGTCGTAGGCGCGACTCTCAGTCCGTATGCTTCGGCGCGCGGATGGTGCCGGCTTCGAGGTCGCGGGCGCGGCGCTCGACGATGCGGGTGGCGACTTCCTCGACCATCTGCTCGAGCAGGAGCCGGAGGTGGGAGCCGGCGCGGTAGTCGGCGGGGGCGATGTGGCGCACGCGGTCGGCGTGGGTGGAAAGCTGGTAGCACTTTTTGAAGCTGGAGCGTGAGGGGTGGGCGGCGTTGTACACGGCGATGGCGTGGCCGCCGTGCTGGCGGACGACGGTGAAGCAGGGGACATCGGTGGGACCGTCGCCGATGTAGATCATGTGCTCGAAGGGGACGGGCCGCAGCTCGGCGGGCATGTGGTCGTTCACGTCCTGGGTGTAGTCGAGGAGGCCTTTGTTGATGCGAAAAAGGAACTGCGTCTTTTGCGTGTGGGAGATGGCGCGCTTCGGAAAGCTGATGCGCCCGTCCTGGTCTTCGGCGAATTCGCAGCCGAAAATCGCGCGCACATGCGGGGCGATGCGCGAGCCTTCGATGAGCACTTTGAGGCCGCTGGAGATGATGTAGTGCTCGACGCGGATGCCGTGGGCCTCGTGCTGTGCGGTGAGCAGCCCGGCGCGAAATTCATCGAACATCTCGGGAAGGCCGGGAAAAAATTGGAGCCCGGCACCGAGCTCGCGCAGGCGGGCATTGGTGGGGCGGTCGATGTCGAGGTAGTCGAGCAGCGCTTTCATATAGGCGAGTTCGTTGTCGTAGCCCTGCGCTTTGACCAACTCGTGGCAGCGGGACCAGAATTTTTTCGCGTCGATGCCGAAGGTCGGGAAGAGGACCTCGTCCTGCATGTAGTTGGGCGAGAGCGTCTGGTCGTAGTCATAGACGATGGCGATGGTGTTTTGCGGCGAGCTCATGGGAAGCGACGGGATGAGGCGGGAGGGGGAACTAGCCGAGGAGATTGGCGAGGGCGGGAGCGAGTTCGGGGAACTGGAAGCGGAAGCCGTGGTCGAGGGCGGCGGCGGGGAGGACGCGTTTGCTGTCGAGGAGTTCGTGGGAGAAGTCGCGGAGGGTGGCGCGGAGAAGGAATGCGGGGACTCGGAAGAGAGCGGGGCGGCGCAGCGTGTGCGCGAGCGCTTTGGTGAAGTCGGCGTTGCGCGCGGGCCACGGGGCGGAGCCGTTGAGCGGGCCGCGAATGTCGAGGTTTTCGATGGCGAAGAGGGCAAGTTGGGCGAGGTCGTCGAGGTGAATCCAGGACATCCACTGGCGGCCGTCGCCGAGCGGGCCGCCGAGGCCGAGTTTGAAAATGGGGCGCATCAGGGGCAGTGCTCCGCCGTTTTTTCCGAGGACGATGGCGGTGCGCAGCGTGACGACGCGGAGACCTTCGGCGCGGTGCGCTTCAGCTTCCCACGCCCGCACCGTCCCGGCGAGGAACCCGTGGCCGGCAGGCGAGGTCTCGGTGAGTTCTGTTTCGCCTCCATCGCCGTAGAAACCAATGGCGGAGCCGTTGAGCAGGACTTCAGGCTTGTGGCGGGCGGCGTTGATCGCTCCGACCACGCGGCGGGTGCCGAGGACGCGGCTTTCGACGATGCGCCGCTTTTTCGCGGACGTCCAAAGTCCGGCGACGGGTTCGCCGGCGAGGTGAATGAAAGCGTCGCAGCCGGCGATATCCGGGTCTGCCTCGAGCGAAAAGGCGCGCATTTCACAGCCGGGAATCGTGCGTCGCGGATCGCGGGTGTAGGCGATGACCTCGTGCCCGCGCCGGAGCGCGAGGTCGATGATCCTGCCGCTGATGAAGCCGGTTGCGCCGGTCAGGCCGATGGTCATTTAGGAGTTATGATTTAGCATTTGGCCGCCCGGCGCGGATGGCGTTTTTGAGAAATTGCTCGATGCTAAATCCTCAATGCTAAACTCACTCACGTCCCGGGCTGGTCGAAGCGCCCGTGAATCCAGCGGTAGGGGAACTTGTCGCCGGGGCAGTCGGTGGGCCAGCGGGGTGGGTTGATTTCGCGGTGCGCTTTCACGATGGCCCAGTTGCGGTCGATTTTGCCGACGCGGTTGCGCAGATAGCGAATGAGTTCCTCAGTAGCTTCGATCTGGCGTTTGGTGGGTTCCTGGCGGTTGAAATCGCCCACGAGGCAGATGCCGAGGGCGATGTTGTTCAGGTAGTCGCTATGCACATGACCGCCCTGGATCTGCCGCCGCCAGCGGCTGCCGATTTCGATTTCGCCATCGCCGGAGGAGGTGCCGTTGCCGATGACGAAATGGTAGGCCAGGCCGTTGGGCATGCCGCGGACGTTGCGGTGGTAGTAATCAAAGGCCTTGGCGTTGCCCTGCCGGGTGCCGCTGTTGTGGACAACGATGTAGCGCCAGCGGCGGCTGAGGACGGGGGCGTTGCGAATTTCTTTTTGGGTGGATTTGGTGATGTATTTCCAACGCTCGAACCAGCCGACGGAGGGCGCGGGCTGAAAACCGCTTTGCTGCTCGAAGCCCGTTTTCTCGACGGTCACGGGGGCGCTGGGAGCCGGCTTGGGGACACGGGTTACGGGTGAGGGAGTGGAGGGCGCGGGAGTGATCGGGAGCGGAGTTGCCGGTTGCGGGCTGGGTGTCTCGGGCTTGGGCTTTGGGGTGGATTCAGGCTCGGGTTTTGGATCCGGGGTGATCGGAGCAGGTTTGGGCTTGGGTTTGGGCTTGGGCTTGGGGGCTGGCTCGGGCGCCGGGGTCATTGGGAGTGTGCGCATTTCCTCGCGGGCTTTGAGAAACTGGCGCTTCCTTTCCTCGTCCGTCGTTTGCCCGTGGAGGACCGTGCTGCGCAGGATCCAGAGGGCGAGCAGTGACAGGAAAAGGGGACGCACGCGGGCGAAACTATCAGCCGCGTCCGCTCATTCAAGCGGCGCGCGCGGGAAGATGGGCGCCCGGGGGCGAAGCGGCTTGGAATCAGGTGGGGCGTGCGTATCCTGCGCGCATGAAGTCCTTTTTGATTCGCGGTTTTTGCACGACCATCGCCTTCGCCGTCGCCGTGAAGCTGACTCCGATGTGGGCCGAAAACTGGACGGCGCTGATTTGCACGGCCCTGCTTTTGGTCATCATCAATGCCGTCATCCGCCCGGTGATCGTGCTCCTCAGTCTCCCCTTTATTTTGGTCACGCTGGGCTTTTTCATCCTCGTCATCAATGCCCTGCTGCTGAAACTGGCCGGAGCGATCGTCCCGGGGTTTATCGTGGGTGGGTTTTGGAGCGCTTTCTTCGGGGCGATCGTCATCGGCGTGGTGAACTGGGCGCTGAGCGCGGTTTTCAAGGACCACGAGGGACATTACAAAATCCTCACCCGCCACGAGCAACTCCGGGCGACCGGGGAGAAGCGAGTCGAGGGGAAAGTCATCGAGTGAGCGCGGACGAACGAACGGCTCGCGTGCGGGTGAAAATCTGCGGCCTGACCAATCGCGACGATGCGCTCGCCGCCGTCGCGTACGGGGCGGATGCGCTGGGGTTCAACCTTTTTCCGGGCTCGAAGCGCTTCATCGAGCTCGACCGCGAGGCCGCCTGGATTCAGGCGCTGCCGCCCTTCGTCACGCGGGTGGCGGTGCTCGTGAATATGCCGCTGGCTGAGGCGCGGCGGGTGGTGGAACGGCCGGAGATCGATCTCGTGCAATTCCACGGCGATGAGGACGAGCGCTATTGCGCGGAGTTCGCCGGCTTCGGGCGTCCGTTCGTGAAAGCGCTGCGGGTCCGCGCCGCGGCGTCGATCGCCATCGCGGATCGCTTTTCCACGCCGCATATCCTGCTCGATGCGCAGACCGGCGCGGCCTATGGCGGCACGGGCACGCTGATCGACCTGGCGCTCGCCGCAGAGTGCGTGCAGCGGCATCCAGCGCTGCGGATTATTCTCGCGGGTGGTCTGAAGCCGGAGAACGTGGCCGGGGCCATCGGCGTGGTGGGGCCTTATGCCGTCGATGTCGCGAGCGGCGTGGAAGAAGACGGCGATCCACGACGGAAAAGCAGGGAGCGAATGCGGCGTTTTATCGGGGCAGCGAAGGTTTAGCTGCGGAGTGCGATTTCCCCACAGAGAAGGTGAGGCGGAGACGGCGCGGATTATTCTCATCCGCCGGAAATGAGAGGGGCGAAATCTCGTTTTCGCGACATATATCGCAAATTTCAAACGCAAAACTCTCATGGCCTGACGGCTGCTATATCAAGTTTCAAACCTCGAAACCACATAGCTCCAAACCCATGGCCAAATTCCATTCCACCCTCTGCGCCCTCGCTGCCCTATCCGTGAGTTCTGCCCTTGCGCAGACCCCCGCGGCCACCAATCCCGTCGTCCCGGCTGCCGTTCCCGCACCGATCGAACCCCCCATCCAGGTGCCCGCCAACCAGCAGGTCATCCCGCCCGCCGTTGGCGATCCGTCCGCGCCTCTCCCCGGACTGCCCGGCGGATTGCCGCCCGCCCTGGCTCCCGGTGGAACGTCGGGCTCAAACCTCATTGAATTTCAAGGCGACGAAATCGGCCTCGTCCTGCGCACCCTCGCCCGGCAGGCAAAAATGAGCGTCGTCATCAGCGACCAGGTTGCCACCACCGCCGGCACCGTCACCATGCGCATCGAGGACAAATCGCCGAAGGACGCCATCGAAATCATTGTGACCTCCAAGGGACTCATTATGGATGAGCAGAAAGGCACCTATTTCATCAAAACCGCAGCGGAGAAAGCCAAGGAGCCGACCGAGAGCGGCAACTACACCCTCAGCTACGCCACCGCCGAAAAAATCGTCCCGCTCCTCCTGAGCCAGCTCCAGAGCGCTGTCGCTCCCCAGTTCGACGTGCGAACGAACACCATCTACTACCGCGAGAACCGCTCGAACCTCGATAAGATCCAGCTCTTCCTCGAAAGCGTCGATCGCCCGACCAAGCAGGTCATGATCGAGGCCCGCCTCGTCGAAGTGACCGCCAATCCGCGCCAGAGCTACGGCATCAACTGGGCCGGCGTTGTCGGCGGCGCGGCCACCCCGCAGACCCTGAGGTATGGTGGATCGACTCTCGCGACGACCACCGTCGCCAACGCTCAGTCGGTGACGAATACGGTCGTCAATGGCGTTCCGACCCAGACCACGACTCCGCTCCTCGATGCCAATGGTATCCAGGTTCAGGGCCGCCAACTCGGCGCGCTTCCCGCCGCCGTGGTCAACGCCACGACCGGAGGCCTTCAGCCGCAGGATTTTCTCTTCGCCGGAGGCGGCGCGGCCGGAGCTATCGGCTCCGCCGTTGGCAATCAGTTCGCCATCCTCAGCGTCCCGGCGATGTCGGTGACGATGCGCCTGTTGAATGAGGACGCGGATGCCAACTTCCTCGCCCATCCCCGCATCGTCACTTCCAACAACCTCGAAGCCACGATCAAGATCACCCGCGCCCAGCCAGTGCCGCAGCTCAACTTCAACGAGCAGACTGCGCAGGCCGTCTTCAGCGGCTTTCAGGACAAGGAATTTGGCAACACCCTCAAGGTTACGCCTTCGATCAACAAGGACGGCTACATCTCCATGAAGGTGCAGCCCGAGATCAGCAACAAAGTCGCGGACGCGACCTTCGCTTTCGGCGGTGCGGTCGTCTCCAGCCCGGTCATCGACAAGCGCACGCTCGACTCGAACGTCCTCATCCACACCGGCGATACCCTCGCCATCGGCGGCCTCCTCCAGGACGAGCAGACCAAAGGCCGCACCAAGGTCCCCGTCCTCGGTGACATCCCGATCCTCGGCTACCTCTTCCAGGAAAAGCTCGCGCAGCGCAACAAACGCAATCTCCTCATCTTTGTGACCCCGACGATCATCGAGCAGGGCTACGGCACCGGCCTCGAGGATCAGGTCACCGGTCTCTCGCACAGCGGCGAAGAATTCGCCGACCCGAACGGCTGGCGCAACAACGCCAAAGGTTCCCGCCGACTCGTCCCGACCTCGAACCGCCAGCTTGCCGCGGACTATCCAAAACCCGGCGTCGCGCCTGCTCCGAGGAAAGCCGGCGGCCGGCCCGCTCCGTCCGAGGTGAAGACGACCACGGTCACGACGAAGTCCGCCACGATCCGCAACAGCCCGCGCTAACAACAGCTCGCACGGCGGAACCGGGCCGCCTTTCAAGGGGGAAACCTCCCCGGCTCTTTTTCCAAGCGCAAACCCAGACCCCGCAGACGCCGGCCAGCAATGGCTGGCGTTTTGCTTTTTTTGGCAGGCGTCCGCGAGGGGAAAAACATTTCCGTAACCCGCTGCTCCGCGCGCCCGTCTGCGCTCGTGAAACCCCGCACGCATATGCCTTACACCGGAATCGTCCTCGCCATCCTTGCCTTTCACGCCGCCGCGTTTCTCGTCCTGCTCGGGCATTGGCTCGTTGCCGCGGGATTGTTTCCCAAAGCCACGCAAGCCTTCTCCGACGTGTACGACCGCCGCCCGATCCGCGCCACGCTGCTCGGCCTTGTGACCTACGGCCCGCTTTTGGTCCTCCTCCTCAATAGCGGCAACATCGGCAATGGTGCCGTGAAACTCCTCGCCATCGTCGCGGGGTTCACCGCGCTGCTCCTCGGTTTCATCGGCAGCGCCGGTCTCGCGCTCCGCATCGGCCGCAATCTCTCCACCGACGCGAGCCCGTGGCATCAGGGCCTGCGGGGCGGGGTGATGTTGGCGCTCGTTTTCATCACCCCCGTGCTCGGTTCGCTTTTCCTGCTCCACGTCGGTCTGGCGAGCGGCTTTGGCGCGGTGCTGCTTTCGCGTCCGTGGAAAGCAAAGGCCGCCGCCCCCGCCCCGCTCGTCGAAACGCCGGAACCGGTCCTCTCGTGAACACGACGAGCCGCCGCGAATTCCTCATCACCGGCGCGGCGTCGGTCGCGCTGAGCGCGGCCATTTTCAAAAGCGTGCAGGGCTGGCTTGGCGACGCCCGCCAGTACGCCGGACGCGACCTCCACCGCCCGCTCGACGGCCCGCTCACGCCGCCGCCCGCGTCGGACCTCGATCCTGTCGCGCATGTGCTGAACCGCTTCACCTTCGGCCCCGGCCCCGGCGACCATGCGAGGGTCGCGGCGATGGGTGTGGACGCTTTTCTTGAGGAACAACTCGCGCCCGCGAATATCGACGATGGATTGTGCGAGCGCGCCACCGCCCGGTTCACGGAGGCTTGGTGGGAGCCAGTTGGCGAGGCCTACGAGGAGGACGACGAGTCGCTTACGCCCGTGCTGCGCCGCGTCGCGCTGCTCCGCGCGACCTATAGCCGGCGCCAGCTTTTCGAGGTCATGTGCGAGTTTTGGAGCGATCATTTCAATATCGATCCAGGCAAAGGCGACTGCCGCTACAACAAGATCGCGGACGACCAGAACGTGATCCGCAAACACGCGCTCGGCAGCTTTCGCGAGATGCTTAAAGCCAGCGCGCTCAGTCCGGCGATGCTCTGGTATCTCGACGGTCGCGCGAACGTGAAACGCACGCCGGACGAAAAGCCGAACGAGAACTACGCCCGCGAACTCATGGAACTGCACACGCTTGGCGTCCACGGCGGCTACGCGCAGCAGGATGTGATGGAAGTCGCCCGGTGCCTCACCGGCTGGACGATCCTCGCGAAAAAGGACGACGGCTATTCCGGCAAACTCCTCTCGCCGCTCAAAGATCGTGGCAAAGTCGTCTTCCGCAAAGACGCGCACGACGACGGCGTGAAGCGCGTGCTCGGCCAGGTCCTCCCCGCCGGCGGTGGCGAGCGCGACCTCGACCGCGTCATCGAGATCGTCGCCGCGCATCCGAGCACCGCGCAGTTCATCGCGACCAAGCTTTGCGCCCGGTTCATCGGCGACGAACCGCCGTTGTCCGCGGTCGAAGTGGTCGCGCGCTCGTTTGCGGAAAGTAAAGGCGACATCAAAACCACGCTGCGCGCGCTCTTCGCCACGACCGAGTTTCGCGGCTCTGCTGGAGGGAAATTGAAACGCCCTTTCCATTTCGTCGTCTCCGCCTTGCGCGCTGTGAATGCCGGGGTTTCCGACGAAATACCCATCCTTTCCTATCTCGAAAAGATGGGTCACGCGCCATTCCGCTTCCCCACGCCCGACGGCTACCCGCAGGAGTCCTCGCACTGGTTCGCCACGCTGCTCTGGCGCTGGAAATTCGCCATCGCCCTGGCGAACAACAAAATCTCCGGCACCCGCATCGCCCGCGAAAAACTGACCGGCACGCTCGGCGGCGACGGTGCACTTATGGCCACCGTCCTCAACCGCCAGCCCGCACCCGAGGAGAGCGACGCTTTTCTCAAATCCGGCGACGGCCTCGCGCTCCTCCTCGCCTCACCCGCCTTTCAACGCTGCTGACATGAGCCCGCTCGCCGATCTTTCCACCAACCGCGACGATCCGCGCACCCTCGTCGTCATCTTCCTTCGCGGCGCTGCCGACGGTCTGACGCTCGTCGCCCCGGTCGAGGACGACAACTACCACAAATTCCGCCCGCGCCTCGCGGTGAAAAAGAGCGAAGCCGTGCCGCTCGACGGCCTCTTCGGCCTGCACCCGCTGCTCCGCCCGCTCGAGTCCGCATGGAAGGAAGGCGACCTCGTCATCGCCCACGGCGCGGGTGGGGAAAGTGATACGCGCTCGCACTTTGAGGCGCAGGATCTCATGGAGCACGGCGGCCTTGCTGCCGGCGGCTGGTTGGGGCGATTCCTCCGCGCCCGCGGCTCGTCGGGCGGCCCGCTCAGCGCCGTGGCGCTCTCGCCCACCCTGCCCGAGATGCTCTCCGGTGCACCGAGCGCGGCGGCGATCCAGTCCATCGGCGAGTTTGCGCTCGGCAAGGACCTGAAGGCCGAGTTTCCCCGCGAACTCGAACGTCTCTACGCGCTGGAGCAGGACGGCAAGCCCCTCGGCGCGGCTTTGCGGGCGGCGGCGGTGAGTACGTTCGAAGCCATCCACCGCATCGAGGCCATCGACGCCAAAGCCAATCCCGCCAACGGCGCGAGTTACGACGAGAAGGACGACTTCGCGCAGGGCCTGCGGCAGATCGCGCTGCTCATCAAGGGAAACCTCGGCCTCGATGCGGCGAGCATTGATCTCGACGGCTGGGATTCGCATTTCACGCAGAAGACACTCATCGAGCCGCTCATGCGCCGCCTGGCGTCGGGCCTCGCCGCTTTCCGCCAGGATCTCGGAGCGCGCATGGCCACAACGACCGTGGTGGTGATGACCGAGTTTGGCCGCCGCGTCGCGGAAAATGCCAGTTTCGGCACGGACCATGGCCGTGGTGGCGCGATGTTCGTCCTCGGCGGCGGCGTGAAAGGCGGACGCGTTCTCGGCGGCTGGCCCGGCCTGAATCCGGAGATCCTTGACGGACCCGGCGATCTCCCCGTCTGGAATAACTACCGCAACCTCCTCGCGCCTGTCCTCCAGCGTCACGGCGCGGAGCCGTCGAGCCTCGCCAGAATCTTCCCCGATTTTCCGCTCCAGCCTCTCGCCTTGTATTGAGGTTCGCCCGCGAAAGCTGATGCCTGCTGCATCTGGCATGGAAATGGCGGCGTCTAATCAAGCGTGCTCATCGCTTGCCAACCGCGCTGGTTCTCGCCACTCTCCACCGCCTGTGACCCCGCTGCCTCTCTTCGCCCCGTCGCCTGCGACGAGAGACTGGCGCGCCCCCGCATGAGTTCCACGAAACAAACCGATCGCGAGTTTGACGCGCAACTCCTCGCCCGCACGGCCGCCGGGGATGAGTCCGCATTTGCCACGCTCTACGACCGATTCGCCCCCGGCCTTTTTTCCATGATCGTGAAAATGACCCGCGATGAAAAGGAGGCCGAGGATGTTTTGCAGGAAGGTTTCTTCCAAATCTGGCGCCGCGCCGCGGCCTACGATCCGGCGCGAAGCAGTCCTTTCACATGGGCGGTGATGATCCTACGCAACAAGGCCATCGACCGGCTGCGCGTGCGGCAGCGCCTCGAACGCACCGTCGAAAGAGCGACCGTCGAGTTCGCGCATTTTCCTGAATCCGACGAAGTCTCGTCCGGCGAAGCCGAGCGGCACGATGACGGCGCGCAAGTGCGCGCCGCGCTGACGCAAATTCCCGAGGAGCAAAAGACGGCCGTGGAGCTTGCGTTTTTCGGCGGGCTCACCCACGAGCAGATCGCCGAGCGGCTCGCCACGCCGCTGGGGACGATCAAGGCGCGCATCCGCCGCGGGCTGCTCAAGCTGCGCGATATGCTGAAGGAGGCCGCATGATCGAGGAGATGAAACAGGATCTCGCCGCCGAATATGTGCTCGGCTCGCTGGAGACGCACGCCGCTGGGGCCTTCGAGGCGGAGTTGCAGACGGATGCTGAACTGCGCGCCTTCGTCGATGAACTGAGCGAAACGACCGCCGCTCTCGCTTCCGTCGGCCCGCCGGTCCCGCTGCCTCCCGGGCTGCGCGAGAAAGTGCTCGCGGGGGTCCGTGGCGAGGCCCGCTCCTCACCGGCGACGGCGGTGAAACCGCAGCCCGCAAGTTCTTCGGGATTCGGTTTCCTGCCGTGGGCCGTGGCCGCAGGCTTCGCCATCACCGCTGCGGCGCTGTGGACGGAGCGCACGCAGTTGCAAAACGAGCTGATCGCCGTGCGGGATGAAGCGCTCCTATTGCGCAACCGCGACGAGTTTGCCCAAATGAAAATCGCCACGCTCACCGCGCAAAACGAGGCCTACGCGAGGGGCTCGGCGGTCGTTGTCTGGGACGCGGAAAAACAGCGCGGCGTGATCAAGCTCTCGAACGTCCCGCGCGCCGCCGCGGGCAAGGACTACCAGCTCTGGGTGCTCGATCCCAAATATCCTCAGCCCGTCAGCGCCGGCGTCGTGCCGGTGGGCGACGACGGCCTCACGCGCGTCTCGTTCACTCCCGAGCGCACCGTGCGGTCCGCGGATAAATTCGCGATCAGCATCGAGCGCGAAGGCGGCGCACCCGCGCCGGCCGGCCCGATCATCCTGCTCGGAAACTGACCGCGCGAGTCTGCGCCTTCCCGCATCGCGCGCCGCGCAGCGTCACCTGGGCCGTCGCGCTCCTCGCGCCCACGGTTCAGCTACGCACGGCTTTGATTACAATCCCCAAGAAATCGCCGCCTCCGCGATCGAGCGGTTTCTCGACGTGGTCACGCGCTACGGCTTGTCCAGCGCTTGTTGCGCGCGCTGTTTGGATTCGGGATCGGTCCGGCCCATGGGGGGCGAGGTGCTGGTGGAAGAAACGCGCGATCTCGCGAAGTTGACTGTCTGTGAGGGAAAAGGCGTGCGCCTTGAACGGAAGGATGTGCAGCGCAGACTCCACTCCCGCCTGCTGTAGTCGCTGATGCAAGGCGATGCTTTGCTCCGGCGGCACCAGTCGGTCCTTTTCCCCGTGCAGGATGAGGAAAGGCGGCGATTTCGAGCGGACGTGAGTGAGAGGCCTGGCGGCGCGCGCCAGCGGGCGGTGCGTGGCCAGTGGACCGCCGAGCAATTGCTCGACGAGACTCTGCCCCGGAGAGCGCTCGTAGCGTTCGCCGAGGGCGATGAGATCGGTGGGCGGATACATGGCCATGACCGCGCCGATGGGTGGTCGGCCCTCGAAGGTGCCAGCGAGCGCGGCAAGATGTCCGCCGCCGGACTCGCCGCTCAGGCCGATACGGCGCGGATCAAGGCCGTAGGTCGCTCCGTGGGTGCGCACCCAGGCGATCGCGTCGCGGCAATCGTCGAGGGGCGCGGGATAAACCGCCTCGCCAATGAGCCGGTACTGGACCGACGCAACGGCGAAGCCGTAGCGGGTCAGACCGCGCACTTGAAGGTTGTAGCCATGGTGTCCATACTTCCATCCGCCGCCATGAAAACCAGAGCACCACCGGCGTGGGTCGCGGACTCGCCGGCACGTAAAGATCGAGGTGCAGTGCCCGCCCGTTGGGCGAGGCATAGGCAATGTGACGATGGATTTTTTTCACCGGGATGTGCCGGGCCATACGCGGCGCAGCCAGGGAAGCTGAGAACGACCGCCGCGCAGAGCAGGCGGGTCAGAGCAGGCGACGTCATGGCTTGCGAAAGCGGTAGTGGGAGACGTGCCATTCGCCGCCGCCGCCATAGCCCCACAGCTCCGCGCAGGCGAGGTAGAAGACGCGCCAGTAGGCCCACCAGCGCTTCGTCTTGTCCGCTCCGTAGGTCCGCTCGAAAAGCGGCCAAATTTCCTTCTGATTGGCGTCCATATTGGCCAGCCATGCTTCGGCGGTCTTTTGGTAATGCGTGCCGCTCACGCACCAGTGCTGCTCGATGCGCAGATCGTCCTGAAAGTAGAGCAACAGATCGTCCGACGGCATCTGGCCGCCGGCGAAAAAATAGCGTGTCATCCAATCGTTCGGCCCTTTGTCCTCATAATGATAGGCCAGTTCGCGGTGAGTGAAAATGTGCACGAAGAGCCGGCCGCCCGGTGCGAGCCAACGTGCCACTTTGGCGAGTAGCGCCTGGTAGTTTTTCATGTGCTCAAACATTTCGACGCTGACCACGCGGTCGAATGGCCCGGCGATGTCGAAGACGTTCATGTCAGCGGTGATGGTCGTCAGATTTTTGAAGCCGCGCCGCGCGGCTTCGGCGTCGATGTAGGCCTTCTGCGTGCGCGAATTAGAGACCGCACTGATCCGCGCGGCGGGATATTTCTCCGCCATCCACAGCGAGAGCGAACCCCAGCCGCAGCCCAGTTCGAGAATGCACTGGCCGTCGGCCAGTTCCGCCCGCTCGCAAGTCAGTGCGAGCATCTTCTCCTCGGCGAGGTCGAGCGTGTCGGCGTCGTCAGTCCATAGACCCGAGCTGTATTTCAACCGCCGCCCGAGGCAGAGCTGGTAGAAGCGGGTGGGCACCTCGTAGTGCTGCTCATTGGCGTCGCGGGTCTGGACGGCAACGGGGCTGCGTTTCAGTCCAGCAATGTGGGCGAGGATTGCCGCGCGCCGGAGTTCCACATTCGCAGAGGTTTTCTCTCGCAGGGTTTCGGCGAGGAGATGCCGGATGCCGAGCCGGATAAGCGGATCGGGGACGACGTTGGCTTCGAGGATGGAGTCGAGAGAGATCATAAAACGCGGGTGCGAATGGTGGGGATCACTATTCCGATGTCGATTTCGCGCCGGATGCCATTTAAGCGCATTTGGTAGCGGGGAATGCACTGCGAAGGGCATTCGTTTGCCGGCGGCTGAGGGCTTGGCACGCAAACTGATCAGTTGTTTGTGCGAGACGCATGCAAACCCAACCGATTTCCACTCCCGCTTCGCAGGTGCGCCCGAATATCGCAACGGTGTCACGGCCTCAGGCGCAGACGCTTTCGCTGGATACTGCGATTACGACGATGGTGAATGCGGCCGAAGGGGTGTCGGACTTGCTCTTCGTCGTGGGGCGGCCGCCGCAAATCGAGGTCTATGGGAGGCTCCGGGGGGTGGACATCGAGGGGCTGTATCCGACGCTCCAAGGACCGCATGTCGAGGCTATCGCTCTGAAACTGATGGGCGGGAATGAGCGGCTGGCCAGTGATCTCAAAAGCTTCGGCTCGTGTGACACAAGCTATGCGGTGTCGAATCTGGCTCGGTTTCGCGTGAACATTTTCAAGAATAACGGGAACCATGCGATCGTCATGCGCAAGCTGAGCACGCAGATCCCAACGTGCGAGGGGCTGAAGCTGCCGCCGATTTTCAAGGAGATTATCAAGGAAAAGACGGGGATCGTTTTTGTGACGGGAGCGACGGGCAGCGGGAAGACGACGACCCTGGCGGCAATGCTCAATGAACTGAATCAGCAGGCGGAAATTCACATGGTTACGCTGGAGGATCCGATCGAGTTTCTCCACCCGCACATCAAGGCGACGTTCAGCCAACGGGAACTGGGGAAGGATTTCTCTGATTTTTCGGTTGGCTTGCGGGCGGCGTTGCGGCAAGCCCCGAAGGTGATCCTAGTCGGCGAAATCCGCGACCGGGAGACGATGGAAATCGCGATGACGGCGGCCGAGACGGGGCACATCGTTTTCTCGACCCTGCACACGATCAGTGCGGCGCAGTCGATCAATCGCGTCATCGGCATGTTCACAAACGATGAGGAGGTGCAAATCCGCCAGCGGCTCGCCGACACGTTGCGTTACGTCGTCAGCCAGCGACTCGCCCCGAAGGTCGGGGGCGGTCGGATCATGGTATCAGAGATCATGGGAAGCAATCTGCGGACACGGGAGGCCATTCTGCTCGGGGAGAATGAAATTCGGGACTTTCATGACATCATCGAGTCGAATTTTCAAAACGGGTGGCACAGCTTCGAGCAATCGCTTCTGAAACTTTTCCGCGAGAACAAGATCACTGAGGACACGGCTATGCTTTACAGCGTGAACAAACCCTCAATGCGGAAGGCGCTCGACGTTGCCAAGAAATCGATGCAGCCGGATGACGACACACCAAGTGGGTTTCGGCTGAATCTCGAAGCGCTCCACCACGGGCCGGGTGTCCAGGCACCGATGTAAGTGCCTGGCAGCGCTGCCGGACCGATGCCGATGCACTGTCGGCGAAGCTTTGGTTCAGCGAAATAATCCGAAACTTTCCTTGCGCATGTTTCGAGGCGCGTCTAAACATTCCGCCCCTTTCGCGCTCGGCTGAGCCTCCACTCAAGCATTCGCGGCTCCGGTTCGCCGGCTGCTGCGCCATATATGGAGGCCGGCAGAGCCGCTGAGGTTAAATTAAATCGCGCTCTCGAAGAAAATCACTTGCCCATCAAGGGGATTCTCCTAAAGTCCGCGCCCCGCATCTGGCAGTCCGTTTAACGACCCTGCTCAGGCGGGTTCTCCTGAGCCGATAAAAGTCCACATTTTACAATGCCAACCATCAACCAGCTCGTCCGTAAGGGACGCAAGAAAGTCACGGTGAAATCAAAATCACCGGCGCTGACTAATTGCCCGTTTCGCCGCGGGGTCTGCACGCAGGTTATGACGCGCACGCCAAAGAAACCAAACTCGGCTCTGCGTAAAGTGGCGAAAGTGCGCCTGACGAATGGTTACGAGGTTATTGCTTATATTCCTGGTGAGGGGCATAACCTTCAGGAGCACTCCATCGTCCTGATTCGTGGGGGGCGTGTTAAGGATTTGCCCGGCGTGCGTTACCATATTGTCCGCGGGACGCTTGATGCTCTCGGGGTTGATGGCCGTCGTCGCAGTCGCTCAAAGTATGGTGCCAAGCGTCCGAAGAAGGGTGCTGAAGCTGAGGCGGCTAAGGGTGCCAAGGGCAAGAAGAAGTAATCATTCCCAACCACATTCCACATGTCCCGTCGTCGCCGAGTCATTCATAAGACAGAAAAATTGGACGCCCGTTATGGCAATCCAGTAGTGGCGCGCCTCATTGCCACGGTCATGCAGGGTGGTAAAAAATCGCTGGCTGAGCGCATTGTTTATACGGCAATTGAGGAGACTCGCACCGGAACCGACGCTGTGGACCCGCTTGAGGTCTTAAATCGGGCGATCGACAATGTGAAGCCCCGCCTTGAAGTGAAGAGCCGCCGCGTGGGTGGTGCTACTTATCAGGTGCCGATGGAGGTGCCGCCAGCTCGCCAGCTCGCACTGGCGATGCGCTGGATTGTTGGTTACGCCCAAGCCCGCAAAAATATTCCGCTGATGAAGGCGCTCGCTAACGAGCTTAAGGAAGCTGCCAGCGGGCAGGGGAATGCCATCAAGAAGCGCGACGACACTCACAAGATGGCGCAAGCCAACCGCGCGTTTGCCCACTTTCGTTTCTAACCAGTATCGACTATGTCAGCCGCTGCTGCACCCATAACCACCAACCCGAATTCGCCGAACCGCCAGTACCCACTGGAGCGGACGCGCAACATTGGAATTGCTGCGCACATTGATGCCGGCAAGACCACGCTGACCGAGCGCATCCTTTTTTACACAGGCATGATCCACAAGATCGGTGAGGTGCATGACGGCACTACCGTAACGGATTGGATGGAGCAGGAGCGTGAACGCGGCATAACGATCACATCCGCCGCCACCACATGCTTCTGGAATCAGCGCAAGGAAGAGGGCGTTTACAAGGCTTACGAGGACATCAAGATGCGGGTGAACATCATTGATACCCCCGGCCATGTGGACTTCACGGCCGAAGTCGAGCGCTCCCTGCGGGTTTTGGATGGTGCTGTCGCGGTTTTCTGCGGCGTGGCCGGTGTGCAACCGCAGTCGGAAACGGTGTGGCGCCAGGCGACCAAGTACAACGTACCGCGCATCGCCTTCGTCAATAAGATGGATCGCACCGGGGCGAACTTTAATAACGCTATCAAGGACATGCGCACCAAGCTGAGTGCGAATGCATGGCCGGTGCTTATCCCCCTCGGGGCGGAAGACACCCTTCGCGGTCAGCTCGATGTCATTAATAAAAAGGCGATTATTTACATCGATGATAAGGAGATGGGCTCGAACTACAAGATTGAGGAGATTCCGGCTGATCATAAGGATTTGGTTGACCAAGCTTATGAGGATTTGCTTTCCGCGATCGCGGATCTTGATGATGAAATTGGCACGGCTTTTATAGAGGAAAAACCGATCAGCATTGAGATGCTCAAGGCTGGTATTCGTCGGCAGACTATAGCGAACAAGTTTGTCCCAGTTGTAGGTGGCTCCGCTTTCAAGAACAAGGGTGTGCAGTATCTGGTGGATGCAGTTATCGATTACCTCCCAAGCCCGATCGACATTCCGCCGGCCAAAGGCATGGATCCGGATACTCTCGCTCCTCTTGAAGCTGTGACGGATGACAATGCAAAATTCTGTTCACTGGCTTTTAAGCTCTGGACTGATCCCTTCGTTGGAAAGTTGGTCTTCTTCCGGGTCTATAGCGGGAAAGTCACCAAGGGTGACACCATCTATAATCCCCGCACAAACAAGCGAGATCGCATCAGTCGTCTGATTCAAATTCAAGCCGACAAGCGCGAAGATATCGACACGATTTACTCGGGAGACATTGCGGCCATCGTTGGCATCAAGAATGTAACTACTGGCGATACTCTCTGTGACGAGGACCACACAATTCTGCTCGAACCGCCGTCATTTCCTGACCCGGTTATCTCAATGTCGATTGAACCCAAGACCAAAGTCGATCAGGAAAAAATGGGCAATGCACTCCAGCGCCTTGCTGAAGAGGATCCGACATTCCGCGTCCATACCGACGAGGATACTGGGCAGACGATCATTGCAGGCATGGGTGAGTTGCATTTGGAGATCATCCGCGACCGTATGTTCCGCGAGTTTAAAGTCGAGGCGACCGCCGGAAAGCCGCAGATTGCTTATCGCGAAACCATCACCGCCGCTGCGACGGGTGAAGGCCGGCTTATCAAGCAATCCGGTGGACGCGGCCAATATGGCCATGTGATCGTCAATGTTCGCCCCGGCGAGCGCGGTAAAGGCCTTGTTGTCGAGAACAAAGTCGTCGGTGGAACTATCCCGAAAGAGTACATCCCTGCCTGCAAGAAGGGCGTTGAGGAAGCGATTCTCAATGGTGTCGTCGGTGGATACCCTGTGATCGACGTTGAAATCGACATCATTGACGGTAGCTACCACGACGTTGATTCCAACGAACTGGCATTCAAGATGGCTGCCATTTTCGCAGTAAAGGATGGTTTCAAGAAGGCGGGAGCCATTCTCTTGGAGCCAATCATGAAAGTGGAAAACAGCACTCCCGATGAGTATCAGGGCGACATCATGGGGGATCTCAACCGTCGTCGTGGTAAGATTATGAGCATCGAAAACAAGCTGAATCTTTCCATTGTCAACGCGGAAGTTCCGCTTGCGGAAATGTTTGGCTACGCAACAGCGATCCGCTCACTGTCGAAAGGCCGGTCCAGTTATTCGATGGAGCCGTCTCACTTTGAACAGGTCCCCGCCCAGGTTCTTGCTGCCGTCCTGGATCAGAAGGCCAAGTAATCACCCAAATTATGACCGGACAACGTATTCGCATCCGTCTTAAGGCTTTCGACTTTCGCATGCTCGACCAATCGTCAGCAGAAATTGTCGAAACAGCCAAGCGCACCGGTGCCAAGGTGGCAGGCCCTATACCTCTTCCGACGCGCATCGAAAAATTTACTGTTAACCGCTCCCCTCATGTGGATAAAAAATCCATGGAGCAGTTTGAAATCCGCACCCACAAGCGGTTGCTCGACATCATCGAACCGACCGCCAAGACCGTGGACGAGTTAAAGAAACTCAACCTCCCGGCAGGTGTGGACATTACCATCAAGATCTGAATTACAGCTCATTTGAGACATGAAGATTGGACTATTAGGAAAAAAACTGGGTATGACTCGCGTTTATGATGATAAGGGCAATGCTGTTCCCGTGACCGTAATCGAAGCGGGAGGAAATACTGCTTTGCAAATCAAAAACAGTGAAAAGGATGGCTATTTGGCTGTGCAAGTCGGATTTGACGCGCAGAAAGAGCAGCGAATTACCAAGCCATTGAATGGGCATTTTAAGAAGGCTGGTTCCGAGGCGAAGAAATTTGTTCGTGAATTTCGACTGGCTGACAACGCAAGCATAGGTGATGCTGTCGACCTGACTGTCACTCAGTTCTCTGCGGGTGATTTGGTGGACGTTATTGGCCGGTCGAAAGGCAAGGGCTTTCAAGGAGTCATGAAGAAGCACGGCATGGCGGGGCAACCCATGTCGCATGGTCACATGATGCATCGCCGCAATGGGGCCATTGGCAACCGTTCCACACCGGGTCGCATTTGGAAAAACATGGGCATGCCGGGCCACATGGGCGACGAGCGTGTGACGGTTCAAAACCTGCGTGTCGTGCAAATTCGCCCGGAAGAGGGTGTGATTCTTATCAGCGGTGCGGTTCCTGGTGCCAACGGTGGCTATGTCGTCATTCGGCCCGCAATCAAGACTCAACCGGAGGCTGCAAAGTAATCTATGGCTGGTAAAGTTCTTACCGTTGAA
Organism: Chthoniobacterales bacterium; assembly: GCA_038318725.1. Lineage (GTDB taxonomy): Bacteria > Verrucomicrobiota > Verrucomicrobiia > Chthoniobacterales > Chthoniobacteraceae > Chthoniobacter. The sequence goes on from JBBQCM010000054.1 coordinate 25,315, forward strand.
GCAGCAAAAGCTGCCAGAATCGACGTTGTCGAGAATGGCAGGTATACTCAAGTCGTGCATGATACGATTGTTGCCCTCCGTGCCAACCGACGCAGCGGAACTGCATCGATCAAGACCAAAGCGACCGTGAGCGGCTCTGGCGCGAAGCCATGGCGACAAAAAGGCACTGGACGAGCCCGCGCTGGTTACAAATCAAGCCCAGTCTGGGTGGGCGGAGGCGTTGTTTTTGGCCCTCATCCGCGGGATTATTCCAAGAAAGTAGCTAAATGCGTGAAGAAACTCGCATTCCGCAAGGCGTTGAGTGAGCGCATCAAGTCAGGCGATGTGTTCCTTGTTGATTCGTTTATAGTAAAGGAGGCGAAGACAAAGCAGTTTATCGCTACTATCGGGGCGATCACTGGAGAAACGAAGACGCTTATTGTTTCCACTGCCTTTGATCAGACCACCTATCTGGCGGCACGCAACGTCCAACCAGCGCTTCTGATCACTGCTGCCGAGGTGAACACGGAGCAACTCCTCAATTTTCGCAAGATTGTCATTACCAACGAAGGTCTTGCCCAACTTTCTGACCGCATCGCCACGAAATGAACGAGCCCTACGATATTATCGATACGGTTCGCCTTACCGAGAAAGCCACGCTTCTCGCGGAGAGAGAGAACAAATATGTTTTCCGTGTCCGTCCACAGGCGAACAAGACGCAGATTAAACTGGCCATCGAGAGACTGTTTAAGAAGACCGTTGTGTCGGTCAACACTTGCAACTATGCCGGTAAAAAGAAACGCGAACGTACCGCTGCCTTTGGTCGCAAGGCCGACTGGAAGAAAGCAATTGTCACACTCAAGGCGGGCGATAGGATTGAGTTAGCTTGATACCACTGACTAGTCATGGCTCTTAAAACTTTCCGCCCTCTCACACCGACGAACCGTTTCAAGGCGTTGCCGGCGTTTAATGAGATCACCAAATCCAAACCCGAGAAATCTCTCGTTGAGACCAAGCATAAGACTGGTGGTCGCAACAACAATGGCCGCATTACCACCCGTCACATTGGTGGCGGTCACAAGCAGAAGTATCGAATCATCGATTTCAAGCGTAAGAAACGTGGAATTGGAGCCGAGGTGCAGAGCATCGAATATGATCCGAACCGCACTTGCCGGATCGCCCTTTTGCAATACACCGATGGCGAAAAGGCGTATATCCTTGCGCCTGTGGGCCTGGGAGTTGGTGACAAGGTGATTGCGGGCGACAACGTCGAACCCAATGTCGGTAATGCTCTGCCGCTGAGTGCCATCCCGCTGGGATCCACGGTTCATAATGTGGAACTTGTCGCTGGGCGCGGGGGGCAGATTGCCCGCAGTGCCGGACAGTTAGTCATTCTTAACAACCGCGAAGCCGGCTATGCGTTGGTCAAGCTGCCGTCTGGTGAAATCCGTAAGATTCACGAAGCCTGCTACGCTACGATAGGCCAGGTTAGCAATGTTGAACATATGAACGTGTCCTCTGGAAAGGCGGGTCGGAGTCGCTGGCAGGGTATTCGACCGACTGTTCGTGGCATGGTCATGAATCCGATCGATCACCCTATGGGTGGTGGTCAGGGCAAGTCGAAAGGTGGCGGTGGGCGCCATCATCCCATGTCACCTTGGGGGCAACTCGCCAAGGGCTTTAAGACTCGCAGGAAATACAAGACGAGCAACAATTTCATCGTCGAGCGCCGCAAATCGAAGAAGAAGTAACTAACTAATCATGGGTCGTTCTCTCAAAAAAGGTCCGTTTGTTGACGGTCATCTCTTCGAAAAAATCGACAAGATGAATATCGCAAGCATCAAAAAGCCGATCAAAACCTGGTCGCGCCGGTCGATGATCACGCCAGAGTTTGTGGGGCATACGTTTCTCGTTCACAACGGCAAGATTTTTAATTCCGTTTTCGTGACGGAAAACATGGTTGGGCACAAACTCGGTGAATTTTCGCCCACGCGAATATTCAAGAAGCACGGGTCTCATACAGCCAAGGTGACCAAGTAATCCCGGACTGAATTGTCAGGTGTTGAAGCAAATGAAACCGCCGATTCTTAATATAAAGTTTGCGATTTTGGCTGCCGTGATGTGTCTGATGCTGGTCGCAAGCCCGGTCATGCATTCTGCAGGTTGTTTGTCAGACTTAGATATTGAGTATAAAGAATTGAAAGTTGCCTTCGAGCGAATTCTTGGAGAAAATATTTTACTCAAGAATGCGCTTACTCAAAGCGAGAAAACGTCAGCCGAATTCAGGAAGACCTTCGCGACTACCAGCGGTGAGACAGAAGTCTTCAAGCGCCAGACCATGCAGATGAAGCTTCGCATGGATGCCTTGGGACTCGACTCAGTTGGCGGCAACAGCGTCAAACTCGAGCAGCGTCTGCTTGCTGCGATAAGTGACCTTCGCGCTACGGTTGGTGAAAAGAGGAAGCTCTCCGAAGCGCTGGTGCGCCTGACAGAAGCGGCCTCGCTTCATGCGAAAACAGCGACGGGAGTTGACCTGCAATCCCGATTGTCATTGGAAACGGAAATCCGCAACGCCAACGCCGCACTCGGAGTAGCCTCCGCTAACGTTGCAGAGACCGGAGCGATCCCCTCGACGGTTTCCGATGGTAGGGTGATCAGCGTCAAAGAGGAGCTTACTCTCGTTGTCATGAACCTTGGAAGCAGGCATGGCGTCAAAGTTGGTATGCCGTTTCAGATCGCGCGAGAGGGCAAACTGATTGGCAGCGTCCGCATCGTCGATGTCCGGGAGAAGATCGCGGGAGCCGTTATTCAAAAAATAAGTTCTGAAAAAGATCACATCAAAGTAGGTGACCGCCTCACGGTGGATGCCCAGCAATAAGCAGTTTTTAACCAACCATTAGACGAACGTTAGAATGCAGATCAAATCCATCTATCGAGGCGCGCGCATCTCGGCTTTCAAAGCTCGGGAGGTGACGCGCGAGATCCAGGGCCTGCCGGTAGCTGCGGCGCTCGACCTCCTAGCGTTCACCCCGAGGAAAGCGGCGGTCATGATCGCCAAGACGCTGAAGAGTGCGATCGCCAACGCCGAGAATAATAGCAATCTTCGCTCAGACAAGCTTGTCGTTCAGGAAGCGACTGTCGGCGAGGGCCCTACGCTCAAACGCTTTCAGCCCAAGGCTCGTGGGAGCGCTGGACCGATCCGTAAGCGTACTTCACACATCCGTATTATTGTTACCGACGAAATCGCGATCAACTTCAGGCGTCAGTCGGGAAAGTCGCCCGCCAAGAAAAAGTCCGCCAAACCTGCTGCTAAAAGAGCATCGTCGTCCATCGACGGGCAGCCTAAATCCAACGCATAACTATGGGTCAGAAAGTAAATCCTATTGGCTACCGTCTGGCGGTGAATCGCGAGTGGCGTTCCCGCTGGTATGCCTCGCCCAAAGAATTGCCGGAGTTTCTTCACGCCGACATCAAGATACGGTCTTATGTGAAGGACAAACTCAAACTCGCGGCCGTCGCGAAAATCGTCATTGAACGAGCTTGGAACAGCATCCGCGTTACCATTCATACGGCACGCCCTGGCATCGTCATCGGTCGGAAAGGGACTGAAATCGAGAAGATGACCGAGGAAATCGGAAAAATGGCTGGCGGCAAATCGGTGAAAATCGACATTCAAGAGATCAAGACGCCCGAACTCGACGCGCAACTCGTCGCGGAAAACGTGGCCCTGCAGATTGAACGCCGTATTAGTTTTCGTCGCGCAATGAAGAAATCGATACAGACCACTATGGATTTTGGCGCCCAAGGCGTAAAACTCCGCTGTGCTGGTCGCCTAGGTGGCGCTGAGATCAGTCGTGCGGAGTGGTATCGCGAAGGTAAGATTCCGCTCCATACTCTGCGTCAGGCGATTGATTACGGTTTTGCCGAAGCCAATACGGTGTATGGCAAGATCGGGATCAAATGCTGGCTCTGTAAACCAGAGGGTTTGAGCGAGCCTCAGCCTGTCGAAAAGCGCGAGCGCGAAACCGTCACCCCAACCGAACCGGCACCGCAAGCCCTTAACCCAACAATTTATTAAGGAAAACAGGTCATGCCTTTGATGCCAAAACGAGTGAAGTATCGCAAGACCCAGCGCGGCAGCCGCAAAGGGAATGCATCGCGCACAATTTCCATCGACTTCGGTGAATTCGCTCTACAAACGCTCGAGCGCGCATGGATTACGAACACGCAGATTGAAGCTGCTCGTGTTGCCCTGACTCGCAATATGAAACGCAAGGGCAAGTTGTGGATTCGTATGTTTCCCGATAAGTCAGTCACCGCTCGTCCCCCAGAAACCCGCATGGGTAAAGGAAAGGGCGCGCCTGAATACTGGGTCGCAACGGTCCGTCCTGGCAACATTCTCTTTGAACTCGATGGAGTTCCGGAATCCGTGGCGCGCGAGTCTCTGCGGCTCGCGGCGGACAAGCTGCCCATCCGGACGAAATTCCTGACCCGCCACCGCGCCGTTTAACCTATGAAGATCAAAGAAATTCGTGACCTTAGCTGCGAAGAAGTCGCGGGGCGCAAGCATCGGTTGCGCGAAGAATGTTTCCATCTACGCATCCAGCAGCAAAGTGGTCAGCTTGAAAAACCCAGCCAGCTTCGTGCGATCCGTCGTGAAATCGCCCGCCTCGAAACGATATTGAACGAAAAAACCAAGGTCGCCACTGCGGCCGCCAAGTAAGCCATGAGCCAGTCAACGAACACTATCGTTATCGCAGCCTCTTCCCGAGGTCTTCGCAAAGAGCGCGTCGGGCAGGTTGTTTCGACCAAGATGCAAAAGACCGCGGTCGTCGAAGCGACTGCGCGTGTGCCTCATCCAAAATTCGGAAAGATCATTAAACATGTGAAGCGATTCTATGCTCACGACGAGGATGGAAGAGCCCAAGTTGGTGATACGGTGCTCATCGCCGAGACGCGTCCACTCTCCAAACTTAAACGCTGGCGGCTGGTTGAAATTATCAAACACTAGCGTATAATCCGCGCCCTTTTCCTTTTATGCTTCAGATTAGATCCAGACTCGACGTGGCTGACAACACCGGGGCGCGCATGGCCAAAATGATTGGTGTCATCGGGAAGAAAAACTCTCCCCAAGCGGGCGTCGGTGACGTCATCACCGCGCACATCCGCGAGGCTTCCACCGGTGGCACCGTGAAGAAGGGCGAAGTCGTCCGCGCGGTCATCGTGCGGACCAAGCAACCGATCCGCCGCGCCGACGGCAGCTACCTGCGCTTTGACAGCAACGCGATCGTGATCATCGACAAGGATCTCAATCCCCGCGGCACCCGCATCTTCGGACCGGTCGCCCGCGAACTGCGCGAGAAGAACTTCATGAAGATTGTCTCGCTCGCCCCGGAGGTGCTCTAAAATGAACCGTCCCAATTTTCACGTCAAGAAGGGCGACCAGGTGCGGGTCATTTCCGGCAACCACGTCGGTTCTGCCGGCAAGGTGCTCGCCGTTCTCCCGAAGAAGCAGCAGGTGCTGATCGAGGGCGTGCGCCTGATTAAGAAGCACACCAAGAAGTCCCAGGACAATCCGCAGGGTGCCATCATCCAGCGCGAGGGGCCGATCCACATTTCCAACGTCAAACTCGTCGAGCAGTCTGAAAAGACCGGCAAGGCGTCGAAGACCAAATCGAAGAAGAAAGCCTGATAGGTTATGGCCGTTCAACTCCACCAATTTTACACCGACCGCGTGATTCCCGCCCTGCAAGCGAAGCATGGTTACAAGAACCGCCATCAGGTACCGAAGGTCCAGAAGGTCGTCGTGAACACCTGTGTCAACGCCAACACCGACGTGAAGCAGGGGCTCGAGGACGCCAAGGCCGAGATCGCCCTGATCACCGGCCAGAAGCCCGCTGAGACCCGCTCGAAGAAGAGCATCGCGAATTTCAAGCTGCGCCAGTATCAGGCGATCGGAGCCAAGGTCACGCTGCGCGGAGAGCGCATGTATGAGTTCCTAGAGCGTCTGATCAAGACCGCGCTGCCCCGCATCCGCGATTTTCGTGGTGTGTCGCCCCGCGCCTTTGACGGGAACGGGAACTACACCCTCGGCGTCTCGGACCAGTCCATCTTCCCCGAAGTCGAACTCGACAAAATCAAGCGTAACATTGGTTTCGATGTGACTATCGTCACCTCGGCGACGACCAATGCGGAGGCCAAGTCCCTGCTCAGCGAACTCGGCATGCCTTTCAGCGACAAAGCCAAAACGCAAAAGAAGGCTGAACCGGCCGCTGCCTAAATACCATGAGCCAACTTTCCGATCCCATCGCCGATTTCCTTACCCGCCTGCGCAATGCCGGTGCGGCCCGGAAGGAGGAAGTCATCGCGCCTTACTCGAAGATCAAGGCCGAGATCGCCCGCATCCTGAAGCAGGAAGGCTACATCTCGAACTACGAGGTCGATACCAACGGCCAGTTCCCGCAGATCAAGGTCACCACCAAGAACCACAACCGCACCTCGGCGATCACCGGTCTCAAGCGCGTCAGCAAGCCAGGCCTGCGCAAATATGTCGGCGCGACCGAAGTCCCCCGCGTCCTTGGTGGCATGGGCATTTCAATCCTTTCCACACCTCAAGGTGTCATTAGCGGCCGGGAGGCCAAGAAGCGCAACGTCGGTGGCGAATTGCTGGCCATCGTCTGGTAACCTATCATTTAAAAGCCATGTCGCGTATCGGCAAAAAAATCATCGACCTTCCGGCCAAAGTGAAGGTCAGCGTCACCAATGAAGGCGCGGTCAGCGTCGAGGGTCCCAAGGGGAAACTCGAGTGGACACTGCCGAAGCAGATCCAGGCCCGCATTGAGGGCACCCAAGTATCCATCGAGCGCCTCAGCGAGGAGCGCAAAGTCCGCGCCCTGCATGGCCTCTCCCGTGCGTTGATCAACAACATGGTCACCGGGGCCTCCACCGGCTTCGTCAAAGACCTCGAGATCCAGGGCGTCGGCTTCAAGGCCGCCGTCAAGGGCGCCATCCTCGACCTGAACCTCGGCTTCTCGCACGACATCCATTTCCCGATTCCCGCCGGCATCAAGGTGACCGTGGCGGAGAACACCAAGATCAAGATCGAAGGCATCGACCGCCAACTCGTCGGCCAGGTGGCCGCCGACATTCGTGCCTACTACCCGCCGGAGCCCTACAAGGGCAAGGGCGTGCGCTACGCCGGAGAGCAAATTCAACGCAAAGAAGGCAAAACCGTCCAGTAACCCATGGCTACAACGAAGATCGATCCCCTCAAGATGCGCCATACGCGTATCCGCAAGAAAGTTGCCGGCACGCCGCAGCGGCCGCGTCTCGCCGTGCATTTCTCCGGCCAGCACATTTACGCGCAAATCATCGACGACGAGGCCGGCAAGACCATCGTCGCCGCCAACACGACGGAGAAGGGATTCACCGCCGACAAAGCCAGCCGGGCGAACCTCGTCACTGCCGAAAAAGTCGGCAAACTCGTCGCTGACCGCGCTAAGACCAAGGACGTCACGAAGATCGTTTTCGACCGGGGTGGTTTCATCTATCACGGCAAAGTCAAAGCACTGGCTGACGCCGCCCGAGGGAACGGACTCGAGTTTTAACTAGATATTTATGGCAGCACCTCAACAAGGCAATCGCAACCGCCGCGACCGTCAGGACAAACCCAAGGAAGATACTGGTTTGACAGAGAAGGTCGTTTTCATCAATCGTTGCGCGAAAGTAGTGAAAGGCGGACGCCGGTTTAGCTTTAGCGCTCTGATTGTTACCGGCGACAAGCTGGGTAAGGTTGGCTGCGGCTTCGGCAAGGCCAACGAGGTGAGTGAGGCGATTCGCAAGGCTTCGGAGTCCGCAAAAAAAGCCATGGTTAAGATTGCTGTCCGCGAAAATACTATCCCGCATGAAGTCATCGGCGAACATGGCGGAGGACGAGTTTTGCTAAGGCCCGCATCTCCCGGAACTGGTGTGATTGCCGGGGGTGGGGTGCGTGCGGTTGTGGAAGCGGCCGGCATCCGCGATGTGTTGGCAAAATCGCTTGGTTCCAGTAACCACGCCAATGTCGTCAAAGCGACTCTTGAAGCGCTTCTGCAACTTCGATTGCGCGATGAAATTTTTAAGACCCGCGGGATCGCGTTGAAGCAGAGCAACAGCTCGGAAAACTAAATATGAATTTACACACACTAAAACCACGTCCGGGTTCAAAGCACCGGGTCAAGCGACTTGGCTGTGGCGAGAGCAGCGGTCATGGGAAAACTTCGGGCAAAGGTCACAAGGGTCAGAAAGCTCGATCCGGCGGCAGCATTCGACTTGGCTTTGAAGGCGGCCAGATGCCGCTGATTCGGCGGATTCCCAAACGCGGTTTCAACAACACAGAATTCAAAACACGCTTTGCTATTGTCAGTCTCGACGCTCTCAATCGATTTGACGATGGTGCCATTGTTGAAGAGCAAGCCTTACTGGCAGCGGGGATTATCCGCCGTCCCTATGACTCGATTAAGGTTCTTGGTTGCGGTGATTTGAAAAAAAAGCTGACGATTACGGTGAACAAAGCCAGTGAGAAGGCGAAACTTGCAATCGAAAAGGCGGGTGGTGTTCTTTCTTTCAAGTAACGGCTCTCGGAATCTTGGCGCTTGGGCAAGCAGCCCTTGTCCAGCCGGCAACGGATTTTTTGTGCCACGATGATCTCGGCTTTTACCAATACCTTTAAGATTCCTGAGTTGCGGAGCCGCGTGCTGTTCACGCTCGTGATGCTCGTGGTTGTCCGCATTGGTGCAGCAATCACCTGTCCTGGGATCAATGTTTCAGTGATTCAGGCATGGTTCGCATCGCAGGTGAACAACCAAACCGGCGGTTCCGTTGCAGCGCTCTTCAATATTTTCAGCGGAGGTGCTCTGGAGAACTGTGCGGTTTTTTCGCTTGGTGTGATGCCCTACATCAGTGCTTCCATCATGCTTCAACTGCTCACGGCGGTCATTCCCCAGCTTGGCAAACTTGCCAAGGAAGACGGCGGTCGGCAGAAGATCATGCAGTACACGCGCTACGCCACGATCGCGTTGTGCATATTCCAAGGTTATCTGCTCGCGCTTTCCTTTGAAAACCCGCAATCGAATCCTTTCCTGCATGGAATCATGGATACGATAAATAAGATGGGAGTTCCACTCGTGGCGGAGCCCGGCTTGGTCTTCCGGATAATGACGGTCATTGCACTGACGGCGGGGACGATGTTTCTGATGTGGCTAGGCGATCAGATTACTGATCGTGGAGTAGGAAACGGGATGTCGCTAATCATTTCCGTGGGCATTGTGGCGCGGCTACCAGCGGCGCTGGTTCAAGCGTGGCGGACTTTTGTTCCGACGGAGGGCCAGTCCAGCCAAGTGAATCCCATGGTCTTGGTTTTGATGATCGCGTTTTTGTTCTTTGTCATTGCTGCAGTCATCTGCGTGACGCAGGCGCAGCGCAGGATCAGTGTGCAGTACGCCAAGCGCGTCGTCGGGCGAAAGGTATATGGCGGACAGACGCAATATATGCCGCTCAAGGTGAATTATGCTGGGGTAATGCCGATCATTTTCGCGCAGGCACTGCTCGTCTTTCCATCCACGATCGCGACGATGGCATTCAAAGGAAATCCTACAGCCGAAAAGATTGCGACAATGCTTACTGCGGGCTGGCTGCACTATGCGCTCTATGGAGTGATGATATTTTTCTTCAGTTATTTTTGGGTGGCGACGCAATTCCAGCCGCAGCAGATCGCGGAGGATCTGAAGAAGTATGGCGGCTATGTTCCGGGCGTACGTCCGGGCAAGCCCACAGCTGACTTTCTCGATTTCACGATGACCCGCCTAACCTTTGCTGGTGCAGTCTTCCTCACGATCATCGCCATTCTGCCGCAGATGCTTTCACATCAACTCCAAGTGCCTTACACCACGGCCCAATTCTTTGGCGGCACCAGTCTTTTGATCATCGTCGGCGTCATCCTTGACACGATGCGCCAGGTCGAAACGCACCTGATCCAACGCCATTATGACGGCTTTCTGCGCAAAGGTCGCATTCGCGGGAGATTCGAAAGAACGTCAGGAGGCCAAGGAGAGGCAGTTCAAGAGGGAGCGATGCTTTGGCTGTATGTCGGGATTGCAGCATTGCTAGTGGCAGGTCTGGCGATTTTTCTCGCCGGCAAATTTCACTGAGTGAGGCGCTGAGTGTCTTAGCTCGGCGGTTAAAACCCATTAAGGCCACGCACGCAGAAATGATCAAAGCTAACCATCAATTGCTGACCCCCTCTCGAAGTACGATTTTGCTCTGGGAAATGAAGCCCCATGCGTGCTTGGCCGCATGAGCATCCCGGTTAAGAACGATCGCGAGATCGAGAAAATGCGTGTTGCTTGCCGCACAGCGAGCGAGGTTCTGGACCGCGTTTCGAGTTTGATCCGGCCCGGTATTACCACTGGCGATGTCGATCACGCCGCTGCTGATTTCATGGGTGAGATGAATTGTAAAAGCGCCTTTCTTGGTTACCGCGGTTTTCCAGGCCACGTTTGCATTTCGATCAACGACGAAGTCGTGCACGGCATCGGCGGTGTACGGCGGATTCAATATGGCGACATCGTGAAACTTGATATTGGAGTGGTCAAAGACGGTTGGGTTGGTGATACGGCAACGACTGTTCCGGTGGGCATCATCGACGAAAGGACGCAGCGCCTTTTACGCGTTACCGAAGACACCCTCGAACTCGCGATCACCCACGCCCAAGGTGGTCGCCGACTCGGCGATTTGTGCGCGGCCATTGAGGACGAAGTCGTGGCGAATGGTTACGCTGTGGTGCGCGAATTTGTTGGTCACGGTGTCGGGCGTAAATTACACGAGGAACCACAGGTACCAAACTACGGTCGACGTGGTAGCGGGCCGAAATTGAAACCGGGCATGACAATCGCCATTGAGCCGATGGTTAACATGGGCGTCGCCGGCGTTCGGGTGCTGTCGGACAAATGGACGGTGGTCACACTCGACGGGAAGCCGTCCGCACACTTCGAGCACACGGTCCTCATCACAAAAAGCGAACCTGAGATCCTGACATGGCGAAAAAAGACGCAATTGAAGTAGAGGGAAGATCGCGGTGAACTTGCCGAATGCGACGCTTTGAGACGAGCTGCCGGACGGTCGCCACACTCGTGCAGATATTTTAGGGAAAAATGTGTTTGCACCTCATTCACATCTTGCTAGGTGAAAAAGTTCTGTTAGAAATATCGACCCTGCAATTTGACCGAAGGCAGAATTTCTTTTCGGAAAAGCAGTAAATCAACCCTGATCGCACTGGGGAATCCCGTTCCCGGCGCGATTTTTTGTCCTCCAAGTACCACTAATTTAAGACCATGAAAGTAAGAGCATCCGTCAAACGCCTTTGCGAAAGCTGCCGCATTGTGAAGCGCAAGAACGTGGTTCGCGTGATTTGTAAAAACGCGCGTCACAAACAGCGGCAAGGTTAAACTACATCCCAGCATATGCCCCGACTCCTAGGCGTTGAAATTCCAGGCGACAAGCGTATCGAAGCGTCGCTTTCTTACATTTACGGCATTGGCCCAAGCACTGCGAAAAAGCTCCTTGAACAAGCGAACATCGATCCCAATCTGCGGGCGAAGGATTTGAGTTCCGAGCAACTCAATCAGATCATCCAGGCGATCACGGCGAGCAAGCTGCCCATCGAAGGTGACCTGCGCCGCGAATTGCAGGCCAATCTCAAGCGTCTGCAGGCAGTTAATTGCTACCGCGGTATCCGCCATCGCCGCAGCCTTCCGGTGCGGGGCCAACGCACCTCCACGAACGCTCGCACTCGAAAAGGGCCGCGCAAGACCGTCGGCGTGCAACGCGCCAAGGATACTGCAAAACCGGCTGGCAAATAATTACCAAAAATATGCCCGATTCCAAGAATCCGATGACTCCAAAAGCCGAAGACGCATCACCGACGGCCCCCGCCGCTGACACATCTACTGCTGCCGTCTCCGCCGCTCCAATGACCACGGAAGCTCCAGCCAAGGCCGCAAAGACCAAGGCTCCGAAAAAGAAGGAAGTTGCTGCTGCGGAGCCAAAAAAGGAGGAAAACCTTTCACTTGATCCAAACGCGGTCGTCGAGCAGATCAAGATCGTCAAGGCGAAGGGGAGCAAGAATGTCCATTCGGGCATCGCGCACATTGTTGCTTCTTTTAATAACACGATCGTTACGATTACGGACATGAATGGCTCAGCGATCGGCTGGTCGAGTGGTGGCAAGTGCGGCTTCAAAGGGTCGCGCAAGAGCACCGCGTATGCGGCGCAGATGGTCGCACAGGATGCATGCCGTCAGGCGATGGGTCACGGGCTCAAGGAAGTCGAGGTCCGCGTCAAGGGCCCCGGTGCAGGTCGTGAGTCTGCCGTGCGGGCGATTCAGGCCGTGGGTCTGGAAATAAGCGTGATCAAGGATGTGACGCCCGTTCCGCATAATGGCTGCCGACCGCCGAAACAACGCCGCGTCTGACGCTAGGCAAAAAATACATAACTTAGCAACCACCCAAGTAAAGATATGGCACGTTACACCGGCCCAAAATCAAAAATCAGCCGCCGTTTTGGTGTGGCTCTCTTTGGCCCATCGAAAGCACTCGAACGCAAGAACTACGGTCCGGGCATGCATGGGCCCAAGGGATCACGGCGCAAGCAGAGTGAATACGCGGTCGCCCTCGGCGAGAAACAGAAGCTGCGCTATCAGTATGGGGTGCTTGAAAAGCAATTTCGCCGCTATTTTCATATTGCGTCCAAAAAGCGCGGTGTGACCGGCGAAATCCTCCTCCAGCTTCTCGAGACCCGTCTTGACAATGTCATCTACCGCCTCGGCTTCGCGAACTCCCGCAGCGGCGCACGCCAACTCGTCTCGCATGGCCACGTGAAGGTGAATGGGCGCAAGGTGGATGTGTCTTCCTTCAATGCGAAGCCTGGTGACACGATCACCATCAAGGACAAGCCGCAGTCGCGCCGCCTCGCCGCGAAGAATTTGGAACTGACCCAGATCACGCCGGTGCCGGATTGGCTGACTATTGACAAGGATAACTTTCAAGGTGCGGTTTCGCGCGTCCCGACGCGCGAAGAAATCGCACCGATCGTCAACGAGCAGCTTATCGTCGAGCTCTACTCCCGCTAACCGACGACGTTAGATCCGTCACGAAAACGGCGCAGGCTGTCATGTGCGGCCCTGCGCCGTCTTTTTTCCCGTATGATGGACTTGGCCTGCTCGCCGAAAGTTGGTAAGCGTCCGGCGAGGTGCCACTAGCGGCGGACTTCAGAGCTGCCAGAAGGCGAAAGTAAGAATGCCCAAGCACAATGGCGACAAGTGCGAACCGGATAGCGCGGGCAAGCTGCTGAACGTTGAGGGCGTCTTGCTGTGGAGTAATATCGGCTTCGTTCATGGTGAGCGTGTAGGCTGGTTTTGGGGACGAATGTTTTGGGCTGAATGGCGTGCAAGCCTCGCTGGGCCATGAGGCGCCGGATTCTGGCGGGCGCGCAAGTGACCCCTCGGTCGGAGAGATCCTCGGCGAGTCGGCGGTAACCGTAGCGTCTGCGGTGGCACCGGAAGACGGCCTCGATCAGGTCGCCCACGCCAGCGTCTGCGACTTGCATCGCGGTGGGGGCGGCAGCGTGGTAGAAGCTGCTGCGGGCCTCGCCGAGCACGGGTAATACCAAACACAGTTGAAAACCGACACCTTCCAAAGTCCGAGAACCGAAGGAAATCGCGCAACGCACCGATTCGTATCGTCCAGTCTTCAACTGAGTTTGGTATAAGCGATACGCGGAGCACCCGTAGCGGAATGGCCGGTGAACTGTCATTGCTTTTGGCTGATGACTACGATGATGACTGGCGAACGATTGCTCAAGACCGATACGCTCGGGCGGGTGCGCACGCCGGCGAAACGAAGGAAGGCGTTACTGGAGGAGTTCGCGGGCAGTGGGCTGAGCGCCCGGAAGTTTGCCGCGTTGGTCGGCGTGCGGTATTCGACGTTTGCCCATTGGGTGCAGCGGTTCCGGCAGGCGGGCGGCGAGGTCGCTCCGGTGCGGGCGGCGCTGCCTGCGGTCGAGGCGGAGGTGCCGGTGCGCTGGATGGAGGCGATCGTCGAAAGTGACGGCGCGGCCGCGGTCCCGGAGCCACCGGCGCTGTGGGTGCGCTTGCCCGGCGGAGCGCAGATGGAGATTGCGGCACCGGGGCAGGTGAAGCTGGCGGTGCAACTGCTCCGCGCGCTGGCGGAGGGGCCGCGACCATGCTGAGTTTTCCGGGCAGCTTGAAAGTGTTCGTGGCGCTGGAGCCGTGCGATTTGCGCAAGAGCTTCAACGGGCTGCACGCGCTGGCCAGTGAGCGGCTGGGGGAAGATCCGCGCCAGGGCGCTGTCTTTGTCTTTACCAACCGGCGGCGGACGCGGCTGAAGATCCTCTATTGGGATGGGACGGGGCTGTGGGTCATGATTAAGCGGCTGGAGGAAGGCACCTTTGCCTGGCCGCGCAGTGTGGACGCGGGGGCGACCAAGCTGCGGTTGGCGCCGGAAGCGCTGGCCATGCTGACCGATGGCATCGAGTTGCGCGGGGCGCGGCTGCGTCCATGGTATGACCGCGACTAATCAACTTACGTGGGATGACTAATTAGTTAGTTAGCTCGCCAAAACTCTTTCCATGGACGTGGGAGTTGGATACTCTCCCGCTCCAGCAATGACGAGCGCACGCGAAGCTGAACTCTTGGCCGAACTCCAGGCCCGAGACGGGCGGCTCGATCGACTGGAGAAGGAGAACGCGCTCTTGCGGCAGAAGATCGACCTGCTGGTCCGCCAGCTCTTCGGAGCGAAAAGCGAGCGGCTCGATCCCGCGCAACTGTTGTTGCTTTTGCAAGGTGGAGACGCGCCCCCAAAAGCCCCGGAGCCCGTGGCGGAGGAGGAGCCACGGCGCTCGACGGTCCCATTACCTCCGCGTGAACGCCGGCCTCGACTGCCCGAGCATCTGCCGGTGATCGAGGAAGTGCTCGACCCTGCACCCGTCAAAGCCTGCCCGTCGGCGTGGCGCTGCATCGGCGAGGAAGTCAGCGAGCAGCTTGATTACGAACCCGCGCGCTTTTTGCGACGCCGGATCATCCGCAGAAAGTATGTGCGTCGTGGCGAGGTCGACGCCGTGCCCGTCATCGCCCCTTTGCCCGCAAGCCTGCAAGAACGCTGCCTGGCCGCGCCGGGCTTGCTCGCCCAGATCCTCATCGCCAAGTTTTGCGACCATCTGCCGCTCTACCGGCAGGAGCAAATTTACCGGACCCGCCACGGCGTTCATCTCCCGCGCCCGACGATGGTGCGGTGGGTCGCGCTCGCCGCCGACTGGCTGCGCCCGATCTACGAGCAGATCCGCACCGGCGTCATGGCCGGCGGCTATGTGCAGGTGGACGAAACACCGATCCGCTATCTCGATCCCGGCCACGGGCAGACCCGCCAGGGTTACCTTTGGGCTTACAGCCGGCCCGGTGGCGACGTGCTCTTCGACTGGCAAACCAGTCGCGCCGCGGCCTGCCTGGATAACATCATCGCCATCGACTTTACCGGCACCGTGCAATGCGACGGCTACAGCGCCTATCCCTCCTTCGCCGACCGTCGTGCCGGGAAAGTCACGCTGGCTGGCTGCTGGGCGCACGCCCGGCGCAAGTTCCATGAAGCCCTCGAATCGAGCCCGCGCCTCGCCGGCTGGCTCCTGCGCCAGATCCAAAACCTCTACCGCATCGAAGCCGAACTCCGCGCCCAGCGTGCCGGCCCCCACCTGCGCGCCGCCGTCCGTGCCCACCAAAGCCGCCCCATCCAGACCCGCCTCCAGCGTGCCTTGGTGCGCCTGAAAACCAGCCGCCGCCATCTTCCGCAAAGCCCGCTTGGCCAAGCCCTCGACTACACCCTCGCCCATTGGCCCACGCTCAGCGTCTGGCTCGGCGACGGCCGCATCGAGATCGACAACAACCTCTGCGAAAACGCCATCCGCCCCACCGCCATCGGCAAGAAGAACTGGCTCTTCATCGGTACCGCCGAAGCCGGCCAGCGTGGCGCGATCCTCTACACCATCATCGAAAGCTGCCGCCGCCGCGGGATCGATCCCCACGCCTACCTCCGCGACGTGCTCACCCGCCTGCCCACCATGACCAACTGGCAAGTCAAAGACGTCACTCCGGAAGCCTGGGCCGAAGCCCGCCATCCCACCGCCCTTCAAGCCGTATCGTAAGTCTCGTAGATCGTCCTCTACGACATCTGCTCTCCGCGGCCGCCAAATCGGACACCCCTGTCAAGTGGTGCCTCGCGCACCGCTTAC
>JBBQCM010000055.1:0-41445 GCA_038318725.1 Chthoniobacterales bacterium
CCCGCGGAGCCAAGCGCTCCGGCGCGCCCACGAGGTGCTCCCGCGCCCGAACTTCCTGTTTATTTCACAGTCTCTGAGACACTCCGCTGATGCCTGCCCTCGCCCTTCAACGCTGCCTCCATCACGCCGGACGCGAAGCCATCGCGCGCTGTCCGGAGTGCGGCCAGTTCTACTGTCGCGAGTGCATCACCGAGCACGACGAGCGGGTCATCTGCGCGTCGTGTTTGAAAAAGGTCGCGCTCTTCGTGGACCAGCCGGTTCGCCGGCGCGTCAACCTCGGGCCCGTCTTGCAGGGCACCGGCGGTCTGGTGCTCGCGTGGTTCGTTTTCTATACCATCGGACGCCTGCTGCTCGCGCTGCCGGATTCCTTTCACGACGGCTCGCTGTGGCAGAAGAGTTTCTCCGGCACCGCGGACGAAGAGGAGCCATGAAACGCCACGACCTCCAGCGCAGTGGCCGCCCCGCGAGCGATCTCCTCGAGGAAGCGGTGCGCCTGCTCCGCGCCGCGCCCGCCTCGGCGTGGCTCGCCTACTTCATCGGCACCGTGCCCTGCATGCTCGGCGCGCTCTACTTTCTCGCGGACATGAGCCGCAGCGCCTACGCCAGCGAGCGGCTCATCGGGTCGTCCGGCGCGCTGGCCGGCGTGTGGCTGTGGATGAAATGCTGGCAGGCCGTCTTCACCTGCCGCCTGCGCGCCGAACTCCTGCTCCTCGATCCCCCGCACTGGACCGCCGGGCGCGTCGCCCGCCTCGCTCTCTCGCAAATCGCGCTCCAGCCGGCGGGCCTGGTCCTGCGCCCGCTCGCTCTGCTCCTGACGATCCCGTACGTCTGGACGGCGACGTTTTTTCAAAATGTCACCGTCCTCGGCGATGGCGAGCCCGGCGGCCTCTGGGCGCTGGGCCGGCGGGCCTTTGCGCAGTGCCTGCTGTGGCCGCTCCAAGCCCACCTGGCCACCTCGCTGCTCACCGGCTTTGGCTTTTTCGTCTGGCTGAATATCGGCATCGCGATGTTCGTCGTCCCGCAACTCGCGAAGATGTTTTTCGGCGTCGAATCGCAGTTCACGCAGCATCCCTCCGGCCTCCTCAATCCGACCTTCTTCGCCGCTTCTATCGCCGCCCTCTATCTCTGCCTCGATCCGCTGCGCAAGGCCGTCAACGTGCTCCGCTGCTTCTACGGCAGTTCGCTCCGCTCCGGCGCAGATCTCGCGGTGCAGCTCAAAGCCGTGCGCCAGCCTGCCGCGCACGTCGCCACACTCGCCGCAAGTTTTTTCCTTTTTCTCGGCACGCTTGGGGCGGGTTCCGCGCACGCGGCAATGAAGGAGGAGCCGAAAGTCAGCCCGACCGAACTCAGCCAGTCGCTCGACGACGTGCTCGAACGCCGCGAATACGCCTGGCGCGCTCCGCGCGAGCGGCAGACCCAAGTCGAAGACACGTCGTGGTTTGGCAAGCTGCGCAAGGACTTCTCGGAGTGGGTGGAAAAATCGGCGACCAAGATCGGCCGTTGGTTCAGTCGGACGACCAAAAAAATCGTGGATTGGTTATTCCCGGACAAGGACTTCAAGGCCAAGGATCCGGGTGGATTCCTGAGCTGGTTCAGCAATGTGCGCGTCATTTTTGTCACCTTGCTCGTGGTCGCGGCGATCGTCCTCATCGTCATGCTCACCCGCCGTCGCCTGCCCTTCTCCGCGGCGCAGGCTGAGCCCGTCGCGCCGGTCCCGGACTTGAATGAGGAACACGTCACCGCCGACCAACTCCCCGAGGACGGCTGGCTCCAGCTCGCCCGCGAACTCATGCAGAGCGGCCAGTTCCGCCTCGCCCTGCGCGCCTCGTATCTCGCCGGCCTCGCCCACCTCGGCCATCGCGAACTGATCCGCCTCGCGAAATACAAATCCAACCGCGACTACGACCGCGAACTCCAGCGCCGCGCACGCGCGAATCCCGAACTGCTGACCGCCTTCGATCGCAATCTGCTGGCCTTCGAGCGCGGCTGGTACGGCGAGCACGAGGTCACCTCCGAGACGCTTGGCGACTTCTCGCAAAACCTCGAACGCATCCGCGCATGCTGAGGAAACCGCTGCTCACTTTCTGCTGCGCGCTCGCGCTCGCCGCCGCGTTTTTCTACGGCGTTACCCGGCTTTTCGTCCTGCGCTTCGAGCGCGGCGATGTCTATCCGCCCTACTCCACGCTCCGCGCCGATCCGCTCGGCGCGAAGGGCATCTACGAAGCCCTCGACCAACTGCCCGGCGTGGAGTCGAGCCGCAATTTCCGCGCGCTGCCCAAGCTCAAACCCGCCGCGCCGGTCAGCCTCGTTTATCCCGGCGTCTCGCATCGCAGGTATTGGGAGGACCGCGAGCTGCGCCATTTCAACAGCCTCGTCCTCGACGGCACCCGCGCCGTCTTCACTTTCCTCCCATTTGAACGCGCGCCCATTTCCGAGGAGGACAAACGCGCCGACGCGGCGGAGCGCGCGAAGAAAGCGAAGTCCCGCGCTGAGACGAAAAAATCGCGTGGCAAAAAGCTCGGCGCAAAGAACGCCGAGGAGGAGAAAAAGAAGCCCGCCGACGACAAGAAGGCCGACGACAAAAAGGATGAGGACGAAGAGGACGAGGAAACGAACCCGGCAATCAGCTTCGCCGACGTGGCGAAACGCTGGGGCTTCGCCTTCGACTACCTGCCCGCCGACAAGGAAAAGAAATACGCCCGCCGCGCCGTGTCCGCCTACCCGAAGGCCAAACTCGAGCCCGAGATCACCTGGCACACCGCGCTCTGTTTCAAAGACCTCAAACCCGAGTGGAAAACGCTCTACGAGTGCGACGGCAAGCCTGTCGTCATCGAGCGCCGCCTCGGCCGCGGCAGCATCATTTTGGCGGCGGATTCTTTTTTCCTGAGCAACGAGGCGCTGCGCGGCGAACGCCACCCGCTGCTCCTCGCCCGACTCTTCGACGGCCCGCCTGCCCTCGTCTTCGACGAAGAACACCACGGCATCCGCGACGACCCCGGCATCGCCTCGCTCGCGCGCAAATACCGCCTGCACGGGGTCGTCGCCGGCATCGTTCTTATCGCCCTGCTCTTCGTGTGGAAAAACGCCGTCCGCTTCGTCCCCGCCTACGCCGACGAGACGGGCGACGGCGACGTCGTCGCCGGCAAGGAGTCCGCCGAAGGTTTCGTGAACCTGCTTCGCCGCACGATCAAGCCGAGCGAGATCCTCGCCGTCTGCGCCGCCGAATGGCGCAAGTCCGCCATCCACCGCCCCGCCGAGCAAGCCCGCGTCGAGGAACTCCTCGCCCAGGAACAAGCCCGCCCCGCCAAACAACGAAGCCCGATCGCTGTTTACCAATCCATCGCCCAAACGCTCTCCCGCTCCCGCTCCTAAGTCGTCATTCCACATTCGATCTCGTCATTTCCCCATGCCCACCGACACCACTCATATCAACGACGTTCTCACCCGCGCGCGCGCCGAGGTTCGCAAAGTCATCATCGGCCAGCAGGACGTGATCGACAAAGCGTTGATCGCCATCTTCACCGGCCATCACGCGCTCATCGAAGGCGTGCCCGGCGTCGCCAAAACTCTGCTCGTCCGCACCCTCGCGCGCGTGCTTGGCTGCGAGTTCAACCGCATCCAATTCACCCCCGACCTCATGCCGGCAGACATCACCGGCACGAGCATTTTCAACATGCAGAAAAATGAGTTCACGCTCATCAAAGGCCCGGTCTTCACCACGTTTCTGCTCGCCGATGAAATCAACCGCGCCCCGGCGAAGACGCAGTCCGCGCTGCTCCAGGCGATGCAGGAGCGGAAGGTGACCATCGACCGCGAGACCCATCAGCTCTCGCCCCACTTCACCGTCTTCGCGACCCAGAACCCGGTCGAATACGAGGGCACTTATCCCCTGCCTGAGGCGCAGAAAGACCGCTTCATGATCAAGGTTTCGATGAACACACCCGACCGTGCCGGCGAACTCGAACTCGCCCACCGCATGCTGGGTACAAACTCGCCCGAAGACGCGCTCGCTGCCGGAGCCGTGCAGGCCGTCATCTCGGCCGATGATCTCGCGCAGATGCGCCGCGCGCTGGAAGCCGTGACCGTGCGCGAAGAACTCACCGCCTACGTCGTCGATGTCGTCCGCGCCACCCGCGAAAATGACACCGTCCTCGTCGGGGCCGGTCCCCGTGCCACGCAAGCCCTCCTCCTCGCCAGCCGCGCCAATGCCGCGCTGGCGGGCCGCGATTTCGTGACGCCCGATGATGTAAAATCTATGACCGAGCCGGTCCTCGGCCACCGCCTCGTGCTGCGACCCGAATATGAGATCGAAGGCGTCACCATCGCGGAAGTGATCGCCAAGATTTTGGAACAAGTGGCCGTGCCTAGGTGAGGTGCCGTTGACGCAAACCCGCTGCCAGCTACCCTCTCGCTCATGCTTCAAGTCAAACATCGGCTTATGACCGTGGATGATTATCTCCTGCTGCCGGACGAGGGGCCGCGTTACCAGTTAATCGAAGGCGAATTTCACATGGCTCCGGCTCCCAACACGTATCACCAGATCATCTCGCGCAACCTCGAATATCAGATCATGGATTTTCTGGAGGAGCATCCCATCGGGGAAGTTTTTAACGCACCCTTCGATGTCTATCTGACCGACGTTAACGTCTTTCAACCTGACCTGCTGGTCTTCTCGAAAGACCAAGGTGTGTATCTCAATGAGCGCGGCGCGATCTGCGCGCCGTGGCTCGTCATCGAGATTCTTTCGTCGAGTTCACGGAAGCTCGACGCCGGGACCAAGCGAGAGATTTACGCCCGGTGCGGTTCGCGCGAGTTGTGGCTGATCGAGCCCGAGAAGCGCGAAGTGGCGGTCTATCTCCTGACCTCGAACGCCGAGCTGCCGACGCGGATTTGGAGCGAGCAGGAGACGCTGACCACCCCGCTCTTTCCAGGGCTGGAGATCTCGCTGAAGCGCGTCTTCGCCCGCTGAGGCAGTGCGCCTGCGATGATCGTTCCCCGCACCCGCCTCATCCTCTGGATCGCGCTGATCGTCCTGCCGTTCGCGGCGGTGGCGGCGACGCTCCCGGGCGCGGCAGGCATTGCTGGGCTCTTCATCGGCGGGTTGGCGTTCCTCGTTTTCTATGACGCGCTCGTGGCGCGGGGGCGACTGATCGGCGTGCGCGTGCATCTGCCGGAGATGGTGCGTTTGCAGAAGGGCCGTCCGGGCACCATCGAGGTGCGCATCCAGAACGACGCGTTGGACGCGCGCACCCTGCGCCTCGGCCTCGCTTTTCCGCGCGAAATCGCCACCGAGGGCGACGATCGCACCACGCTGCTGCCCGCCGGCACCGCCTTCGCCCGCCTCGAATGGCCGGTCACGCCCACACGGCGCGGCCAGTATTTTCTCGAACGCGCCTACCTCGAAGCCATCTCGCCACTCGGTTTCTGGGCGGCGCGGACGAGCCAGCCGGCGCGTTCCGAGTTGCGGGTTTATCCGAATCTTTTCGCCGAGCGAAAAAACGTCGCCGCGATCTTCCTCAAGCGCGGTCAGCTCGGCGCGCACACCCAGCGGGCCGCGGGGCAGGGGCGGGAGTTTGAAAAGCTCCGCGAATACGTTCCGGGTGATAGCACCAACGAAATCCACTGGAAGGCTTCGGCCAAGCGCGGACATCCCGTGACGAAGGTTTTCCAAGTCGAGCGAACGCAGGAGGTCTATGTCGTCGTCGATGCCTCGCGCCTCAGCGCTCGTTCGTTCGCTGCGGGCGGCTCGGAAACGACGGTGCTCGAACGCTACGTCACCGCTTCGCTCATCCTCGGTCTCGCCGCCGAGCAGCAGGGCGATCAGTTCGGGCTCGTCACTTTCAGCGACCGCGTGCTCAGCTTCGTCCGCGCGAAGAGCGGTCCGGCGCATTACGACGCCTGCCGCGACCGGCTTTACGCGCTTCAACCGCAGAGCGTCACGCCCGACTTCGATGATCTGTGCTCCTTCATCCGCCTCCGCCTGCGCAAACGCGCCCTGCTCATCTTTCTTACCGCGCTCGACGATCCGATGCTGGCCGAGAGCTTCGCCAAAGCGAGCGAACTGATCAGCCGTCAGCATCTCCTCCTTGTGAACATGCTCCAGCCGCCCGGCGCGCAGCCGGTCTTCAGCGACGCCGGCGTGAGCGGGATCGACGACCTCTACCGCCACCTCGGCGGACACTTGCAATGGAACAGCCTGCGCGAACTCGAGAGAGTGCTCAAACGCCGCGGCGTGCGCTTCTCGCTTCTCGATCCGGGAAAGCTCTCCGCGCAAGTCATCGCGCAGCATTCCGACGTGAAACGCCGCCAACTCCTCTGAGCCATGATCATTGATCTTCCGCGTTTCATCACCACCGAGCGCCCGTCGTGGACGGAGCTGGAGGCGACACTTGACCGCCTCCAGGCCGAGCCGGGCCGCGCGCTCACGCTCGATGAGGCCAAGCGCTTCCATCTCCTTTACCAAAAAGTCTCCGCCGACCTCGGGCGCATCGCCACCTTCGCCTCCGAGCCGGAACTGCGGCGCTATCTCGAGGCGCTGACCGCCCGCGCCTATGGTGAAATCCACGAGACGCGGGAGCGCGGGCGGAGCTTCCGGCCAGCGCGCTGGTTTTTCACCGAATTTCCGCGGGTCTTTCGGAAGCACGTCGGCGCTTTCTACATTTCAACGATCATCACCCTCGTCGGCACGCTCTTCGGCGCGCTCGCGGTGATGCTCGATGAGGAAGCGAAGGAAGCGGTACTGCCGGCCATGTTTGCCAATCATCTCGGCGATCCGGCGAAGCGCGTGGCGATGGAGGAGAAGGCGAAAAAAGATCGCTACGCGGACAAGAAATCGATGTTTGCGAGCCAGCTCATGGTGAACAACATCGGCGTCTCGATCAAAGCGGTCGCCCTCGGCCTGACCTTCGGCATCGGCACGATCATCCTCCTTTTCTACAACGGCGTGATCCTCGGCCTCGTCGGCGTGGACTACGTGCTCGCGGGCCAGAGCGTCTTTCTCGCCGGCTGGTTGCTGCCCCACGGGGTCATCGAGATTCCCGCCATCCTGATCGCCGGTCAGGGCGGGCTGATGATCGGCCAGGCGCTCATCGGCTATGGCGACCGCGCACCGTTCGCCGAGCGGATGCGGGCGCTCGGACCGGATCTGGCCACGCTCATCGGCGGGGTTGCCGTCATGCTGGTGTGGGCGGGCTTCGTCGAGGCCTTCCACTCGCAGTATCACGAGCCGGTCATCCCCTACGCGGTGAAGATCGCCTTCGGGCTGACCGAGCTGGCGGTGCTCATTTGGTTCCTCGGCTCGGGTCGGGCGAAAGGTGTGGCCTCCGCTGCCGCGGAGGCGCGCGCATGACTTCCGAACTGCGCATCCGCACGCCCGAGGGCATCGCTTTCGCCTACCAGCTCGCGGGGCCGGTCGCGCGCTGCATGGCTTGGGGCGTGGATCTCATCGCCATCATCGCCATCGCCCAGGGCGTGGGCACGCTTTTCGCCGTCTTCGGTCTGATCAGCCCGGACTTGGCGACGGCGCTCACGCTGATCGCCTATTTCGTCGTCTCGATCGGCTACGGCATCTTCACCGAATGGGCCTGGCGCGGACAGACCGTGGGCAAACGGATCATGCGCCTGCGGGTCATGGACGCGCAGGGGCTGCGCCTCCAGTTCAACCAGATTCTCATGCGCAATCTCCTGCGCTTCGCCGATCTGCTGCCCGGCTGCTATCTCGTCGGCGGCGTGGCCATGCTGCTCAGCCGCCGCGCCCAGCGGCTCGGCGATCTCGCGGCGAATACCGTCGTCGTCCACATCCCGAAACACGCCGAACCCGACCTCGACCAGCTCCTCGCGGGAAAATTCAATTCCCTCCGTCAGTTCCCCCACCTCGAAGCCCGCCTCCGCCAGCGCACCACTCCCGGGGAAGCCCGCCTCGCGCTCCAATCCCTCGTCCGCCGCGACGACCTCGACCCCGAAGCCCGCGTCCGCCTCTTCGCCGATCTCGCCGAACACTTCAAAAACCTCGTCACCTTCCCCCCCGAAGCCATCGAAGCCCTGCCCGACGAACAATACATACGCAACGTCGTGGACCTCCTCTTCCGCCCGCGCGGAGCAGTGGAGATGAAAGCGGAACGCAAAGCGGAGCCGCTCGCCGCGAGGTTTTAGGAGCGCGGTTCAGCCGCTCTCGAAACGTACCCCGGTGTTCCGGCGGGTCGCGTGCGCCTCCCCGAGATCACTCTACCGTGCCTTTTGGATCTCCTTGATGATCTTGTCGAAAATGTCCGCGATGAACCCGCGGTCCCTGGACTGCTCGGCGAGCTGGCGCTGGAAATAGTCGTAGGTCAGCCGCGGCTGCGTGGCGGTGAGGTCTGTGCGGCAGACCACTTTGAGAAAAGCGATGAAGTTCTGATCCACGGCGGCGGCGTCCCGCGGGGACTGCCGCCGTTTGCTGTCACCCTGCCAGCGGTCGATCTGCGTTTTGATCGCCGGATTGGTGTGCGCGCCCGTGGTCACGCGGCTGTCTTTGGCGAGGTCGATGAGGAAGTTGTCGAGGTCGCCGGTCAGCGTCTCGACCCTCTCCATCTCCGCGGCCTGCGCGTAGAAAGCCGGCCAGTTCACCGGCTGCCACACTTTTACGCTGTCGAGCCGGTAGCCGAAGCGGCGCACGACCGGAGTCTTCAGCACTTCCTTCGTCGCCTGGTCATATTTTTTGATGGAAAGATAAGTCGCCACGCCGATGACTTTGCCGGTCTTGAGATGGATGATTGGGCTGCCGCTGTTGCCCGGCTGAAACGGTGCATCCACCTCCACGAGATTTGGCCCGATGCCGACGATCTTGCCCTTGATCGTATTGATCACGCCCGCACCTTCCGCATTGCCGAGCACCACGACTTCGTCGTCGATCGTCACGTTCTCATCCACGCCCAGCATGATCTCCATCGGCTTGCCACCTGGCCCGAGTTGCATGCGGAAAATATCGTGGCCCACGGCGATGGACGGCGCACCCACCTGGACGGCCGTCCCGTCGAGCGTCTTGAAACCCGCACCGCGGATTCCCGCCGCGACGTGCGCATTGGTGAAAAGAAAATTGGCCCCGCCCGTCATCGCCACGAATCCGCTCCCCGACCCATCCGCTCCGGTGACGAAGACGAGGCTGTTGCGATAGGTTTTCACCAGATCGCGCGATATCGGATCGCCCGGCGTCGAAGCCACAGCCACGGGCTGAGCGGCAGCAGCTGGAGAGGGTTGCGCAGACGTTTGAGCGCGGCGTGAATACTCAATCTTAAACACGTAAGGTTCCCAAGAATAAGAAAGGAGGATGGACACGATATCCTTCTGGCCAGAGCGAGGGTCAGCCACCGTCATTTCCCATGTGGTTTGCGAGTGTTTGCCATCGCCGAATCCCGTGCCTTTGCCATACTTGTCCGTCAGCCTCTTGAGGTAATCGTCATACTGCTTATTTCGGAGAAGAGAGCCATCCTTCGACTTGCCGTAAGGGATCACCACATAAACGGTGCCGCGCCGAAAATGACCGTCAGGAAACTCAAGTTCCCAGCGCTCTACGGCATGCGTTTCAAACGTGCCGCCTGTGAGCACAATGCGATCTGGCGTCTCTTCTTTGGTGTTTGTGCCCTCGGGCCGAACCATAACGCGTTTGGCTTCCGCCAGAGTGGCGTTCCACGGGACATTCAGAAACTCGATTTTTGACATGGATGCCGAGTTGCCCGGGTTGACCGGTTCCTTTGTTCCAAAAGGATCTGCGCCACGCGCGCCGCAAAGCGCGAGGGAGTATAGGAGGATGACCGCTGGGAGTTTCATAGGCCTCGATGGAATGCGGCGGCGACATCGCCGACGGTTGGTGGGAGGGGTAGCCGAGAAGAGGGGCCGGCGAAAGTTCAAAAACGGACCGTGACTTTTCTGGCGGTCCGGCGGAGGCAGAATGGTGAATGGATGCAACCGTGTTTTGGAGCTTCACTCATCCACCACCATTCCCGCTTGCCGCCCGCGAAGCGGTGGGAGCATGGTTGAGGGATCATTCGCCCCATGAACTTATGAAGCCGCTTTTTTCTTTCGCTGTCGCCTTTGGGGTGCTTGTCGCGGGAGTGGGTGGTGGGCTTTTCGCGCAGGGGGAGCCGGCTCCGCGGAATCCGCAGGGGCAGCCGAATTGGAATCGCCCGGGGCCGTGGGACAATGATGTGCTGGTCTATGGGCCGGGGAAGGAGGGCGGGCTGGAGAAGTGGGCGACTTTCCCGCGGGCCGGGGTCCCGACGGTGGCGCGGCTGAAGGATGGGCGGCTGGTGGCGGCGCATCAGCATTTCCCGGCGGACAAGGATGCCGACTTTGACAAGGTGGCGGTGCGGTTTTCGACGGATGAAGGGCGGACGTGGTCGGCGGCGCAGGTCATCGCGCTGGAGGGGCTGCCGGAGGGGATGCGGTTCCCGTTTGATCCGACGCTGGTGCCGCTGGCGGATGGGCGGGTGCGGATTTACTTCACGTCGCTGAAGGGGCGGCGGCTGGAGGAGGATCGCCCGGCGATCTATTCGGCGGTGTCGGTCGATGGTGTGGCGTATGTCTTCGAGCCGGGGGTGCGCTTCGGAGTGGAGGGGCGTCCGGTGATCGACTGCGCGGTGGCGCTGCACGCAGGGGTGTTTCATCTTTATGCGCCGGACAATGGGGCGGGGAACAATCCCGGCGCGGCGCAGCGGGCGCCGGGGGAGGAGCCGCGGGTGGGCACGGGATATCATGCGGTGAGTGCGGATGGGCTGAATTTTACGCGGCGGGCGGATGTGCGGATGGAAGGGAGGCGGAACTGGCTGGGCAATGTGCAGTCGGACGGCGGGGCGCTGCGCTTTTTCGGGACGGGTGGGCCGCAGGGCATTTGGGTGGCCACGAGCGCGGACGGGCAGGCGTGGACGCTGGAGGAAAGGAGGGAGCCGGTGCCGGGGGCCGATCCCGGGGCGGTGAAGCTGAAGGAGGGTGGCTGGTTGCTGATGGTGACGGGGCCGCCGCGGGAGGGGCGTCGCGCGGTAACGGCGTCGCTGCTGCTCGGCGCGCTGGATGCCAATGGGGACGGGGCGTTGGACGAGCGGGAGATCGAGGGCGCGGCGGCGGCGCTGCGCAAGCTGGATCGCAGCGGTGACGGGCGGCTATCGCCCGAGGAATTGCGTCCCGGGCAACGATGACGCGTCGTTTCCTCCCTCATCCTTCCTGCTTCATCCTTTCCCCGCCGCGGGTTCCGGCTTCCACAGTGGCAGTGGAGCCGCTGAGGCTTGCGCTCGGGCGGGGAGTCGGACGCTGGCCCGGTGAAAAGCCGGATTCATCCACTGCCGCGGTTTCTTCGTCCAATTGTGATTTTGAATTCGCCGGGAAGCGCTGAGGTTCGCGCCCGACATGATCCAAAACATCCTCGTTCTCGGTGCCGGCAGCGCCGGTTTGTTCGCTGCCATCACCCTCAAGAAGAAACTGCCGCAACTTTGCGTGCGGGTGGTGAGAAGCAGTGAAATGGGGGTCATTGGGGTGGGTGAGGGGACGACTCCGGCGATGCCGCGGCACCTTTTTGACTATCTGGGAATGGACCCGGGTTTGTTTTACCAACGGGCGGAGCCGACGTGGAAGCTGGGCATCCGCTTTTTGTGGGGGCCGCGGGACCATTTCGACTATACTTTCACCCTTCAACTGGATGCGCAGTGGCACAATCTCTCGCGACCGAACGGCTTTTATTCGCATGAAGAGTTTCGCTGGAATGATCAGACTGCGGCGTTGATGGCCGATGGGAAGGCGTTTGTGCGCAATCCGCATGGAGGCGGACCGGACATGACGAACGGGTTTGGCTTTCACATCGAGAACAACAAGCTGGTAGAGACGCTGGAGATCATGGCGGTGGAGTTGGGAGTGGAGTTCACGGAGGGAAAGGTGAGCGGCACCGAGCGGGGGCCGGAGGGAATCACGGCACTGCTGCTGGAGGATGGGCAGCGCCTGGAGGCGGACTTTTTTATCGATTGCAGCGGGTTCCGGAGTGAGTTGCTGGGGCGGGCGTTGGCGGAGCCGTACGTGAGCTATGACAAGGCGCTGTTTTGTGACCGGGCGGTGATTGGGGGCTGGGACCGGACGACGGAGCCGATCCTGCCTTATACGCTGGCGGAGACGATGGAGGCGGGCTGGGCGTGGCAGATCGAGCACGAGCACCACATCAACCGGGGCTACGTGTATTGCTCGCAGGTGATTTCGGACGACGAGGCGTGTGCCGAATTTCAGCGGAAGAATCCGAAAGCGCCGGCGACCCCGCGGGTGGTGAAGTTTCACTCGGGGCGGTATGCGCGGTTCTGGGCGGATAATGTGGTGGCCATCGGCAATGCGGCCGGCTTTGTGGAGCCGTTGGAGGCGACCGCGCTGATGGTCGTCACGCAGCAGTGCGAGTATCTCGTGGCGATGCTGGAGCACACGACGCTGAATCCCACCCCGACCGCGCGCACCCTCTACAATCAATTGGTGTGCAACGCCTTTGACGACACCCGCGATTTCCTGGCCCTGCACTACAAGCTCAATACCCGGCTCGACAACGAATTCTGGCGGCACTGCTGCGCTGACACCGACATGGGTGCCCTCGGGGGGCTCCTGGAGTTCTATAGTGAAAATGGCCCCACTGGCCTGGCTCGCTACACCCTGCGCTCACAATTAAATACTTTTGGCATCGAAGGCTACCTCGTGATGCTCGTCGGCAACAAAATGCCCTACAAGGCGCGGCACATTTCGACTCCTGCCGAGCAGTTCACTTGGACGCAAAACCGCGCCAGTTACATGGCCAAGGCACTGCAAGGCATGACCGTAGCCGAAGCTCTACGCATCATCCGACTCCCGCAGTGGGAGTGGGGCAAGTGACCCACGGCTGAACGGGAAACACTGGCCAGGCACCGCCGCCTCCTCCTCCTTGGAAAAGGCTCAGATTTCAGACGCCGTCTGGAAAAAGAGGGACTCGGAGGGAATGTCGTGTTCACAGACGGCGTGGAAGCCGGTTTGATCTTCGTAGGCTTCCGGAGCTCGGCGAAGTTCCACGACCATCAGAGCAAGACCGGAAAAAAAAGTGCCTGAGAGCAGAATGAGCGCGATCATGTTACGAACCTAACTAGCAGCAGTCATGCCTTGGTGCGGACCTTACAGAGATTTTGTTGGGAGGGTGGCCGAATGCAGAGGTTACCAGAGCCAGCGATCGGAAAAGAACTGTCGTACCGTCAAACGGTGACGGGGAACTAAACTGTGGCGATGGATTGATCAGACCGCGCGAGAATTTACCGAGGATCAGCAGGAAGTGCCGCGCCTTTCCCTTTCAGAAATGAGCCAGGCTGTCGCAAAGGTGCGAGGCAGTACTGATGCCACCTGCGTCGGTTATTTTTGTTTTTGGCTTTTTTCACTCGCCAGTGCCTGCGGCCCGGCAATTCTTCCCGGGATATGACTCCCCATTTCCTTCGCCTCTTGACCGCTGTCCTGTGCGGCGGACTGCTTTTCGGTTGTGCCGCGCTGCGCAGGCAGCAGCCGAAGACTGCGAGCACCCCGGTACCGCTGCTCGTTGGCACGATCACACTGGTGAATGAGGAGGGCCGCTTCGCTCTCATCGACAGCGGCATGAATCCCAGTCCGGAGGCCGGCGCGGTGCTGAAGAGTCGCACGGCGGGTGCGGAGTCGGGAGAACTGAAAGCGGGTGCGATTCGCAAACGCCCTTTTGCCGTCGCCGACGTGATCAAAGGAGCGCCGCAGGTCGGCGACCAGGTTTTTCAACAGCCGCCCTGAACCGCGGGTCCTACCCGTCGGCCACGGCCGCCTCGGAGCTTTTCCAGTAGGCCATGTTCACCAGCCGGTCGCTGGTCAGGCGGAAGCGGCGCGACATTTCCGTCATCATCGCGAAGACCATCTTGTAGCCGGTTGCCGGGTTTTCCGACATGAAGGTGCGCATGTTTTCGTCGCTCACAAAAGCGAGCTTGGTGGGCCGCATCGCGTAAATGCTGGCGGTCGCCACGCCGGGGTCGAAGAGATTGATCTCGCCGAAAAAACCGCCCACGCCGAGGCGGGCGAGCAGCATTTCGCGCTTCTGCGCGAGCCGCCGGATGTGAACCACGCCGCTGCAGATGATGTAGAAAGCTTTGACCGGCGTTCCCTCCTCGATGATGCGCTCGCGCGGGGCCGCGTCACGGGAGGTGAGCAGGGCGCAAAATGCGGTCAGCTCCTGGTCCGAAAGGGTGCGCAGAATTGAAACCGTGCGGAGAAGTTCGATGTCCATTTAGGCGCAGGCTAGCGACCCGGCCCGGCAGTGACAAGCCCGGTTGACGCATGCTTCAACGCCTTTAAGATAAACGCCCTTAACCTTATGCCCACCCTGCGCGATGAACCCAGACTGCGAGCGGATGCCGAGCGGCTGGCCGATATTTTCACCGTCCTCCAGCGCTGCTTCGCCCTCAAGCTTTCCAATGAACTCGCGCGCGGCGACGTCTCCTTTTCGCAGTACTGCCTGCTCAGTTTTTTGCGCGAGCAGGAGCAGCTCAGCATGTCGGAGATCGCCCAGCGCATGGGCCACACCACGGCGGCGGCGACGGGCCTCGTGGACCGCTTGGAAAAGCTCGGCCACGTCCGCCGCGCGCATGGCAAGGATGACCGCCGGAAAATCCTCGTGCAGCTCACGGCCTCCGGCGCGGCGCTCGTCGCCGACGTGCGCGACGACATGGTTTCCAATCTCCTCAAAATGATGGCCGCGCTCAGTGCGAGCGAGCAAAAGAGCTGGTTGCAAATCTACGAGAAAATCTTCACCTACTGCCAGACCGCATGAAATCTCTCGCCCTTCTCGCTGCGCTCGCCGTGGCGCTTCCCGCCTTGATTCCCAGCTCGTTCGCCGCCGCGGCGACCGGCGGGCACGAGACCGTCACCGGCGATTTGACGCTCGATCGCGCGGTGGAAATCGCGCTCCGACAAAACCCGAACATTCTCAAAGCGCTCCAGCAGATCCAAGTGACTCGCGGCCAGATCATCCAAGTGCGCGCCCAAGCCCTGCCCCACATCGCGGTGGACGCGGTTTACGACCAGCGGGACAAGGCGCTGGTCGGCGGTGGGCGGAGTTCGGCCGGCGGCAATACCGCAAGCGTCAACCCCGGGGACGCCGCCAATTTTTCGTCCTTCGGCGGCGGCGGCGCGAATCCGCGCTCGTGGAATGTCACCGTTCAGGCGACCCAGGTTCTTTATTCCGGCGGCCAGATCCGGGCGGCGCTGAACATCGCGAAATTCACCAACGACAGCAGCTACTTCAGCCTGCGCGACACCGTGGACAACACCATCGCCACCGTGCGGCAGAATTTTTACACGGTGCTGCTCAACCGAGAGCTTATCCAGGTGCAGGAGGAGTCCGTGAAACTGCTGGGCAGCCAGCTCAAGGATCAGCAAAACCGCTTCGACGCCGGCACCGTGCCGCGCTTCAACGTCCTCCAGGCCGAGGTCGCGCTCGCCAATCAGCAGCCGATTCTGATCAACGCGAAAGGCAACTACTACCTGTCGCTGGTGCAACTCGCCAAGACCCTCAGCCTCGATCCCGGCGCGGACGGGCGGCCCACTTTCAACGCCGTCGGCGAACTCGGCGTGAGCGAGCGCGCCTACGGCCTGAAAAACTCCATCGACCTCGCGCTCGAACAGCGCCCCTTTCTCAAAGTCCAGCGGCTCTCCATCCTGACCCAGAAAGAGCAGGTCAAAGTGGCCCTCGCCGGCTACCAGCCGAAGTTCTACGCCAATGCCGGCGGGCTCGTCCGGAGCGCGACGCTTTCCAACCAGCTCGACGACACCGTCAACGGCTGGTTCTTCGGCTTCACCGGCCAGTGGAATATTTTCGACGGCCTGGAAACCTACGGTGCGGTGAAAGCGGCCCGCGCCAGCCTTGAACAGGCGAAGATCAACTACGACGACTCCGTTCAGCAAGTGCAGCTCGAGGTGCAGCAGGCCTATGTGAAATTGCAGACCGCTCGCGCGACCATCCGCAGCGGGCAGAAGACCGTCGAACAGGCCAACGAAGCCCTGCGCCTCGCCAGCGAACGCCTCTCCGCAGGCGCCGGCACGCAGCTCGATGTGCTGAATGCGCAGGTCCAGTTGACCACCGCCCGCAGCACCGAATTGCAGGCGCGCGCAGACTACAATGTGGCCCTCGCCGACTACGACCGCGTGACCGCCACTGCCACCAAATACGCCGAGACGTTTGCCGATCCGCTGGTCCAGCGCAACGCGCCGAGAATGCCGCCGCTCAAGAATCCGCCGCTGCTGAAAAGAGCGCCAGCCTCGAAGAAACAGCCGTGAAATCCGCGGCGTGTTGCCCGTGACTGCAGTCCTTCCCGTCGAAACTTTTCCCGCGCTCGAAGCGGTCGCCGAAATCCGGCACGGCTTCTCCGGACGCATGCCCGGGCTCGACGTGAAAGTGGATCGCGCACTCGCGCTGCAACGCCTCGAGGAGCATCACACGCGCGCCCGGCAGGCGATGGGTCTTGCCGACCGGCGCTTCGTCACCGGCGAGCAGGTGCATGGGCGCGAGGTCGCGGTAGTCGATGCGCAGACCGCCCTGCCCGTGCCCGGCGTGGACGGGCTCATCACCGCCAGCCCGGAGATATGCCTCGGCATTCACGTCGCCGACTGCTGCGCCATCTTTCTCGCCGATCCCGTGCGCCGCGTCATCGCGCTCCTGCACTCCGGGCGAAAGGGCAGCGAACTCGGAATTGCCACCGCCGCTTTGGAAAAAATGGGCGCCGAGTTTGGCTGCCACCCGGCGGACATCATCGCGCAACTCAGCCCGTGCATCCGCCCGCCGCTTTACGAAATCGACATCGCCGCCCTCATTCTCGCGCAATGCCGCGCCGCCGGCGTCGGGCAGGTCTTCGACTGTGGCATCTGCACCGGCTCGAATGTGGATCGCTACTACTCGTATCGCGTCGAGCGCGGAAAAACCGGCCGCATGCTCGCGCTCCTCGGGCTGACCTGATTCCCGCCGGTGAAACGCGCCTTCGATCCGCACGAACCGGAACTCATGGACCGCCCGCAGCCGGTCACGCTGGAACTCGAGGCCGACCTGCGCAATCTCGCTTCCCTCAACCGCTGGTTCGGCAGCCATCGGCTCGTGCGAAAATTCCTCGCGCACTGGCTTGAGCCGCAACGCTCCTACCGGGTTCTCGACCTCGCCACCGCTTCCGGCGACATCCCGCGCGTCATGGCTTGCTGGGCGCGGCGGCGCGGGATTGCGTTGAAAATCGACGCCGTGGACGCGAACGAATCCACCCTCGAAATCGCCCGCCGCGCGAGCCTCAACTTTCCCGAAATCACCTTCCTCCGCGACAACGCCCTCACCTTCGCCCCCGCCGAAACCTACGACTTCGTCTGCTGCTCCCTCGCGCTGCACCACTTCAGCGAAGCCGATGCCGTCCGGCTCCTGCGCCGGTGCCTCGAGCTTTCCCACCGCTGCGTCCTCGTCGCCGATCTCGAGCGCAGCGCCGCCACGCTTCTCGGCGTCCGTGCGCTGACCACCTTCCTCTACCGCGAACCCATGACTCGCGCCGACGCCCTCGCCTCGGCCCATCGCGCTTTTTCGTTCCCGGAGTACCGCGCCCTCGCCGAGGCCGCCGGCTGGAGCGATTTCGGCCACGAGCGCTTCCTTTTCTGCCGCCAGGCCCTCTGGCTCGACACTCGCACCGCCGGCGACATCCCGCTCACCGATGCGCTGCCGTGCCCGGCGTGAGCAGCGTTACACGCGGAAAAGCGCGCCCATCTTCTTGCCCAGAATCCGGCTCGTCGTAAAAATCGTCAGCCCCAGGAAAACCATCGCCCAGACCCCGAGCGCGGAGGCGATGAAGCGGCCCTCACCCATGAGCAGGAAGAGTTCGTAGATCGCCTTGGTGATCGGGTAGTGCTGCTGCTTTTGCGCGAGGATGAGAGAGTCGGACACCTCGAGCATGGCGAAGGAAAACGCGAGCAGCCCGCCGGCGAGAATATTTGCGGTGATCAGCGGAAAGGTGATCCGCCGTAGCGCGCGGAGCGGCGGGCAGCCGAGGTTTTGCGCCGCCTCCTCCAGCGTCACGCTCGTCTGCTGCAAACCCGCGACCGTCGCGCGCAGTACGTACGGCAACCGCCGCACGGAGTAGGCGATGATGAGCAGCAGCGTCGGGTCTTTCGACGGATTCAGCCAGGCGAAGGCGCGACCGTCCTGGGTCATGGAGATGTAGCCGAAAGCGAGCACCAGCCCCGGCACGGCGAGCGGGAGCATGGCCATCGCGTCGAGCATGGCGCGGCCTGGCAGGGTGGTGCGGACGATGACGTAGGCGATGGCCACGCCGAGGAGCACGTCGAAGAGCGTCGAGCAGGCCGCGTATTTCACGCTGTTGATGATCGAGGGCACGGTCAGCGAATGGCCGAGCGCGGCGTGGTAATGCTCGAGCGTCCATTCGCCGGGCAGGACCGTGCGATACCAGTCGCCGGCGAAGGAGACGAAGATCACTCCGAGATGCGGCAGCAGCGCCAGCGCCGTCACGCCCGCGAAACCCAGCGCACAAGCCCACTGTGCAGTCGCACCCGGCAGCCGCGCGCCGCCGAGCGTCGTCGCTTTGGCGGACATCGCGCCGTCGGTATTGCCAAAAGCCAGCTTGCTCACCGCGTAAAGCAGCGCAGTGCTCGCGAGCATCACCACGACGAGGGCGAAGGGAAATGGATTCCCCGCGATCTCTTTGATCCCGTAAAAAATCTGCACCGGCGTGACCCGTGCGACATCGAAAATCAGCGGCACACCCAGCTCCGTGAAAGCGAAGATGAAGACGATGGTCCCGCCGGCAAAAAGCCCCGGCATGATCAGCGGCAGCGTGATCCGACGGACCCGACGCCAGCCCGTGCAGCCGAGATTCTCCGCGGCCTCCTCCATTGCCGGATCGAGATTCGCGAGTGCGGCGGTCAGGTTCAAAAAGAGAATCGGGTAAAGGTGTAGCGCGTTCAGCACGATCACGCCCCACATCCGCCCGCTGCCCAGCCAGTCGATGGTTTCGCCCGCGCCAAGCACGCCGATTTTGGCCAGCAGCGCATTGAGCGCGCCGTACTGGCCGAGCATCTGCCGCACGCCGATGGCCCCGACGAACGGCGGCAGGATCATCGGCACGAGGATCGCGCCGGTAAGCAGCTTCTTGCCCGGAAACTCAAACCGATCCGCGGCGAAGGCCAGCGGCAGCGCAATCGCCAGCGCCGCCGCGGTGCTGCCGAGGGCGAGGAGAAAGGCGTTGCGCAGGCCTTCGAGATAGATGCGGTTGCGAAAGACTTCCGCCACGAAGTCGAACGTGAAGCGCCGGTCTGCGTCGAAGAATGCACCGCCCAGCACTGTCCCGATCGGCCAGACGAAAAAACACGCGAAAAAAGTCGCGGTCAGCGCATAAATGAGCCAGGCAAAGGTCTTCGACATCGCGCCGTCATCTACCGGCGGCGGCCCGGCGAGTCACTGCGTTTTCTCTGGCTCGGGCGCGGTGGGTTCCGGCGTGGACGGTGACGGAGTGGCCGCCGGCGCGGCGGGACCTTCCTGCGCCTTCCATTTGTCATGCCCCTTGCGCACGAGTTCGTCGAAACGCTCGATCTGCTGGGGATAGAGGATGGCGCGCACGCGGTCTTCCGCTTCGCCAAGGGTGCGCTCGACTTCGGGCTGAATTTTCGCCCGGCTCTGGCGCAGTTTAATGTGCGTCTCGTCGGCGATGCGCAGGAGCTGCCTCTTCTGTTCCGGGTCGAGCTTCAGCTCCCCGTCGAGCCGCTTCACGACTTCCTTGACCACCGCCTCCGGCCCGCCGCTCAGTACCTCGCGCATTTTGTCGCGCACCTTTTCCGCGAAGCCCGCGCTCGCACCCGCGCCGCCGACGATCATGCCAAAAATGAAAATCAGCAGGACGCCGAGGATGCGTTTGACGTGCTTCACCGGCGCTCTCCCGTCATGTAGGCGAGCAGCACCTG
The DNA here is from genome assembly GCA_038318725.1 of Chthoniobacterales bacterium. Classification (GTDB taxonomy): domain Bacteria; phylum Verrucomicrobiota; class Verrucomicrobiia; order Chthoniobacterales; family Chthoniobacteraceae; genus Chthoniobacter. The sequence continues at coordinate 19,969 of JBBQCM010000055.1, forward strand.
CTCGACATTGTCTTGCGTGCCCTCGGTGAAGATTTCCGCGGTCGCGTCAGCCCGCAGGTTCACGTGCCCCCACCACGAGGCGGCGAGCGCCAGCGCGGCGAAAAACGGGCACAGCTTCCAGGCCCACGCGGAAAGCGAGCTGCTGCTCTCCTCGCGCAGCCGCGCGGCGAGGCGGGTTTCAAAGCCAAACTCGGCCCGCGACGTATCGCGCTCTTCCGCGCGAGCGGCGGCGAAAAGGGCGCTCAGTTTTTCTTCGGGGTCATCGTTCATGGCAGGTCTCCAGGATTTTTTTCAGAGTTTGGCGGGCGCGGAAAGCCCGCACTTTCACATTGCTCTCACTCCAGCCGGTCAGTTCGGAAATCTCCCGCATCGGGCGCTCCTCCAATTCCGCGAGCGTGATGATCAGCCGCTCCTCGGCGCTGAGCTTGCGCATCGCGAATTCCAGCAATTCCCGCGCGCCTCCGGCGGCCAGCGCAGCGTCGATGTTGGTGTCGCGCGTGTCAAAATCGTGCGCATCCAGAGACACCTGCGCGCGGATGCGGCGCTCTTTGCGCAGAAAATCGTAGCACGCCGAAACCGTGATCCGCGCCAGCCAATGCTCGAACGGCGCATCGCCGCGAAACTTTCTCAAGTGCCGGAAGGCCCGCACAAAAACCTCCTGCGCGATGTCGTCGAGCTGATGATCGTCCCGCGCGAAACGCGACGCCGTCCCAAAGACCCGCCGCTTGTGCCGCCGCACCAGCTCCGCAAAGGCGTCCTCATCGCCCCCGAGTACGGCGGCGACGAGGTCCTCATCTGCGGGCGGGGTGAGGTCGGCCATCTCCCGCGTTCTACGGGCGTCAGCGGCGAATGGCAATGCAGGCCAGGAGAGGGCGAGGGCGTTCACGTAAACGAGAAGACGCGCCCCACCGCCCGCGGGTTACAGCGCGACTAAAGTCGCAGGCCGCGTGCAGCCGTGGCCACGAGGCAAGAAGCCCGTCCGGTTCTCAATCCCGGTCGGCGTTGCGGATCATTTGTTCGAGGAAAGGGTGGGCGTCGGCGAGGGTGATTTGCGCCCAGCTTGTGTAGGTTTTGGCTTTCAGCTCCGTGAGGGCGGCGGCTTCCTCCTTGGCGACGGCGAGGAGGGTCGAGTAGGCAGCGGCTTCGGCGTTGAAGGCGGCGACGGCTTCGTCGCCGGCGAGCGTGACGCGCTGCGCCTGCATGGCGGCATACCACGGGGCCATGCGTTCGTTGAGGCGCTGGATCTTTTTCTCGGCCTGCCGGATGCGGTCGGCGTGGATGAGCGAGAGTTCGCGGAACATCACGTTTTTCTGGTCGCCGTCGAGTCGGGAGAAAAGCGCGACATGGGGATCGACGGCGGGGTGTTTCTTGTCCCAGAGCGCCTTCCCGGTCATCGGCAGGAGCAGGACGAGGCCGATGAGCGGGGTGAACGCGCCGGTTTTGCCCAGCTCCCAATAGCGCGCGAGAAACATGATGTCGGCGAGCGGGACGAGGCGGACGCTCCAGCACCACCACATGCTGATGTCGCGGGCATGCGCGCTGACGATCCAGCGACCGACGGCGAAGAGCAGAAGTCCGATGAGGGCGATGAGGGCCAGGAGTCCGTTCATAACGAGTAGCGCGGTTTTTCCTGCTCCTGCGCGGAGAGGGACATCCCTTCGCCGAGCTGCCAGTAAAACATGTAGGCCACCATGCCGAGAACGAAGACCTGCAGGAGCAGGCAGACGACCGCAAAGCCGAAGCCGAGCTGGTGCGCGGCGCAGATGAAGACGAAGCCAGTGAGGATCGAAAGGCCGGCGATGAGGGTGCCGGCGATATTCACCTGATCGGTCGCGGCGTCGCGCAACGGACGCAGCCGGTGGAAAAAGAAAAGCGCGAGGAGGATGAAGATCATGCCGCCGACAAAGGCGAGCGCGGCTTTGTGTTTCGGCGACTCGACGGGCAGGCTGAGGACCAAGTCGTAGAGCCCATGCACGAACACCACGGCGGGGAGCGTGACGAGAAACACCCAGCCTTTCCTGAGCGGCTGGGTGAGCGCGTCGCAGAAGGCGAGGCCGATGAGCCCGGTCATGGCGGTGTGCAGGAAATTAGCGGTAAGAAAACGTCCGAATGCCGCAGTCGGACCGGCTTGCGCGAAGTAGATGAGATTCTCCGCGATGGCGAAACCGAGGCCGACACAGCCGGCGGTGATGATCATTTCGAGGCGGCTCTTCCGGGCGAGGAGCAGCGGGACGAAAGGCAGGAAGAAAGCCAGCTTCACCAACTCCTCGCGCAGGCCCACGCCGGCGATGAAATAGGCGGTGTCGCCGAAGACCTCGCCGGTGTGTTTCAGCCCCCACATTTCGTCCTGCCAATAGACGGCGTAAAGCGTGGCCCAGGTGCTGGCCCACGCCGGCGACGACGGCGAGCAGCGGCACCGCGGTGCGAAAGCAGACGAGGCGAGTCGGCTGCCCGAGCTGGAAGACGATGAGGAGCCAGACGAGCCCGGCGACGGCTGCAAGGAAGAGCGGCAGCGGGTTCAGATAGCCGCGCCAGATTTCGGTGATCGGGCGTGCGAGTTGGTCCCAGCGATGCCCGGCAACGGCGACTTGCAGGGCGAGCTTTGGCGTCTGTCGAGCCTGGAAAGCAGGGTCGGCGAGGGCGCGCTCGATCGCGGCGTAGTCGCGGCGCTCGTGGAGGAGCGCGATGAGCTTGGCGCGGGCGGCGGCGGCCTGCGGTGCAAAGCGGAGTTCGCGCTCGTAGTATTGGCGGGCCTTTTCCGGGGACTGGCGCGCGGCGTGAAGATCGGCCACGAGTTCATTGGCGTGGGGCAGCGGGCGGACTTGATGGGCGTGCCAGAGCAGATCGGCGCTGGGCTCGCCGTCATCCTCCAGCACGCTTTCGGCGTAGGCCAGGGTCACGGCTTTGGCGTCCGGCGAAAGCTGTGAACGGAGGAGGCGCTCGCTGGTTTGATGGAACGAGACCCCGGCACGCATGTGGTCCAGGTTCTGAAAGTCCGCGATCAATTCGAGCACACGAACGGTGTCGGGCTGCGGTTTTTCAAGTTCGTCGATGAACGCCTGCTCGGGGCGCGCATGGCTGACGGAAGCCGGGGCCTGCCACCACCAGCCGATGCCCAAGGCGAGGGCGAGAATCACCGCCGCCACCCCGGCGAGCACCAGCGGATTACGGCTCCAGAAATAGAATTTGATGGCGAGACCGTTGATTTCCTGGCCGCGTTCGATCTCGGGAAGGGTGGATGCTTGTTCCATGACGTCGTGCGCTGTGGGATAGCAACCGCTTTGCCACCGCTGCCATGAACTTTCTTCGGGCGCGCCATGAAAAATATCCTTTTGCCCGTCCCGGCGGGCGTCGTTACGGTGCCCCCGCAATCCATTTAACTGATACTACTATGAGCACCGTCACCGCTGAAGCACCCGCCGCCACGAAACTGAGCCAACTCGACCAGCTCAAGCAATTCACGACGGTCGTCGCCGATACTGGCGATTTCGAGTCGATGCGCGAATTCCGGCCGCAGGACGCGACGACCAATCCCTCGCTCATCCTCCAGGCCGCGACGAAACCCGCTTACGCATACATTCTGGATAAAGTGCTCGCCGATCGCCAAGGCAGCGGGCTCACCGGTGCGGCGCAAGTCGAGGACGTGATCGACCATCTGCTCGTCGGGTTCGGCTTGGAGATTTTGAAGATCGTCCCCGGCCGCGTCTCGACTGAGACGGACGCACGCCTGTCTTTCGACACCGAGGGTTCAGTCGCCAAGGGCCGCCAGCTCATCGCGCTTTACGAGGCGCAGGGCATCTCGCGGGACCGCATTCTGATCAAGATTGCCTCGACTTGGGAAGGCATTCGCGCCGCTGAAGTGCTGGAAAGGGAAGGCATTCACTGCAATCTCACCCTCCTCTTTTCTCTCGCCCAAGCCGTGGCCTGCGCCGAAGCCGGCGCGCAGCTCATCTCGCCGTTTGTCGGGCGCATTTACGATTGGTTCAAAGCCTCGACGAAGCAGGAATACACCGGCACCGAAGACCCCGGCGTACAGTCCGTCACGACCATCTTCAACTACTACAAAAAATTCGGACACCGCACCGAAGTCATGGGCGCGAGCTTTCGCAATATCTCGCAAATCGTCGAACTGGCCGGCTGCGACCTGCTCACGATCAGCCCCGATCTTCTCGCCAAACTCGCTGCCAGCGATGCTCCGCTGACCCGCAAGCTCGATCCTGCCGCCGCGCAGAGTGCCGACATTTCGCGGCTCGTGCTCGAGGAAAAGACCTTCCGCTACCAGCTGAATGACGACGCCATGGCCACGGAGAAAACAGCGGAAGGCATTCGGAAGTTTGCCGCGGACATCGTGAAGCTGGAGCAGGTTATCGGCGGGAAATTGTAGGCCGCACGTTCATCCTGGATTTGCTTCCGCAAAGGGCGCTCGTGAGAGCGCCTTTTTGCTGGTTAGAAACGTCCACGCTCCACGTCGGCTGGCGGGATTTAATCACCGGCACCGCTCTCGGGACATCGCGTTTGAGCCGCTCGGCCAGTGTAACAAAGCGGGTAACTCGCGTGTGGCATATCGGTTGCTAAGGGGACGCCCGACACGCCGCCGCCGGTTTTTCGGGCCTCGATTTTGGGGAAGCTTCCGAGCTTTGCCAAGAGGGTCGTTCACCGCGGCGGCGCCGCAGCCAAACCACCAACCGACCAACCACATAAACGCATGAAATTAACCCGCCAACTTACCGCGCTGGCCGCCGCGACCGCCCTCACCTGGGCTTCGCTCGCAGGCAGCGTCTCTGCCCAGGATGCCGCCGCGCCGCCGCCCGCCGCGGCTGCCGAACCGGCCGCTGCGCCCGCCGCCACCGAACCCGCGCCTGCCGCCGACGCGAAGCCGGCGGAAGCCGAAGCGCCCAAAGATCATCCGAATAAGGCGCTCGTCGAAAAAATGGGCGACGCCGCCGCTCCGTCGAGCGATCTGCGGGTCGGCATTGACACCATGTGGGTGCTCGTGGCGGGCATGCTCGTGTTCTTCATGAACGCCGGTTTCGCGCTCGTGGAATCCGGCCTCTGCCGCGCCAAGAACTGCGTCAATATTCTGGCGAAAAACTTCGTCGTTTTCGGCATCTCCACCTGCGCTTTTTGGATCATCGGCTGGAACGTGATGTTCGGTGATGGATCGCCTTGGGTTGGGCATTTCGGCCTTTTCCTGACGCCGGATAATTCGCCCGCGCTGGGCGCCGGTTACGAAGCGATGAATCCATTCTCGACCACCGTGTATGAAGGTATCTACGGCGCCATCAACTGGACCCCGGTGCCGCTCTGGGCGAAGTTCTTCTTCCAGCTCGTCTTCGCTGGAACGGCCGCAACCATCGTCTCAGGCGCGGTCGCCGAGCGGATCAAATACGGCAAGTTCATGGTCTTTAGCTTTATCCTCGTGGCGCTGATCTATCCCGTCACCGGGCACTGGATCTGGGGCGGCGGCATCCTCGGGTCTGCACCGGCGGAAGGCGGCTTCTTTGGAAACTTCCGCGATTTCGCCGGCTCCACCGTCGTCCACTCGGTGGGCGGTTGGGCGGCGCTCGCAGGCGTGATGGTCCTCGGACCGCGTCTCGGCAAATATGGCAAGGACGGCAAAGTCCATCCGCTGCCGGGTCACAACATGACCAGCGCCGCGCTCGGCGTGCTCATCCTCTGGCTGGGATGGTTCGGCTTTAACCCCGGCTCGACCATGGCGGCCATGAACGGCAGCGCCATTTCGCACATCCTCGTCAATACCAACATGGCCGCGGCCACCGGCGCGCTTGGCGCGACCGCTGTCGCGTGGATCATGCTCGGCAAGCCGGACCTTTCGATGACGCTCAACGGACTGCTCGCCGGCCTCGTCGCCATCACCGCGCCATGCGCGTTTGTGACCATCGGCTCGGGAGCCATCATCGGCCTCATCGGCGGCATCATCGTGGTGCCGTGCGTCATCGGCTTCGACAAGCTCAAGATCGACGATCCGGTCGGCGCGCTCAGCGTTCACCTCGTCAACGGCGTCTGGGGCACGCTCGCGCTCGGCCTGTTTTACGACGGCTACGCGGACTATGTCGCCAAGGGCATGAGTGAAACCGATGCGAAAGCGACGGCCATCGCGAGCACCGTTGCGGCGCTCGACACCGGCCTCACCAAAGGCGCGCAGTTCATGGCGGAATTAAAGGGTGTGGTCCTCGTGGGCGTCACCGTCTTCGTCCTCTCGCTCATCGCCTGGTTTATCCTCAAGGCGCTCGGCGGCATTCGCGTTTCCGCGGAAGAGGAGCAGGAAGGCCTCGATATCGGCGAACACGGCAACGAAGCGTATCCCGACTTCCAGTCGTCCACCCACGCCTGATCCACTCCGGCGCATTTTCCAGCCGGCCGCTGCACCCGCAGCGGCCGGCGAGGGGAGCGCCACAGCCATCTATCTTCATGAAAAAAATCGAAGCGATCATCAAACCCTTCAAACTGGAGGAAGTAAAAGAAGCCCTCGCCGAAATCGGCGTGGAAGGCATGACGGTGTCCGAAGTCAAAGGCTTCGGACGGCAGAAGGGGCACACCGAGATCTACCGTGGCAGTGAGTACACGGTCGATTTCCTGCCCAAGATCAAACTCGAGGTCGTCCTCGTGGACGAGCTTGTCGAAAAAGCCGTGGCCGCCGTGGTCAAGGCGGCGAAGACGGGGAAGATCGGAGACGGCAATGTCTTCATCTCGCCGGTGACCGAAGCGGTGCGCATTCGCACCGAGGAAACCGGGGAAAAGGCCGTCTAGGCACAGCCATCCTCGCAACCCGGAACCAGCGCGTCCCATCCGCGCTGGTTCCGGCATTTTCTTTGCCCCGCGTTTCGTTATACCCCTCACCCCGCATGAACTCCTCGACTGCCATCGTCCTCTCCGCGTCCTTCTTCATCCTGCTCGCCGGCGCTTATGCGTGGTGGCTGACGCGGAATTACTTTCTCCTCGTCAATACCACGCTGGTCAGCTTCAGCCTGCTTTTTGCCGCGCAGCAGCTCGATCTTCACTCGCCGGTGGCGGTCCTCGTCTCGCTTTTCTGCACGATGCTTCTGGGCGGCCGCTTTCTCGGCACCTGGCTGCGGCTGCGCCGGGAACGCGCTGTCAGTCTCGGGCTGCCCGCGCAGCTCGTGGGCGTGACCGCCGCGCTGGCTCTCGTGGCGACGGTGACGGCTTACTGCGCGGTTTTCCGCGGGGCATGATGGCCCTCCTCGCGAGCGCGGCCCTCGATCCGAACCCCCTTTTCATCCTGCCTTTTGGGCTGCTCCTGCTGAGCATCGCCACCCTCCCGCTGCTCGCGGGAAAATTCTGGGAGCATTACTACCGGCATGTCGCCGTGGGTCTGGGCGCGATTAGTGTCGGCTACTACCTGCTCGGCTTGCACGGCGGCGAGCGGTTGCTGCATGTCGGCTGGGAATACGTGAGCTTCATCGTCTTCATCGGTTCGCTTTTCGTCGTCTCGGGCGGCATCCACATCGGGGTGAAAGGCGAGAGCACCCCGGCGATCAATGTCCTCTACCTGCTCATCGGTGCCGTCGTCGCGAATCTCTTCGGCACCACCGGTGCCTCGATGCTCCTCATTCGTCCGTGGATTCGGTCGAACAAATACCGCTACACCCACTTTCACACCTGCTTCTTCATCTTCGTGGTCAGCAACGTCGGCGGCTGCCTGACGCCGATTGGCGATCCGCCGCTTTTCCTCGGCTACCTGAAAGGCATCCCGTTCTTCTGGATCACCCGATTCACCTTCCTGCCGTGGGCGCTCACCGTGGGGCTGCTCGTCACGATTTTTTATTTCATCGACCGGCAAAATTTCATGCGCGCCTCCGCTGCGGTGCGTGCAAAGGAAACCGGACACGAGGAGTGGAAATTTCAGGGTTTGAAAAACTTCGGCTTCCTCGGAGCCATTCTCCTCGGGGTCATCTTCGCCCCGCCCGGCTGGCGCGAAGCGGTCATGGTCGCATCGGCCGCGGGCTCCTACTTCACCACATCGAAGCCGGTGCACGACGCGAACCACTTCACCTTTCATCCGATCCAGGAGGTGGCCTGGCTCTTCCTCGGCATTTTCGCCACGATGGTCCCCGCACTCGATTATCTCGAAGGCCACGCCGCTGGGCTCGGGATCAGCCATCCGGCGCAATTCTACTGGCTGAGCGGCGGGCTGAGCGGCGTGCTCGACAACGCGCCGACCTATCTCACTTTTCTCGCCGCCGCTTTTGGCCTGCAAAATCTCGCGCTCGACAATCCGGCGCACGTCACCCAATTCCTCGACCACCACTCCCTTTACGTGATCGCCATTTCCCTCGGCTCCGTCTTTTTCGGCGCGATGACCTACATTGGCAATGGGCCGAATTTCATGGTCAAAGCCATTTGCGATCACGCCGGCGTGCATACGCCAAGTTTCTTCGGATACGTGGCCAGATTCAGCGTGCCGGTGCTGCTCCCCATTTTTGCGCTCGTCGGCTGGATCTTTCTGCGCTGACTTGTTTTGCCCACCAATTTTTTAAGGCTGGCTGATTTTATCCTCCAACCGTTTTGTTAGATGCGCCCCATTCTGCCGATCCTCTGTAAAATCGCCGCTCAAACCTCTGGCATGCGGGTTGCTAAACCCGCCGCCGAACGCTGACTGCGGGACGTGTGCCCTGTTCGTCCCGACTATTTTCGCCCTGCGAAAATCAGAGGAGCGCCCGTATTCACGATTAGCCGAAAACCATCCACCCACATGAAAGTCACCCGCCAATTCGCCCAACTCGCCTTCGCCATCACGCTATTCTTGGTGCCATTGGGCGGCACGCTGCGCGCCCAGGACGCCGCCCCTGCCCCCGTCGCCGCCACTCCCGCAGAACCAGTCGCCGTCCCGGCCGAACCAACCCCTGCTCCCACCGCCGCAGCCCCCCCCGCTGGCGAACCGGGTGATGCCACCCTCGAACAGCGCGTGGCGGACATTGAGCAGTATTTTCAAAACCTCGGCGTCGGGGCGGAGGGCGACGTGAAGTGGAAATCGAAAATCGCCGATATCCCCGGACCCGGCCACAACGGCTTTATGATGGTCTGCGCGGCGCTGGTCCTTTTTATGACCCTGCCCGGCCTGGCACTCTTTTACGGCGGCCTCGTCCGCAAGAAGAACGTCCTCAGCGTGTGCGCGCAGTGCCTGGGCTGTGCCGGTTTGGTAACGGTGCTCTGGTGGGCGGTCGGCTATTCGCTGGTCTTCGGCAAGAACTACGGTTCGGCGTTCCTCGGGGGCGACGAGTTCTTTTTCCTCAAAGGCGTGAGCAGCATTCCGAATGGAGATTACGGCGCCTGGGTTTCGCAGAATGTCTTCGCCATGTATCAGCTTATGTTTGCGATCATCACCCCGGCGCTCATCGTCGGCGCGATCGCCGAGCGGATGAAATACATTGCCATCATGGCCTTCATCGCCATGTGGATGTTTGTCATCTACTTCCCCATGGCCCACATGATCTGGGGGGCCACGGGGCTGATGAACGGCGTTTGGAACGCCGACGCCAAGATCAAGGCGATCGACTTTGCCGGCGGCACGGTGGTCCACATGACCTCCGGCTGGAGCGCGCTCATCCTCTGCCTGATCTTGGGAAAACGCATCGGTTTCGGCAAAGAGAAGATGGCCCCGCACTCAATGGTCCTCTGCATGGTCGGCACCGGCATGCTTTGGGTCGGCTGGTACGGCTTTAATGCCGGCTCCGCGGTCGCGGCCGATGGCGTCGCGTCCAATGCCTTTATGACCACCACGCTGGCGGCGGCCACCGCGGGCTTCGTCTGGGCGCTCATTGAACTCATTCACAAGGGCCACGCCTCGATCCTCGGCTTCTGCTCCGGAATTGTCGCCGGCCTCGTCGTCATCACCCCGGCGTGCGGCTTCGTGGACGCCACGGGGGGGATGGTCATCGGTCTCTTCGCCGGCATCGTGCCTTACATTTTCGTGGTCTTCGTCAAAAACATGTTTGGCTATGACGATGCGCTCGACACCTTCGGCGTTCATGCCATCGGCGGCACTCTCGGGGCGATCCTCACCGGCTTTCTCGCCACCGCCGACGTAAACTCAAACCTCAACACCAACCTCAAGGACATCGTCGGCAAAACCCTCGTCATCGAGCAGTTCAAAGCCGTGGCTCTTACCCTGATCCTCTCAATCTTCGGAACGATCATCATTGCGATGGTGCTCAAGGTCATCATCGGCCTGCGACCCACGCCGGAAGCCGAAACGCAGGGTCTCGACCTCACCGATCACCAGGAAGAGGGCTATATCATTTAGGGGGAAATACCTGAAACTCGAAATCCGAAATCCGAAACAGAACAGATGAAAAAAATCGAAGCGATCATCAAACCTTTCAAATTGGAGGAAGTGAAAGAGGCCCTCGCCGAAATCGGCGTGGAAGGCATGACGGTCTCCGAAGTCAAAGGCTTCGGCAGGCAAAAAGGCCACACCGAGATCTACCGTGGCAGTGAATACACGGTCGATTTCCTGCCCAAAATCAAAGTCGAGGTCGTGCTCGTGGACGAACTCGTGGAGAAAGCCGTGGCCGCTATCGTGAAAGCCGCGAAGACCGGCAAGATCGGCGACGGCAAGGTCTTCATCTCGCCGGTCGCGGAGGCGATTCGCATCCGCACCGAGGAGACGGGAGAGAACGCGGTTTAGACCGACCTTCAGCCAAGGCATCCCGAGCCGGCGGCCAGGAAACTGGCCGCCGTCATTTTTTTGGGCCGAGGCTGGGAAGCGCCCGGGGGGCTGGCAGGGGACAAAGATTATTCAGCGATCCTGCCCAGCTCTCCAGACACCTTGCCCCACCTCGATCGAGAACGTGCCCCTTTATACCAAACACAGTTGAAAACCGACACCTTCCAAAGTCCGAGAACCGAAGGAAATCGCGCAACGCACCGATTCGTATCGTCCAGTCTTCAACTGAGTTTGGTATTACTCGTAGCGGAGGGCTTTGACCGGATCGAGGCGGGAGGCGATGCGGGCGGGGATGTAGGCGGCGAGCGAGCAGATGATGAAGGCGCTCAGGCAGATGACGGTGACGTCGCGGGGGATGACCTCGGCGGGGATGCCGCTGAATTCGTAGATGGTGGGGGAGAAGATGACGATGCCCAGGCGCTCGGAAAGCCAGTCGCGGAAGGCGTTGCGATAGTGGAGCACGCCGAACCCCGCGGCGAGACCGGTGACATTGCCCAAGAGGCCGACAAACATGCCCTGGGCCAGGAAGACCCAGACGATCTGACCGGGAGTGGCGCCGAGGGCTTTCATGATGCCGATCTCGCGGGTCTTTTGCACGGTGACGGTGATCTGCGTGTTCATGACGGAAAAGGCGGCGATGACGATGAGAAACATGAGGATGAAGAACATGACATGTTTTTCTGTCCGGATGGCCTCGAAGCGCGCGCGGTTTTCGTCGTACCAGGAGATGGTGCCGACGCGGCCTTGGAAGTGGGTGTCGATGACATCCTGGAGGCGCTCGACCGCGTACGGGTCGCTGGTTTTGAGGGCGATACCATGGACGGCGTCTTTGAGGGCGTAGAGTTCCTGCGCATTGTGCAGGGGCATGAGGATGAAGGTGGAGTCAAAGCCATTGGTGCCGCTGTTGAAGAGGCCGACGACACGCATGGGAGCAGGGATGACGATGCCGCCCGCGGCTTTGAGATCGGCGAGGGTGCGGGGTTTGGCCCCGGGGTCGTCGGCTTCGCGGCGCAGTTCGGCGGCGATGCCGCTGATATTGCCGGGGGCGTAGATGGTGATTTCGTCGCCGATCCGCACGCCGAGATTTTGCGCGAGGGTGCGGCCGAGGATGACCTCGTCGCTGGTCATGTCGGTGGTGCCGGTGACGAGTTTTTTCAGGTCAATGAGCTGCTGCTCCCGAGCGGGGTCGATCCCGCGGACGATGGCTTGGACGGTGTGCGTGGTCTCCTGCTCCGGATCCTCTTTCACCACCAGGACCGCCCCGCTGACATAAGGCGCGGCCCCGAGAATGCCGGGGATTTTTCCCAGCTCGGGAAGAACCTCGCGCCAGTCGTGCATGAGGTCGCCGCCGACGACGCGCAGATGCGGTTCAAAGCCGAGGATGGCCCGCTGGAGCTGGCGGTCGAATCCGGTCATCACCGAGATGACGACGATGAGCACGGCGATGCCGAGGGTGACGCCGAGGACCGAAATGACTGTGATGACAGAGACGAAGGTGCGCTTGGGCTTGAGGTAGCGCAGGGCGAGGAAGAGGCTGAAGGGGACTTTCACGAGCGCGTCATGGAAGACGCGAACCCGCCGCTGACCAAGCGAAATATGGTGGCGGGCCGCTGTGCATATAATGTATGGACAGAATTTCAAAAAAAATTCGTTGACGCCGGTGGGCTGCGGGGATTGAGTCAGGCCCATGAAAAAAGTTCTCTCCCTCCTCGTCGCGTTTGTTTTTCTACAAGTCCAAACTTGGGCTCTGAGCGGTGGTCCACAGTATGGTGGCAACCAGGCGGCCGTCTCCGGCACTTACGCGGGCGTCTTCACCGGCATCGGCGGAACGGCGACAGCCCTGACTTCGGGGGGTGGATTGGTGGACAGCTTAGGCACCAATGCAGTGGGGCTGTTTGTCATCGGCGTACCGCAGGTGGATTTAGCGACCGGCACAATGGCGATTTTCTTCGAGGGGACCTTCTTTCAGGGAGGCATTCTGGGGATTGCCGACCCGAACAAGCAAACGCTCACGGGAGTCTGCCAAGGCATCCATATCACGGAGCTTTCAACGTTTAACGACCTCTTTTTCGGCGTTAGTCAAAGGACCGTGAATTACGATTCCCGCGCGGATGGCACCATTAAGACGGAGATCAAACGCGGAAACCTCAGCCAGGGAACTACCCTTCAGGGCACCGGTGCCTTCACGGTTTCGGTCCTTGTTGATACACTGGTTACGATCCCAAACCCCGATCCGACCCTGCCCCCAATTGTCGCGGTGCTCCAGACGAGTATCCCGACTGGTTCGCTGACTTTTACGGTTGACGGCTTTAAGCAGTCCGATCAAGTCACCGCGCCGAAGCAGGACTCGATTGCCTCACTGCTGAATGGCTCCGGCACTGCCATTGGGGGTTAAATTCTGATGCGCGATGTGTTCGCGCTTCCCAAGTCTCAAGCTGTGAATTCCACGCTTCCTCGTCACGCCCGCTCTGCGGGCGTGACGCTTTTAGAGCTCCTGACTGTGCTTATCGTCATTGCGATTGTCGCGACGATGCTGTTGCCGGCAGTGTCCAGTATGGCCACCCGCATGGAGCGAGCGAAGTGCACAATGAATCTCCGTGCGGTCTATCTGGGTGCGGAGTTCTATCTTCAGGATCGCAAGCAGTGGCCGCAGATTGACCCGAACCTCTCTGGCAAGGACGATTCCGATGAGTATGCCCGACTCTGGATCGCGGCTCTCACGCCGTACAAGGTGTCCAAGGAATCCTGGCACTGCCCCGCGGTGGAAAAAGTTGCGATGGTCGCTGCAGATCGCGATAAACCCCCTAAAGAACGCATCGACTACTTCCCGACTCCCTTTGATGCCAAAGAGATCACACCGCATCGCTGGTCCGGGCAGCCGTGGTTTATCGAGCGCGGTGCGGTCCATGGCGAGGGCAACCTGATGATTTTCGCCGATGGGAGCATTAAGACGCTGGATGAGCTCATGCTGAGCAAAAAGTGAACTTAGATCAGGCGGTGGTCGCCAGTTCCAGAAAGACGCGGGCTTTTTCCAAGGCGCAGGCGCGGTGACTGAGGAGGTTTTTGGTTGCGGCGGGGAGTTGGGCAAAGGTCTGACAGTATCCGGAGGGGACAAAGAGCGCATCGTACCCGAAACCGCCCTCGCCGCGCTCCGCATTGATGATCACGCCTTCGACTGTGCCATCAAAGGTGCCGCGCACGGCACCACCCTCCGCCAGCACGAGCACGCAGCGGAAGCGGGCGCGGCGATCCTTCCCTCGCGTGCCGGCAAGTTCGTGAAGGAGCTTCGCGCGGTTGCCGGTGTCGGTGGCGTGATCGCCGGCATAGCGGGCGGAGCGGACGCCGGGGGCACCGTCGAGGGCATCGACTTCGAGACCGGAGTCATCGGCCAGCACGAGGCCGGGGAAAAGTCGGGTCGCGGCGAGCGCTTTGATCGCGGCGTTCTCGGCAAAGGTTTCGCCGGTTTCGTCGGGTGCGGGAATCGCCGGGTGCGCGTTCAGGTCGGTCACTTGCCAGGGGGTGCCGAGCATGGCGGCGATCTCGGCGGTCTTGTGAGCGTTCTTCGTTGCGATGAGCAGGCGGCGCATGGCGAAAGGATGAGGGCAGAAGGATGAAGGATGAAGCGCGAAGTGGAGTTGCGTGTTGGCGCTTCCACCGCCATTCTTCCCGCCCTTTTCCCATGAGCGCCGTTCGCCGCAAGCCCTACCCATTTTCCACCTTCGAGCCCAAGTGGCAGCAGCACTGGGACCGTGCGCAGACCTTCCACGCACCGAACCCCGGCGAGCCCGGCTTCGACCCGGCGAAGCCGAAATACTACGTGCTCGACATGTTTCCTTATCCCAGCGGCACGGGTTTGCACGTCGGCCATCCCGAGGGTTACACGGCCACGGACATCCTGGGCCGGTACAAAAGGATGCGCGGCTTCAACGTGCTGCACCCGATGGGCTGGGACGCGTTCGGACTGCCCGCCGAGCAATACGCGATCAAGACCGGCCAGCATCCTGCCGTGACCACGGCCCAAAACGTCGCCCACTTCAAAGGCCAGCTCCAGCGTCTCGGCTTTGGCTACGACTGGCAGCGCGAAGTAAATACCACCGATCCCGGCTACTTTCGCTGGACGCAATGGATTTTCCTCCAGCTTTACAACGCGTGGTTCAACCCACAGACCCAGCGCGCGGAGCCGATCAGAACGTACCGCAGCCACGATCCCGATGCCGTACGGCTGGCCTATGTCAGCGAAGCGCCGGTCAACTGGTGTCAGGAACTCGGCACGGTGCTAGCCAATGAGGAAGTCATCGACGGCAAGAGCGAGGTCGGCGGTCACCCCGTCGAGCGCCGCCCAATGCGACAGTGGATGCTGCGGATCACCGCCTTTGCCCAGCGCCTGATCGACGAACTCGACGGTCTCGACTGGCCCGAGGGCATCAAGCTGCTCCAAAAGAACTGGATCGGCCGCAGCGAAGGCTCGGAGGTCCATTTTGCCGTCGATGGTTCCGATGAAAAGATCACCGTTTTCACCACGCGGCCCGATACCCTCTATGGCGCGACCTACATGGTGCTTGCGCCCGAGTTGCCGATCGTCGAGCGGCTCGTCACCAAGGAGCAGTGGCCGGCGGTGCGCGAGTATCGCGAGAAGGCCGCGCGCAAGAGCGATCTCGAGCGCACCGACCTCGCGAAAGACAAATCCGGCGTTTTCACTGGGGCGTTTGCGATTAATCCCGTCAACGGTGAGCGCATCCCCATTTGGATTGCCGACTACGTGCTTCTCGGCTACGGCACCGGCGCGATCATGGCGGTGCCGGCGCACGATGAGCGGGATTGGGAGTTTGCGCGCAAGTTTGCTTTGCCCATCCGCGCCGTCGTCAGCCCCACGCCCACGCTCGGCCTCGGCGGCGGCAGCGTGTGCGCGGCGGAGCCTTTGGAGTGCCTGGCCGGCGAAGGCTATGCCATTCACAGCGGGCCGCTCGATGGCCTGCCGACGGCAGCGGCGAAAGCCGAAATCACCGCGCTGCTGGAGACGCAGGGGCTGGGGAAAAAGACGGTGAACTTCAAGCTGCGCGACTGGCTTTTCAGCCGGCAGCGTTATTGGGGCGAACCGTTTCCCATCGTGTGGGAGGATGGAAAACATCGCGCACTTGCCGAAAGCGAGCTGCCGCTCACGCCGCCGGAGCTTGCCGATTTCAAACCCACCGGAACCGGCGAACCGCCACTCGTCAAGGCCACGGACTGGCTCCGCTATTCCGACAAAGCCACCCGCGAAACCAACACCATGCCGCAGTGGGCGGGTTCGTGCTGGTACTACCTGCGTTATTGCGATGTGCAAAACGCCGCGCGCTTTGTTGGCGCGGAGGTGGAAAGTTATTGGATGGGCGGCGGCCAGCCCGGCGGCGTCGATCTCTACGTCGGCGGCACCGAGCACGCCGTGCTGCATCTGCTCTACGCGCGGTTCTGGCACAAGGTGCTCTTTGACCTCGGCCACCTCAGCACGCCGGAGCCATTTCAGCGGCTGGTGAACCAGGGGCTGATCCTCGGCGAGGACGGCCAGAAGATGAGCAAGAGCCGCGGCAACGTAGTCAACCCGGACGACGTGATCCTCGAATACGGCGCGGACGCCTTGCGCTGCTACGAGATGTTCATGGGCCCGCTGGAGGCGACGAAGCCGTGGTCGATGAGCGGCGTCGAAGGCATCGCGCGGTTCCTCGCGCGGGTCTGGCGGCTGGTCATGGAGGAGCAGCAGGACGGCTCGTGGGCGCTCGGGCCAGTCTCCGCCGAATCCGGGCCCGACAAGGCGCAGCTCCGCATCACGCACGCCTCGATCAAGAAAGTAACCGGCGACATCGAAACGCTCAGTTTCAACACCGCGCTCTCGCAGCTCATGATTTTCACCAACGCCTTCGTGAACGTGACGCCGCGCCCTCTCAGCTCCATCCGCACGCTGCTCACGCTGCTCAATCCTTTTGCCCCGCACCTCACCGAGGAGCTGTGGGAAAACCTCGCGCAGCTTTTCGGCGGCGCGGGTCAGCTCGCCGACGCCGTCTGGCCGCAGTGGGACGAGCGCCTGCTCATCGACGACGAAATCGAAATCGTCCTCCAGGTCAACGGCAAGGTGCGCGACAAAATCGTGGTCCTCAAGGACGCCACCCGCGAAGCTGTGGAGGCGCAGGCCCGCGGCAGCGCGAAAATCGCCGAATGGACCGCCGGGAAGGAAATTAAGAAAGTCATCGTCGTGCCCGGCAAGCTCGTGAACCTCGTCGTCGCGTAAGCATCCACGCGGTTTTTCCTGCAACTTTCCGCGGCCCGCCTGGTTGACGGACGACATGAATCGTAACCGCTGGCTGATCCCGCTCACCGTCCTCCTCGTCGTCGTAGGAGTGGTCCATCACATTTGGGCAAACTGGGGCCTCGTCACCGTGCACTCGACGAAAGATCCGCTCTCGAAAGTCATTCGCGAGATCGAGAAACAGGGACACGTCACGATCAAGACGGACCTCGACCTGAACACGCCGATCCACATGAACGTGGACAAAGTCGTCGTTTCTGAGGCCCTCGAGACACTTGCCACGGTCACGGACGGGCGTTGGCGGCTGGCGTTTTTTGTCGCCGGGGACAAGGCGGCCATTGGCACCGCGGTCGCGAGCATCACCGGTGGCAAACGGCCCGAGGGCTGGAAAGCCGCGTTTTTCCCCGCGCCACCCATCGGCGACCAGCCCGATCTTCCGCCCGACCCTCGCCGCTCAGTCTGGACAGTTTCCGCCCCGGCGGAGCCAAAGGTGCAAGCCTATCTGGCCTCGGCTGCCAACCAAGTGACAGCGATGTTCTTTTACCCCGAAGACTGGAATCCCGACGTGAAAAGCGCACCGAAAACTGGGCCGATCACGAAAGTGCTGCCCAAGCTCGCGAGCGCCGCGCGCGGTCAGTCGCAGGAGGTTTTTCTTTTGCAGAAAGGCGGCGGACGCTTTGCCGGTGGACCGCCCGAGGAAGGCGCGCGTCCCGATGGGCCGCCACCCGACGACGGAGAGCGTCGAAACAACGGTCCCCGCTTCACCCCCCTTGCGATGGAAGAGCGTATGAAAGCGCAGATCGCCCAGCTTCCCGCCGCGCAGCGGCCAAAGGCGGAGGCGGAACTCGCCGAGCGAAAGGCGTTCTTTGAAAGTATGAAAGACCTTACACCCGAGCAGCGTCGTGCGAAGTTCGAGGAGATGATGTCAGATCCTGCGCGGCAGGAAAAAATGGAGGCCCGCATGGCCGCGCAGGACGCGCGGCGCAGCCCCGAGCAGCGCATGGAGCGTTCGCACAAATACGTAGATCGCAAAGCGCAGATCCAGAGCGGCGCTGGAGCAGGCTCAGGTGGCGGCGGACGAGGAGGGAAACCTTAGTTTTTATGAAGCGTTCTCTTTCACTCCGCCCGGCGGGCTTCACCATCATGGAGTTGCTCTGCGTTATCAGCATCATCGCGGTGCTCTCGTCCATGCTCCTGCCGGCCATTGGCAAAATGACGGAGCGAGCGAACAACCTAAAATGCCAGAATAACCTCCGGCAACTCGGTGTCGCGGCCATCTTGTCGGCCGTCGATCACAGTAATACTTTTCCACCGGTGGAGTTCGATCCGGAAGATCCCGCTTACACTGCTGAGGAAACCGCCAAGCCTCTCAACCAGATTTTTAAACCCTATGGCATCAACGAGGAAAACGTGAAATGCCCCGCTGATGTCAAAGGTCACAATTGGTTTGAGAAGATCGGCTACAGCTATATGTGGAAGCCGCAGTCCGCGGACGAGGAGACCGGCTCCATCACCGTTTACATGCGTCGAACGCCTAGAGAAGTTCCGGCGGCCCGCATCCAACTGGCCACGGATTACGAGGCCGTGCATCTCCCCGACGAACTGGGTGAGCGCAAGCGGATGAACGTGGTGTATGCCGACGGCCACGTCGTCTCGCGATAAGAGGTACGACCGAACCCGACCTGAAGCGTCATCCCCGAACGGAGCGGAACGGAGTCGAGGGATCTCGGAGGTTCCTCGACTCCGTTCCAGTTTCAGCGCTCCCTGCCTTTCGCTCGGGATGACGCGCTTCGGCATTTTCTAGTTCACGCGCTAAGACGCAGGCATCCACAGAGGAGCGTTGCGTCGAATGACGAGTGCTGCTAGCACTCCGCACCTTCATGATTACGACCTCACCATCCCAGCCCGGCATTTTCACGCTCGAAGGCGAAGTCGATCTGCAGAGTGCGCCGGAAATCCGTGAGGCGCTTGCCCCGTTCTTCGTGCAGAAGGTGCCGCGCCTGCTTATCGACATGACCAAGGTCAGCTACATCGACAGCTCCGGCCTCGCGCTTTTCATCGAGGCACTCCAGCGCGTGCAGGGGTATGGCGGCACCTTCGCGCTCTTCGGGCTGGGCGAGAGTATCCGCACGATTTTCCACGTTGCCTGCCTCGATCAGGTTTTTACGCTTTATCCCGATCTGGCGGCGGCGAACGGGGAGAAATAGCATCTCGAGAAGCCTGCTGCGCGGAGCGGGCCTCCTGCAGTTTCTCAAAGACGAGTATTCCCGAGTGCCGTCGCGGGCCGAGGCTGCGGTTGCCGCGCCCGCCGAGGTCGAGGGTCACGGGGTCGCCGAGTTCCGCGAGCTGGCCGGCGAAGACCTCGCGGAGATTGAGCAGCGGACGAGGACGGCGCGGCCTTGAATGAGGGGATTACGAAAACCGAGGAGCAGACCACCTTCGGGCGTGGAGCAGAGGCCCTCAATATTGAGTCGCCGGGAGCTTTGGGCGCGAGTTCCGAGGCCGCTTTGAGGGAAAGCGGGCCAGCCGGGGCATTGAGCAGGGAATTGTAAGGACGCCCGGCGGGCTGGACTTTTACCAGTCCGCCCTTGCCGGTGGTCTCGGTGGCGAAGAGGCGCTGTCGCTGCGGCTTTTCCTGAGCCTTGGCGTCGCGTCCGTGTGAGGTTGATCCAGTAAGTGCGCGGGGCGATCAGCGCCGCGCCCTCGATGTCGGCTTCCCTAGTTCTTTTCGCGCCGGCTTTGCCGAGAAAGCCGGAGACGTCGAACTCCGCGAGCGGGGCGCTACCGATGCAGGCATTGAGGCGGAGGCATCGCAGATGCCGGTGAATACGACGACGGTCCGTCCAGCTTTGATTCGACGCTGCAGGCGAGCGGAGCGAGGATAAGTCCACAAATCCCGGCGGTTGACAGCGCTTTTCCTCCGCTCCCCACTGGCTGCGGTTGCGGAAATGTCGCACCAACAGCTCTCGACTGCCGTGATGCGCCGCACCGGCCTCGACTTCGCGCTCATCGTGGTATCATCACCAGATAACTTAACTTCATCTCGCTCCAGGCGACGCCCCTCGCACGGTGCGCGCTCGATTCAATAAGGCGGGGGTTGCCGTGATTGGCTTAAATTCCAATTGACAATAGAGCTGTAATGAAGAAAAAAGCTCAGTCCGTCCAATCATAGACAGAGGACGAGATCAAACAGAACCACCCTCGGCTCAACCGAGGAGGGGGCCCTTAAACCCAAACCAACCAAGAAAAAACCAATGAAAAAATTCGCAAACAGCATCCTCGTCGGTGCCATCGCTGCCACCAGCGCTCTCGCCGGTGACCGCGTCGTCTCCAGCGGCAAAGAATCCAAAACCATGGTTCCGCCGCCCATTCCTTGTTTCCGAGATCATGAGTTCCAACTCGATGTCTTCGGGACTTACACCAACTCGCTGCGCAATCTTGGTTATCAGGATGGCTTTGGCGGTGGCATCGGCGTGAACTACTTCTTCACGCGCAACATCGGTGTCGGCGTGGACGGCAGTCTCTATGACGGCGAGGTCCATGGCGTCTGGAATACCACGGGCAGCATCATCGCCCGCTTCCCGATCGAAGGCCAAATCTGCATTGCTCCCTACATCTACGGCGGCGGCGGCGTCCGCGCGGACGGCACCACCTTGGGCACCGTGCATGCCGGCGGCGGTCTCGAATGGCGTGTGACCCCGAGTATCGGGATCTTCGGCGACGTGCGCTACACTTGGGCGGAGAACAATAATGACGCGCTTCAAAGCCGCGTGGGTGTTCGTTTCGCATTCTAAGGACGGCGACAAAAAATACCGATAGCGCCGGGGTGGAAACACCCCGGCGTTTTCTTTTGGCCCGCCACGCTTTGTTCCAACTCCGCCCTTGAACAATCCGGCGCGTGAACGGTCTGATTCCCTCCCATGTCCAGCACCCAGGAAATCACCGAGCAAGTCAAAGAAGCCAGCCAGTGGATCAAGCCACTGCAGGATGAAATCGGACGCGTTCTCGTCGGGCAGAAATATCTCGTCGATGGCCTGCTGACCGGGCTGCTGACGAACGGACACATCCTGCTCGAAGGCGTGCCCGGTTTGGCGAAAACGCTGGCGGTGAAGACGCTGGCGAGCTGCATCCACACCGGCTTTCAGCGCATTCAGTTCACGCCGGACCTGCTGCCGGCCGATCTCATCGGCACGCTGATCTACAATCCGCGGAGCGGCGAATTCACCACGAAGATGGGCCCGCTTTTTTCCAACCTCATCCTCGCCGACGAAATCAACCGCGCGCCCGCGAAAGTGCAAAGCGCGCTGCTCGAGGCGATGCAGGAGCGGCAAGTCACCATCGGCGACAAGACCTATCCGCTGGCCGATCCGTTCCTCGTTTTGGCGACGCAAAATCCGCTCGAACAGGAAGGCACCTACCAGCTCCCCGAGGCGCAGCTCGACCGCTTCATGCTCAAGCTGCGCGTGGGCTACCCGAGCAAGGCCGAGGA
>JBBQCM010000056.1:0-41357 GCA_038318725.1 Chthoniobacterales bacterium
TGTCGCGATCATCGCGCTGCTGGCCGCCATCATGTCAACCAACCTCCTCCGGGCTCGAAAGCGCACCCAAGCAGCGAGAACCCTCGATGATTTGCGCACGCTCGATGGTGCTCTCGACCAGTGGGCTCTGGAAAAGAGCAAGAAAGCCGGGGACGTGGCGGATTTTTCGGACCTCCAGCCGTATCTCAAAACGGCGAACAAGCTCAACCTCACGGGCTACGACCTTTTCGGCCAGGCCTACGGCCCGTATTCCGTCGATACCGGGCCGAAGGTCGCGGAGATCACGTTCAACGCGCTGTCGGATGTCGCCCCGGCGGAGTATTGGTCGCCCTTCAACTGATCGGACCGGATGAGGCTTCGGCGTGCGCCCTGTAGCCCGCCACAAATTCGCGCCGGAACGCTGCGAAAGTCCCCGCTTCGATCGCGCGCCGCACCCGCGCCATTAGTCCGAGGTAAAAGTGCAGATTGTGCAGCGAGATTAGCCGCAGCCCGAGAATTTCCTCCGCCTTCACCAGATGCCGCAGATAGCCGCGCGAAAAACCGCAGCACGCCGCGCACCCGCAGCCTTCCTCGATCGGCCCCTCGTCGAACGTGAATGGCGCATTTTTCAAACTGATCGTCCCCTGCGCCGTGAACGCCGTCCCATTCCGCGCCAGCCGAGTCGGCAGCACGCAGTCAAACATATCGATCCCGCGCGCCACCATCTCCACGAGTTGCGGCGGCGTGCCAAGCCCCATAGCGTAGCGCGGTTTGTCCGCCGGCAGAAAAGGCACGCTGTATTCCACCGCGCGCATCATCTCGGGCTCCGGTTCGCCCACGCTCACCCCGCCGACGGCGTAGCCATCGAAGCCCAGCGCGACCAGCGCCTCTGCGCTGTGCCGCCGCAAATCCTCGTAGCTCGAACCCTGCACGATCCCGAATTTCATCCCCGGCGTCTCGACCTCCCGGCATTGCGTCG
Source organism: Chthoniobacterales bacterium (assembly GCA_038318725.1). GTDB lineage: Bacteria > Verrucomicrobiota > Verrucomicrobiia > Chthoniobacterales > Chthoniobacteraceae > Chthoniobacter. The sequence goes on from JBBQCM010000056.1 coordinate 959, forward strand.
CCCAGCGCAGCGTCCGCGCCAGGCTCTCGGCCACCTTTTCATGCGGGCAGGGGAAGGGCGGGCACTCGTCGAAAAGCATCGCGATGTCACTGCCCAGCGCCGCCTGGATTTCCATCGCCACCCGCGGGCCGAGGAACATCGGCGAACCATCGATGTGGTTTTGAAAATGCACGCCCTCCTCCGTGATCTTGCGCAGCTTCGCGAGCGAAAAGACCTGAAAGCCGCCCGAGTCCGTGAGGATCGGCCCATCCCAATTCATAAACTGATGCAATCCGCCGAAGTGCTTCATCACCTCCATGCCGGGTCGGACGAAAAGGTGATAGGTGTTTCCGAGGATGATTTGCGCGCCGACCTCCCGCAGCTCCGCCGGCGACACCGCCTTCACCGTGCCTTGCGTCCCGACCGGCATAAAAATGGGCGTCTCAATCGTCCCATGATTCGTGACCAGCCGCCCACGCCGCGCCTTGGTTTCAAAATCGGTTTTGAGCAGCGTGAACATTTGCGGGGCGCGCAGAATAGCGGCCTGTTTTTCCCGTGCAACCGCTCAGAGATGGCGAAAAAACCTTCGATCGGCGGGTTCGATGAACCAGACAGTGGCGCGCACGGCGCGGCGCGCAGGAGCGCTTGGCTCCGCAGCTCCACGCTCGGAGACGAGCGCTCCTGCGCGACCACGTGTCGCCCCCGCGCGCCAGGATTTGCTGCGTATTTCACCGTCTCTCAGCGCGGCACCGTCACTTTGTAACTCCCATCCGGCGCGACGGTGAAAGCGGGTATCTGCCGCGTGCGCTCGAAAGCTTCGTAACCCGGCTGTAATTGCGACCAAAAATCCGCCAGCGTCGGATCGCGCGCCGCCTGCTCGGCGGCGAAGGCAGTCCACTCCGCACCCTGCATCCGCGCGGGAAAGATATGGACGGCGATGCGCTCCGGCCCGCGTTGCCGCGTATCGAGCGCGGCGAGGTAAAGCTCCTCGATGGCCGCATCGCCGAGCGGCGCGCAGCCAATGCTCACGTCCTTTCCGTGAATGAAAATATCGCCGCCCGGCCTCTCGCGGTCGGAGAGGATGCGGTCGGCGGCATTCGGATAGTTCAGGCCGAGCGAAAGGTGAAAAAGGCTCTCGGGATTGAAGCGATCGATCTCGTAAAAGCCCTCCGGCACCTGCCGATCGCCCTCGCGTCGTTTCGGGCCGGGGCCGCCGGACGCCTTGAGAATCGCATAGCTCGTCACCAGCCGGAACCGTCCGTGATCCTCCCGCGCCCACAACTCGACCACGCTTTCGCGTTTGAACCAGCGCAGGAAAAGCTCCCGCGCCGGATACGGCAGGCCCGCGTCCACGAACTTTTGCGCGATGATCTTCCCGTGCGCCGCGCGCGCCTCGGCGACGCGCTCGGGGCCGGATCGTTTTTGGAAATCATCGGGCATGCGGGCGCGGAGCTGGGGATGGAAGATCCAGAGCAGCGTCACCGCCCTGGCGAGGACGAGGCAAGTGAACATTGCGCGCATGCGCCCGAATCATCGTTGTCACGAGGAGCGCCAGCCAGCAAAGATTCCGCCCATGAAATACCGCCGCTTTGGTCGCACCGATCTCCAGATGCCCGTCTTCTCCTGCGGCGGCATGCGCTACCAGCAGTCGTGGGATGACGTCGATCCGAAGGCCGTCGAGGAAGCCGGCCAGCGCAATCTCGAGGCGACCATCCTGTGCGCGTTGGAGCTGGGCATCAACCACATCGAAACCGCGCGCGGTTACGGCAGCTCCGAGATGCAGCTCGGCTGGGTTCTGCCGAGACTGCCGCGCGAAAAAATGATCGTGCAAACCAAAGTCGGGCCGACCGCGGACCCACGGGAGTTTCGCAAGACCTTCGACACCTCGATGCGCTACCTGAAGCTCGATCACGTCGATCTTTTCACCCTCCACGGCATCAACAACGCCGAACTGCTCGACTGGTCGCTCCGGCCCGGCGGCTGTCTCGACGCGGCGCGACAATTCCAGCGCGACGGGCGTTGCCGGCACATCGGATTCACCACGCACGCCACGACCGACATCATCCTGCGCGCGATCGAAAGCGACGCGTTCGATTACGTGAACCTGCACTGGTATTTCGTGAACGATTTCAACTGGTCCGCCATCGAGGCCGCGACCGCGCGCGACATGGGCGTCTTCATCATCAGCCCCACCGACAAAGGCGGCATGCTCCACCAGCCCGTGGCGAAAATGCGCGAGCTGTCCGCGCCGCTTTCGCCCATGCAGTTCAATGACCTCTACTGCCTCGCGCGACCGCAAGTCCACACGCTGAGCATCGGCGCGGCGCGGCCCACGGACTTCGATGAGCACGTCGCGGCGCTCGCGCATTACGACCGTGCAGCGGAAGTCATCGCGCCCATCGAAGCGCGGCTGCGCGGCGAGATGGAACACGCGCTTGGCGACGACTGGTGGGCGAGCCTCTGGCGCGATCTGCCAAACTACACGGACGTGCCCGGTGAGGTGAATGTGCAGGAAATCCTGCGCCTCTGGAGTTTCGCGAAGGCGCTCGATCTCACCGACTGGGCAAAGATGCGCTACAACCTCATGGGCAACGCCGGCCACTGGTTCCCCGGCACTAACGCCGCGCATTTCGACGCCGCGAAAATCCGCGCCGCGCTGGACGGCAATCCTTTCGCCGAGCGCATCCCCGGCATCCTCACCGAAGCCCACACGCTCCTGCACGGCGAACAGCAAAAGCGGCTGAGCGAAAGCGATTGATCGCCCCGCCAGACTCAAAGTCCCGCGCTCTCCTGCACGGCGGCCACCCACGCCTAAGTCCGGCGTAGCGACAGCTTCTGCAAAAAATTTAGCGCAGCGGCGAAGGCGTTGGATTTTCCACTGCCGCAGTTTTCCCGCAGATCTTGGAGGAAAGTCCGCACCGCTTCGGGGTCGCTGAGACGGTGAGCGGCGAGCGTGGAGCCGGAGCCGACCTTGATGCCCACGCAGTGTTCGGGCAATGCGGCGAAGAGGTCTTCGTCGGTGCGGTCGTCGCCGACGGCGACGATGAACTCCTCCGGCGACGCGATGATCGCGGCGAGGATTGCTGGGAGCACGATGCCTTTGTTCACTCCGTGCTGGCGGACTTCGACGATGCGGTGGCCGGGCATCACTTCGACCGGCAGGTTGGCGAGGAAGCTGGTGAGATGCAGGGTGAGCTCCCGGCTCTGGGTCTGGCCGATCTCGGGGTCGGCGAGGCGGTAGTGCCAGCAGAGGGCGGCTTCCTTTTCCTCGATGAAGGTGCCGGGCGTGCGCGCGGCAAAGCTCTCCATCACCGGGCGAATGCGGTCTTTCCAGCCCTGGCTGACCACGGCGTTGGCGCGCCATTCGCCCCCCGCGGGCCGGCTCCGAAAGCCGTGCTCGGCGTGGAGCCCGATCGGCAGATGGGCAAACCATTCCTCGAGCACCGCGCTCGGGCGGCCGCTGATGATGTGGACGCTGAGCCGCGGATGGGCGGCGAGCGCGGCGAGCAGTTCGAGGATGGGCGCGTCGGGCGCGGCCAGTTCGGGCCGTGCGGCGAAAGGGACGAGCGTGCCGTCGTAGTCCAGCAGCAGGTGCAGGCGGCGGGCGCAGTGCATTCGGGTGAGGTCTTCGATCATCGGCGGGCTGTCGTGGGCGGTCTCTTCGGCGGGGCGAGCGGCGGCGCTTTCCAGCGCGGCGGCAAAGCTGCGCACCCACGCCTGCACGTCCCATTCACGCACGCGCTGGCGCATCGGCACCATCCGGGTGCGCTGCTCGGCGGGCGGCATGAGGATGGCCTGGCGCAGGGCGAGCGCGGTTTCGTGGACATTGTACGGGTTGACCTGCACGGCTTCGCCCAGTTCCCAGGCGGCACCGGCCATTTCGCTTAGCACCAGCACGCCGTCATCGTTCACACGGCAGGCGAGGTATTCCTTGGCCACCAGGTTCATGCCATCGCGCAGCGGGGTGACGACCATGACGTCGGCGGCGCGGTAGAGGGCGATGAGTTCCTCGCCGGAGAGGCCGCGGTAGAGATATTGGATCGGCGCCCAATCCGTGGTAGAAAAGCGGCCATTGATCCGCCCCACGAGTTCATCGAGCTGGCGGCGGAACTGGGCGTAGCTTTCCACGCCAGTGCGGGAAGGCACGGCGATCTGCACGAGACGGAAACGGCCTTCGAGCGTCGGATCGATCTCGAGCAACCGCTCCACGGCAAGAAAGCGCCGCGGAATCCCCTTACTGTAATCGAGCCGGTCCACGCCGAGGAGGAGCTTCACTTCCGGCGAGCGCGCGACGATTTTCGCCGCCGCCTCCTCCGCCGCGGGCGCACTGGCGCGGGCGATAAAACTCGCGGTGTCGATGCTGATCGGGAAGCTGCCGAGCCGCACCGTGCGGCCCTGCCAGTGGAATTCATCCACGGCCACGTCCAGATCCATCATCCGCAGCAGGCACGACGCGAAGTGGCGCTGATACCCATAGGTGTGAAAGCCGATGACGTCCGCACCGAGCAGCCCCTCGATCACTTCGCGCCGCCACGGCAGCGTGCGAAAAACCTCCAGCGACGGAAACGGGATGTGCAAGAAAAAGCCGACGCACGCCTCCGGCAGGAGCGCGCGGATCATCGCCGGCGCGAGCATCAGTTGGTAATCCTGCACCCAAATGCGGTCGCCCTCGCGCCACTGGGCCGCCACGGCTTCCGCGAACTGCCGGTTCACTTTCTCGTAAGCCTCCCAATCGCGCCACGCATCCATGTTCACGCGGTCGATCATGTAGTGGAAAAGCGGCCAGAGCACGCCATTCGAGAAGCCTTCGTAAAAGCCCTCGACATCGTTCATCGAGAGATGCACCGGCACGAGGCCGCGCGCGAGCAATTCGCCATCGAGGTGCGCGCAGGCTTCGACGCTCAGCACGGAGGTGTCACCGGGCCACCCGATCCACAGCGTTTCGCTGCTGCCGCCGAGCCCGGACATCGCCGTCGCGAGCCCGCCGGCGGAGGGCTTTAGTTCAAAGCTGTCGCGATCTGGGACCACGGTCACGGGCAGGCGATTGGAGACGATGAGATAGCGGGACATGACGTGAAACGTACCGACCACGCGCGCACCTTGCCATCGCGCACTTCGCGCATTTCCGAGTCGCCATCGCCGCGAGGTGAGGCCGAGGTGGGTGGAAAGACTGCGGGAAATTTCCAAGCATCGCGCCGCGACGGATGCGGGTCCGGAAATATCTTCGCTGGCAAACGCCGGCATTTCGCCGCCGAAGATCGGCGCCGTCGGCGGCGCCGTCGGCGGCTCCGCCGGGGCCGGCGCTGCGCCAGACGTGACTACGCCGCCATCGGCGATGTTCAGCGCGGCGATCGTCTGGCTGGCCCCGATGATGAGGTTCGCCGCGACATTCGTCGTGCCCGGTCCAAGCGTGCCTTGCACCATTAGGGTGGCACCGTTGACATTGGTCGCGCCGGTGTAGGTATTCACGCCGCTGAGCGTCGAGGTGCTGGTGCCGCTCTGGGTAAGTGAAACACTATTCGCGATGGTCGCGCCGCCGCTGGAGATCACACCCGTGAATTTGTTGCCGGTGGTTACGCCGCCAAGTTCGAGGGTCTGCGAGACGTTGTTATTAGACTGGGTCACTGTTCCGATGATCACATCGGTCCCAGCACTGGGGTTGATCACGGTGCTTCCCCCTCTGCCGCCGGCTAGGTTGAGCTGATCAAAGCGGGCAGCTGCCAGAGTTGAAACATTCGAGCCCCTGACGAAGTTGACCGCGCCGCTGCCAAAGCCACTGCCGGTGGCTGTCGTAATCAGGTTATGCGTGACAGTCGCGCCCGCCGTCGCGCCGTCGAGAACAGCCCCCAGCGGCGCTTTTTAATCCGTCGGCCTGATTGCTCCGGCTACTCCGCGAACTCCCGCACGCAGAGGGTGGCGTTGTGGCCGCCGAAGCCGAAGCTGTTATTCAATGCGACCTTAACCTTTTTCTCGCGGGCGACGTGAGGCGTGTAGTCGAGATCGCACTCGGGGCTGGCTTCATCGAGATTGATCGTCGGTGGGATGAGGCTGTCGCGCATGGCGAGCACGCAGGCGATGGTCTCGACCGCGCCGGCCGCGCCCAGCAGATGTCCGGTCATGGATTTCGTGGAGCTGACGATGAGCCCGTTCGTCGCCCGCTCGCCGAAGACGGCCTTGATCGCCTTTGTCTCGCACACGTCGCCGACTGGCGTGGAGGTGCCGTGCATGTTGATGTAATCGACATCCGCCGTGGTCAGGCCGGCCTTTTTCAGGGCCATCGCCATGCACCGCACCGCGCCCTGGCCTTCGGGATGCGGGGCGCTCATATGGTAGGCGTCCGAGGTCAGGCCGTAGCCCACGAGTTCGCCATAAATCCGCGCGCCCCGCTGCTTCGCGTGCTCCAGTTCCTCGATCACGATGATGCCCGCGCCTTCGCTCATGACGAAGCCGTCGCGGTCTTTGTCGAAGGGGCGCGAGGCGCGCTCCGGCGCGTCATTGCGCGTGCTCATGGCGCGCATTGCGGCAAAACCGGCCATGCCCATCGGCACGATCGTCGCCTCGGCACCGCCCGCGAGGAAGACATCGGCGTCGTCTTCCAAAATCATCCGCCAGGCCTCGCCAATGGCGTGGCACGCGGTCGAGCACGCGGAGACGGGCGCGAAGTTTGGCCCACTCCAGCCGAACTCCATCGAGACGAGCCCGCTGCCCATGTTCGCGATCATCATCGGAATGGTGAAAGGCGAGACCCGCCCCGGCCCTTTCCTGAGCAGGACCTCGTGCTGATCCTCCAGCGTTTTCAGCCCTCCGATGCCACTGCCCACGACCACGCCGCAGCGGTCGGGATCGGCCACCTGGGTGAGCCCGGAATCCTCCACGGCCATCTTCGACGCGGCCATCGCGAGCTGCGAGTAACGGTCGGCGCGCCGCACGTCCTTGGGGTTCTTGAAAAATTTCGCCGGTTCAAAATTGCGCACTTCGCCGGCGATCTGGCACTCGTAGCCGGTGATGTCGAAATGGGTCACGCGCCCGATGCCACTGAGGCCGTGCGTGAGGTTGTGCCAGATGGTTCTCAGATCATTGCCCACGGGCGTGACCGCGCCCATTCCGGTGATAACGACTCGGCGTTGCTGCGACATAAGGCGCGCAAGGTGGATGGGAATCGCCGGGTGTGGCAATGGGAATTTGTGCAGGCGCGGTCCCGTGTTGCGGAGTCTTGCGAGGGCGGGAGGCGGCGGGTAGTTTGCACGCATGAACGCGCGTGCTGCCCGACTTCCTGAATTCACGGTCGAGGAATACCTCGCCGACGAAGCGCTTTCCGACTTGAAGCGCGAATACCTCGGCGGGGTCGTCTATGCGATGGCCGGGGCCAGTGAGCCGCACAATCGCATTGCGACAAATCTTGGCGCGATGCTGCACAACCAGCTTCGCGGCAAGAGGTGTGAAGCTTTCGGTTCGGACATGAAGCTGCGACTACGCCCGCTCGACAGCACTTACTTCTATTACCCGGATGCCATGATCGCTTGCGATCCGACGGACAGCGGCCACGGCTGGCGCGAGCGGCCGGTGGCGCTTTTCGAGATCATCTCCGAGGAAACGCGTCGCGTGGATGAGCGGGAAAAGCGCGTCCCATATCTCCAGCTTTCGAGCTTGCAGGCTTACGTCCGCATCGAGCAGGACCGGCCCGAGGTGGTGGTGGATCGGCGCACGCCAGAGGGTTGGAAAAGTGAGCGCGTGAGCGGGCTGGATGCGGTGGTGCGGCTGCCGGAACTGGGGATCGAGCTGGCGCTGACGGAGCTATACGAGCGCGTGACGTTTCCCGGTTGACGCAGCTTCCGGTTTTCACGGCATGGCTGCGCAAATCCCGCCTCCACTACCTGAGCGCCGGGGAAATAGTCATCGGTGGCCGATCAAGATTCTATTGCTGTGCTGTGCATTGGCAGTCCTCTGCGTGTTTGGTCTCGTTGGTCTGAGACTGTTCGGACTTGTCGTCCCATACTCGATTCCGACGGACGGGATGGCACCCGCCGTATCTCGCGGCGACCATATTCTCATGGAGGACGTGGCCTATCGAAAAAGGAAACCACTACGCGGAGAGATCGTGGTTTTTAAGACGAACGGGCTGCAATCCGTACGAGGGGGACAAGTTTATAACAAGCGGCTCATTGGTTTGCCTGGAGACCGAGTTTCAATCGCCCAAGGTGTTGTCCATGTGAACGGAGTTCGCACGCCTTTGCGGAACCGCCGCGGAGAAATTGTCTATGCCAACCTGTCCGTCGCCAAATATCTGGCAAAAGAAGACGACACGGTGATTGTACCTGACGGTCATTACTTCGTGCTTGGTGACAATTCGCCGCGCAGCGATGACAGCCGCTTTTGGGGTTGTGTGCCGGCTGAGTCAGTTATTGGGCGCGTTGCATTTTGTTACTGGCCACCAGAACACATGGGCATCGTGCAATGAATCCTCAGTTCCCGGTCTTCACCTCGACGATGTCATGCGGGGCGCTTTCGCGCTGGCCGGCGGGGCTGACGCGGATGTAACGGGCTTTTTTGCGCAAGGCGTCGAGGTCGGGCGCGCCGAGGTAGCCCATGCCGCTCTGGAGGCCGCCAGCGAGCTGGGTGAGAACGACGTCGAGGGGGGGGCTGACTTCCTTGAGGGCCTCGACGCCTTCGGCGGCGACTTTGCGGACGGCGTCCTTGCCGGTGTGGCCGTAGCGGGCGGCGCTGCCGGCCTGCATGGCGGCGAGGCTGCCCATGCCGCGGTATTGTTTGTAGAGTTTGCCGTTGATCTCCATGAGGGAGCCGGGCGCCTCGGGGCAGCCGGCGAGGAGGCCGCCGCAGATGACGGCGTGGGCGAGGGTGAGGGCCTTGACGATGTCGCCGCTTTTGGTGATGCCGCCGTCGGCGAGAATGGTGACGCCTTTTTCCTCCGCCGCGCGCGACGCCACGTAGAGCGCGGTGAGCTGCGGGATGCCGACGCCGGCGACGATGCGCGTGGTGCAAATGCTTCCGGGACCCTGGCCGATCTTAATGATCTGCGCGCCGCAGCTCGCGAGATACTCGACGCCTTCGCCGCTGGTCACATTGCCGGCGATGATCGGGAGGTCGGGGAATTGCTCGCGGATGAGGCGCACGGTGTCGCCCACGCCCTTGCTGAAGCCGTGCGCGGTCGAGACGGCGACGACATCGACGCCGCGCTCCACGAGTTCGCCGACGTGGGCGAGGATGCGGTCGCGGTCGAGTTCGCCGGTGGAATTGCGCGTGGCGCTGACGGCGGCGCCGCACAGCAGGCGGAAACTCTCGTCGCGCGCAGGCTTGAGCTGCGCATGGCGCTCGGTGGTGATGCGCTCGATGTCGCTAATGGTGAAAAGACCACGCAGGCGGTCGGCGTTATCGACCACGAGGAGCTTGTGGATGCCGATGTGTTCGGAGAAAAATTTGTCGGCGCGGGCGATGGGGTTGTTGCCGAGTTCGCGCTCGCCGATCGTGTGGACCTGCGCTCGCGGGGTCATGGCCTCGGCCACTTTGATCGCGGCGTAACGCGGGCGGACGGTATGGCCGGGGAGCAGGCCGAGGAGCGTGCCTTTTTCATCCACAACCGGGAAGGTGCGGAAGCTGAAACCCTTTTGCTCGACGAGCGCGAGGACACCGCCGATGAGCTGCTCGGGCGCGACTTTGATCGGCTCCTGGATAAGGCCGTGGACGTTGTTTTTCACCCGCGAGACCTGGCTGAGTTGCTCGCGCTCGGGGAGGTTGCAATGGATCAGACCGAGTCCGCCATTGAGCGCCATGGCGATGGCCATCGGCGCTTCGGTCACGGTGTCCATGTCCGCGGAGATGATCGGGATGCGGAGGTGGATGCGGTCGGCGAGGCGGGTCTCGAGGTTGGTGTCCCGTGGGAGAATCTCGGAATAGAGCGTGGCGAGGGTGACATCGTCGTAAGTCAGGCCGAGGCCGGCGTGCTCGCGGAAGAAGGTGTCCGCGGGTTTGTAGAAAGCGCTGTCGAGGGCGGAGGACGGAGAGTTTGCTGCCATGACGGGGGATAGTCGAAAGGCCCTGCCGATGGGAAGCGATTTGTCGCGCGGCTACAGCCGGGAGAGGTCGTGGCGCTCGTTGAGCGCCCCGCAGTGGGGACAGCGGGGGAGGAGCGTGCTGGTGGCGTCGGCGTATTCGCCGGCGCAGAGTTTGCAACGAAGGACGTGGCGGAAGGCGGCGCGTTCGCGGCGCTGGCGGTGCCATTCATTGAACAGCCACGCGCCGAGAATCGGCCCGAGCATGAGCACGAGGTAAATGAGGACGAGGTAGTTGAAGCTGACGCGGATCATGGCGATTTCGGATTCTCCCTGTAGGCGTCATCACCCCAGGTGACGACGGCGGTGCCCCAGGTGATCGGTGCCTCGCCCGGGGTGAAACGAAGGCTTTGCAGATGGGCGGCGGCTTGATCGTCGAGAGCGGGATTGCCGGAGGAATTCTGCAGAAAGAGGAAGCGCACTTCGCCGCGGTCGGTGACGCCGATGAGGTGCCGGGTGGGCTCGACTGGCTCGACTGTGCGGGTGTTTAGCCGGAGCACCGGAAGTGCCGTGGGCATGCGGTCGGCGAGGGCTGCGGAAAAGCTGACGGTCGTGGGATGCGGTGGGCTGGCGGTCGGTGGTGTGATGGGCTTGGCAGCGGCGCTGGTGATGATTTCGAGTGGGTTGCGCGCTGGTGGAAATATCACGGTGACCGGTTGCTCCACAAGGCCGGGCGGAGCGGCACGCATCTTTGCGTACGACGGGTGATAGGGGATGTCGAAGAGACCGGGCGGGGTGGCGCTGCTCGCGGTGGCGACGAGCGCGGGATCCTCCGCGTCGATCCAGTGAAGCAGCGCGATGGCTTCCGGCGAGGACGGTGTGAGGACGCTGACTTGCGGGGCCGAGCGGGGGATCGAGGTGCCGAGCGGATCGGCGACCTGGAACAGAAAAAATGTGGCGGCGTGCGCGAAGAGCGAGGCGGCGATACAGCCGAAAAGAATGAAGGGAAAACCTTCGCGGCGCGGCCAGTGGAAGGTCAGGGCCTGGTCGGGCGGACGTGCTTTCATCGCCGCTCGGCGCTCGTGGCGAGGATGACGGAGAAACCGAGCCGGAGCGCTTCGTCGGTGATCTGGACGACGAGTGCGTAGGGCGTGTCCTTGTCGGCCTTGATGATGACGGAGCGCTCCTGCGCGCGGCTTTCACCGAGGCGCTGGCGGAGTTCCTCGGGCGTCACGCGCTGGTCGCGGTAATAGATCGCGGAGACCGGCGCGGAGGTGATGCTGATGATCTGCGCGCCGTCGCGCGGCGCGAGCGTGAACGACGAGGCCGGCAGCGTGACCGCCATCCCCGGCTGGAGCACAAAGCGCGAACTCAGCGCGAAAAAAACGACGACGAGGAAGACGACATTGACCAGCGGGACGACGCTGAAAAGCCAGACCGGGATCTTGAGCGTCCGCGTGAGTTTCATGCCGGTGAAAAAAAGCCGCGGCGGGCCTACTCGGCACCTTTGCGCGCCGCACGGGCCGGTGTGCCAAACTCGATGATCTCCGGCGTCGGCGTGTGGCGATGCTCGGTGATGAGGTTCACGATCTCGATGCCCGCGCGCTCCATGTCGTGCATCAGCGCATTGACCCGAGACGAGAGATAGCTGTAGCCGACGGCGCACGGAATCGCCACGACCAGCCCCGCCGCAGTGGTCAGCAGACTTTGGTAAATGCCGCTGGCGATGTCCGTCGCGCCGGCGAAACCGCTCTGGGTGGAGATGTTCACGAACGCCTCGATCAGCCCGACGACCGTGCCGAGGAGTCCGATGAGCGGCGCGACAAAGGCGATGGTCGCGAGGATGCCGAGACGGCGTTCGAGGCGCGGGACTTCGAGCTGGCCGGCTTCGGCGACGATGTCTTTCAGCTCCGCGCGCGTCGCCTGATGGCGGAGGATCGCGGAATGAATGACCCGCGTGACGGGCGTGGGCGTGCTCGCGCATTCCATCTGCGCCTCGGCAAAGCGCCGGTGCTCGACGAGGTTCGCCAGCCCGCGCATGAACTCGCCCACGCGAACGGTGACCCGGTGGAAGTAGGTGACGCGCTCGAGGAAGACCGCGCCGGCGAGCACGCTGCAGAACAAAATGAGCCACATCAGCGGACCGCCTTTTTGCATGTAGTCGATCATGCGGAGTTTATATGGCGGGAATCGCGCGCGTGGCAAGGCCGGCGACGCGGGCGCGGCGACTGAAAATTTTTGACGCCAACGGTTTGTGCGCCTACAAGCCTCTCTCTGGAAGGATGAACGAGATGATTGCCGACAGCGCAGAAATCAAATTCGAGTGTTCGCAATGCGGGCAGAGTCTGTCGGTCGATTCATCCGCGGCGGGCATCACCACGAACTGCCCGACTTGCGAGAGCCCCGTGGTCATTCCGCAGCTCCATTCCATCCACGACCGGCACTACGGCGAAGCCCCGCCCATGGAGTCCAGCCGCGAGGATTTTGCTGCCGCCGAATTGCTGGAGTTGCGCGAGGAACTGGCGGAGGCCCACAGCGCCGCCGCGCACAGCGAACGGCGCGCGGTGGCAGTGGAAAGGCAACTCGGAGAGGCGCGGGAAAAGATTTCGCAGACCGCAGCCGCGCTCGCGGACGAGGAGGAAAACCGCGCGCAGTGGGAAGCCGCCTGCGCGCAGGCCGGTGAACGGGCGGATTTTGCTGCGGCCGAACTCGTGGAGACTCGCGCCCAGCTTGCGGAGTGCGCTGCGGCGCTGACCGTGGCGCAGGAGGAAACCGGTGCGATGCAAGCCGCGGGCGCGGAGTTGCGCGGGCAGCTCGAAAGTGCGCTTGCCCAACTCCAGGACGCCGCCGCCACCCGCGCGGCGCTGGCCGCGGCGGAGGAAAATCTCGCGGCGAAACAACGCGGGCTGGAGACGACCGAGGCAGAGCTCCAGACACTCTCCAACCAGTGCGCCGCGCTGCGGCAGGAGGCTGACACACTGCGCCGCGATCTCTCCGAAATTCACACCGGGCGGGAACTGCTCGAGCTGCGCGCCCGTTTCCTCGTCCTCGAAACCGACCACCAGCGTACCACCGGCACGCTCGGCCGCATCGAAGCCGAGGCGAAAACCCTCACCGCTTCAGAGCAGCAACTCCGCGCCGAACTCACCGAGACCCGCGACCGCGCCGCCGCCGCCGAACGCCGCGCCGAAGCCGCTTCCGAGTCCGCCGTGAGCAAGGACAACGAAGTCCTGCGGGGGATCATCGACCGGCAGAAAGCCGTCATCGAGGAAAGTTTCACCGAGCTTCGCCGCCTGCGCCGCGCCCGCCTTTTCCTTCGCATCCTTTACGCCGTCATCGCGCTCCTGGTCATCGGCCTCGCCGCGCTCGCCGTCGATTACCTTCCCGACGCAGTGAAAGCCTTCCTCCACGAGTGGTTCGGCATTCACTAGGCAGCTGCCTTGCGCGCGTCGGCCGCGGCTCCTAGTTTCGCCGCCCATGCGCGTCCTCGCCATCGATCCGTCGCTCCGCGGCACCGGCTTTGCCATTTTGGAAAAGGCCGGTGTGAAAGTGCGCGCCATCACCTACGGCACCATCAGGAACCGCGCCGACCTCCTCCCCAGCGGCTGCCTCGTCGCCATCCACGAGCGCATCTGCGATCTCATCCGCGAACACGCGCCCGAGTGCGCCGCCGTCGAGGGCGTCATCTTCGTCCAGAGCTACCGCACCGCCATCACCCTCGGCGCGGCGCGCGGGGCGGCGCTGCTCGCGGCGGCGGGGCGCGGGCTGCCGATTTACGAGTATGCCCCGAGGCGCGTGAAGCAGAGCGTTGTCGGTAAAGGCGGCGCGCAAAAAGGGCAGGTCGCCTTCATGGTCCGCGCCCTCCTCGGCCTCACCGAGACCCCGCCCGCCGACGCCGCCGATGCTCTCGCGATCGGCCTCACCCATTTGCAAACCGCCGCCAGCGCCACCCGCGGCATCGCCCCGCTGGAGCGGATATGACGCACCGCTGGCTCGGCCGCCTCGCCTACGCCGACGCCCTCGCTTTGCAGGAAGACCTCGTCGCCCGGAAAATCGCCGACCCCGCGATGCCCGACGAGCTTCTCCTCCTCGAACACGAGCCCGTTTACACCATCGGCCGCACGCCGGACCAAAGCAGCCTGCGCGATCCGGCCTCGCTCCCGCATCCGCTCATCGTCACCGGGCGCGGCGGACAGGCCACCTACCACGGCCCCGGCCAACTCATCGGCTACCCCATCCTCGACCTGAAGCCCCGCGGCCAGGATCTCCACCGCTACCTCCGCGCCCTCGAGGAAATGCTCATCGTCCTTTGCGCCACCTGCGGCGTCGCCACCCAGCGGCGCGACGGGCTCACCGGCGTCTGGGTCGGTGGGAAAAAGATCGCCTCCATCGGCATCGGCGTCCGCCGCTGGGTCAGCATGCACGGCTTCGCGCTGAATGTCTGCGGCGACCTCGCGCCCTACCAAGCCATCACGCCGTGCGGCATCGCCGATGTGCAAATGACCAGCCTCGAACGCGAAACCGGACGGGCCTTGACCGTCGAGGCCGTCGCCGCCGCCACGGTCCCGGTCTTCCGCACTCATTTTCACTTCGTGGCCGGCGGCGGTTCGAGGATGAAGTGGACGGATTCGCCGGGGCCGAGGGGGACGAGAAAAGTGAAATAGGGATCGGCGGCGACGGTGACTTCGCGGCGGGCGGGAGTGTAGCTGGCATCGGGCCCGAAGCGCGAGCCGGTGAAATCGCCAGCGCGGGGAAAGGTGGTGCGGACCTGCATCTCGTGGGGCTGCTGGAGGTCGAAATTCACGAGGCTGACGAGGATTTTGCGCGAAGTCCCGCCGCTGCCGGGGAGCGGCGCGAGCGTGGAGGTATCGACGGCGCGGAAATAGACGAGCTGGTGCGCGACCTCCGCGGTGTTCAGGTAGCGGTACGGCAGGGGCCGGCCGTGCGTGGCGTAGGCGAGGGCGAGACGGCGGAAAAGTTTCACTCGCGTATCGGCATCGGGGCCAACGCCGCGCGCCTTCCATGTCTCGGGTTTCCGGCGGTCGCCTGTGAGAAAGGTGAACGGAGTGTCCTCCCACAGCGCGTAGGCGGTGAAGCGGTCGCAGAAGGCGACGTGGGCGCGCAGGTTGCGGTCGAAGAGGGAGGCGTGGAGCTGGCTGCCGATCTCCGGGAGGTCGGTGTCTTCGTCGCGGCTGCCGCACTCCGTGGCGAGCATCTCTTTCGGCCAGCCCTCGGTGCGACCGCGGCCGTAGATGTCGAGGTTCTCGATGAGGCTGCCGTTTTTAAAGGCGAACGAGAGGCCGGAGCTATGGCCGTTCAGCGTCTGGCAGGTTTTTTCGAGATCGCGCCGGTGCTGATCGTGATCGCCGTCGTCCCAATTCACCGGAGTGCCCTGCCCGCCGCCAAAGGCGTAACCCGGCGGGGCGAGTTTCATATGTGTGGGCTTGATCGTGGAGGCGTGGGCGGCGGCCGCCTTGACGTAGTCGAGCGCGGCGTTCGTGAGGCCGGAGCACGGCTCGTGGCAGAGCTCGTAGTATTGGAAGAGCGGCCCGTAGCGGGTGAAGAGATCGTCGAGCTGGGCGCGGTCGTCGGGTGAGAGCGTGCCGTCTGCGGCGAGGTGGTCGCGCTTGGTGTTGCGGCAGCTCAGACCGCCGAGGATGACGCTCATGTTCAGCGCCTTGAGCGTTTCGAGATATTCCAGCCGCTGCGGTTGCAACGCCGTCAGCTCTTTCCAAAAGCTAACGCGCTGCGGATTGCCGGAGTAGGCGACGCCGAGCCATTCGTCCGCCGCAGACTCGGCGGCGGTGGTGCCCTCGTTTATTTCATGGTGTCCGGGTTGTATGCCCATCCAGGTCGGCTTGCCGTGGAGCGGGTCCGTGACTCGCGAGCTGAGGGACAACAGAGCGAAATAATCCCAGCCAAAGCCGAGATTCAGGCCGAGTTCGCGATTGTAAGGATGACCGAGCTTTTGCAGCCGCAGGGTGTTTTTTCCAATCGCAAAAAACTCGCGCGGAATGGTCAGGCGATAAGTTTTCCGCCACTGCCCGCGCTCGAATTTCTTCCCGTCGCCGCCGTAGCCGGGATCGCTCGCGCCTCCGAGCTGGATGATGCCGCAGGGATGCCCGTTGCACCATACCGCCAGCTCCGGCACGGCGGCGGAGGCCCAGAGGGTCCTAAACATGAACTCACCGGCGCTCGGCGGGATCGCCTTGATGGTAAAGCCGATGTCCGTGGTGAAGAGCTCCGGCGAGCCGGATTGGGTGGGCCACTCCGGCCAGGTCTTGCGCTTCGGCCAGTCGTCAGGAATCTCGAAGGTCGCCGGCACGCCGCGACCGGTGAATTCCTGATTCGAGCCGTCGGGACTGCCGATGCGCCAGAGCATCGTGTCGGCGAAAGCGGCGGGCGCGAAAAGCACGCCCGCGAGCAGCGCGAGTAGGCGTGACTTCATGCGCTGGCCTCGCGGGTGAGCTGGCCATTCACGAGGCGCATGAGGGCGCGCGGGTTGGCGTCGAGCAGCTCGGGTGGCAGCGCGCTGGCGGGCATACTTTGCAGGCAAATCGGGCGGGCGAACCGCTGGATGGCCGCCGTGCCGACGCTCGTGAAGCGCTCATCGGTCGTGGCCGGATATGGCCCGCCGTGGTGCATCGCGGGTGAGACTTCGACGCCGGTGGGGAAGCCGTTGATCACGATGCGCCCGGCCTTGCGTTGGAGCGCGGCGAGCAGGTCGCCGGCATTGGCGAGATCCTCGACGGTGCCGTGGATCGTGGCGGTGAGCTGACCTTCGAGCCGGCGCGCGAGGCGGACGAGCTCGGGAAAGTCCGGCGCATTGACGAGCAGCGTGTAGGGGCCGAAGACTTCCTCGTGCAGCGCGGGTTGTTGCAAAAAATTCTCGGCATCCGTGGCAAAGACGACGGGTTCGCCGTGGGTCCGGGTGGCATCCGGTGGGATGTCGCTCATCGCCAGCGCGATCACGCCCGGCACGCGCTCCATCGCTTCCAGCCCGTTGTGAAAAGCGCGGCAGATGCCGGGCGAGAGCATCGTGCCGGGCGCGGCACTGCGCATGGAGGCGGCGAACTGCTCCGCAAACTGGCTGAACTCCCCGCCGCCGATGCCGAAGACCAGCCCCGGCTTCGTGCAAAACTGGCCGACACCCATGGTCACCGAATTTTTCAACCCCTCGACGAGTTGTGGTGTGCGCTCGCGGAGCGCGCCGGGGAGGAGGAAGAGCGGATTGAGGCTGCTCATTTCGGCGAAGACCGGGATCGGATCGGGCCGCGCCGCCGCGGCGTCGAAGAGTGCGCGGCCCGCCGTGCGCGAGCCGGTGAAACCCGCCGCGCGCGTCAGCGGATGTCGCACGAGGGCGATGCCGATTTCCGCGCCGCTGCCGTGGAGCAGCGAGAAGACGCCGCCCGGCAGACCGCACGCTTCGACCGCGCGCGTGACCGCTGTTGCGACCATTTCCGAGGTGCCCGGATGGGCGCGGTGCGCTTTCACGATCACCGGATTGCCCGCCGCCAGCGCACTCGCCGTGTCGCCGCCGGCGACGGAAAAGGCCAGGGGAAAATTGCTCGACCCGAAAACTACAACCGGCCCGAGCGGAGCGAGCATCCGGCGCAAATCGGGGCGGGGGAGCGGCTGGCGATCCGGCAGCGCGGTGTCGATGCGCGCATCGCACCACGAGCCTTCGCGCACGATTTCGGCAAAGAGCCGGAGCTGCCCGACGGTGCGCCCGCGCTCGCCGGTGAGCCGCGCCAGCGGCAGCCCGGTCTCGACATGCGCCCGCTCGAGCAACGCATCGCCGAGCACCAGAATTTCCTCTGCGATCTTTTCCAGCAATGCCGCGCGCGTCTCCGCCGCCGCCCGGCCAAAGACCGCGAACGCCTCTTCGGCCAGGATCAGCGTGCGCTCCACTTCGTCGCTGCCGATTTCGTGAAAAGCCGGCTCCAGCTTTTCGCTCGTGAGCGGGCTGAGGGCGTAAAAGGTGCGCGCGCCGTTTTCCAGCGGCACGCCAGCGATGAGGGATTTTCCGTGAAGCGTCATGAATAGGTGGATTAGAGCCGGAAGCTCAGTCGGGTTTCGCCACGTAGTCAACCAGCGCCTCGGTCCGCGCCTGCGCGATTTTGACGGGGAAGGCGCTCCACGGCTACCCGATGCCCGTTGCCGCCTCACCCGTGAGTTCCTCAATCTCCTTCCGCAGCGCGTCCGCTTCGTCTTTCAGCTTCCCGATCTCTTCCTCCAGCCCCGCGACCTGCTTCGCCACCACGCTATCCAGCGTCTCCGGCTGCTTCGCCGTCAGCTCATACAGCTCGAACTCGGGACTTTCGCGGAGCCGGCTGGTGGCCTCCAGCACGCGGAGAATCTCCAGCTCCAGACTCTCCCAGAGCCGCCGCGACCGCGCCACCTGCTCCTCCTCGCGAAAGTCGAGGCTGGCCCAGCCCCGCCGCAAAATGAAGCCGTGCGGATCGCCCGCAATCTGCCGCAGCGTCTCGAGGTCGCCGCGGTCCTTCGCGTGGTTGATCGCGGCGGTCAGCTTCTCGTAGGTCGCCAGCTCGTCCGGTTCGTGGATGAAGCGGTCCGGGTGGTAGAGGCTCAGGAGCTTCTTCCTGAGCTTGCGCAGCTAGCCTTGCTCCTTTGCGTTCAGCGTGCGGCGCGACCCGTCTCCGGTCACGGCACACCGCCCCCCTCGCGAAGCGGTTCTTCCCCGCTCAGGTTGTGTTCCTAAAGCCTCACTTTGGGAACGAGGAGAAAAACCTTGCTGTAGCTGGACGCACCCTTGAGCCTGCGCCGCCACCGTCACCGACCTCGGCACCCTCGGTGGAACCAGGAGCGGAGCTTCCGCCGTCAACGCCACCGGTCAAGTCGCTGGGTTCGCGTGGCTCACTGGCAATGCCTCTTACCATGCGACAATTTGGAACGGAACAAGCCCCACGGACCTCGGCATTCTTGATAGCAGTAGCTACAGTGGTTCCGTTGGAATCAACACCGCAGGGCAGGTAGTTGGTGATTACACGACTGTCGGCAGCAGCATTTACCAAGCGACAGTGTGGAATGGCATAACGCCAACTTACCTCGCCACCCTCGGCGGAACCAATGGTCACGCCGTCGGCATCAATGCCACAGGGCAGGTCGCGGGCTTTTCCAATCCCACTGGAAGCGCCGCGTATCACGCCACCCTATGGAATGGCACGACCCCGACAGACCTCGGCACTCTCGGTGGCACTAGCAGCCGAGCGGAAGCCATCAACGATTCAGGGCAAATCGCGGCGTACTCTGACCTCGCTGGTCTCCCGGTTTCCGTCCACGCGGACGTCTGGAATGGGACAACCCCCACCGACCTCGGCACGCTCGGCGGCTTTTACAGCTACGCCTACGGAATCAATGCTACCGGGCAGGTTGCGGGCTTTTCTAATCCCACCGGAAGCGGCTCATACCACGCCACCCTCGGGAATGGCACGATACCGACCGACCTCGGCATCCTCGACGGTACCACCGACAGCTATGCCTATGGCATCAATGACTTCGGGCAGGTTGTAGGTGAGTCCGCTAACCATACGGGCGACGCGCCGAAATACTTCCTCTACACCGGCGGGACAATGTATGATTTGGGTTCCCTCTTGCTGCCCGGATCCGGCGTCACCGACTTTGCTGTGGCGGCTAATGGTGGGTCCATCAACAATCTCGGGCAGATTGTTGGCTATGGCACCTTCAATGGGTATCAGCACGCTCTGCGCCTCGATCCTGTGGCCGCGCCTGAACCAGCCAGCGCCGTGCTGCTCAGCCTCGGCCCGCTGCTCTTCGCCGCGCGCCGCCGCCGGAGCGCGTAGTGCTCTCTTTTTGCCTCGCTACGAAGTTGAGGCCTTCGTAACGCTAACCTTGAGCGGGGAAGCTGTGCTTCGCGGCGAGGGGTCGGAGCAGGGGAGACGAGGAAAAGCAGATGGGAGTTTGCGCGGACGACGCCGACCACCCGCCGCGCAATGGATGGCCCCGGCAAGTGCGTGCCCAAGTCCTTAACTTGGGAACGAGGAAGAAAAGGATCACCAGTCGCCATCGCGAATCTGGCGGGAGATGGCGGAAACCTTTTTGGCCGGCATGGCGCGCACGGCGCAGAGGAGTTCCGCGACCACGGTGGGGCGTTCGCGGATGATTTCGAGCAGATCGCTGGAGACCTTCCCGGCCAGCGCCAGCAGCGCATCGGGATTTTCGCCCAGTTCCTCGGCCAGCCGCCGGATGTTTTCCTCGCCCGGCTGCTGCTGCTCACCCCCCCTCGAACTTGCTCAGGTATGAAGGATCGAGGCCCACGCGCTCCACGACCTTGCGCAGGGTGAAGGTCGGATCGTGCTCAGCCTGGGCCATCCGTCTGCTGAGCAAGGTTGCACCGAATCAGGATCGTCGCTCGTGGTGTGGTGCAAATACTACAGGACCGAGGCGGCCTCGCGGCGGAGGGTGAGGTGGATGATCTCGGCGGGGGCGCGGGTGCGGAGGGGGAACCAGTTGCCGGTGCCATTCGAGACGATGAGCGCGCGCTCGGTCTGGCGGTAGAGGCCGGACCAGTAGCGATAGAGCAGCGGGCCGAAGCCGATGCCGGGCGTGACCATGAGTTGGCCGCCGTGGGTATGGCCGGCGAGGGTGAGCGGGATGTTTTCCGCGAAGTCGAAGGCGTGCGGGTGATGCGCGAGGAGGATGGGAAACGCGCCGGGTTGGAGTTGGGCGAGGAGGGCGCGCATGGAGCCGGCGATGGCGGCGTCGCCGCGGCTGGCGGGGTCGTGTGCGCCGTGGCCGGCGGCTCCCCAGCGCAGGCCGAGGATTTGCACGGCGGTGCCGCGGATGGTGACGCTCGCGGTTTCATTCACCAGCAGGCGCAACCCGGCGGCGCGGGTGCGCTCGCGGAAAGCGACGGGGTTTTCAAAGAGGTCGTGGTTGCCTTCGCAGAGGAAGACGCCGTGCGGAGCGCGCAGGCGGCGCATGACGGCAAGGCCGGCGTCGAGATCGCTGAGGGCGAAATTGATGAGGTCGCCGGTGTAGAGAATGAGGTCGGCGCGGAGTTCATTGGTCGCGGCGACGATGCGGTCGAGCACCGCGCCGCGGGTGAACTGGCCGACGTGAAAATCGGCGACGTGAGCGATGGTCAGGCCGTCGAGCGCCGCGGGCAGGTCCGGCAGCGCTACGGTGAGCCGGCGAATGCGAAAGCGCTCGATCTGCCAAAGAGCCACGGCGGCTGCGCCGACGGTGGTCAGCGCCGGCAGGGCGGTGCCGAGGAGGCGGGCGAAGTCGCGCCGGGTGAAGAGATGCGCGCCTTCGGCAGCCGGTGCGAGGCGCGGGGCGGCGCGCTTTTCCAAGAGTCGGCGCACTCCGATCACTAACCCGCGCGCGAGGGCGTACGGAATCCAGAGGAGGAGCATCGGAAAAAGGAGGAGGCAGTGCCAAAGGTAGATGACGGTCAGCCAGGGGCCGGCGAGCACGGCGTCGAGACCGAGATCAAAGCGCCGGTCCAGGAGCACGAGGCCGAGGCCAAGGGCCTGCGCCGCCATGAAGACACCGAACGCGATCCGCCACGGTCCGCCGCCCGGCAGCCGCCGGAACACCCGATCCGCACGCCACCACCACAGGAAATCGCCGAGGAAAAGACCGAGAAGGATGCTGCCGATGATGCCCATGTTCAGTGCGCTCACTTTCCGCGCAGCCGCCGGGAGGGCAAGCGCGAGCGCGTCGCAGGCTGGCGTGCGCTCTGCCAGGAGGGGTTGCGGACGAAACCGTAGGCGCTCGGCGAGCATCTTCGTCGGAAGCGTGTGACGCTGGGTGGAAGGCGGTTTCCCAGCGGATGACTTTAGTGCTGGGGATTTGTTGGGGGTGCGGCGGATTGCCCCCGGTGAGCTGACGCCACACACGAGAGTTGCAAAGGTGGATGTGTCTTTGCCGTGCGCCTAGTAAGCACCCTTCACGCGCATCTTCACGCCGTACACTTTCTTGCTCGCGGTGATGAAAAGTAACTGGCGGTCTTTACCGCCGAATTTCACGTTGCCCGTCCATGGTTCGGGGATGGGGATGTTCGTGAGTTTCTTTCCGGTCTTGTCGAAGATGGTCACGCCTTTGCCGCTGAGATAGACATTGCCCTCGGCGTCCAGCGTCATGCCGTCCGAACCCATTTCGCAAAAGAGCGTTTTGTTGTCCAAGGTGCCGTCGAGTTTAATCTCGTAGGAATACGTTTTGCCCGCGCCGATGTCGGCGACGTAGAGCGTCTTTCCGTCGGGCGTGCCGACAATTCCGTTGGGTTGTTTCAAGTCGGTCGCCACGGGCTTGGCCTGCTTCGTTTTCATGTCGAAGAAATAGACGTATTGCCCCGGCTGCTGCATGGCCTTGTCGCGCTTCCAGTAGTCGCGCGCGTAAAGCGGGTCGGTGAAGTAGAGATTGCCGTCGGGCCGAATCCACAGGTCGTTCGGGCCGTTGAGCGCTTTGCCGCCGAAGTCACTCACGAGGACGGTGACTTTTTTGTCCGGCGCGATGGACCAGAGTTCGTTCTTCTCGTCGGCGCAGGTGAGGAGGTTGCCGGCTTTATCAAAGTAGATGCCGTTGCTGCGGCCCGCGGGTTTTAGCCAGTCGGAAAAGGAACCATCGGCGGCGGTGTATTTCACGATGCGATCATTCGGCTGGTCGGTGAAATAGACATTGCCATCGGGATCGGCGGCGGGGCCTTCGGTGAAGGAATAACCTTCGCCGAGGACTTCGACTTTCGCACCGTCGGCGAGTAGTCCGGCATCGTCGGCATGGGCGACGAAGCCGAGGGCGAGGAGTGCGGAAAGGAGGTGGGGTGTGGATTTCATGGTGAGGTTATTTGGTGAGGAAGGTGAAGACGGTCGTCTCGCGCAGTGGCGCTCCGGGGCGGAGGACGATGGAGGGGAAATTTGGGTGATGGATGGCGTCGGGGTAATGCTGCGTTTCGAGGCAGACGGCGGTGTGGGCGAGGTGATTGCCGGTGTAGAGCTGGATGGCGGGCTGGGTGGTGCGGACTTCCATCACGCGCCCGCTTTTTGGCTCGGTGAGGCGGGCGGCTAGCTTCAGGCGCTGGTAGCCTTCGGCGAGGATGTAGTTGTGGTCGTAACCGGCCATCGCGGGTTTCAACTGGTCGATGCGGTCACCGATGCGCGTGGGTTGGTTGAAATCCATGAGCGTGCCTTTGAGCGGCAGGATTTCGCCCGTGGGAATCGCGTCCGCGCGCGCCAGGGTGTATTGCTCGGAAGGAATCCACAGGACGTTATCGAGGCAGCTCCCGCCGCCGGCGAGATTGAAGTAAGCGTGGCTGGTGAGGTTTGCGATGGTGGGCTTGTCGGTCTCGGCTTCGTAGTCCAGGCGCAGTTCGTTGTTGTCCATGAGCGTATACGTCACGGCGGTCTTCAGGTTGCCGGGGAAGCCTTCTTCGCCGTCCTTGCTGAGGTAGGTGAGCGTTACGGATGACTCGTGTGCTTTTACCGGCGCGGCTTCCACCTTCCACACGGATTGGGCGAAACCTTTACGTCCGCCGTGGATGGTGTTTTTCCCATCGTTGACAGCCAGTTGGTAGGTCGCGCCGTCGAGTTCAAATTGCGCACCGTCAATGCGATTCACGACCCGCCCGATGATCGCGGCGGCCCCGTTGAAGCGCTGATACTTTTCCAAGCTGTCTGTCGTGAGCACGACGTTGGCGAACTCGCCATTCCGATCCGGCGCGCGCAGTTCCTTGAGGATCGCGCCGTAGGAAATGATCTCGGCACTCATCCCGTTTTCGTTGCGCAGCGTGATGAGTTTCACCTCGGAGCCATCCTTCGTTTTTCCAAAGTCCGACTGCTCGACTCGCTGGATGTCGTTGAAATCTGCACCGCTGAAATCAACATGGTAAATCGTGCCCTCGTAACCGACGGCGTAGATGTTCCCCGCCTCGTCCTCGCTGAACGAAGCCAGTCGCTGCGGAATGCTGCCGATTTGGCGCGCGGTTTTCAGCGCACCCTCTTCCTTGGTGATGCCGAAGAGACGCTTCGAGTTGTAGTCGCCGCAGATATAGACGCCGTAAAACGACGAGCTTTTGTCGCCACGATAGACGTTTCCGCCGGTGATCGAGTTACCGTATTTCCGGCGGTAAGCGAAGAGCGGTTGGGTGAAAGTCCGGCCCTCTTTTTTGAACTGATTCGAGAACGGCTCAAAAGCCTCGAACACATTCCAGCCGTAGTTTTCACCACGCCGGATGATGTCCACTTCCTCGCCGCGATCCTGGCCGACATCGGCGAGCCAGAGATCGCCGCCGAGGCGGTCGAAACAAAAGCGCCACGGGTTCCGCAGACCGTAGGCCCAGATTTCCGGGCGGGCATCCGCCCGGCCGAGAAACGGGTTGTCCTTCGGAATGGAATACGCGCGTCCGGCGTCCGCGTGATCCACGTCGATGCGCAGCACTTTGCCGAGCGGCAGCGCGAGGTTTTGCGCGTGGCCGTTTGGGTCGTTGTGCGGGCCGGTGTCGCCCATTGTTAGATAGAGAAAACCGTCCGGCCCGAACAGCAGACAGCCGCCGCTGTGATCCTCGGCGACGCTAGCGATTTTCAAAATGATCCGCGCGGGTTTGCCGGAGTCGCTTTTGAAATCAGCGGAGAACTCTTTCTCGACGACATGCGTGGTCACGACGCCGTCCTCGAAGACTTGGAAGAAGAGGTAGTATTTGCGGTTCTCGCGGAACTGCGGGTGAAACGCCACGTCGAGTAATCCATTCGGCCCGCGATCACTGAAGACTTCCAGCGCGAGGTCGGCGAACACGCTCTTCTCTTCGCCCGTCGCGGTTTTTTCCATCCGCCAAATCATCCCCTTTTGATGCAGCACGAGGAAGACATTCGGAGAGCCGGGGACTTGGCGCAGCGACGTGAGGCCGCTCTCCTGTTTGCCGCGCGGCAGTTGAAATTGCGTTGCGAAAAAAGGCCGCAGCGTCACCGGCTTGGCGAGCGGGGGGATATCGCGCGGCACGGCGCGGTTGCTGGCGCGCGTGGACTCCGGTTGCTTGAGCGTCGTGAGGTATTCTACGAGGTCGGTGAACTCCTCGCGCGAGAGCGCCGCGTGCTGACCTTCCGGCATGAGCGAAATGGCGGTGCCCGTCTTCTCCTTGATGTCCGCCGCCGCGACTGAAACCAGCTTCCCATCCACGCCCATGAGTTGTACGCCCGCGTCGGTCGTCTGTTTCAAAACGCCTTGGTAAGTCGCCCCCGCTTTCGTCTCCACGATCACCGTGCCGTAGCCCGGCGCGATGGTGGCCGAAGGCTGCAAGATCGCGTCCACGAGATCGCGCCGCCCAAACACGTCGCCAGCCGCAAACAAGTCCGGCCCTGCTTTGGACGCGCTGCCATCGATCGAGTGGCACTTCGCACAAAGCAGCCGCGCGTCCTCGTGGAAAAGTTTCCCGCCGCGAGCGACGTCGCCGTCGTGAGTCAGCGCAAACTTGCGGTAGTCTTCGGCATTCCGCACCTCAGCGTGGAGACTGCCGGACAACGCGAAGAGCAGCGCAAAAGGGAATATGGATTTCATTGGGAAGATTCAGTTTTCGCAGGCTCCGGCGGACGCACCACCTGCAAAATCACCACCGCATTGCTGCACCCCCACGAGAACCTTTGATCATCCGGCGTCGGCTGCGGCCAGCGGCACCACGAGAGATTGTCCGACGCGCGACGCGCCTGCCACGCGGCGACCGCATTTTTTTGCAGCCACGGCTCGAAGGTCGCCTGCTCGCCGTGCTCGTTCATAAACCGCGCGATCCACCGCACCGCGATGCCATTGAAGCCGCCGCCGTCGCCACTTTCCCCGCCGGGAGGCAAATACCCGTCGCGGCAGAGCTGGTTCATCGTGAACGTCGCCGCGCGTCGCGCGTCGTCCTTGTAACCGAGCAAGTTTGCCGCGCCGATGAAGGTGCCTTGATTGTAAGTCAGCGCCATGCGGCTGACGCGCCCGCTGAGCTGAATGTTATCCGCCACGCGGCCAGTCGTGGCGTCAAACAACGTCGCGCGCTCCCACAGGAAAAGCTCCTTTGCCTTGGCGGTATAAGTGTCTTCCTTCGTCGCCTGGCCGAGCAGGAAAGCCGCGATGGCTCCCGGCCCGTTGACACACGCATTCTTCGAGCGGTTGTCTGTTTTCCACCAAAGCCCGCCGCCGAGTTCCGGCGACGCCGCTCGGGCATAGCAGAGATCGAAATTCGCCCGCGCTACGTCCAGGAACTCCGCGTTCTGGGAAAGTAAGTACGCCCGCGTGCAGGCGATGATCATCCACATGATGTCGTCGTTGTATGCGTTATGCGCCCAAGTCTCGCCGTGATCCGCGAGAAAGCCGCGGAACAGATGCGTGAACATCTCCATGTGCTCCGCCTTCTTCGTCCGCTCGCAGACATCCAGCACCATCTCCATTTGCTCCGCCCGCGTCCAAAAATCCGCCTTCCTGCTTTCCTCCGTATTTTTCAAATGCCAGCCGCGCCCTTCCTCCTCCCGGTAGAACGCCTTTGTGTGCGCGTCGAAAAGCGCATCCGCATCCGCCGCCGAAAAAGTCTCCGCCCACAGCGCGCCACTCATCGTGAAACAAAGAACGATTATCCAGATCAAACGACGACGCCTCCTCATCGCCATCGCCCGGCTGTGATTGGATGTCGGTTTCATAAATAAGCGGTCCGCCAACGCCGCAAAAGACATGTCTACAAAACACCCCAGGAATGCTCCTTCGCCACTAACACGTCGCACTTCAAAGTTGAGCCCAGGCGTTGCGGTCATTGGGAATTCGGCGGTCACGTCGTTCAACCGTAAGCCCACCATTCGCGATGGATGAACGCAAGGGCGCATAGCAGATAGCTAGAAGCTGTTCCCGGCTCGGCCAAAAGGTTCCATTGCTTCTTGGACGGTCCAACGCGAACAAGAACTTCACGACCGGAGGTTGATTCGGCGCGGAAGTAAACTGTAAAAAGAGGCATGTGGAATGTCCAATTCGGTTCGTCGCGGAACTGGAGCGTGTATCGGTTCCGAAGCAGGCTTCGAAGCGCAATCCTTCCGACGGTCTCGCCGTGCTCAATCATCTCAAAGCGCGGTGGAAAACGCTTGGCGCGACGAACACGAAGGGACTCGTGTCCGTCAGCATCGGTGACTACAAAGTGAGGTTTGCCGAGCAGGTTCGCCGCCGACCACGGTTCTCGTTTGGGGTCGGTGGTGTATCGCCAGCGGATGACGCCCGGCTCGCTGAGGATAACGCCCGGCCACTCGGTCTCGCTGCCAATCTGAAAGCAGTATTGGTGGCCCTGTGCAAAGTCGGTGCCGTCTGAAAATGTATTGGGGGCTTCCTGTGTGGTCATACGCGAGCAACGCTTAAAACGACCCCAAGCTCAGCGAGCGCGGAGCACGGCGCGGCCCTGCATGGCGGGAGGTGAGGCGGCGGCGGAAGCTGTGGCGTATCACGCGATGGTGTTCGAGAGCAGGCCGAGGCCGGAGATGCTGATGCGCATTTCGTCGCCGCTCGCGAGGGTGAAGTCGTTCGGCGGGACGGTGCCGGTGCCGGTGAGGAGGTAGCAGCCGGCGGGGAAATGGTTGTCGCGCATGAGCCACTCGGCGAGTTCGGACAGGGTGCGCTTCATTTGCACGAGCGAGGTCTCGCCGGAAAACACGGGCGCGTTGGCCCGCCAGATGTGGATCTGAATGGCGGTGTCGCGCGGCAGGGCGGCGCGGACGACGAGGCCGGGGCCGAGCGCGCAGCACTGGCTCCAAACCTTGGCCTGCGGAAGGTAAAGCGGGTTTTCCCCCTCGATGTCGCGCGAGCTGAGATCATTTCCGATGGTGTAGCCGAAGATCGCGCCGCGCGTATTGATCGCGAGAGTCAGCTCGGGCTCGGGCACGTTCCATTTCGAGTCGGCGCGAAGCCGCATGCTCGCACCGTGGCCGACCACCCGGTGCGGCGTCGCCTTGAAGAAAATCTCCGGCCGCGCGGCGTCATACACGCGGTCGTAGAAGGTGCCGCCGCCGGCGTCCTTCGACTCCTCGATCCGGGCATCGCGACTGCGGAGATAGGTCACGCCCGCGGCCCAGACCTCCTGGCTTTCGAGGGGCGGGAGCAGCTTTTCGGGCCGCAGCACCGGGGTGGCCCCGGCGAGCTGCTCTTGCAGCCAGCGCGCGGGGTGTTCCTGCGCAAAAAGTGTGTCGAGCCGCGGCTCGGCAAGGCGAAAGCAATCCTCGCCGCGCTGGGCGATGAGACCCTCGGCGGCGCGATAAACGGTGATGGGAGGCAAAGACATGTGCGCAGCATGCGAAGTCACCGCGCGCCGTGCAACTTCCCGCTTTGCCCCCCCGCGCTAATGCTGCATCTTCCCCGCCCCATGTCCTGGCTGAACAAGCTCCTCCAAACTTTTTTCAACTTCCGCGAAAAATCCGACGGCGATATCGTGAAGCCGTTTCTCGACCACATGGAGGATCTGCGCTGGACGCTGCTGAAGATGCTCTTTGTGCTCATCGGAGGCATGGCGTTGTCGTTTTATTTTGTGACCGATCTCATGGAACTGCTGCGCACGCCGCTGAGGGTCATCAGCCCAGAGTTTGAAAAACAGCTCATCACCACGGGCATCGTCGATTCCTTCGTCATCACCCTCGAACTGGCGTTCTTCGCCGGCATCGTCGTCTCGCTGCCCTTTCTCATCTACTTCATCGCGTCGTTCGTGCTGCCGGCGCTGACGCGGCACGAGAAAAAATTTCTCTTTCCCGGCATCCTCGTCAGCACGCTGCTTTTCATGACCGGCGTGTTCACCTCCTACTACTGGCTGCTGCCGCATACGCTGCGCTTCTTCCACGACTACGCGGCGAAGATCGGCGTGCAGACGCTGTGGTCGTGGCGCGACTACCTTTCGTTCTGCTCGTGGCTGACCATCGGCTTCGGGCTGCTCTGCCAATTGCCCGTCGTCATCGTGGCGCTCGCCGTGCTCGGGCTGGTCGATTACAAACTGCTCTCCCGCACCCGCGCCTACGCCATCACCGGCATCCTCGTTCTGTCCGCGGTCATCGCGCCGACGCCGGATCCGATGACCTTCATCACGCTCGGGGCGCCGATCATCGTCCTCTACGAGGCCTGCATTTGGATCGTTTGGCTTATCGACCGGCGGAAGGCACGCGCGGAGAGGCTGCGCGAGCTCAATTAAACCACTTTTCACTTCATGCTCACCCTCGAAAAATACTCGATTGGCGTCGGCGACCGTTTTGCCCACCAGGCCGCCGCCCAACTCCGGGCCTGTCAACTCCTCGCCCGCGACGGTGCGGAGGTCGTCGCCGTCTGGAACAAATCCAACCGCGAACACACCTTCATCGGCTCCGAGCCGGCGAGCGTCCTCGCCGCCGCGCAGGCCGCGGTGGCGGAACTCGGCTGGACCAAAGGCTGGCATGTGGATGCCGACCACATCCGCTTGGAAACAGTCGATCGCTTTCTCCCGCACGCGGATTTCTTCACGATCGACGTGGCGGATTCCATCGGCCAGCCGGCGGCACCGGCGGACGTGCAGACTTTTGTGGACCGGCATCCCGAGCTGATCGGGACGCTTTCGATCCCGCAGATCGCCACTCCTTTCCACACCACGCGGGCGGAGATCGAGCGGATCGCGGGGAAGTTTCTCCTCGCGGTGCAGGACGCGGGCAAGATTTACCGGCACATCGTCGCGGCGAAAGGGGCGGATCGGGTGATCGCCGAGGTTTCGATGGACGAAACCGACTCGCCGCAGACGCCGCCGGAACTGCTCGTGATTCTCGCGGCGCTGGCGGATGAAAAGGTGCCGGTGCAGACCATCGCGCCGAAATTCACGGGGCGGTTCAACAAGGGCGTGGATTACGTGGGAGACCTCGCGCAGTTCGAGCGGGAGTTTCACGACGACCTCGCGGTCATCGCCCACGCCATCCCGCGCTACGGGCTGCCGGCGCATCTGAAGCTCAGCGTCCACTCGGGCAGCGACAAGTTTTCGCTCTACCCGATCATCCGCCGGACGCTGCCGAAGTTTGGCGCGGGCCTGCATCTCAAGACGGCCGGGACGACGTGGCTGGAGGAACTCATCGGCCTCGCGGAAGCGGGCGGCGAGGCCCTGGCTTTGACGAAGGAAATCTACGCCGGGGCCATCGGGCATGTGGATGAGTTTTGCGCGCCGTATGCGTCGGTCATCGACATCGACAAGGCGAAGCTGCCGACGGCGGAGGAAGTGGCCGGGTGGACGAGCGAGCAGTTCACCGGCGCGCTGCGGCACGACCAGGCGCACCCGCTTTTCAACCCGAGCTTCCGCCAACTTCTGCACGTCTCCTTCAAGCTCGCGGCGAAGCAGGGCCAGCGTTACCTCGACCTGCTGAAAGCGAACGCGGAGATCGTGGGACGGAACGTGACCGAGAATCTTTACGCGCGGCATCTGCGGCCGCTCTTCATCGGCTAAAGCCCATGCGTTCCGCCATCACCGTCTCCCTCGTCCCGCAGGCTGCGGGCGGACCGTTTCTTCTTTGGAACGGACTCGAAGATGCCTGCCAGGTGGCATCCACCCACGGGTTCGACGCCATCGAGATTTTTCCGCCGAGTGCGGAGGCGCTGGACGTGGCGGCGATCCGCGAACTCACCGCGCGCTCCAAGCTGACGGTCGCGGCGGTGGGCTCGGGTGCGGGTTGGGTGTTGAATAAATGGACGCTGACGCATGCCGCCGCGCCGGTGCGGGCACAGGCGCGGGAGTTCGCCCGCGGGATCATCGACCGTGCCGCGGCGCTGGGTGCACCGGCGATTCTCGGGTCAATGCAGGGCCGCTGGGAGGGCGGCGTTTCGCGGGAGCAGGCGCTCGCCTGGCTCGGTGAAGCGCTCGACGATCTCGGCGAGCACGCCGCGAAAGTCGGCCAGACCTTTCTCTACGAGCCGCTGAATCGCTATGAGACGAACGTTTTCAACCGCCTCGGCGACACCGCCGCCTGGCTGCGCACGCTGCGGACGCGGAACGTCCGCATCCTCGCCGACTTCTTTCACATGAATATCGAAGAGGTCGATCTCGCCGCCGCCATCCATGAAGCGCGCGATCTTATCGGCCATGTCCACTTCGCCGACTCGAACCGCCGCGCCGTGGGACTCGGCCATACCGACGTGCGCGCCGCTTACACGGCGCTCGACAAGACCGGCTACGATGGGTTTCTCTCTGCAGAGATCGTCCCGCTGCCCGACGCGCAAACTGGGGCAGCGGTGACGATTCGCTCTTTCCGCCAGCTCACCCGCTGACCTGCGATGCTCAAACACCAGCTCCTCCACCCGAAGATCAACGAAGTGCTCGGCCGCGCCGGGCATCACTCGAAGATTCTCATCGCCGATGGCAACTATCCGGCCTCCAGCAAACGCGGGCCAAATGCAGAGGTCGTCTGCCTGAACCTCGCGCCCGGCTGCGTGACCGTGGCGCAGACGCTCCGCGCGTTGCTCAGCGCCGTGCCCGTCGATCACGTGAACACGATGGGCATTCCCGCCGATGATCCCTACGCACAGCAGGGCGAGCCGCCGGTCTGGGCGGAGTATCGCTCGGTCCTCGCCGAGGCCGGCGCGAGTGCCGCGCTCGAATCCATTTTGAAATGGGATTTCTACAAAGCCGTTGAATCTTCCGACCACGTCCTCACCATCCAAACCGGCGACCAGGCGCTCTGGGGCAATCTGCTCCTGACAATGGGTTGCCGCCAAAACTGAACCCCGCATACCACCACCATGAAACGCCTGCTCATCCTCCTCGCCCTTACCCTCGCGCTGCCCGCCGTCGCCGCGCCGAAAAAGCCCGCCACACCCCCCGCAGAAAAAGCCCCGCAACCTGCGCCTGACTTCACCGGACGCTACGAGCGGGCGCGCGATGGCAAGTCCATCTTCATCCTCCACGTCCGCCAGGCCGGCGCGAGCGCCGAGATCGAATTTTCCGCAAGCAAAGCCGACGGCAGCGGAGCCGCACCGGATGGCACCGGCACGGGCAATCTCAACGATAAGAACGAACTCGAATTCACCTTCGAGGATTCCGTTGGCAACAAAGGCACCGGCGTCCTCAAGAAGACGGGCCAGAGCCTGCAACTCACGATGAAGGCGGAGACCGTCAACGACCCGCGCGCCGTCAAGTTATACGGCGTCATCGCTCTAAAGCGCACCGCCGATCGGGAATAACCGGGCGCGATGCAGACGCGCCGCCTCGGCCGGACCGACCTCCACCTCCCGATCCTCAGCTTCGGCGCAAGCTCCCTCGGCGCGGAGTTTCGCAGCGTCACCCTCGATGAAGTGCTGGGCAGCGTCCGCGTCGCCCTCGACTGCGGGCTGAGCTTCATCGACACCTCGCCCTTTTACGGCCGCGGGATGAGCGAGGTGCTCCTCGGTGTCGCCCTCAAAGGCGTCCCGCGCGACAGCTACACCCTCTGCACCAAACTTGGCCGCTACGATCTCGCGCACTTCGATTTTTCCGCCAAACGCGTGGCCGAAAGCGTGGACGTGTCGCTCCACCGGCTCGGCACCGACCACCTCGACATCGTCCTCTGCCACGACATCGAGTTCGTCCCCATGCAGCAGATCGTGGATGAAACCATTCCCGCGCTCCGCAAAGCGCAGCAGTCTGGGAAAGTCCGTTACATCGGCATCTCCGGCTACCCGATGAAAATCTTCCGCTTCATCTGCGACCAGACGGACGTGGACTGCGTGCTCAGCTACAACCAGTACACGTTGCAAAACACGCGCTTCGCCGACGAAGCGGTGCCCTACTTGAAAGCGAAAGGCGTGGGCGTGATGAACGCCGGCCCTTTCTCCGCGCGCCTGCTCACGAACGCGCCGCTGCCCGCGTGGCTGAAAGAGCCCGAGGCGGTGAAAGCCGCCGCGCGCGCCGCCGCCGCGCATTGCGAAAGCAAGGGCGTGAACATCGCTCAGCTCGCGCTCCAGTTCGCGATCGCCAATCCCGACATCACCACCACGATCTCCGGCAGCGCGAACCCGAACAACATCCGCAACTGGGCGAAGTGGGCCGCCGAACCGCTCGACCGCGAACTTCTCGCCCAAGTGCTGGCCATCTTCGCGCCCGTCCACAACTTCGGCCACACCGAGGGGCTTCCGGAAAACAACTGATCGGTCCCTCATCGAAATCTCGCGCAACGTTTCGCCTGCTCGCCCATGAAAGCCATCTCCCTCGATTCCCCGCAACATTTCCGCGCCTGTGAGCTGCCGGAGCCGACAGCACCGGGGCCGGGGGAGGCCTTGGTGCGCATTCACCGGATTGGCATCTGCGGGACGGATTACGGCGGCTATCTCGGCAAGATGCCCTTTTTCAGCTACCCGCGCATCCCCGGCCATGAGCTTGGCGTCGAGGTTCTCGCCGTCGGGGCCGGGGTCACGAATGTCGCGCCGGGCGACCACTGCTCCGTCGAGCCCTATATCAACTGCCAGCAGTGCTACTCCTGCCGGCGCGGCCTCACCAACTGCTGCGAAAAGCACCTCACCCTCGGCGTCATGTGCGATGGCGGCATGTGCGAGCGGATGCTCCTGCCCGCGCGCAAGCTCCATGTCTCGAGGAAACTCTCTTTCGAGCAACTCGCCCTCGTCGAGACCCTCGCCATCGGCTGTCACGCCATCGACCGCGGCGCACCGCGCACCGGCGAACATGTGCTGGTCATCGGTGCGGGGCCGATCGGGCTTTCGGCGGTGGAGTTTGCGAAAGTGGCGGGCGCGAAAACCATCGTCATCGACATCAATGAGGCGCGGCTGGAGTTCTGCAAAGGGACGATGGGTGTGGATCACACCATCGTGGCGCGGGGCGATGGCTCGGAGCTGAAGGCGCTGGAGGAGGTTGCCGGCGGTCAGTTCGCGGATGTGGTGGTGGATGCCACGGGGAGTCATCAGTCAATGAGCGCGGCGCTGGGCTACTGCGCCTACGGCGGAAGGCTCGTCTATGTCGGCATCACTCAGCAGGAGCTGTCTTTTCTGCACGCGCCGATCATGCATCGCCGGGAGCTGAGCATCCTCGCCTCGCGCAATGCGCTCTCGCGGGACTTTGCGCGAATCATCGCGCTGATCGAGGACGGGGTGATCGACACCAAGCCGTGGATCACGCACCACGCGAAGTTTGACGCGATGATCGCAGAGTTTCCGAAGTGGCTGAAGCCGGAGACGGGCGTGATCAAAGCGGTCGTCGAGGTGTAGGGCGCAGGCCGTTGCGTGTGGGCGTATTTTCCCGGCGCAATTCCTTGCTTTCTCGCGGAAACCGGCGAATGTCGGCGGCCTTCCGTCTGGCGCAGTGTGCCGGGCGGGAGGCTTCTCGGAAAGCAGTGCAACCCCGGGCGAGGTCGGAACCTCGCCACAAACTCCAGATCGCTCCGGCCCGCGCGGCGCAACTACTCGTCCCTACTACTTATGGCAGTCGAAGAAATCATCGAAACGGATGGAACCATCACCGCGGTGCTGGCGGGCACGATGTTTCGTGTCGCCCTCGCGAACAAACATCAGGTGCTCGCGCACATCTCGGGCAAGATGCGCAAGCGTTTCATCCGCCTGACCCTTGGCGACCGGGTGAAGATCGAGATGTCGTCCTACGATCTGAACAAGGCGCGGATCGTTTATCGGCTCGGATAGGCGCGGAGCGGCGGCTTGCGCGGGAAAGCCAATATTTTCTGGTCATGCGGGTGGTTTGGCCGTTCCATCCAAACCCTTGTATGAAAACTCCCCTCCCGCTTCTCCTCACGGGCCTCCTCGGCTCGCTCACCATCACGGCTTTCGCCGCGGACGGCTATAAAGACACGCCGCTCATTCCGGGCTCGAAATGGCATGTCCATGACCCGGATCGTCCGAAGCCGCCGGTCATCACACCCGGCGCAACCTTCAGCGAGCAGGCCGCGGCACCTTCCGATGCCGTGGTGCTGTTCGACGGCAAGGATTTCTCGAAATGGAAGGGCGAGAAGGGCGACGTGCAGTGGAAGATCGAGAACGGTTACGCCGAAACGAC
This sequence comes from Chthoniobacterales bacterium, assembly GCA_038318725.1. Classification (GTDB taxonomy): domain Bacteria; phylum Verrucomicrobiota; class Verrucomicrobiia; order Chthoniobacterales; family Chthoniobacteraceae; genus Chthoniobacter. The sequence goes on from JBBQCM010000056.1 coordinate 35,909, forward strand.
GAAGACCGGGCGCATCCGCACGAAGGATGAGTTTGGCGATTTCCAAATGCATCTCGAGTTTGCCACGCCGGCGACGGTGGTCGGCAGCGGGCAGGGGCGGGGAAACAACGGGGTGAACATCTACGGGAAATACGAAATCCAGGTGCTCGATTCCTACAACAACGAAACCTACGCCGACGGTGGGGCGTCTGCGATTTACGGCCAGACGCCGCCGATGGTGAATGCTTCCCGCCCGCCCGGTGAATGGCAGACCTACGACATCATCTGGGAAGGGCCGCGGTGGGATGCCGCAGGCAAGCTGGTGAAGAAGGCTTACGTCACCGTGCTGCACAACGGCGCGGTCGTGCATCACCGCCGCGAACTGCATGGCGACACGCGTTACCGCGCGGTGGGCAACTATGACAAGCCGCAGCCGCCGAAAGGCTTCATCGAACTCTATGAGCACGGCAATCCGGTGCGCTTCCGTAACATCTGGATTCGCGAAATCAAAGTGCCCACGCCCGAGGATCTCGGCATGGTCGAAGAGCCCGCGAAATAGCGGCCGCCAAACATTTTTTCATGCAAAAGGGCGATCCTAAAACGGATCGCCCTTTTTCTTTACGCGCCGGTTTCGTGCCGGCGAAAGTTTGACGGTTTACTTGTCCGTTTTGAGGACGAGATCCTTGAACTGCACAACCATCGCCGGGCCGGCGTGGATTTGAAGGGCGAGGACGCCGCTCTTGGCGCCCGCCTCGGTTTCGTCGGTCACATCCACGGTCTGCCTGCCGTTGATGAAGTGCTGCAAGTGGCCGCCCTTGGCGATGACCTTGAAGTCGTTCCAATCCTCGCTTTTGATCGCCGCCTGGATTTCATCGCTGTTCCCGACGGAGCCGGTGACTTCGACTTTCGACTTCTTCGGATCCGCCGGGTCCGCCTTGATCACGGTCTTCTCGCCGCGCTTGGCGAGGATGCCGCGGGCGCGCTCCTCGTAAAGAATGCCGCTGTAAGTTTTGCCCGCCTCGAAGTCGGCCTGATAACCGCTGATGATCGGGCCGTTTTCGCCGGAGGGGAGTTCCTTCGAGCGGTACTGCACGCCACTGTTGCCCTTCTCGATGCGGTATTTGAAGGTCAGCTCGAAGTCGCCCACGGTGCCGCCCTTCCAGACGAGGAAGGTGTTGTGCTTGATCTTGGCGTCGCCTTCGTTGGCGGTCTTGCCGGTGATGGTGCCATTTTCAACGGACCAGAGTTTGGGATTACCTTCCCAGCCGGTGAGGTCTTTGCCGTTGAAGAGCTGCTTTTCTTCCGCCTGCACGAGTGCGGTGGCGGAGACGAAGGCCAGGAGCGTAGGGAGTAGTTTCATGGTGTGAGTGGTAATCCGCGAGGGCGCTTACTTTTTGCCGAAGAGTTTCTTCATGTTCGCCAGTCCCTTGACGGCGATGTCGTCGCGTTTCGGCTCCATCTTGCGCCAAATCGCGGCGGCGCGGGCGATGACTTTCACGTCGGTGGTGAAGCTCTCGATGACGATGTCGCCCTGATAGCCGATCTGCTTCAGCGCGGCGACGATCGGCTTCCACTGGATGTGATCGCCGCCCGGCGTGCCACGGTCGCAGCCGCAGGCGTGGAAGTGCGCGAGGTGTTTGCCGGCCTTGAGGATGGCGGAGGCCTGGTTCTTTTCCTCGATGTTCATGTGGAAGGTATCGAGGTGCAGCCTGAAGGCTTTGCTGCCGACGGCTTTGACGAGCTTGAGGCCCTGGTCGCAGGTGTTGAGGAAGTCGGTCTCGAAACGGTTGAGCGGCTCGACGCAAAGTTGCACGCCCTTCTGTTCGGCGTATTTGGCAAGCGGCTTGAGATTCTTCACCACGAGGTCGAACTGCTGCTTTTTCTCCGCGTCGTCATGCGGTCCGATGAGCCCGACCACGGAATAGAGCGGCCCGATGACCGATGGGCAGCCGAGCACCACGGCCTGGTCGATGAGCCCGCGCACGTAGTCCACCGCCGTTTTCTGATCCGCCGCGCTGCCGCGGAAATCGCGTCCTGGTCCCATGCACGCGCAGATGCTGCCAATCTTGAGCCCAGCCTTGTCGGCGGCGGCTTTCACTTTCGCGGGGTCGATGTGTTCGAGCGCCTCGACGGGAATCTCGACGGTTTCAAAGCCCCATTTCTTGAGCTTCGCGAAAAGTTTGGGCGCCTGCTCCGTAGTGAAAGGGCTGGCGTAGAGAAAGGTGTTAAGACCGAGACGCATGGTGATGGAAGGAGGGTTGAGGGTTGGGTTTGGAGGACGCGCATTTGGCGCGGTCCGTCCGCGCGAGTCAAGCCCGCCAAGCTTTACGTCGAAAACACCGCGCGACTCGACGGCGTTCCACTATGCGCCATCTTCGGTTCTCTCCCGCTCACGCCAACCAATTCCCGCCATGAACCGCCGCCATTTCTTCCGCACCGCCGCCGCCGTTACGCTCGCCGTCTTCACTCTTCACAGTGCCGCTCTCGCCGCGGGGCCGAAGCGCAAGATCCTCTTCTTTACGAAATCGAGCGGCTTTGAGCATGACGTGATCAGCTACAAAAAAGGCCAGCCGAGCCACGCGGAAAAAGTGCTCACGGAACTCGGCGCGAAGAACAACTGGGAGTTCGTCTTTTCCAAGGACGGTTCGCTTGTCACGCCACAATACCTCGCCCAGTTCGACGCCCTCTTTTTCTACTCTACCGGCGACCTCTGCTCACCCGGCACGGACAAGAATCCGCCGATGACGCCCGCGGGCAAGCAGGCCCTGCTCGACTACGTGGCCAGCGGCAAGGGCTTCATCGGCTCGCACAGCGCGAGCGATACTTTCCACACGAACAACGAGGCGAAGAAGGGGCCGGATCGTTACAAGAACTTCGGCGAGGCGGCCGATCCTTACGTGAAAATGCTGGGTGGCGAGTTCATCAAACACGGCGCGCAGCAAAAGGCGACGATGCGCGCGGTCGATGCGAAATTTCCCGGCATGGAGAAATACGCGGCGGGCTTCGAGATGCATGAGGAGTGGTATTCGCTGAAAGATTTCCGGCCCGATCTGCACGTCCTGCTCGTCCAGGAGACGGAGACGATGAAGGGCAACGACTACGCGCGTCCGGCATACCCGGCGACGTGGGCGCGGATGCACGGGAAAGGACGCGTCTTCTATACTTCGATGGGCCATCGCGAGGACGTTTGGACGAGCCCGATCTTCCAGGACATCCTCACCGGGGGCATCGCCTGGGCGCTCGGCGACGCCAAGGCCGACGTGACGCCGAATCTCGCGCAGGTCGCGCCGAAGTGGGCGGAAAACCCGCCCTTCCCGCCATCCACGCCTGTGGCACCAACCAAACCGTAGCCTAGGGCGACGGCGGGGTGCCGGCTTCGAGGCTCTTTTTCCACTCGTCAGCGAGTTCCTCGACGGTGTGGTTGGTGCGCTTTTTCCAAAGCTCGGCGTCGTAGCGGCCTTCGCGCATCGCGGCGTTGAGTTCCTGGATGAGGTTCTTGTCGTACTTGGTGATGACGAAGTTGAGGAAGTTTGCCGAAACTCGATAGCTGGCGTCGTGACGCGCGGTGGCGGCGCGTTTCGGGCTGATCTCGCAGCCTTTGGACTGCGGCTCGTAGAGATACCAGCGGATGTAATCCGGGATGCCTTCGGTGAGCCAGCCGGGCGGGCGCTCCGCTCCGGGCCGGCGGGCGCGGCCATATTGCTGCACGACGTGGACGAGCTCGTGGACCATCGAGCCGATGGCTTCGCCTTTGAGTTCGCCGCGATACCACGGCGGGTTGCCTTCGATGCGGTTGCCCATGGTGGCGGCGACGCCCTTGTATTTATCGGTGAAGATGATGCTGAAGGTCTTGGGCGCGGTGTAGCCGTCGCTAGGGAGCATTTTGACGATGAGCGGATACCACTTCTGCAGGGCGGGGATGAGTTCGCGATGTGACCAGTCCGTGAGGTCGGGGGCCTCGGTGGTCTCGACGCTGAAACGGTAGGTGCCTCCGTCCGCGGCGACGGATTCGATGAGCTGGGTGATCGGAGTTTCGACGACGGCTGGGGCGTTGCGGTCGAGGATGTCGATCTCGCTGAAGAAGGTCTGGCCAAAAGGGTCGGCGGTTTCGGTCGGGGCGATGTCGAAGAGGAAATAGCGTGCGGAGCCGAGGCTGCCGGCGGGGTCGGCGATGCTCACGCCATATTGTCCACCGAGGGGGCTGTCCTTGGGGCGGGTATCGACGCTGGCGAGGAGTTTCCAGCCGGCTTTCGTGGGATCGACCGGACGTTTTGGCTGGGCGTTGAAGCCGGTCGTTTGGCCGTCGCTGGCGTAGAGCCGATAAACCTGCGGGCCGCGCACGTCGGCGTGCCACGAGTAGGTATTGATCTGCCGCACGTCGATGACGCTGCCGAGGTCCACGAGGAGGCGTCCGCCATCGGTGCCGCCGCGCAGGAAAAAGTTCGCGCGCGGTTCGTCGGCGCTGTTCGGGAGCGCGCCGTCGTGGAGCGCGTCCAGGGTGCCGCCGTTGCCGTCGCGCAAGCCGTCGATGAGGGTGAAGGTGGCCTTCGCGGCGGCATCTCCGCGGAGCGGGGCGGGGACGTGGGGAAACTTGAAGCCGGTGGTGGCCTGCTCAGGGGCCAAGCGCTCGGCGACGATTTTGACCTCCGCTCGCGCGAGCGTGGCGAGGCAGGGGAGAGCAGCAAGGAGGCAAAGCAGGTTGGTTTTCATAAAAAGAAATGAGCGGGGCAGGGGAGAAACGTCGCGGCGGTCGGGAATCGTGTAGAGATCGTGCCGCGCATCGGCAAGGAGAAGCCGGGCGCAGACATTTCGCTTGAGCGGCGCGGACAAGCGGCGTTCTCTTCCCGCCCTCGCTCATGATTTATTCCCTCAAGCTGGAGACGGCACTGTTGCTCGTCGGCTTCCTCCTCCTCGCCGGCCACGCGCTCGCCCTTTTCAAACCCCAGGCCACCCAGGCCTGGCTGCGCGCCTTTCCCCGTTCGCCGACGCTGGGCTTTGTCCTGCTTTCGCTGGCGGCGATCTGGTTCTTCTGGCTGGTGCGGACGATGGACCTCGGGGAGTTTTCCAATTGGCGGATGCGGGTGCTCATCGGCACGCCCATCGCGTGGTTTTTGGCGTGGAAATACGTGGACGAGTTTCTCGCGGCGCGGGCGCTGGGGATGCTCGTGCTGCTGGGCGCGGAGCCGCTGCTGGAGGCGGCGTTTTTGCGGCCGGAAATGGCGCGGCTTTTCCTGGTGACGCTGGTCTATGGGTGGATCGGGCTGGCGCTGTTTTGGGTGGGGATGCCTTTCACGCTGCGGAACCAGATCGGGTGGCTCACGGGTGGGGAAAAGCGCTGGCGAGCCGCGGCTTTCGCCGGGCTCGCCTATGGAGCGTTGCTGCTGATTCTGCCGCTGACCTACGGAAAGCCGGCGTAAAAATATTCCGCGCGCGGGCTCTGTGGTTGCGTATGATCCGGGACTTGAAAGCC
>JBBQCM010000057.1:0-40576 GCA_038318725.1 Chthoniobacterales bacterium
CGGTCTCTCCCACGACACGGTCGATTACATCGCCAACGTCAAGAACGAGCCGGACTGGATCCGCGACTGGCGCCACAAGGCCCTCGACGTTTTTTTCTCGAAGCCGATGCCGACGCACTGGGCGTCGAAGGACTTGGAGAACATCGTTTTCAAGGACATCCGCTACTACCTGTCGGGCGGCCAGAAGGCCTCGCGCTCGTGGGAAGACGTGCCGGATGATGTCAAGCGCACCTTCGAGCGGCTCGGCATCCCGGAGCAGGAGCGGAAGTTTCTCGCGGGCGTCGAGGCGCAGTTCGATTCCGAGGCGGTGTATTCGAACATCAAGGCGGCGGTCGGCGAGCAAGGCGTGATCTTCTGCGGCTCGACCGAAGGGCTGCGCGAACACCCGGAGATTTTCCGCAAGTGGTTCGGCAAAGTCATCCCGACGGGCGACAACAAATTCAGCGCGCTGAACAGCGCCGTGTTCAGCGGCGGCTCATTCATCTACGTGCCGCCGGGCGTGAAGGTGAAGCACCCGCTGCAAGCCTACTTCCGCATCAACGCGGAGAACTTTGGCCAGTTCGAGCGCACGCTCATCATCGCCGACGAGGGCAGCGAGGTGATGTACATGGAAGGTTGCACGGCGCCGAAATTTGAAACCGCCACGTTGCACTCCGCCGTCGTGGAACTCGTCGCCATGAAGGGCGCGAAGATCCAATACGTGACCGTGCAAAACTGGTCGGCGAACGTCTTCAACCTCGTGACCAAACGCGCCATCGCCCACGAGGAGGCCGAGGTGAAATGGATCGACTGCAACATCGGCTCGCGGCTCACGATGAAGTATCCCGGCGTCGTGCTGAAAGGCCGCAAGGCCCGCGGCGAAGTCATCTCCATCGCGCTCGCCAGCGACGGCCAGCATCAGGACACCGGCGCGAAAATGATTCACGCGGCCGACGAGACCACCTCAAACATTGTCTCCAAATCCATCTCCGTCGGCACGGGCCGCGCAACCTACCGAGGACTCGTCCATATCCCGAAGCACCTCAAAGGCTGCAAGAACAACACCGAGTGTGATGCGCTCCTCATCAACTCGAAAGCCCGCACCGACACCTATCCGGCGATCACCGTCCGCGGCACCGGCAATTCCAGTCAGCACGAGGCGAGCGTCTCGCAGATTTCTGCCGAGCAGATCTTTTACATGCAGCAGCGCGGCCTCAGCGAAGCACAGGCCATGAGCCTCTCGGTGAACGGCTTCGTCAACGATCTCGTCCGGCAATTCCCGATGGAATACAGCGTCGAACTCAAGCGCCTCATTGACCTCGAAATGGAAGGCAGCGTGGGATGATGCAGGTCGATAAAAGTGACGATGAACTTTGGCGGGAACAATGCCGCCGGCAGATGGCCCGGCCCCTCGCCCTCCGCGAACGCTACGGTTTTGTTTCTGTCCACCGTCCGGTGATGGATGACGCGCCTTATCGCATCTTCAACACGATGGCGGATTACCGGGAATGGTGTGACGAAAACCTTCCCGCGTACCTCGGCTACAAGCTTCCGGAAAACTGACATGACGAAGGAATTCCGGGTGACCATCGCCAGCGACCTCGGGCGTGCGTTCGCCGAGCACGGTGTCGATTACCTTTTCATCGGTAAAGGGGCGGCGATGGTGCTCGGCTACCCAGGTACGACACAGGATGTTGACGTGTTCGCCGCGAAAAATCCGGAGAATGGGCGGATGATCGTCGCGGCTTTGAAAAGCCTCGAGTTTGAAATCCCGGCGGAAGTCGAAGCTGCGCTCATTGAGGGGCGTGATTTCGTGCAGATCAAGACTGGCCCTTTCGACGTGGACATTGTGTTTGCACCGGATGGAATCGAAACTTTTGCCGAGGCAAAAGCGCGCCGGATCGTCCACGAAGGGCTGAACATTGCCGCGTTGGAGGACATCATCGCGAGCAAGCGTGCCGCTGCCCGTCCCAAGGACACAAATGACCTGCCTCTGCTCGAGTCGTTCCGCATCGAATACGAACACCTCCACTCACGCCCGCTGAAGAGCGCGTGGGAGATCGAGCGGCAGGAAACTTTATGAGCGCAATCATGGAAATCAACGAACCGGCAACGCCCGAACTGGACAGCCCCGTGGAAATTCTCAGCGCCGGCCCGGCCTCGCCGGAGCAGGCGGATGCTTGGGAAAGGTTCACCGCGCTGCCGATGCCGGTGCGCACCAACGAGGAGTGGCGCTTCGCCAACGTCAAAGACCTCGACCTCAGTGCCTACGTGCAGGCCGCGCCGGTCGATGAAGCGACGCGCGAGGAATTGCTCGCCCGCTCGACTGGGCTCGCTGCCGTCGCCGGGCGCATGGTTTTCGCCAATGACGACCTGCTCGCGCAGGAAACCCTCGCCGATTCGCTGAGGCAGCGCGGTGTGATTTGGCTGCCGTTGGATCAGGCCGCCGCCGAGCATCCCGAGCTGTTCCGCAAACATTTCATGCGGGAGGAGGCGATCCTCGGCGGGCAGAAGTTCGCGGCGCTCCACGCTTCTCAAGTCCGCGCGGGGACTTTTCTTTACGTCCCGCGAGGCGTGGAAATCGATCTGCCTGTCGAGGCCTTCCACTGGCTGCACGGCGCGAATGGGTCCGTCTTCCCGCACACGCTCATCATCGCCGAGGAAATGGCGAAAGTGACGCTCATCGACTACTACGAAAGCGCCGACGCCGACGCGCCCGGCCTCGCCTGCGGCGTGAACGATCTCTGGCTCGGTGCCGGGGCGAATGTGACCTACGTCTGCGTGCAGAATTGGAGCCGCAAAGCGCACACCTTCCAAATGAACTCCACCGTCGTTGGTCGCGATGCGCAGTCGAAATCGCTCTTCGCCCAACTTGGCGGGCGGCATGTGCGCAGCGAGAGCATCAGCCATCTCCGCGGCCAGGGCGGGCGCAGCGACATGCTCGCCGTGACGGTCGCCGACCGCGCGCAGGAAGTGGACGCCCGCACTTTCCAGATCCACGAAGTGCCGAACACGCAAAGCGACCTGCTGTATAAAAACTCGCTCGACGACACCGCGCGCACGATTTTCGCCGGCCTCATCCGCGTCGATCCCGGCGCACACCGCACCGACGCCTACCAGAAAGTGCGCAACCTCCTCCTCAGCGACGAAGCCGAGGCCAACAGCGCCCCCGGTCTCGAGATCGAAGCCAACGACGTCCGCTGCACCCACGGCGCGACCTGCGGGCAGATCGAGCAGGAGGAACTTTTCTACCTCCTCTCCCGCGGCATCCCGAAAAACGAGGCCCAGCGCCTCATCGTCTTCGGTTTCCTCAACGAAGTCCTCGAGCGCCTCGGCAACGAACCCGTGCAGGAAAAACTGCGCGAGTTGGTGCGTGCTAAATTCGCCGCTGCACGGAAGCCGTAGTGCTCCGGCGGGTGCCGATGAAATTCCAACTCGCCTACGGTCGCGGCCATTTGGAAGTCGAGCTTCCGGCTGAACGCACCACCGTCATCGAGCCTGCGCCGCAGGCCGGCCTGCCCGATGAAAAGGCCGCCGTACTCGCTGCACTGATGCAGCCTATCGGCGCGAAACCGCTGGCGGATTGGCTGAGCGCGGGATCGAGAATCTGCATCGTCCACACCGACATCACGCGCGCTACGCCGAATGACCGGCTGATCCCGTGGCTGCTCGCGTATTTGGAAAGCGCGGGCGCGTCGCGGGAAAACATCACGCTGCTCAACGGGCTCGGCACGCACCGGCCCAACACTCGCGCGGAGCTGGAGAAAATGCTCACGCCGGAGATCGTTGCCAATTACCGCTGCCTCAATCACGAGCCGGAAAATCCGGCAGCGCATGTGCAGCTTGGCGTCACGAAAACCGGCGCGCCCGCGTTGCTCAACCGGCACTTCGTCGGGGCCGATGTGCGCATCATCACCGGCTTCATCGAGCCGCATTTCTTCGCCGGATTCAGCGGTGGGCCGAAAGGCATCATGCCCGGCGTCGCCGCGCTCGAGACCGTGATGAGCAATCACGGCGCACACCACATCGGCAGCCCGCGCGCAGCTTTCGGCATCACCGAAGGCAATCCGATCTGGGAGGAAATGCGCGACATCGCCCTGCGCGTCGGACCGAGTTTTCTGCTCAATGTTGCCCTCAACGAGCGCCGCGAGATCACCGGCGTCTTCGCCGGCGACCTTCTCGCCGCGCACAAGGCCGGCATCGAATTTGTCCGCGCCAGCGCGATGCAGCGTGTGGCCGAGCCGTTCGACATCGTGCTCACGACGAACAGCGGCTACCCGCTCGACATGAATCTTTACCAGGGCGTGAAAGGCATGGCCGCCGCTGCGCGCATCGTCAAAGACCGCGGGACCATCATCCTCGCCGCCGAATGCGCCGAAGGCGTCCCCTCCGGCAGCCCGCACGAGCGCCTCCTCCACAGCGTGCCCGATGGCGAAGCGCTCCTCGCGAAACTCGCCGCGCCCGGCTTTGTCCACGTCGAGCAGTGGCAGGGCCAAATCCAATCGCTCATCCAGCGCCGCGCGGAAATCCACGTTCGCAGCGCGCTGCCGGACGAAACGATCCGCGCCGCGCATCTCATCCCGTGCGCGGACATCGCGGCGACGATCGTGGAGAAACTCGCGGCACTGCCCGCGACCACGCGCGTAGCCGTCCTGCCGCAGGGGCCGCTGACGATTCCGTATCTCGCGGGATAGCGGGTGGAAGCTGACAACTTCCCCTACAGAAACAGCGACGCGGCTAGTCCGGGCGGTCGAGTTCGCCGTCGAGCTGCTCAAACTCAGCGAAGTGATCGGGGCGCAGCGGTTCGCTCACGCGGTATTCCTCGCCGAACCATTTGCCGAGATCGATCATCTGGCAGCGCGCTGAGCAGAACGGCCCGAGCGGCTCGGCAAAATATTCCGTCGGCTTGCCGCAGGTGGCGCAGGGGATTTGGCGCGGGGTTTTCATTGCAATGCAGCTTGGGCTTCAGCTCAAATTTGTCGAACGGCCTTTGGGCTAGAGACCACTTTCACCAGTTGTCCCTGGTCGGTTCAGAACGCGTGCGGTGCTAGCGTCTGCGGAACTGCAATCCGCGAAAAGTGATGCCCTAGTTGATGTGAGAATTGATCCCGATACGGATCTTTGATTCTTGCTACACGCCGTCCCGCGAGGGATTGAAGTTGCAGAATGTGGATGGTGAACGTGGCCGAAAGATCGATATACATCTCGGGAAGACCGAAACCGGCATCGGCAGGAAGATAGAACTGGAAACCACTTTTACCCATCTTATCTAAGAATCTACGAATTGAGTTTCGGGAAGCCAGCAGCGTGCCGGTTGGATTCCATCCGTTCAAGAGTTCGCGGAGTTTGTGCGAATACTCGAATTCGTTGCAGCTATCGAGTCCTGAGTGACCAGTTTCGCGAATCAAGAATTCTTCAATCGTGAGGGACGGTAGTTTAAGACCATCTAACGGGAGTCGGTCAGAGCTACAAATTCCTCTCAGAGTCTTCACAGCTAGCAACGTCACTAATGGTGGGGCATTCTTCTTCTCGCCCGCCACGTCGCAGGTCTGAGTGCCGATCACAAAATACGGCGTGAAGCCCGCGCATGTTACCATTAACTCAGGCTCTCCGTTGTTGCTGGAAGCGAAAGGCCGCGTGAACAGCGCATCATCGTTTATTTTAGAACGAATAACATCTTCGAGCGCTTCTTTGCCAAAAACTCGCCCTTCGCTCAATCCGGCCAACACCACGCTGCCATGCCGTCCATCTGTCGCCCGGAAAAAGCGCAGATTGGTATCAGCATAGGGCGTAACCGTATCAACGGCGAAGACATCTCCCTGTTGGAGGTGCTCAACCGGTAAGCAATAACAAAGGCTTTCGATCTCAGTAGCCAAGACCCTCTTCTTCCAGAAGCTCCATCCAAGTGAGGAACGCTCCAGACGGAACGATCATGGATCCGCGTGCAGATTGCCCTAGAGGGACAATCATGTCGCGCGAAACGCTGATTGATGGGCCTACATTTCGCTGTGCGAGTCCAATCTGGTAAGAAAGGTCAATGGGCATTGTAGTAGCATCGCTACGGCCAAAAACAACATCGTCTAAAATAGCTACAGCGCACACCCGCCCCCAAACATTCTTTCTCAACCATGAGGTCGGGGATGTGGGCAATAGACAGTCCGTGGATTGTCGCCCACCCAAGGACGACAAGTCGGCAGTTTGGTCAGTTGTGATTCCTGGAATCTGAGAAAGGGCTCGACGTTGGAACCGGCTATAATCAACCCCGATCGGGGCGGTCATCACGCTGTCACTAGAAGATGGATATTTCATAGTTGCATAGCGTCCAAAATCTTCTGTGCCTTAGATTGGACCGAATGCCAATCTTTCAGCAGCTCAATAATAGAATGAGCTGAATCGGGCGGTAAATCACGGTGAAAATTAAACGCGACCTGTAAAAACTCGTTGTCGGAAGGAAACGATGCACTCGCTGGACAGGCGGGCTTCGCGTCGATTCGGGCGCGGTAGCCAAGCGTATCGACGGAGAAATAACCACCGAAACGGGCGCCGTCTTCATGAGATTCTGGCACTCCCATGACCAACGGACACAAGCATGTCCGGCGATTCCATTCCGAGTAAAGCTCGCCGGCAGGTGGTCTGCAGGAAAACTCAAAATTCAAGCCCATGGCCGAAAATGGCGTGTGCGGTAGCGCACGGACAATTCCACCAGCTACTCGCTCAATATAGGCACTTGGCTCTGCGCCCCGGAGTTCTCGAAAGACCAACTGGATTCGGTCGGGCAGTGCCGTCAGCTCGAATTTCTCAGCTTTGACGAAAACCAAGTTTGGAGTGAAAAGCGAGCCTTCGCGAAATTCGGACTCCTCAACAATTCCGTTTTTGACAAGCCAGAGCTGCGAAAGAATTGGCACGTTTATCTCTTGTGCGATGAGAACGACGGTCGAGCCTACGAATAGAAGACGTGATTCATCGAATGAAACGGGTGAGTTTTCCAAGGGGTTCAAAAATTAAGATTGGAACAGCGAAAACGCCGAAGTTCAGCTACGCGCAGCCGCCGGACAAGCCCGAAAATATCCGAATCGAGAACGGCACTCAGTGCGTCCGATTAGCGAGAGAAATGGGGCGTGATTAAAAAATGACAGGAAACGGTGTCAGGCTCAGAAGTTTGGGAACGAGAGCGAATCGCCTTGGTTTGAACGCACTTCGATCTCCTGCAAAGCTGCACCCATGACCATCTCCTTGAGCAGAGATGTCGAAGCCTTCGTCGAAGACAAATCCGCGCGGGCGTCTGCCCCGATGCGAGCACTTTGGTCAACGACGTGTTGCGCTCCTTGAGCGAGGACGGACGACGCTCCTTCGCCGTGACGCCCGAGTTGGAGGCCTGGCTGCTCCAGGCGGCGGACAGCCCCACGTCGCCGCTCACCTCCGCTGACTTCGACGGCATCCGGGAGCGGGCGCGCACCCGGCAGGGCAGCCCGCCGACGTGAACCTCCGCAAGGCGGACGACTTCATCGCCGACCTCGAACGGCAATTCCGTTGTATGCGGAGCACACGGGATGGGCGGTGGGGGAGCGCTACCTGGCCGGTCGAGGCGAAATCGGGTGTGGTGCGCGACGAACCGGGCACGGAGTGAGTGGGACGTGGCTAGGTTCAAAAAACGGGTCATTCTGAACGCAATTCCCGGCGGGCGAAGGTGGGTGGGAATGGAGTGAAGAATCGCTGACTGAAACGCGAGTGAAGGAGGCGCACTCCTCTCACCGGACCGCCTCCGCCCATTTAGAGTCAGCGATCCTTCACTGCGTTTCGCCCACCGCCTTCGCCCGCGGCGAAACTCTGTTCAGGATGACCAAGTTTCCAAACTAGAGCGCCCACACGGTCTTGCCGCCAACGATGGTGCGGACGGCGCGGCCTTTGAGTTCCCAGCCGTGGAAGGGCGTGTTGCGGCTGCGGGAGAAGCTCTGCTCTTTGTCCACAGTCCATTCGAGGCCGGGGTCGATGAGGGTTACGTCGGCGGGTGCGCCGGGGGTGAGGGTGCCGCGGTCGAGGCGGAGGAGACGGGCGGGCTCGGTGGTGAACATCTCGATGAGGCGCGCGAGGGAGATGGCTTTCTTCTTGTGGACGAGGATGTCGAGGAAAAGGCCGAGTCCGGTTTCGAGGCCGAGGATGCCGAAGGGCGCGAGGTCGAACTCGACTTCCTTTTCGTACGCGCAGTGCGGCGCGTGGTCGCTGGCGAGGACGGTGATGGTGCCGTCGGCGACGCCGCCGATGAGCAGCTCAATGTCGCGCTGGGTGCGCAGCGGCGGGTTCATTTTGTAGTTTGTGTCGAAGGTGCGGATCGACTCGTCGGTGAGGGCGATGTGGTGCGGGCAGATTTCGCCGCTGAGCTGCACGCCGCGGGCGCGCGCTTCGCGCAAAAGGCGGACGCTGCCGCCGCTGCTGAGGTGCTGGCAGTGGATGGGCGTGCCGGTGAGTTCGGCGAGGAGGGCGTTGCGCTGGACGATGATCTCCTCGCCCGCCGCCGGCCAGCCGGGCAGACCGAGCGCGGTGCTGACCGCGCCTTCGTGCATCACGCCTTTGCCGACGAGATTGTAGTCCTGGCAATGGTCCATGACCGTAAGGCCAAACATGCGCGCGTATTCCAGCGCGCGGCGCATGACCTCGTGGTTTTGGACGCAATGGCCGTCGTCGGTCAGGGCGACGATGCCTGCTTTGAACATCGAGCCAATGGGCGCGAGTTCTTCGCCGGCGATGCCTTTGGTGATCGCGCCGGTGGGGAAGACGTTCACGCACGCCTCGGCTTTCGCCTTTTCCAAAATCCATGAGACGACGCTGGGCTGATCGACTGTGGGCGCGGTGTTCGGCATGCAGACGACGGAGGCGAAGCCGCCTGCCGCCGCGCACTTCGCGCCGGTCGCGATGGTTTCTTTCGCGGACTGGCCCGGCTCGCGAAAGTGGACGTGCAGGTCGATGAGGCCGGGCGCGACGACGAGGCCGGTGGCGTCGATGACTGCGAGGCCGTCGAGCGGCTGGCGGGCGGAGCCTTCGAGGTCGATCCGCTCGATTTTTCCATCGCGGAGGTAGAGGTCGCCGACGCGGTCGATGCCGTTGGCGGGGTCGATGATGTGGCCGTTGGTGAGGAGGGTCGCGTTCATGTGGCAGGACGCTCATCAGCGCTGTCAGGCACTTTTACTCCGGCGCAGAGGTAGAGGACGGCCATGCGGACGGCGAGGCCGTTGGTCACTTGATCGAGGATGACGGAGCGGCCGCTGTCGGCGAGGTCGCTGTCGATTTCGACGCCGCGGTTGATGGGGCCGGGGTGCATGATGAGGGCGTCGGGCTTGAGCATTTCGGCGCGCTGTTTGGTGAGGCCGAAGAGGGCGGTGTACTCGCCGAGCGAGGGGAAGTATTCCTTGCGTTGCCGCTCGTGCTGGATGCGGAGGAGATTGACGACATCGGCGCTCGGGAGCACGGCGTCGAAGTCGTGGGTGACGGTGACGCCGAGGTGCTCGAACGCGCGTGGGACGAGCGTGGGCGGGCCGACGAGGGTGACGCGGGCGCCGAGCTTGGTGAGCGCGTGGATGTTCGAGCGGGCGACGCGGCTGAAGAGGATGTCGCCGATGATGACGACGTGGATGCCGGCGATGCGGCCGAGTTTTTCGCGGATGGTGAAAGTGTCGAGCAGCGCTTGGGTGGGATGCTCGTGCGCGCCGTCGCCAGCGTTGATGATGCTGGCCTGGAGCCGCTCGGCGAGGAATTGCGCGGAGCCGGCTGAGCTGTGGCGGAGGACGATGATGTCGGCGTGGTTGGCTTCGAGAATCTTCGCCGTGTCTTTGAGCGTCTCACCTTTGGTCAGGCTGGAAGTACTGGCCGAAATATTGATGACGTCGGCGCTGAGCCGCATGGCGGCGAGTTCGAAGGAGACGCGGGTGCGGGTGCTGGGTTCGACAAAGAAATTGACGAGCGTTTTGCCGCGGAGGGCCGGCACTTTCTTGATCTCGCGGGTGCCGACGGTTTTGAAAGCGGACGCGGTGTCGAGGAGCGTGGTGAGTTCGCCCGGACTGAGCGGCTCGATGCCGGTAAGGTCTTTGCGGGACCAGTCGGCGGCCGGTGCGGCGAGTTCAGGGTTCATGGGCGGCGGCTCATCCAGACGGAATCCTCGATGCCATCCGTGGCTGCGAAGCGGACATGGACGCGTTCATCGAGCGCGGTCGGGAGATTTTTGCCGACGTAATCCGCGCGGATCGGCAGTTCGCGGTGACCGCGATCGACGAGCGCCGCGTACTGGATGCGCGCGGGGCGTCCGAAGCTCGAGATGGAGTCCATCGCTGCCCGGCAGGTGCGGCCGGAGAAAAGCACGTCGTCGGTGAGGACGAGGGTTTTGTCGTCGAGCCCGTCCGGCAGAATGGTCCGCTCGACGCGCGGTGGGATGCGGTGAAGGTGCAGGTCGTCGCGGTGCATGGCGACATCGACCACGCCGGCGAAAACGTTCGCGCCGCTGAACTGCGCGATGAGCGCGGCGAGCCGCTGGGCTATTTCCACGCCGCGCGACGGGATGCCGATGAGTGCGACTCGCGTGAGGTCGGGATTGCGCTCGATGATTTCGTGCGCGATGCGCCGGAGGGCGCGTTCGATGGCTGCGGCGTCGAGGATGACGCTGGCCCCGGGGGCTGGTGGAGTGGTGGTGGGGTTCATGTTCCTTGGCGACCTCTCAGGATCGTCTTAAAGGAGCAGGGGCGGGACGAATTCAGTTGATCGTCCCCTCCTGCTGCCGTTGCGTGCGCCACGAGGAGCGGTGTTTCACGATCCAGTCGAGGAGCGCCTTTTCAAAACCCACATCGTGGCCCGCCTTCTCGCTCTCGATCCATTTGTGGCGCAGGATTTCCTCACGCTCGGCGAGGAACTCCTTGTAGAGCAGGGATTCTGTGACGAGGTCGGTGTTTTCGTCAGGGGCGGTGGTCATGGATGGCGGAATTTCCATAAAAGTCGCTGAACCGTCAAACGCATAAACACGGAAAGTGGGAGAGGTCGCCGGATCCATTTTTTGCATGGAAAAGCGCCGCAGCGTTGCCAAAGCGCACGCGGTGGCTAGTTTTCGCAAAAGCACTATGCCACAAGACAACTCCCATTTCGGGATCATTCTGTGTTCCGTCCCGCCTGTGCCCCCAAGGAACACCACTCAGAATCAGACGCTTGACGTTGGTTTTAACCAGCCAGGACAGCACTTAAAGTACGCGCGATTTTAAGAAACTCCTGCGCGACCGGGTTGCCCGGATCGGCGGCGGAGACGGGCAGACCGCGGTCGCCGGCTTCGCGGGTGGGGATGTCGATCGGGATTTGACCGAGGAGCGGGACTTTGAGGCGCATGGCTTCGCGTTCGCCGCCACCGTTGCCGAAAATGTCGTAGCGTTGTCCGTCGCTCGGGCAGAGGAAATAGCTCATGTTTTCGATGAGGCCGAGGACGGGGACGTTGACCTTTTGGAACATCGTCGAGGCTTTGCGGGCGTCGATGAGCGCGACCTCCTGCGGCGTGGTGACGATGACCACGCCGGCGAGCGCGACCGTTTGGACGATGGTGAGCTGGATGTCGCCGGTGCCGGGCGGGAGATCCAGGACGAGGTAGTCGAGCGCGCCCCACTCGACCTGCCGGAGAAACTGCTGCGTGTATTTCGTGACCATCGGCCCGCGGAGGATGGCGGGTGCGGCATCGTCGAGGAGAAAGCCCATCGACATGAGTTTCAGGTCGGCGCGCTCGATGGGCAGGATGCGGTTCTCCTCCGTCGCCATCGGGCGCTCATTCGTGCCAAACATCAGGCCGATACTCGGCCCGTAGAGGTCGCAGTCGCAAAGGCCCACCGCCGCGCCGTTTTTTTGCAAAGCGACCGCGAGGTTCGCGGCGACCGTGGATTTGCCGACGCCGCCCTTGCCGCTGGCGACGGCGATGACATGCTTCACGCCTTTGATCGCGGACGCCGCCATCGGCGCACCGCCGGCCGTCGCGGCCTGCTGCGGCGGAGCTTGGATGTCGATGAGCACGGTCACTTTGCCGATGCCGGAAAGCTGCGCCAGCGCGGCCTCGGAGCCTTCCTTGATGGCTTGCGGCACCTTCGGATCATTCGTCGCGAGTGTCATCTGCGCGACCACATCGCTCCCGCTCACGCGCACGTCTTTCACCAAGCCAAACGAGACGATGTCGCGGCTGAAGCCGGGATATTTGACGGTGGAAAGTTTTTCGCGGACGAGGGCTTCGGTGATCACAGGAATGAGGCGTGGAGTGGTGGATGGGTAGGAAACCGCGACACGCCGGGTGATGTCGAGCGGTTCAGACGTTTTCGCCGAAGTCGATGAAGGGCGCGAGCTTCGCGTGGAGTTCGTCGATGAGGTCGGCATCCATGAAGTCGAAATCGTCGGGAATGCGAAGCGTGATGATGCGCTTCCCTGCGAGCGCATCGGCATACTTTCGACGGAGCCGGTTGAGATGCGATTTTTCCATGACGAAAATCATATCGGCCCAGCGGATGTGACCTTCCGTGACGACTATGCGTGCGTCTGGCTGTGTGCCGACGGAGCGAGCTTCATAGCCGGGCAGGCCCTCCAAGATTTTCTCCGCGGTGAGACTGCGCAGCCGATTCTGACAGCACACAAAGAGCAATTTTACCGCGTGACCGTCCGAGCCCCTCAATACCGCTTCCGCATGTTGCTCGGCAGGATGTTGAGCTCGTTGCGGTATTTGGCGACGGTGCGGCGGGCGATGGGGATGCCGCGTTTTTCGAGCAACTCAACGATCTCCTTGTCGCTCAGCGGACTCGCGGTGTCCTCGCTCTTCACCATTTCGGCGAGCGCGCCTTTGACGCTGGTGTTGCTCATCGATTCGCCGCCGGACGTCTGGTAGCCCGGTGTGAAAAAATACTTCATGTCAAAGACGCCCCACGGCGTGGACATGTATTTGCCCGAGATGGCGCGGCTCACCGTGGTTTCGTGGACACCCACGATGTCGGCGATCTGCACCATGGTCAGCGGCTTGAGGGCGCTCGGGCCGACTTCGAGGAAGTCCTTCTGCTTGGCGACAATCTCGTGGGCGATGTTCGAGATGGTCTGCTGGCGCTGATGGATGGACTTGATGAGAAATTTCCCGCTGCGGATCTTGTCGCGGATGTAGTCCTTCACCTCGGCTCCGCCTTTGTCCTGCGACATCAAATCCTTGTAGGTATTGCTGATGCGCAAATGCGGGATTTGTTCGCCGTTGAGCGAGATCGTCCACTCGCCGCCGATCTTTTCCACATTCACGTCGGGCAGGACGTAGTTGTTCGGGTCAGGGGTGAAAATCTGGCCGGGCTTCGGGTCGAGTGTGGCGATGAAACCCGCGGCGCGCTGCACCTGCTCGGTGGTGGTGCCGAGGCGGCGGGCGATCTCGGGAAAGCGCCGCTTGCCAAGGTCTTCGATGTGCCGATCGACCATCCGATATTCCAGGCTCTGCTCTTTGCTCAGGCGCCGGAGCTGGATGAGCAGGCACTCGCGCAAATCCCGCGAGCCGACGCCCACGGGGTGAAAGGTCTGCACATACTCAAGCACCCGCTCGAGATCGGTCACTTCCATGCCGGTGTTATTGGCGATGTCTTCAGGCCGGGCCTGGAGAAAGCCGGCGTCGTCGATGTTGCCGATGATCAGTTCGGCGAGCTGATGGTCCGCAGCGTTGAGGTCGGCGGAATTGAGCTGCTCCATGAGATGCTGCTGAAGCGTCTGCATGCCCACGATGCTGTCGAAAAAAAACTGCCGCCTTTCCTCCTCCTCCGCCGAGCGCCCGGAGTAGCTCTGGCTCTGCGACATGTAATCGCGCCATTCCTCGTCGAGCTTGGCCAGCCGGTCGAACTCCTCCTGAAACTCTTCGTGCTCCTGCTTCTTGTCCTCGATCGTCGGCTCCATCTGGTCCTCTTCGAGCGTCGGATTGGTGCAAAGCTCCTGCTGGATCAGGTTGCGCAGCTCCAGCATGGGAGCCTGCAGGATTTGCAGGCTCTGCTGGAGTTGAGGTGCAAGGACCTGCGACTGATTCAAGGACTGCGTTTGGGACAAGCCGGCCATTGGAAAAAGAGGATAGGGTTAGCGCCGGGAACGTCTAGCAGCAATCCTGCCATCGTCGGAAACTATTCGGGATTATCCCGTTGACAAATGTTAAGCGAGAGTGCATTTTCCTCTTATGAAGACGCCGATTTTGCCAACGCCAGAAAATTTAACGCTTCCGAAAATAGTTGAGCGCTTCGGCACCGAAGAGAGCGCGCTGGCCTATTTGGAAGCAATCCGCTGGCCGCACGGCCCGGTTTGCCCACATTGCGGAAACGACGACCAAGCCAAGTTTTGGGTGATTAAGGGCGATGACTCGAAACGCATCCGTGCGGGCCTGCGCCAGTGCGCCGCGTGCAAGAAACAGTTCCGCGTTACCGTGGGGACGATATTCGAGGATAGCCATGTGCCGCTCAATCTGTGGCTGATTGCGTGGTATCTGATTGCGGGCGCGAAGAAGGGGATGAGCGCGATGCAGCTCCAGCGCCACCTCGGTCTTGGTTCCTACAAGACGGCCTGGTTCATGGCGCATCGGATTCGCCACACCCTGAAAGACCCAATTTTCGCCAAGAAGCTGGCGGGCACCGTCGAGGTGGATGAAACCTACGTCGGCGGCAAACAGAAGGGCGTGGGATCGGGCCGGAAGGACAACAAGACGCCGGTCGTTTCGCTGGTGGAGCGCGGTGGCAATATCCGCTCAATGGTCATGGATAAAGTCACCGCGAACAATCTGCGCGAGGCGATCAATGAGCACGTCGCGCCGCACAGCGCCGTTTGCACCGACGATGCCCGGCCATACAAAAAGCTGGGCTGGAAATACGATCACCACTCCACGAATCACAGCAAAGGCGAGTACGCGCGCAAGCTGAACGACAAGTTCACCGTCCACAGCAATACCGTGGAGAGCTCATTCTCCCTGCTCAAGCATGGCGTGTTCGGCGCGTTCCACCACATCTCCAAAAAACATTTGCCGCTCTATCTTTCGGAGTTCGATTTCCGCTGGAATACACGCCAGGACTCTGATGGCGAGCGTACCGTGAAGGGGCTGGCGCGCGTCGAGGGGAAGCGACTCACGTATAAACCATTAACGAAAAAGTAAGAAAAAGCATTACTTGTTAATAACCGTTCCACGTAGAGCAAATCAATGTTCCACATCCCCAGTGTAATGTTGACATGTCAACAAATGTGTTGATTTAAAATCAAAATCTCCTACTTGTCGCGCCGAGTGCTTCCCCTCCCGAGTGCGCAACAGGTGGCGATTTTATAGTCGTCAGCGGTTCGTAATGAGGGCGGAGAATCATTCTTCTCCAAAAAAACCTACCTCATGTCCGCATCCAAACAACTAGATCCTTGCATCACCCGTGCGCGGAAGATAGTCGCCGCCGCGACGCCCAAAACGGCGTTCGTTCGCAAACACTTCGCCCAAGGCCGGCCGAATAGTTCTCAGGATTCAACAACCGAAGGAACTGTTGAGGCAGTTGGTCGCCTGCTAAAGGCGTACAAGAAATTTTACCCCGCCACGTTAGCGTAAGCTCCTGTCAGTAGGGAAGCCCCATGCTCCGGCCTTTACCGAGGAGCTGGGGCTTATTCGTCTGAACTGTGGAGGTTCAATCCATCAAGATGCCCCGGAAAACCGAAGCGCAAATCCGCAATACACGATCCGAAACGCTTCACGCTGTTTGGTTCAAAATCGTTGAAGAATTTGAACCACTTGCGCTCGTTCCAAAACTGAATACTGCGACGGTTGCAAAAGTTGTAGAGGACTACATTGCCGCACGGGCTGGATTCGTTGTACGGTACAAAATTAAAAACCGTATTCAACGCCCAAAAATCGCGGGGCTGATGGCCGCTTCAATTTTGAAGTATAAACCAGTCGAGATGAACGATCGCGACCACTCTCCGGTATATGAGCGCACTCAAGGGAACGAGATTCTTGCTCTGTGGCATGGGCTTGGCGTCTGCGCGGAGGGCGTTTCGCAGACTGCCATCAACAAATTGATTTCTACGCCACATTTTCAGACCTGGCGCTCGAACACGCTTTGCCTTTTCGAGCAGCACCCAGCTAGCGCGCATGCCTTCGTGATGCTTTTTGAAACCTTAAGCCTGAGCTACTTTCCCGATAATCTCAATCGGACGGACGAAAAGTAGGCCCGCACTCGTTCATTTTATTGAAACAAACTACAGCGGTTTTTTGCTGTAATGTCCATTCCTCTGAACAATACCGCGAGCGTTTGGGCTGACGTTCACCCGTAACGCTCGCGGGGCTGAGTCAGGAAACAAACTCACACGTACGGTTTCTCTCTAAGTGGCAGGTACAGCGGAATGAAGTTGCAAGGATGAAAATCTCTGGTACGAATATGCGCGTGGCGGGGCTTGAACCCGCAAGGGCCGTTCTCCTAATCACAGGCGGCCCAACAGCTTCCAAAGCTGTTGCGTTTGCCAGTTTCGCCACACGCGCAGATAAATCTGGCCGCCGCCGGGGTTAAAACCGACGACGACCAGAGGCCAATACCAACCGTTTAGGGACAAGATTGATCGTCAATCCCTAAACGGTTGTTTGCTTCCCGCGGCGAGCGGTCCATCTCGACGACGGCTGTTTAAGGGCGGTTCTGTCCCGCTCTTCTCGCATCCTTCCCGTATTTTCGCGTATGCTTGATTACTCATGGTGTGTCTCCTTTCTATTGGTTGTGCCGCTTTCGTTGCGGTTGGGTTGAAATTTCATTTTCATTTTGCTGTGTATAGCCGATGTCCGTCCGAGGATCGCGTTTGAATACGCCCCTGCGTCGCCAACCTGGTTAGGGTTGTCCCTATCCTTACAGTGAAATTCTTTGTCACAGGGGCGAACCCGTTCTTTTCCAAGTTTCTTTTCACCTCTGGAGCGGAGGTCCATTGACCCCCGGCGCTCAACATCTTAACCGCCTCAAAAGCCTTTTCGGTTAACCCCGTGCGGACTGGGGATAATCCTGCGGTGGCCGGGTGCGATCCGTTCGCCTCAATCGGCTTTGCTGGATTGATCGCCGGTTGCTGCGGTTTGGCATTATCGAATTTAAACCCAGTGGAATCCGCCTCGAACTGTTCCAGCAGCGACAGCTTATGCCGGAGGTCTGCAACCTCGGCTTGCTTGGCGGTGATCTCAGTAGTGTATTTGTCACGCAAAAATGTGAGTCGGTCCATGGTTGTAAGGTTTAGTCGGATGGTTCTATGCTGTCAAATGGTTTAAAACAACTCCACCCTCAATCTGTTGTGGTTTCGTTTATCCCCATGCCCACCCCGTCGTGGTTGCATTTCTATAGCCCTGCGTGTTACGGTTCCATGCGTATGTCCAAGGACAACCCATCAACCCCGCTTCCGTTTGACGAGATCATGCGCCGCGCGCTCCTGGTCAAACCGGACAAGCCGAAGAAGAAGAGCCGGACAGCGAAGAAGCCGAAGAAATAGCGATCTTCGATTTAATCGAAGTACCGAAATCCGCATGATTTACAGAGGAACATTTGCGAGCGGGATAATCCCGAAACTATTTCTGCAGAGGCACGCGGCGCGTTTCTGGCTTTAGTGGGCATCCATGAATGCAAAATCCTTTTTCATCCCGGCACTCAGCGTCTCGGCGCTGGCTGCGGTGCTCCTCACGCCACTGCCCTCGAAAGGCGAGTCGGCCACGGACGACGCGGCCCTGACCGTCGTCCTCACCGAGGTCGCCGCCCAACAGACGGCGATCATCGACAATCAGACCAAGATCGACGCCAAGCTCGCAACCATTGGCGAAACCGTCCGCGTCGCCCGCATCTTCGTGAGCCGCGGAGGCGGTAAGACCAAATGAAAACGCTCCTCTCCATCAGCCTCTCCGTGGCCGCCCTCCTCGCGCTCGGCCTGAACCTCCACTCCCAAGCCCCGGCGGCCCCGAAGTCTCCGCTGCAAATCCTCCAGGCGATGAAGGCGAAGAATCAGGAGCTTCTCGAAAAGCAGGCGCAGACCCTCATCCAGCTCGAAACCTTGGAAAAGGAAGCCGAGCAGATGAAGATCTTCGCCAAGCGCTCGTAGCCGGAGAGCCGCCGCGCGGGCTGCCACCGCCCCGTTTCGTTCGTACCGTTTCGCCTACCATCGCCGCCGGGCGCGGTTATTTGCTGTGCATGGTGAAGACGCCGGTCCAACTGCGGCCGGGCGGGTGGGCGAAGAGTTGAGCGCAGCGGGCGAGGAAGATGGGGGCGAGCGGGTCGTCGGGTTCGAGGGCGAGGACTTCCAGCCAGGCGGTCTCGGCGGTGGCGAAATCGCCGGTGCGGTAGGCGCGCATGGCGGCCTCGTGACGGGTAAGCCAGGCGGGTTCGGTGGTGGAGGCGGTGCGCGCGCCGAGGACGGTGAAGACCTCGACGGGTTTGGTCTTCCCTTTGACGACAATGAGATCGACGGAGCGGAGGAGGAAGCGGTCGCGGACGAGGGCGGCGGCGCTTTCGCCGAGGCAGAGGTCGATGTCGTATTCCTTGGTCACGCCCTCGAGGCGGGAGCCGAGGTTGACGGCGTCGCCGAGGACGGTGACTTCCATTTTGGCGGCGCAGCCGAGGTTGCCAACGATGGCGTCGCCGTGGTTGACGCCGAAGCCGACGGCGAGCTGGGGAAGGCCGCGCGTTTTCCAACTGGCATTGAGGCGGGCGAGAGCGGCGCGCATCTCGAGGGCGGTGTTGACGGCGCGATGGGCGTCGGTTTCCGTGCCGGCGGTGACGATGCTGCCCCAATGGGCGACGAGGCCGTCGCCGATGAACTTATCCAGCGTGCCCTCGTGGGCGAAGACGATGCCGACCATCTCGTTGAAGTATTCATTGAGCTGCGCCACGAGGGCCTGGGGATCGGCGCTCTCGGTCATCAGGGTGAAGCTGCGCACGTCGGAGAAAAGCACGGTGATGCTCCGCCGCTCGCCGCCGAGGGAATTGAGGAAGCTCGCCGGGTTGTCGAGGATTTCGTGGACGGCATCGCGGGAAACGTACCTTTCCAAAGTTCGGCGGATGCGCTGCTGCTCGCGCCGGTCGAGCGACTGCTCGAAGACGGTCCAGGTCATGGCGCTGCAGCCGAGGGTGAGGAGCGGGCTGAGGAGGACGGGGAGGAGGCCGGAGGCGTTGTACAACGTCTGCGCGCCGACGTAGTAGCCGCCGAAGAGCAGGGCGAGGCAGAGAAGGCGGAGCGGGCGGCTGGTGATGCGTGCGCCGAGCAGCCACGCCGCCAGCCCGGCGGCGGCGATGAGGGCGAGGTTTTCCCAAGTCCCGGTCTCGTAGACGAAGTCGGAGTGAAGCGCAGCGTTGATCGCGCTGAGATGGATGAGCGGACCGAGCATCGTGCCAAAGACTGTGTTGAGCCGGTCTTCGGATTCGTAGCCGGCGGCACCGATGAGCACGATCTTGTCGCGAAAGAGCCGTCCGCCGTCGTAGGGGAGTGCGGCCCACTGGGCGTCCACGAAAATCTCATGCAGCGAACGCGGCTGGATCGGCGGGCAGAAACGGAGTGCCAGAGGCTCACGCGTCTTGGGAATGAGCGCCGCGTAGCCAGCCTTTTCCAGACCCCGCGCAGAGAGCGAAAGCAGTTCCTCGCTGCCGGACTTCGGGCGCATACCGAAGAACTCCAACAGCGTCGTGCGATAACGAATGCGGCGGACGATGCTGTCATCATCCGCCCGCACGTTGACGTAACCGAGCCATGACTGACCCGGCGGTGGCTGGAGCTGCGGAGTGGGCAGGACGTGGACAGACTTGTGGTTGACGGTGTTCTGTTCGGTATCCGCGTCGTCATCGCGATCTTTCAGATTCGTGCCGATGACGACCCGGCCAGGCCAGCGTTCGAGCGCTTTGCGGAAAGCCTCGTCGCCCTCCAGCGGAGTCGGGAACACGAGGTCGAATATGATCACGCGCGCGCCGGCTTCGGCGAGACGGTCGATGATCAGGGCATAAACTTCGCGGTTCCACGGAAAGCCCTTCTTCATCAATTGCAGCGCGCGGGATTTCTCGATTTCGTCCGCAAAAACAGAATCGAGCGTCTTCGCCGCCTCGTCGATTCCGAGGTAGATCAGTTGCGGATGCTGTGGTGATGGCCGGGCTTTGTGATTGGTGGTGAGCCAGTCGGTCGCGGCCAGCTCGGCACGACCATAGCGCTGCTGGGTAAGGAGGAGCAGCGCGACAGTGAGGGTCCACGCGAGGCAGATCACCGTGAGGGTGCGGTGATGTTTGACGGGCCCGGGCGACATGCGGGCCAATTGATAGCGCGCGGGGCTCGGCGGACAACGCCGGATTTGTCGGAAGATCGTGATTGCAGGCTTGACGCCGCGGGACCGGCCCGGAATTCTCGCGCGCATGTCGCAACGAAATCCCTCGGCGCTCCTCGCGGCGTCGATCTTCTCCCTCGCGCTCAGCGGTGCGGTCCTGGCGGGTCCGCCTTACACCCAAGCCACGGTGACGCGCACGGAAAACAAAGTCAGCTACGGCACAGTCCAAGGCGACCGGAGTAACACGCGCGCGGCGGAATCGCAGGATGTGGTCAAGGCGAACAACTTCCTGCTCAGCGAAACGGAATCGCGCGCGGAGCTGAAGTACGACGATGGCACGATCGTCCGCATCGGGCAAAACACCATCTTCACCTTTGAGGCGAACAGCCGGACGCTCAATCTGAAGAAAGGCACCTTCGTTTTCTTCATCCCAAAAGGGCAGGGCGGCGGCACGATTAAGACGCCGAGCTTGACGGCGGCGATCACCGGGACGGTCGGCAAGGTGTCGGATAACATCATCGCCATTCTCGAAGGCTCGGTGGTGCTCAAGCCTTCCGGCCAAGTGGTGAACGAGGGTGAGTTTGCGCGGCGCAACCCGGACGGAACGATTACGATTGGAAAATTTGACCCGTTGAAAATGTGGGACGGCAAGCTGATGACCTTCAATGGCCCGCTGCCGGGGATCCCGGAGAAGCTCCTCGGCCTGCCGGTCTTTGCCCTCAACGAGCTGAATGCCATCGAATCTGCGAACCGGGTGATCAATTCCCCATCGGGCATCCAGCACTTTTTCCCCGATCCACAGCCGAAGAAAGTGATCACCCCGCGCCCGACCACACCCTTCCCCACTCCCCTACCGATCACGCCGCCTCCTTATATTCCGCCATCCTACACGCCGCCGTTCACGGGCCCCTAGTCCACGAGCATTCCAAACATGAACACGCGCATTTTTTTTCTCACGACGCTGCTCCTCACCGGTGCGCTGCACGCGCAGGACGGTAAGACCTACAGCTACCACACGGGACCGGGCGGCGCGGCGAAGCAAGGTCCAAAGGAAGTGGAGGACATCGGCGAAATCGACGAGACGCAAGGCGGCTCAAAGTGGCGCTTCAACGTGAGTGGCAACGGCCAGTACACGAGCAACGCCTACCTCAGCGGCAACAACGGGAGCAGCGATTTCGTGTTTCTCCCGACCTTCGAAGTGGGCTACAAGACGCCACTCGGGAAGAAATTCAGTTTCGACATCGGAGCCCGGATCGAGTCCGCGCTTTTCGCCGATCACAGTGACCGCAGCTTCTCGGGCTACAGCGCCACGGCGACTCTCGATTACCTCCACAAGCCCGGCCTGCCACGGGTGTATGCGCGCGTGGAGCCGTATCGCTACGACGGCTGGGACAGCGGCGATCTCGCCACGTCCGCGGTCGGCTTTGTCGGCGGTGTGGATTGGAGCCGCGGCTTCAATGCGGGGCGCTCGGTGCTCTTCGTCGGCGCGAGTTATGGCTACTATCTCGCCGACCCGAGCATCGACAGCCGCAACTCCGTCCGGGCGGTGATCGGGTTCGCGCATCAGATTCGCTCGAACCTCACGGGACAGATTTATTACGCTTATCAATTCGGCGACTACACGGACTTCAGCCGGGAGGATAGCCAGAACGTCATCGCCGGGAATCTGATTTACCAATTCAGCGAACACTGGTTCGGCTCGGCTTCGGTGATGTGGATCGACAATGACTCCACGCAGAACCACGCCAGCTACCAGAATTTCGGTGCCGGTCTCGGCGTGACCGTGCAGTATTGAGCGAGCCGGCGACCGCCGGCCAGAGTTCGCCCGCCCATGACGACCGCGAACAAAATCACCATCACGCGAATCCTGATGATTCCCGTCTTCGTGATGATGGCCCTCTACTACGGACGGGGCGTCCAGCATGGAGCGCCGCTGGAGTGGCAGCGCTGGACGGCCATCGGCATCTTCGTTGCCGCCGCCGCGAGCGATGGCATCGACGGTTACATCGCGCGCCGTTTCAACCAGAAGAGCCGCCTCGGCGTGATCCTCGATCCGCTGGCCGACAAAGGGCTGCTGCTCAGCGCCATCGTCACGCTCAGCATCTCAAACTGGGCGTATGAATTTCCCGTCTGGTTCCCGGTGCTCGTCGTCGCGCGCGATGTCGTCATTCTCTCCGGCACGCTCACGCTGCATTTTCTCAACGGCACGGTGCAGGTGAAACCGAGTTGGACGGGAAAAACGGCGACCGTGTTCCAGATGATCGCCATCGCGCTCTGCATGCTCCAAGGCAATTGGTTTGAAAAGACGCTGGCTATCGGCGGCTGGACGCTGAAAGTGGGCGCTCTCGATTGGTCCGTCTGGCTGGCCGGCTTTTTCACGCTCGTCTCCGGCTTCGGCTACGTCGTGGGCGGCATCGCGCAGCTTCACGACAAAGGCCATGGCGATCCCAAATCCTGGAACGAATTCTAAGCCATGCCTCGCACCGTCGCCATCGTCGGACGTCCCAACGTCGGAAAGTCCGCCCTTTTCAACCGCCTCGCCGGGCGAAAAATCTCCATCGTCCACGACCAGCCCGGCGTAACCCGCGACCGCATCACCGCGGTCTGCAAACTCGGTAACGAACCGTTCGAGATCATCGACACCGGCGGCATCGGGGCGGATTTCGATGCCAATTTCACGGGGCAAGTGCGGGCGGAAGTCGAGATCGCCCTCGCCGCGGCCGACGTCCTCCTTTTCGTCGTCGATGGCCAGGACGGCCTGACCCCGCTCGATCAGGAGTTGGCCCGCCTGCTTCGCCGCACCGCCAAGCCGCTCATCCTCGTCGTCAACAAGATCGACGTGGACCAGCACGCCCCGCGCGCGGCGGAGTTCAGCCGCCTCGGCTTTGAAAACCTCCTCGCCATCAGTGCCGAGCACAACCGCGGCATCCTCCCGCTCACTGCGTGGGCCGAGCGCCTGCTCCCGGCGGGATCGTTTTCCGCAGCGGCGCAGGCGCGGGAGGCGACCGTCCGCATCGCCATCGTCGGCCGCCCCAATGTCGGCAAATCCTCTCTGACCAACGCCATCCTCCACGACGACCGCACCCTCGTTTCGCCGATCAGCGGGACCACGCGTGACGCCATCGACATTCCCTACGAGCGCCACGGCAACCACTACGTGCTCATCGACACCGCCGGTATCCGCGCCCGCACCAAGGTCGATAACGCGGTCGAGGTTTTCAGCGTCATGCGCGCCGAGTCCAGCATCCGCCGCTCGGACCTTTGCGTGCTCGTCATCGACGCAACGATGGGTGTGACCGCGCAGGACAAGAAGATCGCCGGCATCATCCAGGAGGCGAAAAAACCCTGCGTGGTCGCCGTCAACAAATGGGATCTGATCAAGGACCAGACCGCCGACAAGGAAGCGCTCACCGCCGTGCTCGCCGGCATCCGCGCCGAACTGTTCTTCGTCGATTACGCTCCCATGATGCTCGTCTCCGCGAAGACCGGTGCCGAGCTGACGCGGCTTTTCAAAACCATCGAGCGCGTGAAAATCGAGGCTCACGAGCGCATCGGCACCGGCGTCCTGAACCGCCTGCTGGAAACCATCATGACCCAGCACCCGCCGGGCGTCCGCGGCGGCAAGCGTTTCAAAGTGCTCTTCGCCACCCAGCCCGAGCACGCGACCCGCTGGCCCATCCCAACCCCGGAGTTCGTGTTTTTCGTCAATGACGAGAAGCTCCTCGACAAAACCTACCTGCGCTTTCTCGAGACCCGCATCCGCGAAAAGCGTCCCTATACCGGTCTGCCGCTGCTCTTCCACTTCCGTCCGCGCGAGGCCCGCGACAAGGAGAACCAGACGCGCGGCCAGAGATTTGGCCGGCATCCCGAGACCGGCGGCAAAGCCGTGCCCCGCGGCCCGCGCCCCAAGCACTCGACGAGCAAGGCGGCAAAACCGCGCCAGCGTCTCGGCGGGTAGCGGTATAAAAGCTGGCGTCGGGGGCGGCGGTGCGGAAAATTTGCGGCCCTGTCATGCAAAGCTCACGCGTCGATGTCGATCTCGGTTCCCGTAGCTATCCGGTGCTCATCGGCACAGAGATACTGGGCGGGCTCGGGGGGATTCTGCGGGAGCAGGAGCTGCGGCAGACGAGCGCTTTCGTCGTCACGAATCCGCAGGTCGGTGCGCTCTATTTTTCCGCGCTGGAGCGGGCCCTGGCAGCGGCGGGTTTCACTCGCGTGGTGCGGCATGAGATTCCGGCGAGCGAGGAGGGGAAAAACTGGGAGGAGTTTTCCGGCGTCTGCGCGGCGCTTTTGTCAAACTTCCCAGATACCGGTTCCGTGCCACTGGTCATTCTGCTCGGCGGCGGCGTGGTGGGCGATCTGGGCGGGTTTGCGGCGGGGGTTTTCCGACGCGGCGTGCCGTTCGTCCAGTTGCCGACGACGCTGCTCGCGGCTGTGGATTCAAGCGTGGGCGGCAAGGTCGCGGTGAATTTCGGCGGGGTGAAGAACATCATGGGCGTCTTCAATCAGCCGCGGCTCGTGGTGTGCGATCTGACGCTGCTGCACACGCTCGATCCGCGGGAGGTGCGCAGCGGGACGAGCGAGATTATCAAGTATGGCGCGGTTTGCTCAGCGGCGCTTTTTCAGCAACTCGAGGACGGCGGTTTGGAGAGGCTGCTGGCGTTAGAATCCGCCGAGCTGACGGATATCGTGGCGCATTGTGTGCGGCTGAAGGCGCGGGTGGTGGAGCGCGACGAGTTCGACAAGAAGGGCATTCGCAATGTGCTGAATTTCGGCCACACCATCGGGCACGCGCTGGAACTTTCTGCGGACTATACGCTGACGCATGGTGAAGCGATTGCCATCGGGATGATTGCGGCGACGCATCTCGCGCAGGCGCTGGGGAAATGCCCGGCGGGGTTTGCGGTGCGGCTGCGCGATTTGATCCTGCGCGCGGGATTGCCGGTGAATTATGCGGAGGTGCCGGGGCTTTTCGACCGCATCATCCGCGCGATGCAAATGGACAAAAAATTCCGCGATGGGAAAAATGTCTTCGTGCTGCCGACCCGAGCGGGGGAGTGGGAGCAGGCGGAGAATGTGCCGTGGGATTTGGTCCACACCGCAGTGCGGTCGGTTCTGGTTTAGCGAGCGCGTATCTGCGCCTACACTGCGGCGGGCAATTCGGCCTTTTTGACTTCGGTGCGGAGGTCGCCGCCTTTGTGACCGCTCCACCAGAGAACCACGGGCGAGGCGATGAAGATCGAACTGTAGGTGCCGACGACGATGCCGATGAGGATCGAAAAAGCGAAGTCGTGCAGCACCGGCCCGCCGAAAAAATAAAGCGCCGCGACTGAGAGCAGCGTGGTGCCGGAGGTGAGCAGGGTGCGGGACAGCGTCTCGTTGATCGAGGCGTTCATAATGGCCTGCACGGAACCTTTGCGCCCGGTGTGCAATCCCTCGCGGATGCGGTCATAGACGACGATGGTGTCATTGATCGAGTAGCCAGCCACAGTCAGGATCGCGCCGACCATGATGAGCGAAAGCTCGCGGCCGAAGATGGAGAAGACACCGACGGTGATAATGACGTCGTGGAGCAGCGCGACGAGGGCACCGATGGCGAAGCTCATCTCGAAACGCGCGGTGACGTAGAGAAAGATACCGAGCATGCCGAGTCCGAGTGCCCAGAGTGAAGATTTGAGGAGTTCGCCGCTGACGACGTTGCCCACCTTGTCTTTCTGATGCTCGGTGAAGCCGGCTGCGGGCATCGTTTTGAAAAGCGTATCCTCGATTTTGTCGGCGGTGTCGATCGGGCTGCGGATGCTGATGTATTCGGCGTTGGCGGTCGGATCGGTTTCTCTCTGGATGCTGACGTCGCCGAGTTTGAGCGGTTCGAGCTTTGCGCGCACGTCGGCGAGTTCGACCGGGTGCGCGATCTTCAGCATGAGAAAGTCACCGCCTTTGAAATCGATACCCAGATTGTGCGGATAGCGGGCGGCGAAGCCCCCGATGCTCAGCGCGACGACCGCCAGAGAGATGCTGATCCACAGGACGCGCCGGCCCATGAAGTTGATGTGTGTGCCGGGCACGAGGTGCGCCATGGAGATCTTTTTCACGAGCTTCCATTGCAGGGCCCAGGAGAAGATCATGCGGGTGACGACCATCGCGGAAAAGACTGACGCGATGATCCCGACGACGAGGGTGACGGCGAAGCCTTTGACCGGGCCGCTGGCCTGCCAGAAAAGGATGATCGCGGTGATCAGCGTCGTGGCGTTGGCGTCGAAGATGACGCTGAAAGCTTTGTCGTAGGCGGAGCAAATGGCGACGCCGAGGGGTTTCCCGGCTTCCAGTTCTTCACGCAGGCGCTCGTAGATGAGGACGTTGGCATCGACCGCCAGGCCGATGGTGAGGATGACGCCGGCGATCCCGGGCAGGGTGAGAACGAAGCCGAACATGGCCATCACGCCAAAGAGCACGATGATGTTCACGGCCAGACCGACCACGGCGACGAGTCCGGCGAAGCGGTAATAAAGAACCACGAAAATGAGCACGAGGATGAGGCCGCCGATGCCGGCGCGCACGCCGCTTTTGATGGCGTCCGCTCCGAGGGTGGAGGAAGCGCTGCGTTCGCTCTCGATGACCACAGGCGTCTGCAAAGGATTCTGCAAGGCGCTGGCCAGGGCGCGCGATTCCTTCTCCGACATGCTCCCGCCGCTGATCTCCGCACTGCCGCCGTAGATCGCGCCTTTTTCAACGCCGGGCGCGGAGTGGACTTTGCCGTCGAGGACGATCGCCATCTGGGAGTGCTCCTCAAAGACCTGCTTGGTGAGTTCGCCGAAAAGCTGTCCGCCCTTGCTGTCGAAACTCAAATGCACGCCCCAGCCGCGGGCGTCGTAAAAGGCCCCGGCACCGGTGACATGCTCGCCGCCGAGATCGGCCTTGCGCTTCATCAGGAGCTTGCTCTCCGCTTTTTTCCCGCCGCGCTCGACTTCGTAGGGCACCACATCGTAGCCCACAGGGGGAGCCGCGGTCCCAGCTTCGATCTGCTCAATCATCCCCGCGCCGCCGGGATGGACAAGGTGGAATTCCAGTTTGGCCACCTTCTTCAGTTGCTCGCGCGCATCGTCGATCTGCGCGGCGCTGAGGCCGGGAATCTGAACCATGATCCGGTCCGTGCCCTGTGGCGTGATAATCGGTTCGCTTATCCCGAAGCTGTCCACCCGCTTGCGAATCGCCTCCATCGCCTGCTCGACCATGTCGGTCGTGATTTGCTTGGTCTTCCCGTCAGCGTCCACCACCGGCGTCAGCTTGATGAGAAACGTCGTGCCCCCCTGGAGATCGATGCCGAGATGGATCTTTCCGGGGGGGCCGACGAGTTGTCCGTCGGCGTCCCGGTGATCGAAAGGCGGATACGCAAAGAACAGGCAGAGAGCAGTGAGCAAAACGGTCAGGGCCGTGCCGAGGAAGCGCTTGGCCCGCTCGCTGTCGGTGAAAAAATACCAGCCGAAAAGCATCAGCAGGAGCAGACCGTAGAGGAAGGTGTAGGTGGGAGACATGGTCGGTGGGGTTGGAAGGGTAAAGCGGAAGAGCCAGCCGACGGGTCAGTGGGCTCGCTGAACGGCAGAAAGATTCAAGGAGCGGCGGAAAATTCTCGCTCACCCCTCGATCGCGCGTTGCTTCGCTCCGGATGCCGCATGGGTTTCACGAGCTCTTAAGCCACTGTGGCTGGCGTGTTGTTCTCCACGCTGGCGATGGCGTCTTTGTTGATCTCGATCTTCACATTGTCCGCCACCTTCAGGAGGAGCGTGCTGCCTTCTTTGACATTCGAGATGATCCCATGAATGCCACTATTCGTGACCACCTTGTCCCCCGTTTTCAGTGAGGAAATGCGATCTTTCAGGTCATTCTGGCGCTTGTTCTGCGGGCGGATGATGAGGAAATAAAAGATGACGCCCATGGCCAGCATCGGCACCGCCATGCCGTTGAGCAGACTGGATGGCGGGGTCGTGGCGGCAGCGGCGAGTAAGAAGAAAAAGGCGGTGGTCATATGGTGAGACATCCGCGTCCGCCGGTGGGGCCAGAGCCTGCCGGGAAAACGGGAGCGTGAGATTATGCGGGGCGCTCCCTTTGGCAAACGAATTCCTTGGGCAGGGGTGGCGCCTCCAAACGCGACCGAGGAGCGTGCGAGCAAAGGCGGACGGTGGTTTTGGGGAGCGGGAAGGTGGAACTCGGCATTGTCTGGTCATCGGGTTGCGGGAAAGTGTAATCCGTCCCCTCCCGACTCCTGCGCTCATGCTTTCCGAACTCCCGCCCAGCACTCAGTTTCACGCGGATTCAGACCGCACGACGGCGGATGATCCGCGGCGGGCGGCGGTGCGGAAGGCGCTGGGCAATTACAAGGTCGCACGCGGTCAGACAGAGAGCGCGTTTACGAGCTGGGAGCACGCGCGGGATGCAGCAGCGGCAATCAAGTACGAAGGGGTCAATCATCTCGACGGCTACCTGCGCGAGTTTGAGGAGAAGTTCACCGCACGCGGCGGGAAGGTTTTCTGGGCGGGCAACAGCGCACAGGCGCGGGAATACATCCTCGGGCTCGCCCGGGAGCGCGAGGTGAAATCCATCGTCAAATCGAAGGCGATGACGAGCGAGGAAATCCACCTGAACGACGCGCTGGAAAAGGAAGGTTACGCGGTCGTCGAGAGCGATCTCGGGGAGTTCATTCAGCAACTCATGCACGAGCCGCCGTATCATTTCGTCTTCCCGTGCATGCACCTGAAGCGCGAGGAAATCAGCGCGCTGTTCGAGCGGGAACTCGGCTCAGCGAAGACGGATTCACCGGAGGAACTGACGATGATCGCACGGCGGTTCATGCGCCGGCATTACCTCGAAGCGGACATGGGCATCTCGGGCGGCAACTTCATCGTCGCCGAGACGGGGATGATTTCGATCACCGAAAACGAGGGCAACGCGCGGCTGACCACGGCGCTGCCGAAGATTCACGTCGCGCTCATCGGCATCGAGAAAATGGTCCCAAAACTCGCCGATCTCGCGCTGCTCCTGCCGATGCTCGCCACCGCCGGCACCGGCCAGCACTTGACCTGCTACAACTCGATGTACGGCGGCCCGCGCCAGCCGGGCGAGATCGACGGGCCGGAGGAATTCCACGTCGTCCTCCTCGACAACCACCGCACCCGCCTCCTCGCCGACGCCGAGCAGCGCGATGCGCTCCACTGCATCCGCTGCGGCGCGTGTCTGAACGTGTGCCCCATTTTCAAAAACATCGGCGGCCACGCCTATGGCACGACCTATCAGGGGCCGATTGGCTCGGTCATCACGCCACATTTTCGCGGCTTGCAGGACTGGAAGCATCTCAGTGGCGCGTCGTCGCTCTGCGGCGCCTGCACCGAGGCCTGCCCGGTGAAAATCGACATCCATCATCACCTCCTCCACAACCGCCGCAATGCCGTCGCGGAAAATAAAGTGTGGTGGGAGCGGCTGATCTGGTTCGGCTATGTAGAGCTGATGAAGCGCCCGTGGGCCTTCAAGATCGCCATGCGCCTCGCGCCACTCGGACAGAAAATGCACCGGCTCGTGATGGGCACGCCACTCGATCCGGTGGGCGCGTGGACGAAAACACGCGACTTTCCCGAGGCTGCGCCGCAGTCCTTTCACGACTACTGGCAGGAGCGAAAGGCGGCGCGCAAATGAACGGCGACCGCAAGGCGATGCTGGCGCGGGTTACGGAAGCGCTGCGCGTGCCGGCACCGCGGCATCACGAGATTCCGTCGAAGCCGGCGACGCACACCGTCACCGCGCCGTTTCGCGAGTGGCTGCCGCCAGTGGGGCCGTCGATGGAGGAGCAGATCGCGCTTTTTGCCGAGCGGTCGGAAAGTTTGCGCACCGAGTTTTGCCAATGCGCCTCGCCCGCCGACGCGGCGCAGCACCTCGCCGGACTGGCGCGGGAAAACGGCTGGAAGCGGCTCGCCTTCCACGCTGGCGCGCTGGCCAATGCGGTCGCGGCCGACCTTCCCGCCGGGCTCACCCTGCTCCATCTCGACAGCGGCTACGACCCGCACGCCCTGGAAACCTGCGACGCCGGACTCACCGAATGCGAATCGCTCATCGCCCAAACCGGCTCGGTCTGCGTCACCGCGCGCAGCTCCGGCGGACGTGCGCTCAGCGTCCTGCCGCCGCATCATGTGGTCATCGCCCGCCGCGATCAGGTTGTCGCCGATCTCTCCGCCGCGTTTGAGCGGCTCGCGGAAAAATACCGTGCGGCCTATCCGAGCTTCATCTCCTTTATCAGCGGCCCCAGCCGGACCGGGGACATCGAGCGCATCCTCGTCCTCGGTGCGCATGGACCGAAGAGACTCACGGTGCTGCTCGTGCCGTAAACCAGCCGTCAACCAGCCCGAAATCCCCGAGGGTCAGATCTTCGCATCCTGCGCGACGCTGCGCAGATGGATGGTTTTTGTCTCGAGGTCATGCACCGCGCGGATGTAGCGCACCGTCCGGCTCTTCGCGCGCATGAGGATGGAGTGGGTGATCGCCTTTTTCCCAATCGTCCGCACGCCGGGCAGGAGCGGGCTGTCGCTGATCCCGGTCGCGCAAAAAATCGCGCTGCGCCCGCGCACGAGTTCATCTGTCGTCCAGACGCGCGCCAGATCCTCAGCACTCGTTTCTTTCAGCACTTCGGCGCGCTCCGCGTCATCGCGCGGCCACATGCGCAGGAGCATGTCGCCGCCCAGCGCCTTGAGCGCGGCGGCGGTCAGGATGCCCTCGGGCGAGCCGCCGATGCCGTAGAAAAGATCGACCCCGGAATCCGCGAGCGACGGCGAGACCCCGGCGGTGATGTCTCCATCGCTGATCAGCCGCAGCGCTGCGCCGCACTTCCGCACCTGGGCGATAAACTCCGCGTGGCGCGGGCGGTTGAGCGTCATCACCACCAGCTCAGGCACGCGCTTGTCGAGCGCCCTGGCCACGCGGGCGAGGGTGACTTCGAGCGGGTCGTCGAGCTGCAGTGGCTCCATGCCGCCAGCGATGGCGCGCACGACCTCGGGGCCGTAAGCCATTTTCGTGGCGTAAAACGTCGGGAGGTTTTTCATCGCGTGTTCCTCGCCTTCGTGGCGCTCGCTCGCGGCCATGCAGGAGATCGCGTTGGGCAGGCCGTAGGCGGTGTTCGTGGTGCCGTCCACGGGATCGAGCGCGATGTCGAAGCGCGGCGAACCCGGTCGCCAGGTGCCCAGTTGTTCGCCGAGAAAAATGCCGGGCGCGTTGTCCTTGATGCCCTCGCCGATCACCACCTCCCCAGCGATATCCACGAGATCAAACACGCCGTAGATCGCATCGCACGCCGCCGCATCCGCCAGTTCTTTCTCCCCCCGCCCGAGCCAGTGGATGACGTTGAGCGCAGCGTTCTCGGTGGCGCGGACGAACTCAAACTCGATCGTCCGCTCCGGGTCGGTGGCAGTGAGGGAAGGCATGCCGCGATTACGTCGGGAAGAACCTGCGCGGTCAAGATTCAGGACGCCTTCACTCCTCGGCAGCGAGAGTTTCGAGGCGCTGGAAAGTGTCGTGATGAAGGAAGAAGACGGCGAAGACCGTCAGGACGATGAGCGGGGCGAAGGCCCACTCGTC
The DNA here is from genome assembly GCA_038318725.1 of Chthoniobacterales bacterium. GTDB lineage: Bacteria > Verrucomicrobiota > Verrucomicrobiia > Chthoniobacterales > Chthoniobacteraceae > Chthoniobacter. The sequence goes on from JBBQCM010000057.1 coordinate 31,883, forward strand.
GCGAATCGTGGCGACGAAAGAGATGCTGAGGAAGAACTGGAGAACGAACTGGACCGCGATCGCCAGCGGGAGCGCCCCGCGTTTCACCCGGAGGGAAAGATTGGCCGTGAGGTAGAGAAAAAAGACGCTCTGGGCGCAGAAGTAGAAAATCAAGACCAGCCCCGTGACATCACCGCGACGGGAGAGATCGACATGCTGGATCTCCCGAAAGAACGAAGGCGCAGCGCAGATGAAGCCGACGGCGAAATACGTGACCGTCGGCAGGAGCGCCGGAAGGATGCCGAGGATCTTATGGAGCGCGAGACGCTGCAGGGACATCGGCAGCACTGCGAGAGTGGAAAGCGTGTGGGCCTGGCGTTCGACCTTGAAAATACTGGCTGCCGCAAAAGCCAGTTCGATGACGAAGAGCACCGCCATGACCCACATGGCGATGAAGCCGAACATCACCTGCGGCGGCGGGCCGCCCCAGCGCTCCGGCCAGCAGGCCATGGCGAGCAGCGGCAGGCCATAGATGAGGTATTTTCCGAACATCCAGACTTTGCCCCCGGCGAGAAAATAGAAGTCCTTCCACGCCAGCGCCCGCTTCCACGCGCGGCTCGCCCCCAACCGGCGCAGGAAACGCCGCCGCCGGAGCACCCCACCGCGCCGCGGGGCGCTCTCCTGCTGCTCGTCGCAGAAAAAATCGAAGACCGCCCACGCGAGGAGGAAGCAGCCGGCGCCGAGCGCGAGATTGCTCGCGGCCTGCCAGCCGAAAATGCTCTCGTCAAAGCCGGTGGCGAGGATCTGCGTCAGCCGGTAAAACGGCGAAGCCACGAGCGCGAGGTCGGCGAGATGATCCAGGGCCGTGACCCACGCGGCATCCCGCGCCATCATCCCGAGCTGCGCCGGCAGATGCGCAATCCAGTTCAGCAGCGGCACGATGGCAAAAAAAACGACCAGCGCGAGGATGGTCAGCGCCGCGGCTCCGGCGCTGCGTTTGCAGACCACCGAGGCGAGCAGCGCGAGATTGGCGAGGAAGATGAGAAACGCGCCGAGCGTGCAATAGGCCGCGCCGATTTGGCCGAGCGAGATGCCGCCAAGCGTGATCGCCAGCACCGTGAAAGGCAGTTGCGCCGCCAGCAGGAGCAGCGCGCCGCACAGCCGGCTGGTGGATTTGCCGAGCAGGATGGAAAGCGGATTGAGGTTCGTCATGCGCAGCAGCCCGAGCGTCATCTCCTCCTTTTCCTCAGTGATCGCCGACGCAAACCAGCCGCACCCCGCGAGCACGATGAACACGCAATCGATGACCATGACCGTGCTGAAAAACTGCAGCCCGGGCCCATTGCGCCAGCCCATCTCGGCCTCGATGCTGAACATGAAAAGGAGGATCATCGTGACCAGCACGACTCGCGCGAAATAAGTCATCTTCAGCCGCGTGTCCTCGCGCAGTGAGCGGGCGAAAAGGGCGAGCAGCGGGGAGGTCATGGGCGAGGAATCAAGGGCCGGTCAGGCTTCGGCGGCGGCAGTCTCGAGACGCACGAGGATCGCGCGATAGAGGACGAAGATCGCGATGAGATAGACGACGGACGAGAGGATGGGACCGATCATCATGCGGCTCGTGAGGTTCGCCACGGAACTACCGCCGAAGCCGCCGAGACCGAAGATTACCGCCATCGACAGGATCTGGATGATCGTCAGGCTCGCGTAAGCGATGACGAAGCCGAGGGCGAGCGCGCCGCGTTTTAGCAGCAGCGAGAGGAAGGCGATGAGGTGGATGATGAAGAGGGTGGAGATCCAGCCCGCTGCTGTGGAAGTGATGACCATCCCCGACGACATGCCCATCGTGTTGCTTGGAATGAAAATCAGGCTCAAGGCGGTCGCGAGCAGCATCGTGACGGCGGCGGGCACGGTCGCGAGCAGACCGCCGAGCAGCTTGCGGCGGGCGATCTGCCTGACGGTCAGCGGGAGCAGCGCGAGGCTCGACCAGGTCTGGGCGCTGAGTTCCGTACGAAAGACGCGGGAGGCGAGGACGGCCAACTCGAGAAGAAATGCGAAGCCGGCGAGTGAGTTGGCCAGCGTATGCCACATGGCCTGGCCCGGCGTGGCTTGTGCGGAGGCGATCATCATGCACACCACCAGCCCGCCGTAGAACAGCAGCCGCACGACGAAGCCGGGCGTGCCGCCGGAGAGAAAATGGAAATCCTTCCAAGCCAGCGCGTCTTTCCACGGCCGCGGCGGACGGCGGAAGCGGATGCCCAGAAAGCGGCGGCGCGGGCTGGCCTCCGTCGCGCCATCGGCGGCGCGATCCGCGCAGCGGGTGAAGGCCGCCCACGCCGCCAGGAAACAGGCGAAGCCGAGCGCAATATTGCTCCAGACCTGCCAGCCCGCGGGTGCGCCAGAAAAGCTGGTCCGCAGAATTTCCCAGAGCCGGGTGATCGGCGAGGCCGCGGCGAGGTCGTCGGTGAACGCGATCAGCAGTTTTCCCGCCGCTGATTCCACGCTCATCCAGCCGTGGTCGCGCAGCACGGATTGGAAAATTTCGAGCAGCCAGCCACCGGTGAAAAAAAGGGTCAGCGTGAAGACGGTGAAGAGCACGGCCCGGGCGGTCGTCGCCGCGATGACCGACCAGAACAGCGCGAGGTTGCAGAGGAAAAATGTGTACGCTCCGAGCGTGCAGTAGCAGGCCAGAATCTGGGCGAGCGAGACGCCGCCGAGGGTGATGGCGAGCAGCGTGAATGGGAGCAGCGCGACGAGCAGGAGCAGCGCGCCGCAGAGCCGGCTCGTCGATTTCCCGAGGAGGATCGAGAGCGGATTAAGGTTCGTCATGCGCAGCAGGCCGAGCGTTTCCTCCTCCTTTTCCTCGGCGATCGCGGACGCAAAAAAGATCAGCCCGACGAGCGTGATGCAGACCATCTGGAGCGAGATGATCGCGCTGAAAAAGATCAGCCCCGGCGCACCCTGCGAGCGGTTGACCGCAGCGATGGTAAGCAGGATCAGCAGGAAAAAGGCGGCCAGCCCGGCGCGCGCCCAGTAGGTGCTTTTCGCCCGCGTGTCCTCGCGCAGCGAGCGGGCGAAGAGGGCGAGAAGCGGCGAGGTCATGGGGAAAAGGATGAAAAGTTCGCCGCGCGGAATTCAGGTCTCAGGTTTCATCATTCCGCCTTCATCCTTCATCCTTTCCCCTACGCGCCGACTCCCGGCTCCGTCAGATCCATGAAGGCCTGGTTCAAATGCTTCACGTCCTCGGCGAAGCTGACGATCTGCGCGCCCGTCCCGAGCGCGGTTTGAAGGATGGTGTTCAGCGGGAGTTGCGCGCGGTCAAAGGTCAGCGTGTAGCGGGGTTCATTCGGCAGCGGCGGAGTGATCCGCTGCATGCCGGGCAGCCGGGCGAGGGCCTCGCTGGTCGGTTGGTGCTCGACGGCAAGGGTCAGGTGGTAGATGGCACTCGCGCCGTCGGTGTTCGCAATGAGGCCGCGCATGGTGCCGGTGTATTTCACCGCGCCTCGATCGAGGATCGTCACATGGTCGCAGAGCGTCGCCAGTTCGCTGAGGATGTGCGAGCTGATGAAAATGGTTTTGCCCAGCCGCCGCAGCTCCTCGAGGATCTCCATCAGCTCGATGCGCGCCCGCGGATCGAGCCCGCTGGCCGGTTCGTCGAGGAGCAGGAGATCGGGATCGTGGACCAGCACGCGGGCCAGCGAGACGCGCTGTTGCATGCCTCGCGAGAGGCCGCTGATGAGGTCGTCGCGCCGTCCGGCCATGTCCGTGAGCGTGAGCACGTCGCCGATGATCTTGTCGCGCTGCGCCTGCCCGAGCCCGTAGGCGGCACCGAAGAAATCGAGATACTCGAAGACGCTCATCTGCCGGTACATCGAAAAGTGATCCGGCATGAAGCCCATCCGGCGGCGCACATTGTTGCGCTGGAGCACGATGTCCTGGCCGAAGACATGCACGCCGGCGCGGCTGCCGGCCTGCGGCTTGAGCAGCGTGGCGAGGATTTTCAGCGTCGTGGTTTTGCCTGCGCCATTCGGGCCGACAAAGCCGTGGATGGATTGCCGCTGGACGGTGAAACTCACGCCGCTCAGCGCCTGGTGCGTCTTGTAGCGGTGCGAGAGGTTTTGGATGGCGATGACGGTTTCGGGGTCCATGTGGGTCATTTAGAAAAAAGCGCCGTCATTCTGAACGCAGCCAATTGGAGGCTTTGAGAGAATGGCGGAGTGAAGAACCGCCGACTGTAAATGGGCGGAGGCGGAGGGAGGGATTGCGCGCCGTCACTCCCGCCGCCTCCGCCCGCTTTTCAGTCAGCGATCCTTCACTGCGCTCCGGGCGCAGACTCCCGGAACTCCGTTCAGGATGACGGGTGTTTTTGGATGCGGAGGCTGCGAAGCGCGCGTTCATGGCTGAAAGACATCCTGCACGTAAAGCACCACGCCATTTTCGCGGGCGAAGCCCCGGCCCTGCATGTGAAAGCCGGGCGGGGCGGGCGCGGCGATGAAGAGCCGGAGCTGGTTCGCGAGCAGTGGGCGCTCGGGGAGTTCCGGGGTAATCTGGCTCGTGCCGAAGGCGCGGGCCTGGAGCAGCGGGATGACTTCGCGCAACCGCACCTCGGGAGTCCGGTCGTCGCTGCCGTACCTGAAGTTATTGCTCAACTGCTGGAGTTTGTCGTGCTGGAGCGCTTCGGCGAGCGCGACGCCGCTGCCTTTGAGCGTGTAGTTGGCTCCATTCCTGGTCAACTCGTAGATGCGGTTTTCATAGAGCGCGACCACGTCGGTCGTGGCGCTCGGGAAGCCGGGGCCGGGCTTGATGACGAACGTCTTGAGCACACCGGATTGCGTCTCCCAATTTTCCACAGTCACTCCGAGATCGTCCCCTTGCATCACTCCGCGATGCGTGAACGCGCGCGACGAGAAGAGCGGAATCTCGGCGAGAATCTTTCCGTCCTTCCCGTTGAGAATCTGTCCGGCCGCCGTGTCGCCAGAAGTCGAGGTCGCATACAGGTTCGCCGGTGCGGCGTGGGTCAGCGTGTACTGGCCGCTGCTCGTGGCAAAGGCGCTCAGCCATTGCGTCACATCCCAGCGCGCGCCGCCGAGCGAGCGGGCGATGGCGAGCGAATGCACCGTCTGGCTTTCGCCATAACCGCGCCGGCCGATGATCGAAAACGCCAGCCCGAAGAGCGCGACCACGGCGAGGAAGCCGCCGATCGCCCAGCGGTAATCCATCCGCCGCGCGGTGCGGTACGACACCGGGCCAATGACGGCGATGTAAAGAAACGTAAGCGCGTTCAACAGCCACCAGCTCACCTTCGGCCGCGTCAGCGAGGCGAGCCGCTGGTAAAGCGTTTCCTCGAGATTGTGGATGGCCGGGTTCTGCGGCGTCTTCAGTTCGCGCGGGGGAAAGCCGCGCGCGGTCAGCGTTTTCTCCGTCAGCTCCGTGCGCGGCACGCGATGCCGCACGACCTGCCCCGCGCCGACGCGCGTCGTTTCGCCGTCGCCATTCAGCACCGCGAGCGTTTCGGCGAAGACGGGCAGTTCACCATTCGCGCCCTGCACCACATGCACGGTGCCGCCGCGCCGCAGCCAGTCGAGAAAGGCCGCGCGCCGCGCCTCCTCCCAGCGCGGCGCGTAGTCGAGGATCACCGCGTCGAGCCCGTCGGTCGCGGCGACCGTCGTCGGGAAAAGCTGATCGGGAAAGGCTTTGAAGGGGCCGGGCCGCGCAAAAGTGTCGTTCGCATCCACCAGCCACACGCAGGCCGGCGGGCCGGTCGGGAGCTGCCGGTCAAAGACCTCGCGCTCCTTCGCCCCGCGTCCCCAGATGAGCGAAAATTCCTCCGGCCCCGCCCCGATGAACGCCTCGAACTGCACCCACCGCGCGCTCTGCGGCCCGATGAAAACCGGCTGCACATACGCCGCCCCACGCGACCCGCCGAAGCCGAGCGTCGGCGCGAGCGTCAGCACCCCGTCAAACGCCGCTCCGCCGCGATTCGCCACCAGCACGGACACCGGATTGAAGCGCCCCGGCACCACCCGCCCATCGAACCCCCACAGCACCTGCTGCACCTCCAGCGCCTCCCCGCGCGCCGCGCCGAGCAACACGAGCGCGAAAAGGACGCGGAGTAAAAGGCGGGCGCCGGACATGTGCGCGGGAGCGTAGGTGAAAGGCCGCGCGCGTTCCAAGGGCGATCACGCGCGGGCCGCGGCGGACATTCGGCGCGAAGCGAATGCAAAACACGCCGTCATTCTGAACGGAGCCTTTGGAGGCTTTGCGACAAAGGCGGAGTGAAGAACCGCTGACTGTCCCGCGGGCGGAGGCGGCAGGAGTGATGACGCGTGTTCCCTCGCACCGCCTCCGCCCGCATTTCTGTCAGCGATTCTTCACTCCGTCCCGCTCGCAAAGTCTCCCGGAACTCCGTTCAGAATGACGGCGGTTGTTTTTGGATGCGCTCTGCGCGATGCGGCGCGCCCACCGAAGCCGGCGCTCACCGCCGCAGGTAGCGGTCGGCGCGGGAGAGGGCGAGGTGGCGGAAAAGGAAAAGGAGCGCGGCGTAGAAGGTGAAATTCACCGCGATGACGAGCCACGGAAAAGCAGGGAACTCCGTTTTCCAGTCACCAGACCACGGGATTCTGCCCAGGTTGGATTCCTCATTCACAGCCGGGACGAAGATCGGTGACAGGATCAAGATCATGCAACGGATAAGATCACGCTCCCACCCATTGCCGCGGACATAGTTCGCCAGAAAAGGCATCGCGATAACCGGCACCGCGCACCACGCCACGATCGCCGCCAGCGCGGTGAGGATCGCCTTGAAACGGGACCGCATTTTCAACCCGATCCACAGCGAGAGCCACGCGGTCAGCGGGAGATAAATGCCGAGCGTCAGCAGCACGCACACGATGTAGATGAGCGGGCTGTCCTTGTTGCCCCCGTGCTGCGGCACGAGGCCCCACTCAAGATAGCACTCCGAGCCAAAGATCGTCAGCAGCGGCACCGCTAGCACGAGCATGAAACGGCGGAGCACGCGCGCCTTTTGCAGGACGATCTCGCGGGCGGCGAGCGGCGTGGTCAGGAGCACTTCGAGCGTCTGCTGCACCCGCTCGGCCACGATGGTATTCGCCGCCTGCACGCTGAGCGCAAGCACGGCCAGCGTGCCGGTGATTGCGGCGACGATCGGGAGCATTTCGTTTTGCCCGCGGTATTCGTTCATCGAAAGCGAGGCGAGGGCGCAGACGACGATGACGGGCAGCTCGATGGCGGTGAGGATACGGACGAGGTAATGGACTTTGCCGAGCGCCTTGCGGGTCATCTCGCGCCAGGCGATGGGGTCGTCGTCGGGCAGGCTGCGGCCCTCGCGGAGGAGCATGCGGTGGCCGGTGATGCAGTTCGCGCGGTGCATCAGGCCATCAAGCCGGCGGAAGAGGCGGAGGAAGAAACTGGACGGCGGGAGAAAGGCGCGGCGCACGAGGAAGACGCGGGCGAGGAGGAGAAAGAGGAAGATCGTGGCGAAGATGGCGAGGCTGCGCGGGATGAGATCCAAGCCTGGCTTGGAGTACCACCTCGGGTCCAAACTTTGGCTATAAAGAAGCGGCGGGAGATGGAAAAACATGGCGTCGTCCGTGTTAGGGCCGAGCGTGTGATAGCGAAGCACGCCAGAGAGCGCGTAACCCGCGACCGGTCCGACGTAGAGCGCCACGCTCAGCAAATACGTGGACAGCAGCGCGGAAACTGTGGTGCGGCACCAAGCCGAGCACATCAGCGCGAGCGCGCCGATTTGCAGACAGGTTAGGAGCAGCGTGCAGAGGCCGACCGCGAGCATGCCGGTGGTCACGCCGCCGAAGGCGTAGGCGACGGCGGCGAGGGGCATCGCGAGGAGGAGAAAGGAGAGCATCGGCACGAGGCCGCCGAGATATTTTTGCAGGACGATGGACCACGGGCGCAGGTCGGTGAGAAAGAGCAGCACCAGCGAGTCGCGCTCCTTTTCCTCGGCGATACGCCCGCACATCATCGCCGGCAGAAAGAGCGCGATGCCGATAAACTGGAGCCACAGGATGCTCTCAAACATCTCCCGCCCCGCGCCCATGACCGAGAGCGGATCGTAGCTCCCGCGCCACAGCCAGCGCGGGGCATTCGCCGCAAAGACCGCGAAGAGCAGCGCGCCATAAACCACCCGCAGCACATACGTCCGCCGCCGCGCCGCCGCCTCGGTGAGTTCCTTCGCCAGCAGCGGGAAGGAAAAGAAGCGAAGCAGCGCGGTCACGCCGTCTTCCCTTCGGTCAGCTTCATGAACGCCGTCTCCATATCCATCGCGTCCGGCTGGAACATGCGGATGCGGGCGCCGAGCGCGTGCATGGCGTCGAGCAGATCCTCGACGCTCATCTCGTCCTCGCGGAGCTGCACGCCGAGCCGGTCGGGCTGCTCGTCCACGCTGGCGACATGCGGGATGGCGCGGATTTTTGCCAGCAAGTCGGGCGATGGATTCGCGAGCTGCACATGGATGGTGCGGCGCAGGCTGAGCGCGCGGTAGATGTCGGCGAGCGAGCCGTTCGCGACCATCTCGCCGCGCTCGACGATGCCGATGCAGGTGCAAAACTGCGCCAGCTCATGGAGGATGTGCGAGGAGACGATGATCGTCTTGCCCATGGTCTGCAGCTCCTTCAGCAGCTCGCGCATCTCGATGCGGGCGCGCGGATCGAGGCCGCTCGCGGGCTCGTCGAGGAGCAGCAG
>JBBQCM010000058.1:0-40016 GCA_038318725.1 Chthoniobacterales bacterium
GGCGAAGTTTGCGCCGAGATCGACGGCCCCGCGCTGCTGCTCCGGCGCGTCGAGATACTTCGGGTTCATGTAGCCCGTGCGGCGCGGCAATTTGAGGTATTCGAGAAAGCGCGCCTCGTCATAGGTGCCGCGCGTGCGGTCGAGCTGGAGCCGCTGGTAGAGCAGGTTTGCCTTCAGAGAATTGAAGACCGGTGACAGTTTGACCGCGTAGGCCCAGGTCCGCTCCAGCCACGCCTCGCGCTCGACGGAATCGAACTCCGCGTCCGCATCCGCGCCCGGCGCGAGCTTGCGCAGCCGCGCGAAGACGAACGCCTGATTCTCCAGCAACGTCGGGATGCGCTTCGCCAGATCGTCGAGCTGCTCCGGCAGCAGCGCGCGATGGATTTCAAACTCGCCAAACCCGCGGCTCTCCTTCGTCTGCAAATCCGCCGCGATGTAGTCCACCAGGTTCGGCAAATCCGGCCGCTTCAGCCGCGACAGCACGATGCGCACATGCGCCGGCTTGAGCTGCGTTTTCGTGCGGATGAATTCCTCAATCGCCGCCTCGCTGCACTGGCTCAGATCATCCGCCGCGAGAATGGCTTCGCGCTGAAAAACCTCCCGCGCGATCAGCTTCTGATCGAGCGCCACCGGCAGATCGGGCTTCTGGTCCCGCGCCTCCTGCTGGTGGTTGAACTGCAAATTCAGCCGCTCCCGCAGAAACTTCAGCGTCGCCTGCGGATCGGCATCGTAGCCCAGCAGCGCCTCGCGATTCTCAATCACCCGCCGCTGCTGCGAATTCGGAAACCGCTTCGCCCAAGCGTCCATGATCGCCGCCAGCTTTTGCTTTTGCGCGCTGTTTTGAAAATGCAGCGCCGAGAAAAAGTAAAACTCTTCGCTCCCCGGAATAAGCTGCCCCAGCACCGCCTCGCGATCCGAAGCGAGCGCGAACTTTTCAATGAAGCCGACCTCGTTTTCCCCGCGCACCAGCGGACCGAATGCGAGGACGGCGGCGAACGAGAGGAGGAGACGGGGTTTCATAGGCAGAGGTTTCTGGGGTCAGGAGAACGCAGAGGAATGGTGTCAGGCCGCGAGCACGGTGGGCAACAGTGGTTTTGGAGATGCGCCGAGGCTCACGAATGGCAGACGGATGAAAGCTTGCGCTTCTTAGAAAAGAAGCCCGCTCCGGCTGGTGCCGAAGCGGGCTCGTTTTCCCCCTGATGACACCGGTTCCCCAACCGGCGTCACGCCCTGGTTTTGTTCGTCCGTTTTCCCCCGAAGCCGGGCGAACGCGGTAACCATGCGCCGCCCTTGCGAAGCGGACAAATGGCTTGATGTAACAATTCTGTGTCCATCTGCGTCCCGTCTTGTCACTGGATTGTGACACTTCCGCCATTGGCGAGGTCCGCGGTGCTGCTATGGAACGCGCCGTGAGAATCCATAGCCTCCCGCTTTTCGCCATCTCCTGCGTTTTCACCACATCCATCGGCTGCGCCTCCCCGACGACCCCGCCGGCCCGGGAGATCGTGATCAGCGTGAAACGCCAGACGATGACCGTGATCGAGGGTGGCGCGCGCCGGGCGGAGTTTGCCGTTTCGACCTCGAAATTCGGCGTGGGCACCCAGGCGCGCAGCTACCGCACGCCGCTCGGCGCTTTCCGCATCGAGCGCAAAGTGGGGGCGAAACTGCCCGCGGGCGCGGTTTTCAAAGGGCTGCATTTCACCGGCGAAATCGTCGCCGCGAACTCGCCGGGTCGCGACCCGATCGTCACCCGCGTGCTCTGCCTCGGCGGCGGCAGCGCCGGCTCGCGCGGCATCTACATTCACGGCACGCCGCAGGAGAAATTCATCGGCCAACCGGCCAGCTACGGCTGCATCCGCATGCGTTCGCGCGATGTCATCACACTCTTCAATACCGTCGAAATCGGCACCCGCGTGCTCATCACCGACGCGCCGGATACGAAACTCGTGGCCGCTCATACGGACTCCCGCGGCGACGAGTGGTATCGTTGAGCAGCGACGGGGTTCACCGTCGTCCTCAGGTAGTGGCTCAGATCGGCAGGCCCACCCACCCGCCCGCGAATTTTGCCAAGAATCGGTACTCCTTTCCGCTTGTCCGAACGCAGAAATTGCCCGCAAGTCCTCGCAACCCCATCCCCACCCATGAAAACCCCCTCCCTCCGCCTGCTGGCCTTCGCCAGCCTCGCCGCTTCGGCAATCGCGGCGGATCCTTTCCAGGAACTCGTCCGCCCCACCGAACCGCTTCCGCCGGAACAGGAGCGGGCGGCTTTCCATCTGCCACCGGGCTTCGAGATCCAGCTCGTGGCCAGCGAGCCGGAGCTGCGCAAGCCGATGAACATGCAGTGGGATGTGCTCGGGCGACTCTGGATCACCGAGTCGCGCGAGTACCCTTTCGCGATCAAAGACGGCTCGCCGGGCCGTGACAGCGTGCGGATTTTCTCCGACTTCGGGCCGGACGGGCGCGCGCGAAAAATGGAGATCTTTGCCGACGGACTGAATATCCCGACGGGCCTGTATCCTTTTCGTTCGCCGGGCGCGGGCGGCAAGCTGACGTGGAAATGCGTCGTCTGGGCGATCCCGAACATCTGGCTGATGGAGGACACCGACGGCGATGGACGGGCAGACAAACGCGAGGTGCTCTTCGGCCCGCTCGGCTGGGAGCGCGACACGCATGGCAATCTCTCGTCGTTCCGTCGCGGGGCGGACGGCTGGCTTTACGGCACCCACGGCTTCAACAACGAGAGCACGCTGCGCGGACGCGACGGCAGCGAGCTGCACATCCAAAGCGGCAACACCTGGCGCGTGCGGCTCGACGGCTCGCGCGTCGAGGGGCACACTTGGGGGCAGGTGAATCCGTTCGGGCTGTGCTGGGACGATCGCGGGAATCTCTTCAGCGCAGACTGCCACAGCTCGCCGATCTACCAGTTGCTGCGCGGCGGCTACTACCCGAGCTTTGGCAAACCGCACGACGGCCTCGGTTTCGCGCCGCAGACAATCACGCACTCCCACGGCAGCACGGCGATCTGTGCGCCGATCTACGTGAGTGATCCGGCGTGGCCGGCGGAGTGGCAGAACCACATGTTCGTCGGCAACGTGCAGACCAGCCGGATCAACCACGACGCGATCACCTGGCACGGCTCGTCGTCGAAGGGGAAGGAGCTCCCTGATTTTCTCAGCACTGACGATCCGTGGTTCCGCCCGGTGGATCTGAGCTGGGGGCCGGACGGCGCGCTCTACATCGCGGACTTTTACAACAAGATCATCGGGCACTACGAAGTCCCGCTCACCCACCCCGGTCGCGATCGCGAGCGCGGGCGTCTCTGGCGCGTGGTCTGGCGCGGGGGCAAAGGCGACGCGCCCGGCACCGCGCTGCCGCTCGATCTCGCGGGGCTGGTGAGCGAACTCGGCAGCGGCAATCCCACCCGCCGCACGCTCGCGCTCAACGAGCTTTGCGACGTGCACGGCAGCGCGGCCCTCGCGCCGCTCAAAACTGCGCTCGGCACGCCGGCGAATGGCTTGCAAAAAGCCAATGTGCTCTGGGCGCTGCACCGCCTGGGCGCGCTTGATTCGGCGACGCTCGTCGCCGCGATGCAGGATGCTGACGCCCTCGTCCGCACTCACGCGCTGCGCCTCGCACGAGAATGGTGCGCGCAGACCGTGCCCGCACCTTCCGCCAAAGACCTTGCCGTACTCGCCGCTGCCGCCCGCACCGCTTTGGGCGATTCCGATGCGCTCGTCGCCCGCTGCGCCGCGGAGGTCCTCGGCGCACAGCCGGCCGTGGAGAACTTCCGCCCGTTGCTCGATCTCCTGCGCCGTGCGCCGGCTGAGGACGACCACCTCATCCACGCCACGCGCATCGCCCTGCGCGATCAGCTCCGCGCGCCGCAGGTTGCGGCCAGCCTCGCGCTCGACGGGCTCAGCGCAAACGACCTTCGCCCGCTGCTCGAGATCATGCTCGCGGTGCCCGGCGAAGCCACGGCGCTGCTCCGCTTCGCGCTGTTTGAAAAGATCGCCGTCCCCACGGAGGTGCTCGCCAAACAACTGCCCAGCCTCGCCAAAAACCTCCCCGCTGAGCGCCTCGACGCGCTTTCCATTCTCACCCGCCAGCGCCTGGCCGGCGACCTCGACGCCCAGGCGGCCGTCCTCCAGAGCGTGGTTGAAGCCCTCGTCCAGCGCGGCATCCCATCAAACGCCGCGCTCCGCGCCTGGGGTACCGAAGTCGCCAACGCGCTCCTCGAGAGCGAGGAAAGCAGCGCCGGCTGGACCGCGCAAAATCTCGACGGCCAGCCTGCGACCCAGCCGCCGTGGGTCGTGCAGGAGCGCACTTGTGCCGACGGGCAAAAGGCGCAGGTCATCTCCAGCTTTCCGCGCGGCGAGCAACTCACCGGCGTGCTCCGCAGCGCGGCATTTCCGCTCGCTGGCACGCTCCGCTTTTACCTCTGCGGTCACGACGGACCGCCGGATCAGCCGGCGGCAAAGAAGAATTTCGTCCGCCTGCGCGACGCCGCGGACGGCCGGGTGCTGCGCGAAGCCGCGCCGCCGCGCAACGACACTGCGCAACGCATCGAGTGGACGCTCGACGAATTCAAAGGCCACACCGGCTACCTCGAAATCACTGACGGCGACACCGGCGCCGCCTACGCCTGGCTGGCCGTCGGACGCTTCAAGCCCGAGTTGCCCGCCCTCGCCCTCACCGGTCTGGGCGGCGCACCGAAGCGCCAGCTCGTCGCCGCGGAACTCGCGCGCACTTTGAAACTGACCGCCCTCCGCCCGCAGCTCACGGCGTGGTTCACCGAGCGCAAACACGACCCCGACTCCCGCGCCGCCGCCGCCCGGGCGCTGCTCGCCATGCGCTCCGATCCGGCCGCAGGCGAAGCCGCCACGCTGCCCCTGCTCGCCACCCTCGGCACGGCTCTCGCCAACGCCGAGGAGCCGGATGCGCTCCGCGAAAAGCTCGCCGTCTGCCTCGGCGAAATCCCCAGCCCCGCCGTCTGCCAGCGCGTGGCCGATGCCATGCCCACCGCGTCCTTCAAGCTCCAGCAGTCCTTTGCCGCCGCGCTCTCCGCGAACCGCTGCGGTGCCCTCGTGCTTCTTTCCGCGATTGAAAAAGGCCAGACCTCGCCCGCCGTCCTCCGCGACAAGGCCACCGTCGATCGCCTGCTCGCCAGCGGCTCCGAGGAGGAAGACGCGCGCCTGCGCGAGCTTCTCAAAAAACTCCCGCCGGCCAACGCTGAGGCCGACAAACTCATCGCTGCACGCCGCGCCACCTTCGATCCGGCGAAAGCCAACGCCGCGCGCGGCGCCGATGTTTTCAACCGCAACTGCGTGGTCTGCCACGCGGTCGAGGGCAAGGGCGGCAACATCGGCCCGCAGCTCGACGGCATCGGCGGGCGCGGCCCCGACCGCCTGCTCGAAGACATCCTCGATCCGAGCCGCAACGTCGATCGCGCCTTCCGCCTGCTCGTCGTCACGAAGCGAGACGGCAGCGTGGTCAGCGGACTTTTCCGCCGGGAAGAAGCGGCGCAACTCGTCCTTGCCGACCTCGCCGCGCAGGAAATCCGCATCGCCAAAAGCGACATCGCCAAGCGCCAGGAAACCGAAACTTCGCTCATGTCGCCCGCCTTCGGCGAACTAGTCTCCGCGGCGGAAATGAGCGATCTCCTCGCCTACCTCCTCGAAAAACGCGCGGTAAAATAATCAGCCACGCACCGCGCGATTTTTCCCCGTCATTTCCGCAGGCTGCGGCACGCGAAGCAGCGCGAGCAAAGTCGGCGCGACATCTGCGAGGATGCCGCTTTCGATCCTGCCGCCCGCCGGATTCGGCGAGACGTGGATGAAATGCACGAGGTTCGTCGTATGCGCGGTGTTCGGCGTGCCGTCGGGGTTGCGCATCAGCTCGCAGTTACCGTGATCGGCGAGGAGGATGAGTTGTCCATCGAGCGCCAGCGTTTTCTCCACCACCTGCCGCACGCAGTCGTCGATCACTTCCACCGCCTTGATCCCCGCCTCGACCACGCCGGTATGTCCGACCATGTCCGGGTTGGCGAAATTCAAAATCACCAGGTCGTAGTTCGGCAGCGCCTCGACGACTTTCGCCGTGACCTCCGGCGCACTCATCTGCGGCTTGTAATCGTAGGTCGGCACATCCTTCGGCGACGGCACGATGATCCGTTCCTCGCCCGCAAACGGCTCCTCCACGCCGCCGTTAAAAAAGAACGTCACATGCGGATATTTTTCCGTCTCCGCGATGCGCAGTTGCTTCAGCCCCGCCGCGCTCACCACTTCACCGAGGATATTCTTCAGCGACTGCGGCCCGAAGACCACCGGCACGCCGTAGGTCTCGTCGTATTCCGTCAGCGTCACGTAATGCACCGTCGGCAGCACCTCGCGCTTGAACCCCGCGAAATCCTTTTTCAAAAAAGCCAGGGAGAGTTGCCGCGCCCGGTCCGCGCGAAAGTTGAACCACAGCACCACGTCGCCATTGCGCACCCGCTGCTCATTCACATGGTTGAAAATGATCGGCTGGAGAAACTCATCGCCCCGCGGCTCGGCGGCGTAGGCGTGACGCACTGCCGCGCTCGGGCTTTCTTTGGAAACCGGTCCGCGCCCGAGCACAATCGCGTCCCACGCGAGCTTGTTGCGGTCCCAGCGCTTGTCGCGATCCATCGCGAAGTAGCGCCCGATGACCGTCGCGATCTGCGCCCCGCTCGCTTGCAGCCCGGCTTCGACATGCGCCAGATAATCCGCGCCGCCCTTGGGCGAAGTGTCCCGCCCATCCGTGATTGCATGCACCAGAGTGTCCGTCACTCCCGCCGCCTTCGCCGCGCCCGCCAGCGCAATGAGGTGCTCCTGATGCGAATGCACTCCGCCATCGCTCACCAGTCCGAGCAAATGCAGCCGCCGCCCTCGCGCCTTCGCAAACGCCTCCTGCAGCACCAGATTCGTCGCCAACTCCCCGTCGATGATCGCCTTGTTGATCCGCGTCAGATCCTGATACACCACCCGCCCGGCGCCGAGGTTCAGATGTCCCACCTCCGAGTTCCCCATCTGCCCCGCCGGCAGGCCCACATCCATCCCGCTCGCACTCAGCGTCGCGTGTGGATACGTGGCATAGAGGTGGTCGTGGAAAGGGGTGCGCGCGAGCAGCGTGGCGTCACCGTTTTCCACCGCGCGCTCGCGCCCGCCGGGATTAATCCCCCAGCCATCGCGAATGATCAGAACAACAGGTTTTTTCGACATGGGCGCGAAGGGAAGCACCGCCCCACCCACAAACCAAGCCCGGAGTCCGTCTTTTCCCTTTCGTCACCGGGGGATGGGCTTTGGGCAGCGCTCCTCAAAACGGCTTCGCCAATCGTGGCGCAATGACAGCGTCTGCGGCTTGATGTCACCAAAACGCCGGCCCTCCGAGACGCTGGTTTCACAGAAAATTCGGTAGGCGTCGGCGGCCACCTCGAAGCAGCGCAGCGGGCCGAGCTGGCCAAGATCGCGACACAGCGCGTAATGCGGATTTCCGCGCAGCTCGGTGTCGAGGCAGGCGATGAGTTCCCGTGGCACTTCACCCTCGGCAAACAGTGTGTAACTCCAGCATCCGGCGGCCCCGGCCTCCGGCGCGAGCATAGCAAAGCGGGGCGTGAATCTGCACGCCGCGCACGCCGCGGCGAGCGCGCGCGTCACGAAAGTCTCCGCGAGTTTCTCTCCGCACAGATCCGACACGCTTCCACCACGTCCGATGAAGCGCAGCGAAGGTGTGGCCGAGACCAGGCCATCCACCTCCACAAGATCGCCGAGCCGGTAGCGCCACAGGCCGCCCGCGGTCGTGACGATCACCTCGTAGCTTTCGCCGGAGCGCAATTCGTGAGCGCGCAGCGTCTCGCCATGCGCGGTCGCAAACTCCAAAAAGTGCGAGGTCACGGCCACCGGGTGATGCGAGCCAAAGGGGATCGAGACGACGGCCTCCGTGGCCAGCAGGCCTTTTGCCTGGATGCTCGCTTGCGGCAGCCGGCGTTGCAGATCGGCGGTCGCGAGCGCGGCCTGGCCGTCGCCCCAGCAGCTCACGATGCGCAGGCGCGGCCAAAGCGTGTGCGGATTCGCCGGGTTCGCGCGGCGCAGTTCGTTTGCCCGGCGCGGCTGCGGCGCGGCGGTGAAAACGCGGCGCACTTCGCAGGGCAGCGCGCTCGCGCGCCGGCACCCGCCATGCGCAAGGTCGGCGAGCAATTCCTCCCACCACTTCGGCAGCGCATCCAACAGCAGCGCGAGGAATGAAGGATGCCACACGGAGATCAGCCGCAGCTCGGGGGCGCGCAACAGGCAGAGGACCGTGAGGTAGCGCGAACATTCGATATCCGGGATTTGGCGCAACAAGGACGGAACGGCGAACGTCGCCTCGGCTAGCCGTTGTTTGCATCCGCCGAGATAGGCGCTGTCGTCGTCGAAGCCAACCGGCACTGCGGATTCTTCATCGGCGGATGCCGGAATCGCCGGCGAGATCGACCAATAGGCGGAACCGTATGGCACCGCCGGGTGCATGCGGCACAGGTCCACCAGCCACGGGCCGATGGCGGCGTTGATCTCGTTTTGGAAGCCCGCCGTGAAAGGGATAAGTTTGCGCCCGCCGGTGGAGCCGCTCGTGGGAACGAGCCGCGTGACCGGCTCGCAGGTGAGCACGCCTCGCTCGCCGCGCATGATCCGAGCGATCCACGGCTCAAGGTCGTCGTAATTCACGATGGGGACGCGCTCACGGAATTCTGCGTAGCTGCGGATTTCGCCAAAGCCGTGCGCCCGGCCGAAGGCGCTTCCGGCATTGGTGCTGAGCAGGCGGCCAAGGACGCATCGCTGCGTCAGCTCGGGTCGCCACAAGGCACGGCGGAAGCGCACCCACGCGGGCAGGCTCGCCGCGAGCCACGCGCCGTTGGCGAGCGCGGCGATTGGCTTCACGACAGCATCCGGTGACCGGCGGCGGTGAGATTGCGCTCGCTGATTTCCGTGAGGCAGGCCAGTTCATCGCCATCGGCGTGACCCGGATTGCGAGCGAGGAAAAAAGCCACGTCCGCGGTCGCCGCCCGTCCGGCGGGCACCGCACCGAGCTGCCCGCGAAGCTTTTGCGGACGGGGAAAGCGCACGATGCCCGCCGCCGCATCATGCCAGGTGCCGTAGCGGGTCTTTGCAAGATGATCGAGCAGGCACTGCTCGTGCAGCGGCGTGGGTGCCGCGTGACGCGGAAAGAATTCCCGCCAAAAGACCGGGAGAAATCGGTAGGTGCGAAAGCCCGACGTGAGCAGGAGCCAGTAGCAGCGGCGCGAGGGAACGGCCGCGCGCAGATGGTTCACCGCGGCGATCCAGGTGCGGGCGAGTGCGGACGATCCCCACGCTTCGGGCGCGACGATGGTATCGCCGGAATAGATCACGGTGAGGGCGTTTCCATCGGCATGCGCCTCGCCCACCAGGAGCGTGGAAAAGCCCAGCAAGCGTCCCTCGCGACGAATTTCCACAACCCAATTCTTCTCCGCGAGATCGCGCTGGAATTGTTCGCGCGTCACCCCCTCGAAATGCTGCGAGAGCAGCGCATACATCTCATCGCACTGCCCGCCGGAAAGTCCGTCGCGCGGAAGCAGGCCGTTGACCAGCGTCGGCGGCGTCGGTGTCATAGCAAGGCCACCTCGGGAAGAAACGCCGCTTCTTTCACGCGAAACCCAACCGGGGCGCGATCCGGCCAATCCACCCGATACAGGCGGCTGCACCAGGTACGCGTGGAGAAG
This sequence comes from Chthoniobacterales bacterium, assembly GCA_038318725.1. Lineage (GTDB taxonomy): Bacteria > Verrucomicrobiota > Verrucomicrobiia > Chthoniobacterales > Chthoniobacteraceae > Chthoniobacter. The sequence goes on from JBBQCM010000058.1 coordinate 9,755, forward strand.
CGATCGCGCAGCGCGGGCAGACGCGCATCGTCGGAGGGCAGCGCGAGGGTGAGAAAATCGACGCCGCTCGACCGCGCGAACGGGAAGAAGGCTTCGACGAAAGTGGGCAGCAACGCCGCTGCGCCTTCGGCAAACGCGAGTGGCGAAAGGAACGCGTGCGCGAGTACGGAGCTGACGGGCGGCAGGCGCGGTGTGCCGAGTGCGCGGCGTGCGACATTCACCAAGGGCCGCGCGAACGCGAGCGCCTGCGAGTAGCCGCGGATCACCGTTTGCCGAAAAGCGCGCTGATCCCACAGCGCACCGCACGCGACGACCTCGCCGCCATCGAGCGCGAGGAGAAAACGCTCCAGCGGCAACCCGTGTGCGGCGAGCGCGCGCAGCCGCTCGGCAGTCCACGTCGTCGCGAGCTGCTGACGCTGCGCGTTCAGCACTCGGAGTAAATCGGGCACGCGCTCCGGCGTCGCTGACTCGACTCGCAATTTCGTCGCGCGCGGACGGCGCGGCACCGCGACAAGCACCGTGTCCAACTCTGCGAGGAAACCATACCTCGGCAGTCCGCGCGCACCATTTTCCAGTAGCCGCCGGGCGCGAGCGTTGTCGGCGGCGATGCTTGTAAAATAAAGGTCCGCCAGGTCGTCGCGTTGCTGCTCGTGAAAGAAGCGGTAGCCGTCGCGCAGGATGCCGAAGCGTCCGCGGGCCGCCGCATCGAGGCGCAGTTCGCCGAGATAGCCCACGCGCCGCGCGGCGCCGTTCACCCAGCACTCGCGCCGCGTGCAACGGCCCATGCAGACAAGCCGCCCATCGTCGAAAGCGACGATCGTTTCGTCCTCACCACCCGCGACATTCGCACCGCGAAAATAATCCGGCTCACGCTCGAAGCTGAGGCTGATCGCCCCGCGCATCGGATTGTCGCGCAGCAGCCGGCGGATCGCCGCGTCGTCTGCCTCGGTGGCGATGGCGAAGCGCGTGCCTAGTTTGCGGTCAGCAGTGGGCCCTGCCATGATTCGTCTCCGAGTGGGTAGTAGTCGCGCAGGCTCACGTCGCCGCGGTGCATGGCATTTATGAGGTAAAAATTCCGCCACATGAAACCGTTCGCCCGGTTCACTACGTCGAAGCCGCGCCGCGCGATGCTTCTCCACGAGTAGAAACGCCGCCGCGCGCCGAGGCAGCCGCGCTGCAATTCCTCGCCGCTCATACCGTGCGGAGTGAACGGGATTTGGTTGTAGCTGTAACGGTCGTCGAGCCACCACGCGTCGTAGCGCAGGCGCTTTTCGGCGGCGAGTCGGTGGTAGAGCGGCGTGCCGGGGAAGGGCGTGAGGTGATTAAACGCAGCGATATACATCGCGTGTTCCTCGGCGAAATCGACCGTCTCGTTGAAGCTCGCGGACGTATCGCCGTCGTAGCCAAAAACGAACGTGCCATACACCCGCACGCGATGCTTCCGCAGATTCGCCAGCGCCTTCGCGAAGCCGCCGCGCGCGGTGTTGAAGGTCTTGTTCATTGCCGCGAGGTTCGCCGGATTCAGGCTCTCGAAACCAATGAGCACGCCCTGGCAGCCGCTGCGCACGAGCAGGTCGAGGAACTCCTCGTCGTGCGCCGCATTGATGCTCGATTGCCCGACCCAGCGGATACCCAGCGGGATGAGCGCGCGGAAGAACTCCTTCGCCTGCGCGAAGTTCGACGTGATGTTGTCGTCCACGAAAAAGAAGAGCTTCTTGCCGTCCTTGCACGTCGCGATGTCGGCGAGGATTTCGTCCGCGGGCCGGCGCGTCTGCGTTTGGGAAAAGACCGTCTGTACCGCGCAGAAATCGCATTTAAAATGACAGCCGCGCCCCGCCTCGACGAGGCCGATGGGCAAGTAGCGCTTGCCGCGAAAGATCGAGCGGTCGGGCCGCAGTCCTCTCAAATCGGTGCGGCCACTGGCGCGATAGAACTTTTCCAAACGCCCGTGCCGCGCATCGTCGAGCACGCGCGGCCACAGCTCCTCGGCTTCGCCTGTCACCACAGCATCGGCGTAGCGCGCAACTTCGTCCGGGCAGAGGCTCGGGTGAAAGCCGCCCATCACCACCGGCACACCGCGCCGCCGGTATTCGCTGGCGATCTGGTAGGCACGCTTCGCGGTGTAAGTCTCCACGCTCATCGCCACGAGATCGGTCGCCTCGTCGAAGGGAATTGTCTCCATCCGGTCGTCGTAAAATTTCACGTCCACATCGCGCGGCGTCAGGCCCGCGAGCGTCGCAGCGGGCAGCGGCTCCATCTGCCAGGTGCGCACGTAGCCGCGTTCGCCGCGGCGGCGCCCGATGCACGGATGGATGATGGTGAGCTTCATATTGGGACGCGTCGAAAGTCTGAATGAAATCAGTCACTGAACGCGCCGGAGGCGCTGTGGAGATTTGCCGGTGGTGAAACCACCGGTTTCGCATCCCCAGACGCATGCGCCCCGGCAGGGGCGCGGGAAGATTCCGCCACCCCTGCCGGGGTGCGTCTCGTTTTTTGCGGTGTTCCGGTGGTTCCACCACCGACTAATTTCCGATGTGCCTCCGGCACAGAATTCAGTGTGACGGGCGCGGATGGCACGCAGCCGATGATCCAGTCGCAGTTGTAAAACTGGCCAAGATGATGCGCGTAGAAACGGTAGCCGAGATTCGTGCCGAGGCGCACGGGCCACGGCGCCGGCGAGCGGCGGATGCGGCGGACGATCGAGCGCCAACTGTAAGCATGTTTCCAGGCGGTCTCGATGCCGGCTTGCAGTTCCTCCACGCTCATGTGGCGCGGCTGAAACACGACGTGCTGTGCGTCGTATAGCTCCCAGTCCCTCGTCAGAATGCGGCCTTCGGCTGCGAGCCGTTTGTAGAGCGGCGTATTGGGAAAAGGCGTCACCACGGCGAAGCGCGGCAGGTCGATGCCCGCCTCCACGGCGAACTCCGCAGTCTTCATGAACACGTCCGGCTTGTCGTCATCGAGCCCAAAAACGAAGCAGCCTTGCAGTGCGATGCCATGCGCGTGCAGCCGCTCGACCACGCCCGCGTAGCCGTCCGGCGAATTGAAACCCTTGTGGTTCTGCCGGAGGTTCACCGCCGAGATGGATTCGAGGCCCATCAGCAGGCCCTTGCAGCCGCTGCGCCCGGCGAGTTCCAGCAGCTCGGGATCATCGGCGAGCAGCACCGTGGCGAGGCCATACCACTGCAAGCGCAGCGGGATGAGCGCGGTGAAAAGCTCCAGCGCGTAACCGCGATGCGCGATGAGATTCAGGTCCACGAAGATGAGCTTCCGCGCGCCGTGCTGGCGGATGTCGGCGACGACTTCGGCGACGGGTTTTTGCAACGGCTTGCGCCCCCACGCCGTCGGCACCACGCAGAAATCGCAGCTATGCACGCAGCCCCGCGTTGCCTCGAAAACATTGCTCGTGAGAAAATGCCGCGCGGGCAGCAAATCACGCCGCGGAAAAGGCCGCCCGCCGATGTCGAAACCGGGCGACTGGCGGTATTCCTTCGCCATTTTTCCAGCGGCAAAATCGCGTACAAGCTGCGGCCACGTATCCTCCGCGTAGCCGATCACTACCGCATCCGCATGCGGCTCCGCATCCTCCGGGATGAGCGTGACGTGCGGCCCGCCGAGCACGACCGCGATGCCGCGCGCACGGAAATGATCTGCCAGTTCATACGCACGCCGCGCCGTGCCGGTGATGACCGTCAGCCCGATCAAATCCGCCTCCAAATCGAGCGGCACATCGGCGATGCCTTCGTCGATCAACTCCAACTCCGCCGGCACATCGTCCGGCACCAGCGCCGCGAGCGTGGTGAGCGTGAGCGGCTGATAGCGCAGCGACTTTTTCCAAATCCCGCCGCGATGCCGGTAGAGCGGTCCTTTCGGGGAGATGAGTGCGATGCGAATCACGGGTGCTACGCTAGCGGGCCGGAGCAAGGCGGCAAAATTGAAAAACGAGATGATATGATCGACAATTTCAATGCAGCGGCTCCGAGATGGTTCGGGTAATCAATGCGCCGCAGTCTCGCTCACGATGAAAGCTCATACTGACAAACCACCCGGTGAAATCCCGAACCGGCTGAACCTCGTCATCGTCGTGGCGCAGTTGCTCGCCATCGTGGCGTGCATCGGTGCGGTGGCGGGCATTGGCGGCGGTTGGCCGCTGGCGTTGCTCGCGCTGGTCTTTGGCATCGTGATGAATTCGGTCTATTCGATCATCCATGAGGCGGAGCACGGGATGCTCTTTTCCCATCGCCAGTGGAACGACATTGCGGGAAGTTGCATGGCGCTGTTTTTTCCCGCGCCTTTCCATCTCATCCGGCAGGGCCACCTCGGGCATCACTTGCGGAATCGTTCGGACGATGAGGCTTTCGACTTCTATTTCGAGGGGGATCACAAGCTGTGGAAAATCCTCGTGCTCTACGGGATTCTCACCGGGTTGTATTACGTCGTCGTGGCGCTGAGCAATGTGGTGTTCCTCGTGCTGCCGTTTCGGGAGGACAAAAAATACTGGCACGTCGATCAGGCTTCGACCGCTTTTATGGAATCGCTCAACCCGCGCTACCGGCTGCTCATCCGGCTGGAATGTGCGGCGGCGGTCGCGCTGCACGCGGGGCTCGTGTGGTGGCTCGCGATCCCGGTCTGGCACTACATGGCGATGTATGCGGGCTTCGGGCTGATGTGGTCGGCGATGCAATATGTGCATCACTACGGCACCGAGCGGCACGTCACGCGGGGCGCGCGGAATCTGTGGATTTGGCAGCCGCTCGATCTCGTGTGGCTGAATCACAACTGGCATCTCACGCATCACACGCATCCGGCGGTGCCGTGGGTGCATCTGCCGCGGACGGGCGTGGAGGGAAATGCGCCGCGCGGTTTTCTGCCCGCAGCTTATTTGAAAATGTGGCGCGGGCCGCGGCGGGCTCCCGACCGCGTGGCGAATCCGCACGCGGGCAAACTCATTTCCTGAGCGCGGCGGTGATGATGCCGGTCAAGAGCGGGCGCGCATCCCAGCGCGGTGCGAGGTAGTGATCCGCGCCCCAGATCGGACAGACGATCCCCGGCAGTTTCGCGCAGTCGGCGAGCAGGATGCCGCCGCCGTCATTCGGGCCGAGGGGTGAAAGGCGCGCGTAGCCGCGAGCCGCCCACGGGTGCGCGAGATGATGCCGGAGCGGGAATCCGAAAACGTGGACGACGCGCAGATGCTCCGGGAGCGCGGGCCACGGCGAAGCCGCATCGTGGCGCAGTTCATCGAGCGCCCGCGCCCGGTATCCGCGCCACCACAGCCACAGCCGCACGCCCCACCAGCGCAGTGGGCGGCGGCGCAGCCATTCGATCAAGGGCGTGCCTTGCACGATGCCGCTGAAGCTCACCCACGCCGCAACCTCCCCGAACGCTGCGTCCCGCCGGGACAGCGCGTGTTTCACATCGGCCCCGCCTTTGCTCAGGCTCACGAGCACGATGCGCCGGTCGCGCTGCGCCGCGAGCCAGTCGAGAATCGCGCCCGCGCTTTCCTCCAACGTGCCGAGGCTCGCGGTCGGAATCACTTCGGCGGCGCAGCCCAGTTCCCGAGCGATGGCGAGCACGGTCGCGCCGTCCGCGCTGGTGTGGCGGTGTTCGCGGTGAAAAGCGCCCCGCACGATCCCGATGAGGTCGCGGTCGTTTTTTGCCGGGCGCTGCGCCTCGCGGGCCGAACGCGAAAACTCCGCGTTCGTCGGCACGCGCAAAATGCGGTCGTGGAGCAGCGCGGTGGCAAAATCCAATCCTTCGGTTCGCGCCAGTTCTGCGAAGTCGCTCTCCGGTCCCGTCCACGCCGCCGCTCGTGCGAGCAAGCGAGCGTCCTCATCCGACATTACGCCGCGCTCTTTTTACGCGCGAGCAGGCGCGCGCCCAAGATGCCGAGCAGCAGGCCCACCGCGCCTCCGCCGAGGCCTAGCCACAGCGCGGTCTTGCGCGTGGCCAGCGCGAGCACGGGATTTTCAAACGCACTGACCGAAGTGTGAAACGCGGTGACGAGCCAGCGGTCGCCACGCTTCGCGATGGTGGCGGTGAAGACGCTGTTGAAGGGCAGATCAGTGCCATCGGTCAGCACGAAATGATCGTGCATGTTTCCCCACGATACCGCCCAGTCGCCATTGACCTCCCGCCCGAGCACTTCCGGCTCCGACTTGACCTCGCGCACCACGCGCTTATCGCCCGTCATCATTCTCGCGTAGAAGGCGCGCACCGCCTCCGGGCCGCGGCAGATTTCGCCATTCTGCCAGGTCACGACGACGTTCGGATCGAGATGGGCCAGCAGGCCGTCGATGTCTCCCTTTTTGAAAGTCGTCACGAGCCCCTCGCGCAACTGCGTGATGGCGGCGGTCGCCTCGTTTGCGGTTGCGGGCGACTGGCCGAAGGCGGGGACGGCGAGAGCGAAGAGCAGGCAAACGAGGAGCTTGTTCATGGCGATTGGGAGTCGGGCGACCGGTGGATGTTTTGCAGCCAGCCGAGATACTCCGCGAGCACTTTGTCCGCGGCGATCAGGCGGTCGGGATGAAAGCGGATGCCCGCGGAGCGGTTCACATCCGAGCGCACAAACTCGCGGATGAACGCACGCCGGATGAGCGCGTCCAGCGGATCGACCAGGCGGCGCGCGAGCGGATGGCGGCTGCGCGGCACCCACACGATGTCGCGCACTCGCGTTTGATTGTTTTTCAGTGGGACGAAGCTGACGAGTCCGTAGCTCGTCGTACGCCGGAACTTCGCGGTGACCAGGACGAGATTGCCGCACCAATTCTCCACGGCCATTTCCAACTCCGGGCCGGAAACCCAGCGCGTGAGCCGGTCGCGGAGCGAGGTGCCCATGACGCGAAACCTGGCCCGCAAGCGCCACGCAAAAGGATGCGGAGAATCGACCACCGGCTCGCCGAGCAAGGTGCGGTCGTGGGCGCAGCGGAAATGCTGCACGTCGAAACCGTTCGCGCTCACGAGATACCACGGCACATCGACCGTGAAATCGAAGGGCCGTGCGGCGAGCAAATCGGCGTCGCCCATTCCCGCGAAAAACGGCAACGGGAAGCGGGCCTGCGGGCGGTTGAAAAAGAAGACGTGGCCACCGCGTTCCTCGACCGGAAAGCTCGGCTGCCGGGCGAACGGCGGAATCTCCGGCGACGCGGGAATGTGCTCGCAAATCCCCGCGCGCCCATACTCCCAGCCATGCAGCGGACAGACGATGCGCCCACTTTTAACGCAGCCCAGGGAAAGATCGGCGCCCATGTGGCTGCAACGTCCACCGAGCACCGCCACCGGTTGCCCTGGCGCACGAAACGCCACGTAGGTTTGCCCGTCCGGGAGATCGAAACGGCGCGGCCTGGCAGCGATTTCGGCGACGCTGGCGAAGTAATACCAGGAAGCGGGAGCCGGGGCGAAGTCCCGCGGGCTTGCGCCGGCATCCGAATGCTCGCAGAAATCTTTCAAGGCCGTGATGCAACCAACCCCGCAACGTTTCAGCAAGGATCGTCCCCGTGCGTCACCCGCGGGGACGGCGCGGGAGCCCTTTCTCGCCTGGCCCGGCTGGCCGCACCTGCGTTTCGCAGCGCTGCTCTCGGCGGTGAACGCGGCGTGGTTCACCTTCATCTATGGCGGCTGCGACTGGCTCGCCGCGCATCGGAACCCGCGCGCGCCCATTCATCTGCCCATCGAGCTTTCCATCCCGCTCATCCCCGGTGCGGTCGTCGTTTACCTGAGCATCTACGTGCTGTTCCTCGCCGGGCCGTTCATCGTCCGCGAGCGTCGCGATTTTGCCGCGCTCAGCCGCGCACTCGCGCTGGCGACTTTCATCGGCGGCGTCGGCTTTCTGCTCGTGCCCTCGCGACCCGCCTTCGCACCGCCGGGCGATCTCGGCGTCTGGACCAGCCTGTTCCATTTCGCAGACCGGCTGAATCTCGACTACAACATGCTGCCGTCGCTGCATGTCGCGCTTTCCGTTTGCGGCATCGCCGCCTTCGCCCGGCACGCCTCACTGCCAGGGCGGGCGCTGTTGTGGACGTGGGCTGCCGCCATCGCGCTTTCGACTCTTCTCACGCACCAGCATCACGTCGTGGATATCGTCAGCGGCTGGGTCGTTGGCCTCGGCGCATACCGGTTCACGATGCTGCGAGTTGGAAAAAAAGGGGACGTGGTCGATGCACCGGTACTGTTGCTTTAAGGCGGCGCATCGACGGTCAGCCGGGTCTTCCGCACTTCCGCGCCCCCGGATTGCACGCTGTCGTAACGTTTCCACGCAACCTACTCCACATGGAAATCCGCGAAGAGCGCATTGGCTCCGTCGGCGTGACGGCTGATCTGCGGGCGCACCTGGGTGCACGCCACCAGCAGTTCGCCCAGCGTGAACGCATGTCGGCGCAGGCGGCAGTGCCGGTGGAAAAAAGTGGGCGGGAGCATGAGGCGCGGTGCATCCGACATTACGCCAGCACCATGCGCTGCCAATCACCCGACCGGGTTAGGCCGCGATCTGCGTGGCAAAGTGCGCGACCATGCTGCTCTCCTCAGTTTCATCGAAAGGGAGGTCGTTGATCAGCGCGAGGCTGGCGCTGCGGTGGAGGGCGAGGTCGGCTTCGCGGCGGTAGGCGGTGGCGACGGCGGATCGAAAGGCGGCTTCGGACGGCAAGCCCTCGGTGGCGCATTGGCGGAAGAGTTCGGTGGCGATTTCACCGGCCATGGCGGCGAGGGCGGTGGCGGCGGGCTGGTGCTTGTGGTCATAGCCGGCGCCACCATCGACCTGGCAGACGCTGCGCGGGTCGAGGTGGCGGAAGATTTCGCAGAGCTGGCCGATCTCGAGGCCGTAGCCGGGCGCGACCGGGAGGGCGGCGGCAGTCTCGCGGGTCATGGCGGTTTCGCCGGAGAGCGGATAACGGAAGCTGAGGAGGAAATCGAGCAGCGGCCGGTGTCCGGCCACGCGGAGCAGCGCGTGGAGCAGCGGCGCGAGGAAGAGCCGCGAAACGCGCCCGTAGAGCCGGTCGGTGACGCGCGGATAATACATCTTGGCAAAGGCAAACCCGAGACGCGGCTCGGCCACGGCATAGCACAGCCGCGCAAGATCGCGCCGGTGGAATGACGCCACGTCGCAATCCTGAGTGGCGATGATCGCGCAGGTTCCCTCACCCGTGAGATGCCGCAGTGCCGCAGCCACGTTCCCGCCTTTTCCCGTCAGCCCGCCCGGCGGCGTGCCGGGACGATCATTCCATAAAAAAGTCCGCCGCATCGGCAGCCCGGCGAAGAGTTGCCGGGCGCGCTCGATCTGCGGCTCGTCGATGCCGTTCAAACTCACCACGATTTCGTGGAGAAAGTGCGGCCCTTCCCTCAACTCGGCGACGATGTGCGCCAGCGCGGGCTTTGCCAAATCCACCCCGTGACACGGCAGCACCAGCGCGATGGGGCGCTCGTGTGCGAGCGCCGCCAACTCGCGTTCGATTTTGGGCAGGTGCTCGTCGTTGAGCCGCTGAAGCGTGCAGATGAGGCCGGTCTGGGCGAAGTCGCTCATGGCAGAAAGTCGGAGGGCGGAGGGCGGAAGAAGGAACGCGGCACGAGGTCATTTTCCGACTTCCGCCCTTCGACTTCCGACTTTCCTCACGGGCTCTCCAGGGGCTCGTCGTCTTCCACTTCGTCCTCGATCTCTTCTTTCATCTTCCGCGAGAGGAAGGGGCGGAGGAAGCCGTAGAGCAGGTAGGTGATGAAGATGACCGCCGGCATCCACTGGTAATAGAGCACCGTGAAAATGAGGACGACGACGATGGCGAGGAACTTCGGCGGCGAGCGCGTGGTGCGCCAGTTGATGGCTTTGAAGCTCGGGTATTTAAAAGCGCTGAACATCATCCACGAAAGGAAAACCATGAGCGGCGGGAGCACCCATTTGCCCGCGCCGATGTCGCGCCCGCGCTCGTCAAACCAGAGCAGGCAAAGCACCACGGAGGCGATGACACCGGCCGCGGCGGGGATCGGGAAACCTCTGAATTCCTTGTTCGCCGCGGCGGAGTTGGCCGCGGCGAGGCAGTTGAAACGCGCGAGCCGGAGCGCTCCGCAGACGAGATAGAGCGAGGCGATGACCCAGCCGGTTTTCGGAAACTCGTGGAGCACCACCCGATAGACCATGAGCGCCGGCGCGACGCCGAAGGAAACGATGTCGGCCAGCGAATCAAATTCGCGCCCGAACGGGCTTTCGCTCCCGCCGAGCCGGGCGAGCCGGCCATCCAGCGCATCGAAAACGCACGAGGCGAGGATCAGGAGAATGGCGAAGTGAAAGTTTTTCGCCGCCGCCGCTTCCACCATCTCGAGCGTGGCCGGCGTGGCCGTGGCCTGCAGGAGCGCGGCTTCGAGGATTTTCAGCGTCGCGGCGAACCCGCAGAACAGGTTGCCCGCCGTCATCAGGTTCGGCAGCAGGTAAATCTTCGGATTGCCGTCGTCGCTCATCATTTAGAAAAGGGGCGCGGGCGGTTTGGGCAGGCGCGCAATGATCGTCTCCGCACCGGTCACCCGGTCGCCGATGGCCACATTCAGCTTCGCCGTGAGCGGGAGGTAAACCTCGGTGCGCGAACCAAAGCGGATCATGCCAAAGCGATGCCCGCGCGCCACTTCGTCGCCGACCTGCGACCACGGCACGATGCGCCGCGCAATCGCCCCGGTGAGCTGCCGCACGACGAGCGTCGCGCTTTTTCCCTCGAAGACCCAGGTCAGCGCCTCATTTTTCTCCGAGCACAGCGGATCCCGCGCGTCGAGGAAAAGACCGGGATGATGCTGGATGTAAGTGATCCTGCCGGCGACGGGCGCACGGTTCACATGCACGTCGAAGACCGAGAGAAAGACGCCCACGCGCCGGCATTTCGTCTTCAAAACCTCGTCCTCCTCGATCTCGACGATGTCCGCGACCACCCCGTCCGCCGCCGAGAGGATGAGTTCCTCGCCCTCGGGCAGGGGGCGATCCGGGTCGCGGAAAAAATTGAGGCAGAAAAGAAGGAGCGCGGTGGCCAGCCACATGAGCCACATCCAGCCCAGCAACCAGCCGAGGGCGCCGAGCGCGGCAATCACGGCAAAGATGTGGCGGCCTTCGTAGAGAGTCTGAAATCGCATGGGGCGGCAGACGCTAGCCGCCACCGGGGGTCGGGTAAAGCCCCGTGGTGCAGGCTTTCCAGGCGGCGGCGCGTGGCCTAAAAACACGACGCCCATGACCTCGCCCGCACCCGCCCCCTTCCTTTGCATCGGCCACCGTGGGGCGCGCGGGCACGAGCCGGAGAATACGCTGCGCTCCGTGCGCCGCGCGCTGGAGTTGGGCGCGCACGGGATCGAGATCGACGTGTGGTCTGTCGATAAGGAACTCATCGTCATTCACGACGCGAAGCTCGAACGGACCACGAACGGACGCGGCTACGTTTCGCGGAAAACTTTCGCCCAGCTCCGGGCGCTCGACGCCGGCCAGGGCGAGCGCATCCCGACGCTGCGCGAGGTTTTCGAGACCGTGGACCGCCGGGCTTTCATTAACATCGAGCTCAAAGGCCGCCGCACTGCCGGGCCGGTGGGCGCGCTCGTCGCGGAGTTCGTCGGACACCACGGCTGGCGTTACGAGGACTTCCTCGTCTCATCCTTCAATCGCGCCGAACTGCGGGCGGTGAGCGACCCGCGCATCCCGATCGCGCTGCTCCTCACGCGCCCCACGCGGCTCTACGCCCTGAGCGCCCGTCGAGTGCGGGCGGTCGCGGTGAACCCGGCACTGCGCTACGTCACGCGCCGCTTCGTTGCGGACGCGCACCGGCGCGGGCTGAAGGTTTTCGTCTATACCGTCAATGATCCCGCCGACCTTGCGCGGATGCGGGAGTGGGGCGTGGACGGCGTTTTCACCGATTTCCCCGAGCGTGCGCTGGCCGGTTGACGCGCGGCATTTCCGCCTCGCCAGCACAAAAACTGCGCCTACCCTCCGCGCATGCGAACCCTGACTCCCCGCATTTTCCTCGCCGCGCTCGCGCTCGTCACCGCCGCCTGCTCCGCACCGCGTCCGCTGCCGAAATACCAGACGCCCATCGCCCGCACGCGCATCCAAAGCGTGCGGACCACCGCCTACACGCACACCGAAGACGACCACGTCCAGTACTCCAATCGCAACGCCCTCGGCGGCTGCCTGAAGTGCGGCCAGATCAACAGCGCCGCCGCGGATTGGTCGCGCTGGCCCGCGGGAACGATCTTCCGCGTTCAGGAAACGGGCGAGGTTTTCCAAGTCGATGACTACGGCTGGGCCCTCGCGGGCACTAACACCATCGACCTCTACAAACCTTCGCGCGCCGCGATGAACGCCTGGGGCGTGCGCCGCGTGACCATCGAAAACCTGCAATGGGGCGACCCGCACCGCAGCCTCGCCATCCTTCGCCAGCGTTCCGGCTACCGGCACATCCGCCGGATGATCGACGAAATGGACGGACGCATAGCGGAGCTGGAGCGGCCCGTCGAAACCGCCGCCCCTATCGTGACATCGACGCCTGCGGCACTGCCAGTTTTCACCACCGCGCCCCTCGCCCGCGCCGAACCCGCGCCGGCCAGGCGCCTCGCGCTCAGCGGTCAAGCAGGTGTCACCGTCAGCAACGCCCGCCCTGCCGTCGCCAACAACCCCTTCTTCGGCAACAGCGCACAGCGCTGAGCGGCGACCGCAAAGTAGCTTGGGCTTTAGCCCAAACTCCCGCCGACTTTGGGCTAAAGCCCAAGCTACTTTCTCTCGCCGCCGCGAGAGGGCAGCGCCACGAAGAATGCCGCGTTTCCCCCCTTCCCTCCCCGCGCGAATTCCTTTCTACTCCCCGCCCCTATGAGTGCCCAATTTGATGTCCGCTACACCGCGCAACTGGCGCGCCTGAACCTCAGCGAGGAGGAGATCGCAAAGTTCCAGACGCAGCTCTCGCAGGTCCTCGCGTACGTGGAAAAGCTGGAGCAGGTCGATGTCAGCGGCGTCGAACCGACGGCCCACGCCAACGCCATTTTCAACGTCTTCCGCGAGGACAAAGCCCGCGACTGGTTCACCGCCGAAGACGCGCTGGCCAATGCGCCGCGCGCCGCGAACCAGCTCTTCATCGTGCCCAAGGTCATCGAATAGCGCATGGAACTCCCCACCTTGTCCATCGCCGATGTGCAGGCCAGATTGCGCGCCAAAGAAGTCTCGCCCGCCGAGGTCCTGCGCGCTCTCGACGCTCGGATCGCGCAGGTCGATCCGCAGATTCACGGCTACCTCTCGCGCGATCTCGACGCCGCGCTGCGCTGCGCGGAAAGCGCCGACGTTTCGCTCCCGCTCGGCGGTGTGCCGATCGCGATCAAGGACGTGATTAACGTCACCGGCGAACCCTGCACGGCGGCATCAAAAATCCTCGAAGGCTATCGCTCGAACTACGACGCCACGGTCATCCGCAAACTGCGGGCGGCAGGCGCGATACCCTTTGGGCGCTGCAATCTCGATGAGTTTGCGATGGGCAGCTCGACGGAAAACTCCGCTTTCGGCCATACCCGCAATCCATGGGACGCGTCGCGGATTCCCGGCGGCTCGAGCGGCGGCTCGGCAGCAGTTGTCGCGGCAGATGAAGCGTTCGCCGCGCTCGGCTCGGACACCGGCGGCTCGATCCGCCAGCCCGCGGCGCTGTGCGGCATCGTCGGGCTTAAGCCGACGTACGGGCGCGTTTCGCGCTTTGGCCTCATCGCGTTCGCGTCATCGCTCGATCAGATCGGCCCTTTCACCAAAACAGTCCGTGACTCCGCGCTTGTGCTCAACGTCATCTCCGGCCGCGACCCGCAGGATTCCACCAGCCTCGACGAACCCGTGCCCGACTACACCGCGCTGCTCGGGCGCGATTTGAAAGGCGTCCGCCTCGGCATGCCGCGCGAGTATTTCATCGACGGCATTGAGCCGCAGGTCGATGCCGCGGTGCGCGCCGCGATCAAACATTACGAGTCGCTCGGCGCGGAGATCGTCGAGGTTTCGTTGCCCAACACCGAGCATGCCGTCGGCGTCTATTACATCATCGCCACCGCCGAGGCGTCGGCGAATCTCGCGCGCTTTGATGGCGTGCGCTACGGCCACCGCGCCGCCGACGCCACGGGCCTGCTCGACCACTACGGACGCACCCGCGCGGAGGGTTTCGGCCCCGAGGTGAAACGCCGCATCATCCTCGGCACCTACGTGCTGAGCAGCGGCTATTACGACGCCTTTTACCTTCGCGCGCAGAAAGTTCGCACGCTCATCCGGCGCGATTTTTCCGCCGCGTTTGAAAAGGTGGATGCGCTCATCTGCCCAACGACGCCCGAGGTCGCCTTCAAGGCCGGCGACCGGAGCGACGACCCGCTGAAAATGTACCTCGCCGACATCTTCACCATCGCCGCGAATCTCGCCGGCATCCCCGGCATCTCGATCCCCTGCGGTTTTGCCGAGACGGACGGCAGACAGCTCCCCATCGGCCTGCAACTCCTCGGCAAGCCGTTTCAGGAAGCGCAACTCCTGCAAATCGCGCATGGCTACGAGCAATCGACGGCGTGGCACAAAGAGCGACCCGCAATCGCGCACACGCCAAGTAGCTAGGGCTTTAGCCCAAATGCAGGATGTTTGGGCTGAAGCAAAAGCTACTTTGAGCCCCTACCACGCGCCGCGCAAAGTCAGCCAGGCAAAGGCGGCGAGGATGATCACCGTCACGATCCACACGAACCATTCCTTCCCGCTCTTCTTCGCGCCGCGGCCAAATTCCTTGGCGGCAAATTGGTCGTAGTTGAAATCGTCGCCGGGCAGATCGAGCCCGTCATAGCGCACTTCCTCGCTCCAGCCGGATTTCTCGCAGGCCCCGCAGTCCGGGCAGGACTTGGCCTTTCGCGGGACGTCCTCCCCGCAGACCGGACAGGTGAAATAGAGTCCCTCCGGATTCACGCCGCCAAAGCTTTGACGGCGACCGCCGCTGTTTCCGCGAGGTCTGCCGAGGTGTGCGCGAGCGAGAGGAAGCCGGCTTCGAATTGCGACGGCGCGAAATAGACGCCCGCGTCGAGGCAGGCGTGGAAGTAGCGGGCAAAAGCCGTTTTGTCGCTCCGCTGGGCGTCGGCAAGATTCCAGATTTCTCCGCTGGTGAAGTAGAGGCAGAACATCGAGCCGATGCGCTGGAAGACGTAATCCCGGCCCGCTTTTTTCAACGCGAAACGCACGCCGCTTTCAAACTCCGCGCCGAGTTCCTCCAGCCGCGCCCACCCGTTGACGCGTTCCAGCTCGCGAAGCTGCGCGAGGCCGGCGGCCATCGCGAGCGGGTTGCCGGAGAGCGTCCCGGCTTGATAAACGGGGCCGTCTGGCGAGAGCCGGTCCATGATTTCCGCGCTGCCACCAAACGCTCCGACGGGCAGTCCGCCGCCGATGACTTTGCCGAGCGCGGTCAGATCGGGCGGGATGCCGCAGCGTTCCTGATAGCCGCCGCGGGCGAGGCGGAAGCCGGTCATCACTTCGTCGAAGATCAGCACCGCGCCGTACTCCGAGCACTGCTGGCGAAGGACTTCGAGGAAGCCTTCGCGCGGCAGGTAAAGCCCCGCATTTGCCGGCACTGGCTCGACGATGACGGCGGCGATCTGACTGCCCTGCGCCATGAAGAGAGAGCGCAGCGCGGTAACGTCGTTAAAAGGCAGCGTGATGGTCAGCTCGGCGAACGC
The DNA here is from genome assembly GCA_038318725.1 of Chthoniobacterales bacterium. GTDB lineage: Bacteria > Verrucomicrobiota > Verrucomicrobiia > Chthoniobacterales > Chthoniobacteraceae > Chthoniobacter. The sequence continues at coordinate 25,421 of JBBQCM010000058.1, forward strand.
CTTCGGCACGCCCGCGCTGTCCGGCTGCCCATGGGTCAGCGCGCCGCTTCCCGCTTTCACGAGCAGCGCATCGACATGCCCGTGGTAGCAGCCGTCGAATTTCACAATCAGATCGCGCCCCGTGAATCCGCGCGCCAGCCGGATGCACGACATCGTCGCCTCAGTGCCGCTGTTGACCATCCGCACCTTTTCGATCGACGGCACCCACGCGCAAATCGTCCGCGCCATCTCGATCTCATACGGATGGGGAATGCCAAAGCTCACCCCGCGGCTCGCCGCATCGGTGATCGCCTCGCGCACGACCCGCGGCGCGTGGCCGAGGATCGCCGGCCCCCAGGTGCCCACGTAGTCGATGAGTTCGTTGCCATCCATGTCCCAGATATGCGCCCCCTCCGCGCGCTCGACGAAAAACGGCTCGCCTCCCACTCCGCGAAACGCGCGGACGGGCGAGTTCACCCCGCCGGGGATGAACTTGCGGGCTTCGGCAAAGGCAGCGGCAGACTTGGTGTGCAAGAGCATGGACGGAAAACATAGGGCGGAAGGCGGAAGGCAAAAGGCGGAAGTGGGGGCGAGTTCGCTGGCGGCGAGATGCTCGGGGCGGAGCACGCGCACCGGCGTCTCTGCGGAGTGCATCTCCCGAGCATCGGCCAGCGCCTCCTCCAGCAGCGCATAGCCGCTCCACGTAAAAGATCGCACCGGCCGCGTCGCCGATCGCGCAGCGGGGGATTAGCCCCTCACGCTTATTGCGTTCAAAACGCGCAAGGTCCCTTCCACGGATTTGCTCTAAGTCGCCGCGGCCTCCAGCGCCGCGTGGTCGATGGTGGTGAGCCGCTCGCGTTTCGCCCCAAGCTGGGGGATGCACTCGATGAGCGCTTTGGTGTAGGCGTGCTGCGGGTTCGAGAGGACGGCGTGCGTTTCGCCATACTCGACGATTTTCCCGCGGAACATCACCGCCACGCGGTCGGCGATGCCGTTGATGATCCCGAAATTGTGCGTGATGAGGATGATGGCCATGCGCACGCGCTGCTTCAGTTCGCGAAGCTGATCCATGATCTGCGCCTGGATGGTGACATCGAGCGCCGTCGTCGGCTCGTCGGCGACGAGAATTTCCGGCTGGCACGAGAGCGCCATGGCAATCATCACGCGCTGCTGCATGCCGCCGCTGAGCTGGTGCGGATAATCATGCAGGCGTTTCGCCGGATCGACGATGCCGACGAGGTCGAGATATTTTACCACCTCCGCGTCGAGATCGCGCACCTCGGGCCGGTGCAGGCGAATGGCCTCGGCGATCTGGTTGCGGATGGTGAAGACGGGATTCAGCGAGGTGCTCGGCTCCTGGAAAATGTAGGCGATCCTGTTGCCGCGGATGTTGCGCAGCTCGCGCGGATTCATCTGCAAAACATCGCGCCCGCCGAGAAGGATTTCGCCGGAGCGATAGACCGCGGGTGGCTCGGGCAGCAACCGCGTGAGCGCCAGCCCGGTCACACTTTTGCCACTCCCGCTTTCACCGACGATGGCCAGGGTCTCGCCCTCGATGAGGGAGAAGGAAATGCCCTTCACGGCTTCGACCGTCCCGGTTTCGGTGGCGAAGTTGATGGCGAGGTTACGGATGTCGAGGAGTGGGGCGGTGGGCATGGCGGAGGTGGCTTAGCTGCGTTTCGGATCGAAAGCCCGGCGGAGAGAGTCGCCAAGCAAATTGAGGGCGAGGACAAGGCCGAAAAGGGCAACCGCGGCCGCGGTGAGGTTCCACCAGACTACGGGGTCGCGACCGAGTTCGCTGCGCCCGCTATCGATCATCACGCCCCAGCTCGCGGTGCCGACGGGGCAGCCGACGCCGAGGTAGCTGAGGACGGCCTCGGTGAGGACGATGCCGCTGAAGCCGAGGACGAGATTGATGAGCACGAGGTGCATGACGTTTGGCAGCAAATGCCGGGTGATTATTTTCCAATGGCTCTGGCCGATCGCGCGGGCGGCGGGGACGTAGCTGCGTTCGCTTTGCCGCATGGTTTCGCCGCGGATGAGCCGGCAGAGATCCACCCACCGCGTTACGCCGAGAGCGATGGCGATGCTGCCGAGGCCGGGTCCGAGGACGAAGAGGATGGAGATGAGGAGGAGGATTTCCGGGACGGAAGCGAGAGTGCTGTAAACGTAAGTGATGACGTCGTCCACGCGGCGGCGAAAGTAGCCGGCGAAGATTCCCGCGAGCGCGCCGAGGGGAATGTAGATGGCGCTGGTGAAGCCGCCGATGATGAGCGCGGTACGGCAGCCTTTGAGCGTCTGCACGAAGACGTCCTTGCCCAGGGCCTCGGTGCCGAGCACATGCTTGTTGCTGTTCAGCGGATCGGGGTGCGGCTTGGTGTCAGTGAGCGATTGATTGGCGAAAGGCGCGCTGTAACTGCGCTCGGAGGGAATGCCGCCGAACACCAGATCGAGCAGGCTTTTGGTGTCACCGCCACCCGTCGGAATGCGGAAGGTTTCGAGCGCGCCAATGAAAAGATACACGCCGACCACGACCAGCGCGGCTTTGCCGGTGCGATCTTTTTTGAAGCGCGTGGTGGCCCGCTGCCAGCGCTCGCCGCGGGCCGCGCGGACGAGCATCCAGACGATGCCACCGAGCCCGAAGACGAGCAGGAAATCCTGCGTGAGCCAGTGGTCGAGAAGGCGGATGAGGAAATCCATTCAGCTCAGACGGATGCGCGGATCAGCCGCCGCGTAGAGGATGTCAGTGAGGATCAGAGCGCCGAGATAAAGCAGCGCGCCCAGGTAGGCCGAGGCCAGCACCACTGGCTCGTCGGCGGTCTGGATACCGAGGACCATGACGTTGCCGAGGCCGGGGATACCGAAGAAACTCTCGATGAGCAGCGTGCCCATGATGAGTTTCGGGAGTTGGCTGACGGTGAGGGTGATCAGCGCGATGAGGCCGTTCTTGAGCACATGGCGTCCGAGCACCTGCGTCGCGGGGACGCCCTTGGCGTGCGCGGTGCGGACGTAGTCCTGCGCGATCTCTTCGAGAAAGACGGCGCGGAACATCCGTCCGTCGTAACCGAGGTTCACGATGACCATGATGGTGATGGGCAGGACGAGGAAGCGCAGCATACCGGGTCCCCACTGAAAGCCGGAAACTGGGAACCAATTCAGCCCGAGCGCGAGCACGGCCTGGCCAAAGATGATGTAGATGATCGTCGGCACGCTCATCATCATGACGCAGAGAATAGTGATGTTCCGGTCGGCGGCAGAGTTGCGGACGAAGACCTGGTAGAGCGAAAGCCCGAGCGCGGCAAGCAGGCCGATGAAAAAGCCGGGGATGGTGATGCAAAGCGACGGCCCGACGCCTTGCAGGAAGGTCTCGCCCATAGAGCGCTTGGTCTGGTTCGACGGTTCGAAATCGAAGAGCGCCATCCTCTTTACATGCGTGGCAAACTGCACGACGAGCGGCCGATCACGCCCGTTGCGCGTGATCCACTCGGCGCGGGCCTGCTGCGAGGACTTTGGGCCGAGCGCGTGAATGGCGGCCTGTTCGGGCGTATTCACCACGCGGAAAAGCACGAACGTGAGCAGGATCACGCCGAGGAGAATCGGCACGGCGTAGAGCAGGCGGCGGGCGATGAAGTTGAACATCAGACGATCTGGTCTTTGGAGCGCCGAACCGCGCGAATGAAGGCGATGACCGCACCGAGGCCGAACACGCCGAGCAGGACCGCGGGCCAGACCGCCGGGCGGTTCCACTCGCGCCGGAGACGCTCGCGGAGCGGGGCGTCGAGGAAGAGGTATTTGTGCCCGCCCTCAACCTCGTACATGAGGTTGCTGTGGGTCGGCCGCGACCAAGGCTGCGCCGAGGTGTAAAAGGCTTTGTTAAACGTCATGAAGACCGGGCAATCTTCGTCCAGCAGCTTCTGTAGTTTCCTGACCATCTCGAGGCGCTCGGGGCCGCTGTCCATCACGGACATCTCCTCGAACAGGCGGTCGTATTCCGGGTTGCGGTAGCGGCAGTAGTCCTTGCCGGCGGGCGGGACGTTCTTCGAGTAGAAGAGCATGAAGTAGTTTTCGGGATCGGGATAGTCGGCGCCCCAACCGGTGCCGCTGACGATTTGAAAATCGCCCTTGTCCTCGATGTCCTGCATCTTCGCAAAGGTCACGCCGTTGATCTTCACTTTGATACCCAACGCTTCGAACGATCGCTGATCGAACTCCGCGCGCTGCCGTTCTTCGCTCCCCGAGGCTTGTGCCGTGAGCGTGATTTCCAATTGGTTGCCATTGGCATCGCGCCCTCCGGGGTAGCCCGCCTCCGCTAGAAGTTGCGCGGCCTTTTCCAAATCAAACGGATAACGCGCCGGCCGATCTTTCTCGAAACCGAAGATGCCCGGTGGGATGAGCTGCGTGGCCACCGGCGCGACCCCGCTGTAAAAAATCTCGCTGTAGCGGGCGCTGTCGTAGCTGTGGGCGAGCGCCTGCCGGAGCTTGAGGTTCTTGCCGACGACCGGGTCGTCCATGTTGAACGAAATCCAAAACGTGGCGATCTCGAAGTCGCGGTGCAGCGTCATGCCGCGCGCCTGGTACTCGGGCGAGAGCGAGCGCATCGGCGAGACCATGGCGTTGAAGGAATCCTTATCGACCGACATGCTGTCGAGATAACCCTGCCGCAGAAGGACGAAGCGCGGGATATTCTCCGGCTGGATGAGAAATTGGATTTCGTCGATGAACGGCACCGGCTTGCCGGCGAATTGCTGCAACCAATCGGCCCTGTCGGCGGGAAAGCTATCGGTCGGGAAGACGGTCGTCTTGTAGCTAGGCACGCGCTCCAGCACGACAGTGGAACGCGGGACATAACTGACAATACGATACGCTCCTGTGCCGACTGAGGCGAACTTATGGAAGTCCGCCCGCCGCACTCCGTCGTGCTCCTTGCCGTCGTAATACTCCACCGCTTCGCGAGCCACCGGCGCGGTGCATTGGAAGGCGAGCCAGTAAAGAATCTGCGGATATTTTTTCGTCAGCTTGAGGCGAAAACGATAACGATCGAGCACCTCGATACACGGGAGACGTTGGGTCGCGTAGTCGAAACGCTTCGCCGCCACTGCCGTCTTATGGGCGTCGCCCAAGCCCTCGAGATACTCCTCGAAGATGCTCTCGAACGGGCTCTCCACCGTCGGATCGGCGATGCGCTGGAAGACATACTGCATGTCCTCCGCCACGACCTCGCGCCCTTTGCCTCCGGGGAAACATGGGTCGTCGTGGAAACGAATGTCTTCCTTCAAACGGAAGGTATAAGTCAGCCCGTCCGCCGCCCGCACCGGCATCTCTGCAAGCAGACACTCTCGCAACTCAAACGGGTCCGTCTTCATCGGATGATATTCGAGCAGCGTATCGTAAACGCCCTCGATGACCTTCCGGCTAAGCTGGTCATAGGTATATTGCGGATCAAAGCTGCGCGGATCGGAACGCAGCGACTGATAGCGCACCACCCACGGCGTTCCATCGTCGCGTTTCTCACGGAGGGGTGCGAGGTGCGGATCGTTGCCGCACCCGGCGAGGAGGAAGAAAAGGATGAAGGATGAAGGATGAAGGATGAAGGCCAAGGCACGCCGCCACCGACGCAGCACCTTCAACCTTCCGCCTTCATCCTTCATCCCTTCTTCTTCTGCCGCTGCGCGATGATCTGGTCGCGCAGTTCCGCCGCCCGCTCATACGCCTCCGACGCGATCGCCTTGTCCATTTCCCGCTGCATTTTCTCCAGCTTGGTCAGCGGTTGCTTCGCCCGGACCTCCTCCAGCCACTCCCCGAGGAAACTCAATTCCGGGCTGTTCGCCTGGGCCTCCGAGTGCTCGATCTTCTCGTAGAAAGCGCGGATTTTTTCCATCCCATCCTCGATCTTCCGCGCGGCCGTCGCGAACTCCTCCCGCGCCAGTTCGATCGAGGCCCGGGCCCGCGTATTCATCATCAGCACATATGGCGTGAATTGCAGCACCGACGCCGCCAGCTCCTCCGGTTGAGCGTGATCGCCGACAAATTTGAACATGTCCAGATTCCGCTGCGTATCGCGGATCACACCCTGATAATCGCTGAGCTGAAAGAAAGAGATGTAGCGGTGGTAATACTGGATGCCCTCCTGCTGCAACTCGCCCACGTCATCCGCCGAAAGCACATAGGTATCGCTTTTCTTCTCCGCCCGCCGCGCCCGCTCCTGGTGATACTCCAGCAGGCTTTCCCGATCATGCGGTTCCAGCCCGTCGGGCCGGCCCACTGTCTCCATCTGGATCAGCCCGAGGTCGATGCGCAGTTGGATTTTTTCCTTTCCATCGCTCCCCAGGATCTTCCGCACTTTAATCATTCCGGGTTCATGCGGCCAGTCGCGCAGCAGGTCATTTAGATCGAGACTCATTGAACGCCGACTATCGAAATCACCCCGCGCTTTGTCAATGAGTGCAGCGTCTTCCCCTGCTCCGCCGACCTCATTCCTTCGGCAGTTCCTTCACCAGGATGTTGCGAAAGCTCACGGTGCCGTGGTCGCCCTGAAGGAAAAAGGAGCCGGGTTCCTTCACGTTGCCGTCCAGTTCGCTGCCGGTGGCGCGGTCGCACTCCACGCTTTCGTGAATCTTTTTTCCATTGAGGATGACGGTGATCTTGTTGCCGATGACCGTCGCCTCGACGGTCTGCCACTCGCCGCCCGGCTTGCTGGCAAATTCGCTCGGTGCGGTGTGCTGATAGATGGCCCCGTTACCACCCTTTGCGGCCTTGCCGCTGGCGAAATCGCCGAGAATCTGCAGCTCGTGCCGTCCGCGCAGGTAGAAGCCGGAGTTCGAGCCGTCCGGGACCAGGTACTCGTACTTCACGGTGAAGTTCCAAAACTTCTCATCGCTCACCAGATCGACGCCGTGCCCGCCTTTCTCGACGGTGTTGTTCAGCACGCCATCGACCACCGTCCAACTGCTCGTCGCATCCGCTTTGCGCAGATGCCAGCCGGTGAGATCCTTGCCGTTGAAGAGCGATTTGAAGCCCGCATCATCGGCGAAAGCAGTGACGGCGAGAACGAGGGACGCGAGAGTGGTCAGGAGTTTCATGTGGGAAAGCGGTTACTTCACTTCCGGGTTCGGCTCAGCGCTGCCGGGCGCGAGGCCCAGCGCCCACTTGATGCCACCGAGGATGTGCGCCTGATACTGCTTGCTTAACTCAATGGAATTCTTCCGGTCTTTCAGCGTCGCCGAGTCATCCCACAGATCCTCGCGATGGCCGAGCGAGGTATAGAAGACGCGGCCTTTGCCCTCCATGCGGCACCATGAGACCGGGTTGTAGCCGAGGTTGGCGACGTCCTGCGGATGATGGCGCAGGAACCACAGCGCCCGCACCTTCGCGCGGTCGTGGCTGCCGTCCTTAAACTCATACATCTCCTCCAGCGACACATTGAAGCTGTCGCCGATCCCGCCATTCGCCGGGTGCGTCTTGTCACCCGCCACGAGGTCCGCCGGGACTTGCTTGCCGTGGGTCTTAAACTCCGCCTGCAGCATGCCGAGGTAGCCTGGGAAACCGTGGAAGGTATCGCCCGCGCTGTGCATCCCGCAGAAGGCGTGACCATCTTCGATCCACTTGATGAAACCGTCGCGATCCGGCAGCGGGAGGTCGCCCGTGGTGTTGGCGAAAATCACGCCGTCGATCTTGGCAGCAGTCAGCGCAGCGGGTGCGAGCTTGGCCATACCCATCTTCATTTGCGTGTCCCACTCGGCCTGCGAAGCTTTCACCTTCTCGTCATCCGCCGGTGTCCATTTGGCCATGGCGGCGTCGTACTTCGCCTGCTCCTCGGCAAACTTCTTCATCTCTCCTTCATACTTCGCCTTCGCCTTGTCATCCGCGTCCGGCTTGAGGTCCGAGGGCTTTTTGGGCGCGCCCGGCTTCTTCAGAATCTGCGCCGTCGGCTGCTGCACGAAATCGACGACGGTATAGGCCTTCGATTCCTCCCCCAACTTCTTCAGCGTCGCCTCCGCATTCGGGATCGAGCTATGGCGGAAGCCAGTGGTGACAGTGCAGACGATGACCCGCTTCGCCTCTGCCGCGAACGCGGAGAAAGACGGCGTGGCCACGAGAGCGAGGACGAGGATGGAACGGAGGGTTTTTTTCATGTGGTGAGGGTGAGGGTGGGAGCGGAGGGCATACGTTCAATCCGGCACCGCGGCAATGTTTAGCGGGAAAGTGGGCCGTCGTTAGCTGCGAAAGCCATGGCGCTCGCCCAGCGCGAGACAATCCGCGAGCGGCAGCATCCCGCCGGTGCAAGTTTCGTCGCGGAGATTCGCCGCCGCCGCGCAGACGCCGTAGCGGAGCCATTCCGCCACCGGCAGCCCCTCGTGCCAGCCGAGCAGCGCGCCTGCCGTAAAGGCATCGCCTGCTCCCGCCGCGCCTCTGATGTAATCGACCGGCAACCGCACACTCCCGTGCTCGTGCCACGCCCCGTCGCGGCCCAGCGCGCAGCCGCCCTCGGGGAAATGCACCACCACCCGCTCGCGCACCCCCGTTTCGAGCAGCGCCTGCATCGCCGCTCGCAACTCCGCCCGGTCGAGCGCATCGCCCGTGCGGATGCACCGCCCCGTCGAGCGCCCGGCCTCGAACTCATTCATCACGCACACATCCACATGCTTCAGCGCCGGCAGCACGATCCGCGGAAAGCGGTCGCTGTCCTCGCTCACCACGTCGATCGAAGTCTTCAGCCCCGCCGCCTGCGCGCGCGCCAGCACCTCCGCGGCCACCGTCCCGTGCGACGCGCTCGCACTGTCCAGCCGGTCCAGCAGCAGCAGGTAGCCGAGATGGAAAATGCGCGCGTTCGTCTTCGTGAAATCGAAGTGCGGTGCATCGAGCAGCGCGTTCGCCCCGCGGGCGTGGAAAAAGGTGCGCCGTCCCGTGCTCTGCACCGTCATCACATCCGTATAACTCGTCGGCGCGGCCGTGGTCTGCTGCATCGCCGCATCGTCGATCCCATACTCCGCGCAATCTCCCAGAATCCTGCGCCCATCCGCGTCATCGCCCACCAGCCCCACGCCCGCCAGCGGCAGCGGCGCACCCATCTTCGCCAGATCCACGAGGATATTGTACGGCGAACCACCCGTCCCATCCGACCCGCTCAGGATGTTCGCCAGCGAGTCCTGCACCGGAAACGTGTCGATGATCTTGACGTGGTCGATGATCCAATTGCCACCGGCGAGAATTCCTGTTCGTGGAGTCATGGGGGAAAGGGAAGAGAAGTGGAACGTGGCGCGTCGGGAGCCGCCTGTGGTGACAGGGAATCGGCGCGGAAGAAAGACCAAAGACTTGCGACCCATTTCCTGCCGCTGGAAGGCCATCGCAACAAAATGGTGACAGCTTGCACCCGCCGCCTCTGATGAAACCTCGGGCTGGGCAAAAACCCACTACTTTTCCACCCCACCAAAAGCCCCATAATTCGCGCGTTCCTTGCACTCCTATGAACGAAAGCAACACTGCAACTCATAACGCTGTGCGAGTTTTTAGTCGCCTCCTCATCGAGCTAGCGAGGCGCAATTCGACCATCGCGTGGCAGTGTTCTACACCAAGCGCCGCATTTCTCCCTCCGAATCCGGTTGGGGCAGAACCTACAACCTCCAGCCCGGTGAGCGAATGGTTCAGTATCTCATCTTCGGCAGGGAGCCATTGGACGCCGTCTTCGACAGCAATTCTCGCGTTGTCTGCATCTTCACTTCGTATGAATGAACCAGAGACACCCAATGAGACGCTGCGTGAACGGCTCCTCGCATCTTTTTGACTGCCCCAAGAGAAGGTCCCTTTTTGGCTGCGGTTCTAAAAAACGAAAAGGGCGGCGCTCGGTGGGAGCGCCGCCCTGGTTTTGATCTTCGTGGAGGCGGGCGGGCTTACTCCGGCTTCGGTTCGCCGGTCTTCTTCGCTCGAGGCTTTTTCGCGGGCTTGGCCTCGCCTTCGGCGGCGGGTTCGGCCTTTTTCGCGGCGGTTTTCTTCGCCGCCTTCGGCTCGGGAAGCGGGGTCTCGACCGGAACCGGCGCGTCCACCCACTCGATGAAACACATTTCCGAGGCGTCGCTCCGGCGCTGGCCGAGTTTGACGATGCGGGTGTAGCCGCCTTTGCGGTCGGCGGCGCGCGGGGCGACATCGTCGAAGAGGATCTTCACGATGTCGGCCTGGCGGAGCACGGCGAGGGCGGTGCGCCGAGCGTGCAGGGTTTTCCTTTTGCCGAGGGTGACCATCTTCTCCGCGAGTGGCTTGACGGCCTTGGCTTTGGCGAGAGTGGTTTTAATCCGGGAATGTTCGATCAAGCTGCAAGCCAGATTCGAGAGCAGCGATTTGCGATGCCCTTCCTTCCGTCCGAGTTTGACCGTCTTCTTTTGGTGACGCATGGGTGGGTGCTGGTAAGTGGTGGGTTATTGCAGCACAGCAGCGGCGGCTTCCGCGCCTTGCGGATCGACGAGGCCGGCTTCGAATTTCATGCCGAGCGAGAGACCGAGCTGGGTCAGCTTGTCCTTGATCTCGTTGAGCGATTTCTTGCCGAAGTTGCGGTACTTGAGCATCTCCGCCTCAGTCTTCTGCGCGAGCTGGCCGACGGTGGTGATGTTGGCGTTGTTCAGGCAATTCGCCGCGCGGACGGAGAGTTCGATCTCGTTCACGCTCATGTTCAGAAGCTTCTTCATCTTCTGATTTTCCTGGCTCTGCGCGGGCGCGGTTTCGTCGAACTGCACGGCATTCTCGTCGTAGTTGTAGAAGGGCTCGAAGTGCTTCTTCAAAATGGACGATGCCTGGACGAGCGCGTCTTCCGGGGTGATGCGCCGGTCGGTCCAGATCTCGACTTCGAGTTTGTCGTAGTCGGTGCGCTGGCCCACGCGGGTGTTGCCCACGGCGTATTTCACGCGGGTCACGGGCGAAAAAATGGAGTCGATGGCGATGACGCCGATCGGCTGGTCGGGGTGCTTGTTTTCGTCGCCGGTGGCGAAGCCGCGGCCGACTTTGACTTCGAGTTCGGCTTCAAATTTCGTCTTCTTGTCGAGCGTGCAGATGATCTGGTCCTTGTTCAGCACCTCGCACTGGGCGCTGTCGGTGATATCGCCGGCGGTGATGACGCCTTCCCGGTTGACGGAAATCGAGAGATTGCGGATCTCATGGTCGTTGGCCTTGAATTTCACCTTCTTGAGGTTGAGCACGATGTCGGTCACATCTTCGACGACGTGCGGGAGCGTCTGGAACTCGTGATTCGCGCCTTCGATTTTCACCGAGGTGATGGCGGCGCCTTCAAGCGAGCTGAGGAGCACGCGGCGGAGGGAGTTGCCGACGGTGTGGCCGTAGCCGGCCTCAAAGGGCTCGGCGATGAACTTGGCGTAGGTTTCTGTGGCGGAGTCCTCATCTTTGGTGAGGGACTTCGGCATTTCGAAGCGTCCTAAACGAACAGGCATGGTGGCTGATTCTTTCTATATTCACCGGGTTTCCCCTGGCGCGGCAGCCGCCGAGCATGAGACTCGGCGACCCAGGGACCAACGGTGCGTCTTTGCAGTTTCGCGCGTGGGGCGGTGAAGAAAGATGACCCGCCCGGTTTTGTAAACAGGTATTTTGCGGGATCGCTGCGCTTTCGTCACCCGCCGCCCACCCGGCGTGAAAGCGGTCAAATTTCCGTTCGACAGTCCGATTGAATCGGCTACATCAAACGGCCCGCCCGCAGCCGGACTCTGGCCAGCGCACGTTTCTCCACTCTTCTCCGTCTGCCGACATCTATGAAACTCAACTCCACGCCCATCCTCAGTGCCGCGATCTTTGGTCTTTCCACGCTTTCCGCTTTGGCGGCGGATTGGTGGGAGGAAATGGATTACGGCCGTTTTCTCTCGGCGACCTATCTCAATGCCGACGGCAAGAGCACGCTCGACGGCGATAAGACCGGCTCCGCCGCCAACAAAGGCATCGCCGTAAAGCTCGGCAAAGACGCCACCTCCACGCAGGTTTTCGACACCGATCTCCTCCGCATGTCGGGCGGGTGGACCGGCGGATGGATCAAGCTCAGGGGTGTCGTTTTCGACGGTGGGCACGGCCCGAATCCGAGCCCGGTGCAGGGCGCAAACATTTACTTTCAAACCAATCCCGGTCCCGGCTGGAGCAAGGGCGACGATTTCAAAGACCCGCGCAAACTCCCGACGGGCCCCGGCGCGGCGAAAGTGCCTTTTGGCCCGCTGCCGAAGGAGTGGGCGAAATATCGCGGGCTCTATCTGAGCGGCGACAACGTCGTCTTTGCCTACATGGTGGGCGAGGCCGTTCTGCTCGAAATGCCCGGCGAGGAGAAGGTCGGTGCCAACGTGCTGCTCACGCGCACCTTCAATGTCGTCGTGAGCGGCGCGGCGGCGAGCGTGGTTTTGGCAGACGGGCCGAACGGCTCCGCAGCGGTGGTCGAGGGCGACAAAGCCATCGCGCCCAATGACGCGAAGAACGCCGACTCGCGCGTGGTCATCGGTGTGCTCGGCGCACCCGGCGGGGCCAAGCTCGAAGCGAGCGGCTCGCGCATTACGCTCAAGCTCCCGGCGCTGGTCAAGGGGCAGAACTTCAAGGTCGTCTATGCCAAAGGCCACGCCGCCGACGCGGCCAATCTCGGCGACGCTGTAAAAGGCGCGGCCAAGCCCGCGGACCTCGCACCTTTCACCCGGGGCGGTGCGCCGCACTGGCCGGAGACGGTGAAAGCGAAAGGCGAACTCGGCAAGGAGAACGGCGCGTTTCCCTACGTGGTCGATGACCTCCGCGCCCCGCTCGACAATCCCTACAAATCCCGCATCCGCATCGGGGGCCTGGATTTTTTCAAGGACGGACGCCTCGCCTTTTCGACCTGGAGCGGCGACGTCTGGATCGGCAAAGGCATCGACGGCAAACTCGAAAACATCGAGTGGAAGCGCTATGCGACCGGCCTCTTTCACGCGCTCGGTCTGCGCATCGTGGAGGAAAAAATCTACGTCCTCGGGCGCGATCAGATCACCCGCCTGCACGACCTGAACAACGATGGCGAGGCCGATCTCTACGAAAACTTCAACAACGACATGCAGGTCACGCCGGGCTTCCACGAGTTCGCCTTCGGCTTGGATACGGACTCGAAAGGCAACTTCTACTTTTCCAAAGGCGGCCCGGTGCAGCCCGGCGGGCGTGGCTGGGGCCCGCTCAGCGATCACAACGGCTGCATTTTCAAAGTCTCGAAGGACGGCCAGAAATTTGAGATCTTCTCCACCGGCATCCGCGCGCCCAACGGCATCGGCGTCGGCCCGAATGATGAGATCACCAGCGGCGACAATCAGGGCACTTGGGTGCCGGTCGATTACATTCACTATTCCAAACCGGGCGAATTCGTCGGCGTCGTCGATCTCGCGCACATGGACCCACCGCCCACTTCCTACCCGCCGCACCTCTGCTGGGTGCCCTACGACATGGATAACTCGAACGGCTCCCAAGTCTGGGTCACGAGCGACCAATGGGGCCCGCTCAAAGGCCAGCTCCTCTATCTCAGCTACGGCAAGTCCTCGCTCTTCAACGTCCTTCAGGAACGTGTTGGCGACGTGCCTCAGGGCGGCGTGGTGAAGTTCCCGTTGAAGTTTGCCACCGGCATCTGCCGCGCGCGCTTCAGCCCCACGGACGGTCAGCTCTACGTCGCCGGCCTGACCGGCTGGCAGAGCGACGGCGCGAAGTACGGCGCCGTCCAGCGCGTACGCTACACCGGCCAGCCGCTGACCATGCAAAACGGACTGCACATCACCGACAAAGGCATCCGCATCGACTTTACCGCCCCCCTCGACGCCTCCGTGGCTGCCGACGCGGCTAACTACTCGATCATCCAATACAACTACCGCTGGACCAAAGACTACGGCTCCGACAAATACAAGGTCAGCGACCCGCAGCAGAAAGGGAGTGACAAGGTCGAGATCAAGGCCGCGCAGCTTTCGACGGACAAAAAATCCGTCTTCCTCGAGATCGACGGCCTCCAGCCGGTCATGCAGATGGAGATCAAAATGAACATCAAGGGTGCGGACGGAAGCCCCGTGCCCGACCGGATCGGCCACACCATCAACATCGTCGCCCCCGCCGCCCAACCCGGCGTGACCTACACCTCCACAAAGTAGCCTGGGCTTCAGCCCAAAGTCGCGTGGAGACGCCTGATACCATTCCTCGGAAATAATGTAGGCCGCCATACAGGTTCAAGATTATCGAGTTTGCGGCGACCGCGTATTACTTTTGCGAGGATATCAGAGGCAGTGGCGGTCCGGACAAAGGACTTGGGATGGGAGTTGTGAGCGGCAATGTGCTTCCATGGTGGTGGTGAGTTCTGCAATGCTGCGAAAGACTCCGCGACGCAGGCTGCGCCCGGTTAAGTCTCGAAAGAAGCGCTCGACCATGTTGAGCCAGGAGGCGCTGGTGGGAGTGAAATGAAAATGAAAACGCGGGTGGCGGCCATCGGCGGTGTTCATCGCGGCAAACACTAGGGAACCGCTGATCAAAGAGCACTGCGTGACAGAAGTCATCTGAGGCGGAGTGATTTTAGTGAGAGATTCGGGGTGAGAGTTGAAGAGTGGAAGTAATCGGTGCCCATCGGGGGCGAGAGACTGTCAGCGGCCAACTT
>JBBQCM010000059.1:0-39902 GCA_038318725.1 Chthoniobacterales bacterium
GGCGCGTGACTTTCTTCTTCTGGGCATACTCGTCTTGGGCAAAGGTTGGCTGGTGTTCCATGCCTGCCATTCTCGCACTCGACGCAAGTGCTTTGCATGATTTTTGCCGCCGGCCGGTGATACGATTAAATCAGCGTTTCCTTAGGAAAACAGGCCGCCAGTCAATTGGAAAACGAAGAATTGGAAAGGGGAGGCGGGAGAAACGCGGGTGGCCTTGTTCATGGACTTGCAAAACGAGGACGGTTTCCGCCACGAAGGCCATGGCGATTTTTTCGATAATCGAATCCCGGCGGAAACCGGAAGGAGGCAACTCCGCGGGCAAAGGAAAAATCTGGAAGGCGCTGCGGCCACGCGCACGCGCACGAAAAATCCAGGCATGAAGCCACCGGCGTGGATCACCAGGGGCCCGTTGACGCGGAGTTTTACGGAGAACGATGGGCTACAAATACCCAACGTCAAATTGCGTTTGAGTCACCTGTTGGACTGGCGTCAGGTGCTGCTGGGTCGTAGCCGAGAAAGGCCACCATCTGGGGGATTTTACGCTGCGAACTCGCGCATCGCCCGGGCACAATCCTCCGGGGACGACGGGTTGACGTACATTCCAGTGCCCAGTTCGAAGCCCGCCACCTTGTTCACGCGCGGCACGATCGAGATATACCAGTGGAAGTGCGGCGCGTCCTTTTCCTGCGGGCCGAGCGAGCGGATGACGAGGTTGAAGGCGGGATTGGCCAGCAGTCCATGAACCTTGGCGAGGATGGTGTGGAGGATTTCCGCCAAGGCGGAAAGCGTCTCGGCCGGCTCCTCGGAAAAGCACGCGGCGTGGACCTTCGGAAAGATCCATAGATGATAAGGTGAGAGGGCGGCATACGGAATGAAGGCCACGAAACATTGATTCTCGGCGATGAGGCGGCTCTCCAGTTCCCTCGCTTCCCCGATCAAGGTGCAGGCGAGGCAGCGCCCGGTTTCAGCGTAAAAACGCCGGGCCCGTTCGAGGCGTTCGACGACCTGGCCTGGGACGATCGGGATGCCGACGATCTGCGAATGGGGATGCTGCTGCGACGCGCCGGCATCCGCGCCGTGATTTTTGAAGACGATGACATGCCGGACGCGCGGGTCGGTGTAGAAAGCGCCGAACCGATGACGATAAGCTTCGACGATTCTCTGCACCTGGTCGATTGGGGCCAGCGCCATGGACAGATCGTGCTGGGGACTTTCGATGAGCACCTCGTGGAGGCCCACGCCATTGACCCTCTCCCCGCGGCTGGCAGGATCCGCCGCCGCCAGTTCCCCGCCCGATGCAAGGACGGAGAACTTGTTCACGAGGGAGCGGATCGCCCACCGGCCATCACGGCTCTCCACGCGGTAGCGTTCTTCGCTCGCCGGCCCTTCGTTGCCAAGGCAGAACGGGCAGGTCGGCGCGAATGCGGGAATCTCTGCCGGTTCCGTCGGGGGGCGGAGGTTGCCGCCGCGTTTCGCCCGCTCGGGGGCGATGATGACCCATTCGCCGGTGAGCCGGTTCTGGCGGATCTCAGACATGACCGGGGCGCGGCGTGCGGTCACCGCCGCGCGCTATTTGCCTCCGGTGCGGATGAGGACGGCGCTGATGTCGTCGAGCACGATGACGGCATCGAATAACTCCTGCCCGGTGAGCGCGGAAAGATGCACGGTTTTTTCGCCGACGGCTTCGACCTTGCCGGTGAGCTTGTCACCGCTTTTCATCCGCAATTCGACGCGCTGGCCGGCCTGGCGTTTGAGCACGGTGGCGGCGGTGTCGCCGGTTTCAAAGCCGACCTTGCCGTCGGCAAAAGCGGAAACTGAGAATGCAGTGAGGAGGGCGATGAGGCGGAGAGTTTTCATGGGTGTGGCGAACTGGATGCCGCCCCTTGTCTCACTCGCTGCGACGCCGGGGAAGCATTTTCCCTGGCGTCTTCGGACCCGCTCTATTTTGAGGAGGAGACGACGTCGTTGAGCTTGAAGATCGGCAGGAACATCGCGATGACGATGCCGCCGACGATGACGCCGAGGACGACGATGAGGAGGGGCTCGATGAGGGAGGTCAGGGCGTTGAGCGTGGCCTCAATTTCCTCGTCCCAGAAGTCCGCCATTTTCTCGAGCATGGTGTCGATCTTACCGGTCTGCTCGCCGGCGCCGACCATGCGGACGAGCATCGGCGGAAAGATGGGTTCGCGGCTGAGCGCGCTGGTGAGGTGGTCGCCCTTTTCCACGTCGGAGGAGACATGTTTGATGGCTTTCTCGACGACGTAGTTGCCGGAGGTATCACCCACGATGGACATCACCTCGAGGATTGGCACACCGGCGCGGATGAGCTGGGCAAACGTGCGGGCGAAGCGAGTGAGACAGATTTTATGCACCAGCGGGCCGAAGATGGGGAGCTTGAGTTTGTACTCATCCCAGATCTGCCGCCCGCGCTCGGTTTTGAGGAAGGTTTTGATGCCGAAGATCGAGCCGCCGATGGCCGCGAGGATGTAGTACCAGTTGCCCCGGATCATGGCGCTGAGATCGAGAAGGAATTGCGTGGGGGCGGGAAGTTGCGCGCCGAAGTCCGCGAAGATTTCGCCGAAGACCGGGACGACGCGGACGATAAGGAAAGTCGTGATCGAAAGGGCGATACAGAGAACGATGATCGGGTAGGTCATCGCGGACTTGACCTTCTTTTTCAGGCGTGAGGCGGATTCGAGGAAGCAGGCGAGGCGGTCGAGAATCTCGGAGAGCAGACCGCCGGATTCACCCGCTTTGACCATGCTGGTGTAAAGGCGGTTGAAGACTCGGGGGTGTTTCGAGATGGCCTCGAAAAAGGAGTCTCCCTGCTGCACAAGCGCACTGACTTCACCCACGACGCGCCGGAGCCCAGCCTGCTTGCGCGGGTCAGCCTGCTCGTAGAGTGCGGTCAGGCCCGAGACGAGCGGGAGACCGGCATCGACCATCGTGGCGAGCTGGCGGGTGAAAAGCACGAGATCGGTCTCGGAGATTTTGGCGCGCGGGGTCATGGCCTTGGACGCCGCTTTTTGCTGGATGGAGAGGACCATCAACCCACGCGTCATCAGCGTGTTGATGGCGTTGTCCTCGTTGAGGGCTTCCTGGATGCCGGAGATGGTCTTGCCGGCAGCGTTCCGGGCGGAGTAGGCGAAAGTGAGCATGCCGAAAAAATTAAGCACGCACGATGCCAGCGGAGCGCAGGAGTCATAATCTCTGCGATGTGCGACAAGGCGCAAGAACAGGAGAAACTTGGAATTCCCCCTTGCCACGCGCGCTTTCTCTCCCATACTGCGCGGCTCACAAAAACAAGAAGATATGACCGACGTTCAAGACATTCAGGCGCTCCGCATGCACGATAAAGACACGGGCAGCGCCGACGTGCAAATCGCCCTCCTCACCCAGCGCATCAATCACCTCACGGAGCATTTCAAAGCGCACTCGAAGGACCACTCCTCCCGCCGCGGCCTCCTCCTCATGGTCGCCCGCCGCCGCAAACTGCTCGACTATCTCAAGCGCTCGTCGGCGGACCGCTACAAGGCCGCGCTCGAGAAACTCGGGCTGCGCAAGTAGCTCCCACGGATTCTAGGAAATGTTCGCCCGCGATGTTCTCGCGGGCGAACTCTTTCACCCCATCACTTTTTCGCGCGGCAATTCCGCCGCGCGGACTGCAACCCCAAACAAAACCGGCACCGCCGACTACGGGAATTCTTGAATCTTGAATTCTGAATTTTGGACAGGCCGGGCGCACCCAGCGCCCACGGGCAGTTCAGAGTTTGGAATTCAACATTCAGAATCCGCAGCCGCGTCGGTGCCACATCCACACCACATCGAAAAATGAGTATTCAAAACGTCACGGCGCAAATCGGCGCCACCACCATCACCATCGAAACCGGCAAGCTCGCGCGACTCGCGGACGGCGCCGTCACCGTCCGCACGGGCGACACCATCATCATGGTCTCCGCCGTCTCGGCCACGACCATCAAGGAAGGCCAGGACTGGTTCCCGCTGACCGTCGATTACCGCGAAAAAGCCGCGGCCGTGGGCAAGTTCCCCGGCGGTTACTTCAAGCGCGAAGGCCGGCCTTCCGAGAAGGAAATCCTGACCTGCCGCATGACCGACCGTCCGCTGCGACCGCTCTTTCCGAAGGGCTATCTCTACGACACGCAGATCATCGGCGTCCTCCTCAGCGCGGATGCGGTGAATGATCCCGACATGCTCTTCATCAACGGCGCGAGCGCCGCGCTGATGGTCAGCGACATCCCGTTCGCCGGCCCCGTGGCCGCCGTGCGCGTCGGTCGTGTCGATGGCACATTCGTCGCCAACCCGACCCACGAAGAAATGGGCCGCAGCGATCTCGACCTCGTCTATGTCGGCACGAAAGACGACGTCATCATGATCGAAGGTGCCGCCGACCAACTTCCCGAAGAGGAGTTTGTGAAAGCGCTTCATTTCGCGCATGGCGAAGCCTCCAAGCTCATCGCCGCGCAGATCGATCTCGCCGCCCGCGTGGGCAAGGCCAAGCGCCAGGTCACGCTCTTTACCGTGAAGGACGAGCTGATGGAAGTTGCCTACGCCGTTGCCGGCGACCGCATCGAATCCGCGATCTACAACAAGAGCAAAGTCACCCGGCAGAAAGCCATTGCGGCGCTCAAGGAAGAGGTCAGTGCGGCCATCGTCGCGAAGTTTCCCGAGGCCTCGAAATTCGAAGTCAGCCAGGCTTTCGACTATCTCCAGAAGAAGGCGTTCCGCGTCTCCATTCTCGACAAGCAGACCCGCTGCGACGGACGCAGCGCCGACCAGATCCGCGACCTCAGCGCCGAAGTCGGCCTGCTCCCGCGCAGCCACGGCAGCGCGCTCTTCCAGCGCGGCGAGACGCAAGCGGTCGCGCTCGTCACGCTCGCGCCCAGCGACGAAGCCCAGGACCTCGACGGCTACACCGGCGGCGAAAAATCGAAGCGCTTCATCCTGCACTACAATTTCCCGCCCTTCTCCGTCGGTGAAACCGGCCGCACCGGTTCGCCCGGACGGCGCGAGATCGGCCACGGCGCGCTCGCCGAGCGCTCGGTCGCGCCCGTTCTTCCGAGCGTGCAGGATTTCCCGTACGCCGTGCGCGTTTCGTCCGAGGTCATGGAAAGCAACGGTTCGACATCGATGGCGTCCGTCTGTTCCGGCGTCCTCGCCCTTCTCGATGCAGGCGTCCCGCTCAAGAAAAGCGTCGCCGGCATTTCGTGCGGCCTCGTCACCGAGTTCAGTGAAGGCGGCCACCTCGAGCGCTACACCATGCTCACCGACATCATCGGCAGCGAAGATCACTTCGGCGACATGGACTTCAAACTCTGCGGCACCGATACCGGCGTCACCGGTTTCCAACTCGACCTCAAGCTTCCCGGCATCTCGCTGAAGCTCATGGAAGAGGCCGTCTATCGGACCCGCGACGCGCGTATGCGCGTGCTTGACGTGATGAACCAAGCCATCTCCGCCCCGCGCGCCGAGATGAGCCAGTACGCGCCGCGCATTGAGACCATTCGCATTCCTGTGGACAAGATCGGCCTCATCATCGGCCCTGGCGGCAAGACCATCAAAGGCATCGTCGCCGAAACCGGCGCGGAGATTAACATTGAGGACGACGGCAGCATCCACATCTACTCGTCATCCGCTGATTCGCTCTCTCGCGCCAAGCAGATCATCGAGGGCATGACCAAGGACATCGAGATCGGCTCAGTCTATCAGGGCCGCATCGTCACGATCAAAGAGTTCGGCTGCTTTGTCGAAGTGCTGCCCGGCAAGGACGGCATGGTTCACATCTCGGAACTTGCGGATTTCCGCGTGAACCGCGTCGAGGACATCCTCAAGGTCGGCGATCTCATTTGGGTCAAGTGCATCGGCGTGGACGAAAAGGCCGCGTTAAACTCAGCCGCAAGGCCGCCATGCAGGAGCGTGGCGAGAGTATGGGCTCCGCGCCCGCCGCCTCCATGGAGCGGGGCGATGGCGGTGGCGAACGCCGCGAATATCGTGGCGGCGGTGATCGTGGCGACCGTGGCGGAGATCGCGGTGGCCGTGGTGGCGACCGTGGCCCGCGCCGTGAAGATCGTGGTGGAGATCGCGGCGGCTACCGTGGCGGCGAGCGCAGCGAACCCCGCATCGAGCCAGTCGGTGGTGAGCCTCAGGCCCCCCGCCCGGCCTATCCCGAGTACCGCCCCGGCGACAACGCCCCGCAGTCGTAATCAGGGAGCCTTTCCCGACGTTCAAAAAGCGCACCGCCGCCCCGATCAAGGGCGGCGGTTTCGTTTTGAAAATAGCTGGGGCTTTGGTCCAAAGCTCACCGCACCGTCTGGGTTAGAATCTAAGCTGCATGCCCTTTCGCCCCACACTTGCGCCGCAAGCGGTGCCCATCTAGTAACGCCGCTTCGCGTGTTCCGATTTACTCCTAAACAAATCCTCTGCGTTCTCCTCTTCGCCGCCGCTGCCGCGCGCGTGAGCGCCGCCGTGGTCATCAACGAAATCCACTACCACCCGAAGGACAAAACCTCGCCTTCCGAGTTCATCGAGTTGCTCAATGCCGGCCCGGCTGAGGTCGTGCTCACCGGATGGAAGTTCGACGATGGGGTCAAATACACCTTTCCAGAAGGCACCAAGATCGCTCCCGGCGGCTACCTCGTTGTCGCCAAGAGCCTGGCGGGCTTCAAAGCCGCCTTTGGCAAAGACTCGCTCGGTCCGTGGAAAGGCAAACTGAAGAACGCGGGCGAGGCGCTCATCCTCAAGGATGCCAAGGGCGCAATCGTGGATCAGGTGAAATTTGGCACCGGCTTTCCGTGGCCCACGGCGGCGGACGGCGAAGGGGCTTCGCTGGAGCTGATCAATCCCGCGATGGATCGTATCGCCGGCAGTTCGTGGCGCAGCTCGGGCTTTGTGCCCGGCAAAAACGAAATCGGCAAGCCGACGCCGGGCGAACGCAATTCAACTGCCGCGGACACCGCGCCGCCGAGCATCAGTGCCATCGGCCACGCACCCACCCAACCAAAGGGCGGCGAGCCCGTGCGCGTTGCCGCGCGTGTCGTTGGGACCGGTGGGTTGAAAAGCGTGACGCTGCAATATCAGGTGGTCGAGCCGGGGAAATATCTCCGCAAGGGCGACGAGGCTTTCGAGAAAACCTGGACGCCCGTGCCGATGCACGACGACGGGAAAGACGGTGACGTGAAGGCGGGCGACGGCGTCTTTTCCGCCGTCCTGCCCGGCACGCTCCAACAGCATCGCCGCCTCATCCGCTACCGCATTTCCGCCGAAGATGCCAAAGGTCAGACCGTGCGCGTGCCCTACGCGGACGACGCGTGCCCGAATTTCGCCTACTTCTGCTACACCGCGCCGCCGCCATGGTCGGGCTTTCCCGGCAAGCCCGGCGAAGGTGCGCCGCTGCTTTTTCCGAACACCCTTTTTGCCACCCTGCCGGCGATGACCCTGCTTGCGGTGCAGGACGACGTGGAGAAAAGCCAGTGGGACGGCGCGGCGAACAAAAAGGACTTCACCGGCACACTCGTCTCCGACGGGCGGGTCTATGACCACATCGAGTTTTCCAACCGCGGACAGGCCAGCACGAACGTCTGCGGGAAAAACAAATGGGGCTTCAAATTCAATCCGACTCGCGAGTTTGTGATCCCCGAAAAGCCCGGCGACAAGCATCCGCGCACGATGAACAGCCTCTCGATGAACGCCTGTGCCAGTCCTTGGGTGCAAACGAATCGCGGCATGGCCGGACTCGACGAGGCGCTGAGCTTTCGCTCTTACGAAATCGCCGGCGTGCCGGCCTCGCAGTGCCGCTACGTGCAATTCCGCGTGATCGATGGCGGAGAGGAAGCGCCGAAGGACCAATACGCCGGCGACCTCTGGGGCCTCTACATGCTCGTCGAGGATCCGGACGGCTCTTTCCTCAACGAGCGCGACCTGCCGAACGGAAATATTTACCGCATGGCTGGCGGGCCGGACAAGAAGCACCAGGCGGCGAAGCAGGACAAAGGCAACGGCGATGTGGACGGGTTCCTGGGCAAGGCGCGTAACGGGGCCGATGAAACGTGGTGGCGCGCGAATGTCGATCTGCCCGCTTACTACAGCTTCCACGCGATCAACCGGCTCGTCGGCAACGTCGATCTCCGCCCAGGCGAAAACCACTTCCTTTACCACGCGCCCGACAACCGCTGGGTGCCGATTCCGTGGGATCTCGACATGATGTTCATCCCGAAAAGCCACCAGGCCGGGCACATCGACCTCGCGCGCTGCCTCGACGTGCCCGCGCTGCGCACCGAGTACCGCAACCGCTGCCGGGAAATTCTCGATCTCTATTGCGACGACGTCACCCCGCGAGGCGGGCAGTTTGTCCAGCTCGTCGATGAATACGCCTCCCTTCTGCACCCCGCCGGCCAGCGGTTCGGCTGGCCGGAACTCGACCAGTGCCTCTGGAATTTTCACCCGCGCACGAATGACAAGGGCGCCTTTTACCGCAACCCCGTTCGCGGCGGCCCGGACAGCAACTGGGATCGCAAGCTCGCCACGTCGGACTTCAACGGTTTCCTCAAATTCATCGTGGACTTCGTGACGAATACGCGTCCGCCCAACTCACCGTGGAAGCTCGATGACGGCATTCCCGCCGGTTACGGCTACGGCTATCTCCTCGCGGAGAGCGAGTCCGCGGAAATCCCATCGCGGCCGCGCATCAGCTATACCGGGCTGCCAAGCTACGCGGCCAATGGGCTGGCGTTTTCGGTGGGCGAATTTGTCGCGGGGAAAAGCGGCGGCGGATTCGCCGCGGTGCAATGGCGGCTCGGCGAAATCGCGTCGCCCAGCGGCAAGCGGCGCTACGAACTGGAACGTGCGTGGGTTTCCGCCGACCTCGCACCCTTCACCGCCGCGCTTCGCCTGCCGATCAATCTTGCCCAGCCCGGCGGCACC
Source organism: Chthoniobacterales bacterium (assembly GCA_038318725.1). Taxonomy (GTDB): domain Bacteria; phylum Verrucomicrobiota; class Verrucomicrobiia; order Chthoniobacterales; family Chthoniobacteraceae; genus Chthoniobacter. Next base: position 8,938 of record JBBQCM010000059.1, read on the forward strand.
TACCGCGCCCGCGTGCGGATGAAGGACACCAAAGGTCGCTACAGTCGCTGGAGCGAGCCGCTGCAATTCACCGCCACCCTGCCGGCTGGCACGGTTCCCAAACCGGGGACGTGAAAGCGTTCGCGCTGCTCCTCGCGCTCGCTCTCGCCGCGCAGGCTGCCGTGCCGATCCGCTTCCGCACGGAGCGCGCGGGTTTCGTCTCGCTGAATCTTTACCACCCGGACGGCACGCTCGCCCGCCAGCTCCTCACCGGCGCTGCATTCGCCGCCGGCGGGCACGAGGCGGCGTGGGATGCCGCTGCGTTTCCGCCCGGCGAGTACACCTGGCGGGCCGTCTTCCACGAAGGTTTCGCCCTCAAACTGCGCGGCACCGTCGGCGACTTTGGCGGCGACCGCGGCGCACCCAGCGCCGCCGCCGCGGACGCCACGCAGGTCTATCTCGGCTGGTCCGCATCCACGGCCGCCGCCGATGCCATCGTCGCCTGCGACCCCTCCGGCACCGTCCGCTGGACCCACCGGCGCGGTGCGCTCTCTGGATGCCGTGCCCTCGCCGCCGATGCCGGCACCGTCTTCGTCCTGGGTGGCCAGGGCGACGATGCGGAAGGCGGGGCACTTTACAAACTCAGCGCGAAAGACGGCACCCTGATCCCATGGTCCGAGGGTCGCGCCGACCTGCGGATCACCTCCCTCTGGCCCGCCGGCAGCCAGGGCAAACCCGAACTTGCCGACTACCTCGCGGTGAAAAACGGGCGCATCTATCTCAGTTTCGCCGCGGGCGAATTCCTTGCCGTCCTCGATGCGCAGACCGGCGCGTATTTGCAAACGGTCGTGGGGGCACCGCCCGGCGCGGTCGATTCCACCGGCACGAAAACCGAAGACCCCGACAAACCCGGACAGCTCGTGGACGCCGACTTTGTCGTCACCGCGCTGCAAGGCGCGGTCCTCGGCAAACTCCTCCTCATGCACGACCCCATCTGGGTCGTCCTCAGCGACCTCACGCCACTCGAACGCGACGAGCGCATCACCGCGCTGACCATGATCGGCGACGGCGCGAAGCATCACCTGCACGACATCTTCGTCGCCCTCGGCCTGCCCTTTCACCAAGTCCAGGCCCGCCCGGCGATCGCCACCGAAGGCTTCACCTTCACCGCCGGCAAACCCGGTGGCCGCCCGCCGCTCGGCCCGTGGCAACCGGACAAAATGAAAGCCATCCGCGCCCTCGCGTTCGACGCCACCGGTCAGCTTTGGGTCGCGGAGGGCGATAGCGTGCCCGGCCGCGTGAGCGTCTGGAGCACGGATGCGCGCGAGGGCCGGTTGGTGCGCGAGTTCTTTGCGCCTCCCGCCGCGCCTGCCGCTGTGTATCCGCTTGATCCCGCGATTGTCTTCGCCGGTGGCTGCGAGTGGCGCATCGACCCGACCACGAAGCGCGCCGCCTGCCTTGGCGTCATCACTCGCGACCCCATCCGCGCCGCCCGCTATGTGGTGGAAAAGAAACGCACGCTCCTCGTCCTCACGCCTGTCGAGCAAGGCCCGGACTTGGTTTTCGAGCGGCTTGGCGATGGCGACTGCAAACCACTAGGCACACCCGCACCCACTGCGCCTGCGGCCAGGTTTTCACTCAACGCCGCCGCCCAGCTCACCCACGACGGCTTTGCCCTCGGCGCGCTCGCACCCGGTCTCAACGTCCCAGCCACCCTTACCGAAACAGCCGACGGCCAAATCTTCGTCACCGCCGCGCAGCCGCGTCTTTCTGTCTTCACCCTCACTGGACTGAAAACCCTCCGCCCGCTCGCAACCGGCAAGCTCACGCTGCCGTTCCGCTAGCCGGGAGCAGGGACGCGCGCGGGAGCGCAGCTCTCCGGAGGGGAGCGCTCCTGCGCACGGCACTGCGGTTCAGGCCGCCCGAGCTTTTTCCGCCCGAAGCTGCCCGCAGCCTGCCGCCACGTCGATCCCGCGCCGCTGCCGCACGGTGCTCGGCAGCCCGCGTTCCCGCAGCACGCGCTGGAATTCACGCGCCGCCGCGCCCGCGCTCGCCGTTCCGGCGAAGCCGTCCGTCGGGTTGAGCGGGATGAGATTCACATGCGCGTAGATCCCCGCGAGCAAAGCCGCCATTTGCTCCGCGTGCCGCGGCGAATCGTTCGCCCCGGCGATCAGCGTCCACTCGAAAAAGATCCGCCGGCCCGTCTTCGCGCCGTACTCACGGCACGCCGCGATGAGTTCCGCAAGCGGCCAACGCCGGCTCGCCGGCACCAGCGCCGCGCGTTCCGCCGCATCCGCCGAGTGCAGGCTCACCGCGAGATTGAAAGCCCGCTTTTCCTCCGCCAGCCGCAGAATCCCTGGCACCACGCCGACCGTGCTGATCGTTACTCGCGCGGGCGCGAGCGCCACGCCGCGATTATCGCTGAGGATTTCCAGCGCCGTCAGCACCGCGTCGTAATTGTGCAGCGGCTCGCCCATGCCCATTAGCACGAGATTTCGCAGCCCCGCCGCGCCGCGCGCCCGCAGTGCGCGCTGCACATGCAGCACCTGGGCCACGATCTCGCCCGCACGCAGATGGCGCACAAAACCCATCTGGCCGGTCGCGCAGAAGACGCAACCCATCGCGCACCCGGCCTGCGTGCTCACACAAGCCGTCGAACGCCCGGTGTAGCCCATCAGCACGGTCTCGATGGTCTGCCCATCCGCCAGCCGCAGGAGAAATTTTTGCGTCAGCCGATCGCTGCTCGCCGTGTCCGCCGCGACCGCCGGTTCATCGAAAAAGAAGCGTCGATTTTCACCGACATGCTCCGCCACCCAGCGCGTGAGCGGCGGGAGAAAGTCTGCGCGTCCGGCGAAATCGAGCGCCGCCTCGCGCTGCACCGCCCGCCAGAGCGTCCGCGCATGCGTCGGCGAAAGTCCGTCCTCGACCAGCGCCCGCTCGAGCGCGGAGTAGGTGAGATCGTGGAGTGAAGTGGGCATGGGCGCAGGGCGCAAAGGAGCCCGAACCTGGCCACCGGCGCAACTCTCCGTCGCAAATCCCTTGAGCGCCGCACCCCCGCCATGCACCGTCTGCGGATGTTGCCGACTCCGCAGGGTTCCTTTCGCCTCTTCCGTTTTTCCGGGATCACCGTCTTCCTTCACTGGTCGTGGTTCGTGGTCGGCTACCTCATTTTTCAAAACCGGCGCGGCCTCTACGATTCCCCGGTCTGGAACATTCTCGAATATCTGTCCCTCTTCGCCATTGTCCTCCTGCACGAGTTCGGCCATTCGCTGGCCTGTCGGCAAATCGGCGGGCAGGCGGAGCAAATCATTCTCTGGCCGCTCGGCGGTGTCGCCTATGTCGCCCCGCCGCAGCGACCGGGTGCCGTCCTTTGGAGCATCGCCGCCGGCCCTCTCGTGAATGTCGTGCTGATTCCCGTGCTCTTCGGACTCGGCCTGCTCAATCATCTTCTCGGGGGACCCTCCCGCCATCCCGGAGCGTCGGAACTCCTCCACGGGGTCACGATCATCAATCTCAGTCTGCTCGTTTTCAACATCCTGCCAATCTACCCGCTCGATGGCGGCCAGATTTTGCGGGCGATCCTGTGGTTCTTTATTGGGCCGGTGCGCAGTTTGAAAGTGGCGGTCATCATCGGTTTCATCGGCTGTGCCGCCTTGGGCGCGTGGGCGCTCCTTGATCGGTCGATCTGGCTCGGGGTAATCGCCGCGTTCATTTTCTCAAACTGCCTGAACGCGTGGAAGCATGCCCAGGCCATGGCCGCGCACGAGCGGGGCGATTTTCCGCGCGTGTGAAAATCGCGGTCGTCGGTGGCGGGCCGGCTGGTCTGCGCGCGGCGGAAGTCGCGGCGGCGGGCGGCGCGCAGGTCACGGTCTTTGAGGCGAAACCGTCGGTCGGCCGCAAGTTCCTCGTCGCCGGACGCGGTGGGCTAAACCTGACGAAGAACGAGCCGCGCGACGTTTTCGCGGTGCGCTACTCCGACCCCGAGCGCTGGCCCGCGCTGCTCGCCGAATGCGACGCCGATGCGCTGCGGGCGTGGGCGGACGGGCTCGGCGTGGAGACTTTTGTGGCCTCCACGGGCCGCGTCTATCCGCGCGAGTTGAAAGCTGCGCCGCTGCTGCGCCGCTGGGTCCTGCGGTTGCGCGCGAGCGGCGTCCACTTCGCCATGCGGCATCGCTGGATCGGTCTGCGCGCGGGATCGCGGTGGCTGCTCGATTTCGCCGGGGAAGGGGACAGCATCATCACCGCCGAGGCCGAGGCCGTAATCCTCGCGCTCGGCGGCGGCTCGTGGCCAGAGACTGGTTCGGACGGCGCATGGGTGCCGCTGCTCGAAAAACTCGGCGTCGCTGTCGCGCCGCTTCAGCCGGCGAATTGCGGCTGGGAATGTGCGTGGTCGCCCGCCGTCCTCGCTTGCGCCGGGCAGCCGCTGAAAAACATCGCGGCGCGCGTGGGGGATGACGTCGTCACGGGCGAACTCCTCGTTACCGAATACGGCCTCGAAGGCGGCGCTCTCTACCAGCTCGCGCCCGCCCTCCGAGCGCTGGCCGAGCCGGAAATCGTCATCGACTTCAAGCCCTCTCAGACCACCGGGCAACTCGTGGAAAAGATGGCCGGCGTCACCCGCGATCTTTTCACCACCGCCGTGCAGCGCTGGCGCTTGAGCGCTGCGGTGCAGGCGATCCTCGCACCGCAGGCGGAAGTGCTCGCGACCGTCGAAGCGTTCGCTGATTTGGTGAAAGCCTGCCCGATCCGCCTCACGCGTCCGCGTCCGCTGGCCGAGGCCATTTCCACCGCCGGCGGCGTCCGCTGGGATGAACTGTCCGACGGGCTGATGCTCCGCCAGCTTCCCGGCGTCTTCGTCGCCGGCGAGATGATCGACTGGGAAGCGCCGACCGGCGGTTACCTCATCACCGGCTGCTTCGCCACCGCCACCCGCGCGGCGCACGCGGCGTTGAAACGGCTGCCGCGTTGAAGATCGGTCCCGAAGGGACGCTGAAAATTAGTCCCGCGTCCGGCGTCAGGCGGAGCCAAGCGCTCCTGCGCGTTGCTTTGGGCGCTCCTGCGCCTGGCCCCGGCGCGCAGGAGCGCCTGGCTCCGCGGGCAAATCAGGAGGGCACTTTTCAGCCAGCCACTGAGAGATTTTCACGCCGTTACTTCAGTCGCTCGGGATTCAGTGCCTGGAGCGGCTTGGGCACGAAGCGGCCGTTTTCGCGGATGAGCTTGCCGTCGAAGTGGATGGTCCCGCCGCCGTAGTCCTCGCGCTGGATGTTCACCAGATCCCAGTGAACCTGCGAACGGTTGCCATTCTCGGTCTCCTCGTAGCACTGGCCGGGGGTGAAGTGGAAGGAGCCGTTGATCTTTTCGTCGAAGAGAATGTCGCGCATCGGCTGGAGGATGTGCGGATTGAAACCGATCGCGAACTCGCCGATGTAGCGCGCGCCCGGATCACTATCGAGGATCGCATTCAGCTTCTCGGTGTTGTTCGCCGTGGCGTTCACGATCTTCCCATCCTTGAACTCCAGCCGCACGTTATCGAAGGCCACGCCCTGATAGACGGTTGGCGCATTGTAGCTCAACACGCCCTGCACGGAGTTCTTCACCGGCGCGGTGAAAACTTCGCCGTCCGGAATGTTGTGCGTTCCGCCGCACGGGATCGCTTTGATGCCCTTGATGGAAAAGCGCAGGTCGGTTCCCGGCCCTTTGATCTCCACCTTGTCCGTCACCTCCATCGCCGATTTCAGCACCGCCATGCCTGGCTGCATCTTCGCGTAATCGAGCGTGCAGACGTTGAAATAGAAATGCTCGAAGGCTTCCGTGCTCATGCCCGCGCTCTGCGCCATCGACGGACTCGGCCAGCGCAGCACGCACCAGCGGGTCTTTTGCACGCGCCAATCGAGCACGGGCTTCATCTTTTTCGCCACCAGCTTCATCCGGTCCGGCGGCACGTCGCTCATCTCGGTGATGTTCTCCCCGCCGCGCACCGCGATGTAGGCGTCCATCTTTTTCATCTGCGCGAGCTGCACCGCGGCCTTCACCGTCAGTTCCTCCTCCTGCGCCTCGCGCGCCAGTTCGCGGGCCACGCGCGCCAAATGCGTCTGCGCCAGCGGCACCGCGCCGACGGCGCGCGCCGCGCGGATCAGCGCGATGGTCATCTCCGGCGGAATGTCAAAGGCGTCGATCAGCACCCTTTCGCCCTTCTTCAGTTTGGTGGAAAAGGTGACGAGGCCGTGGGCGAGTCGGTCAAAGCGGGGATCGTGCATAGGGCGGGGAATCTAGTCCCGGCCATGACGATGCCAAGCCCGGAGCGCACTGCGGCGAATCCGGGCCACTAGTTATTTCGACTGGTCAGCGCGGCGCTCCGAAGATGGTGCAGTTGCGGCTGGAGAAGCTGGAAGCCGCGAAGTGACCGCCCGCTCCAAAGACCGGCCAGGCGCTAGCCGCCGACCTTGGTCCGGCCCGACATGGCGCGGGTGAGGGTGAGTTCGTCGGCGTGCTCAAGGCCGCCACCGGCGGGAAGGCCCTGGGCGAGCCGGGTAACACTAACGGGGAAGTCGCGAAGCAGGGTGGCGAGGTAGTTGGCGGTGGCTTCACCTTCCACGTCGGAGCCGAGGGCAAGGATGATTTCGGCGGGAGTTTCGGCTTTGAGACGCGCGAGGAGAGCGTCGATGCGGAGGTCGTCGGGGCCGATATGGTCGAGAGGGGAGATGCGTCCGCCGAGGGTGTGGTAGCGGCCGCGGAAGACGCCGGTGCGCTCGAGGGGGAGGATTTCGGTAGGCTGCTCGACGACGCAGATGACGGAGGAGTCGCGCGCGGGGTCAGTGCAGAGTTCGCAGAGCGGCTCGGTGGTGAAGAAGCCGCACCGGGGGCAGGCGTGGATGGTCTGGGTGGCTTCGCCGATGGCGCGGGCGATTTCGGTGGGTCGGGCGTTGCGGGACTGGATCATCCAGAGGGCGATGCGCTCGGCGCTGCGAGGACCGACGCCGGGCATGCGCTTGAGTTCCGCGATGAGAGACTTGATCGCGGTGGGGTATTCGACGCGCTTCACAGCCGTGCCGCGTTCCAGTCCAGCGAGGGCAGGCCGCCGCGGAGCTGTTCGATGCGGCGGATGTAGAATTCGACGGGGCCGTCGCTGCCGTTCGGTCCGCGGGCGCCGTGAAAGAGGGTGAGGGCTTCATCCCAAAGCTGTTCGCGGTAATAAACGACAGCTTTCCAAAACAGATCGCGGCGCTCGAGTTCCTCGGCGCCGAGGATGTTTTTCGGGGCGAGGAGTTCGTAGATTTCCTCGGGCGTGCCGTCGGCGAAGCGCTGGATGAGTTCCATGGGGCGGACTTCGATGGCGGTCTCGGCGAGGCCGAAAGTGCCGGTGCCGACGAGGATGCGGGAGCCGTAGATGAGGTTCGCCCGGCAGAGGCGGCGGGCAAATTCCACGGGTTCGCCGGCTACACTCAGAGTGCCGAGGCGGCGCGAGCCGTAGGCGGCGAAGACCATTTCGCCGCTGTTGATGCCGATGCGGAAATCGAACATCTGCTTCCAGATGGTGTGACATTCGCGGTTCACCTCATCGAGCCGCTCGGCCAGAGCCAGCGCGGCCTGGCAGGCGGTGGCGGCGTGCTGCTCGTCGTGCAGCGGTGCGCCGAAGACGAGGCGGACGCTTTCGCCGTCGCACTCGTCGAGATAGCCGCCGTGCTCGACGAGGAAGTCGGCGGCGTTGCTGCGGAAGGAGTTGGTCAGCGCGACGTAATCGGGCGCGGAGAGAGCGCTTTCGAGTTCGTCGTGATTGAAGATTTCGCAGACAATGACGGTGATCTCCCGGCGCTCGCCTTCGAGGTTGAGCGGCTTTTCGGAATCGAGCAGGGCGAGAAAAGTCTTTTTGGAAACGCGGTCGCCGACGACCTGAGTGAGCACGCGTTTGCGCCCGCCGGCTTCGCCCCGCGAGTAAAGAAACGCGCTGAGGAAGGCGGCGCAGACGGCGAGCACGCTGGCGAAGGGGGAGAAGAAGATGCCGTAGAGATTCAGCACCCAGACGGCGGAGAGGATTTGCAGGAGCGCGCCGGCGGCGATGATCGCCTTGTGAGTCAGGCGCGGAATGTCGATGGTCGTCCAGACGAGCGCGAAGGCGAGCAGGATGAAGAGGGGATACTGGACGGCAGGGGCGGGCGCGGGCGTGGCGGTTCTCCCGAGGAAGCTGGCGAGGCCGAGATCGAGTTGGTGAAACACGCCGGTCTCGTACAGCCCGGCGATGAGCAGACAGATCGCGAGGCCGAGAAAGAGGGTGACTTTGAGATAGCGCACGGGGAATCGCGCGCATCTAAACACGCTCCCGCGGGCGCGCGCAACCATTTGGCAGTGCCGGTTTTTTTGGAATACGCAGAGGCGCAGAGATCGCAGAGGGGACAGCGTTAAGATTTCACTGCGTTCGCTGCGAACCCCCTTTCCCTCTCTGCGCTCTCCGCCCCTCTGCGTTACGAAAACAAAACGCCAGTCTGTGATTGCCGCGTCCCGCCCGGTGCGGCGGAATCGGCGGTGCATGTTTCACGTTGTTCTCATCGAACCGGAGATTCCACCGAATACCGGCAACATCGGCCGGCTGTGCCTGGCGACGGGCGCGCATTTGCATTTGGTGAAACCGCTCGGGTTTTCCCTCGGTGACCGCGAGCTGAAACGCGCCGGGCTGGACTATTGGAAGGACGTGCGCGTGACGGTGTGGGAGTCGTTTGCCGAGTTGCAGGCGGCACGTTCCCCAGAGGCGCGCTTCTTTTTTCTGACGACGAAAACGGAGCGCGCCTACTGGGATGCGCGGTTTCAAGACGGCGATTTCCTCGTCTTCGGCCGCGAAACCAAGGGGCTGCCCGAACCTTTGCTGAAGCAGCACGCCGGGGACTGCCTGACCATCCCCATGACCGACGCCACCCGCTCGCTCAACCTCGCCACCGCCGTCGGCATCGTGCTCTACGAGGCGGTGAGGCAGGGGAAGTTGAGCACCGAGGAGTTGTCAAAAAATGACGCCTGACCCCTGCTTCCTCTAGTTTCCCGAAGTGGATACAGCGCCAAACGAGGGCTACCAGGGGGCGTTAAGGCTTTGTCGCCTGCTCGAGCTTTTTCGTGAAATCTTCCAAAGCCGTCTTCCCGTCAGCGAGATTGCCCTTGCTGCGAATTGCCTCGATGGCCTGATCGAGTGCCTTGTCCAATTCCGTCCAAGTCGCAGCGCTTTTGGCCTTCATGGCCTTCTCCTTCCGATCCCAAGCCTTCTCCAGCTCCGTAATTTTCGTGACCGCTTCCGGTTTCTTGCCAGCGGTGGCGGCGGTGAGAGCGGCGGTGGCTATGGTTTTAAGTCCCGCGGTTTCCTCTTTGCCATAGACTGCACCAGACGCCGGTGTCGCAGTCGTGGTTTCAGGCGCAGCGGCGCTGCATGGTGCATTGACGAAGCCTCCGGCAAAAGCAGCGGCTGCAATGAGAGTCGTGATTGCGAGTTGATGTGTTTTCATGGGTTGGTTGTGAACCGCTGTGACCGCATTGGCAAACCCTCAAATCGCTCCTGCCACGCTGGAAAAGCGGCTGAAATACCTGCTCGCTCAAGCCGGGTGGAGCGGCACGGATGGCGGCCGGTTTCCCGACCTCGACGGGACGATGGCCATAAAATCCTGCGCGGCGAGCGCAAGCTCACGGTGGCGCATGTGAAAAAGCTGGCCGCGGCTTTCCATCTGAGGCCGAGCTACTTCATCGCGTAAGTCGCTGCTGAGCGTGGGGCAGGCGGTTTAGAAAAGGTTGGCAGCCGGGTCGCCCGCTGGTAGCAGAGGCGAAGAACGGCTCCATCTCCATGCTCACCCGCATCCATCTGAAAAACTTCCGGGCATTCCGAGATACCGAGATCGGACCGTTCAACCGTGTCAATTTGATTGCGGGTTTGAATAACACGGGAAAGACGGGATTGCTGGAGGCAATGTTTCTTGGTCTGGTGCCACAAGGACAGATGAACGGCCTGCCGACCCTCTTTCGCACATTTTCACCGAATGCAGACGTGAACGAGAATTTCTGGTCTTGGCTCTTCAAAGACAGGAACCGCGGGAGTAATGTCTTGATTAAGGTAACCGACGACCAGTTAGGTGAGGAGTATGTTGTTCTTACCACAACGGGTCACGCCCCAAAAGAATTGGGACTTCAATTGGTGCGTGCCGAGCACGTAGGCGCGCTTCAGGCATGGTGGGGGCCAGCCGGAATCTCACCGCTTCCGAAAGTCGCCGTTTTTTCTTCTCATCCCTCCGACCCGAAACAAGACGCCATCGACTACAATCGTGTCATCGCTAAGCGCGGTAGGAAAAAGGTCGAAGCACTCCTTCGAAACATTGACCCACGTCTGCAAGCCATCGAGTCCCTACAGACGGGCAAGGCGCCATTGCTTTATGCCGACATCGGCCTCCCCGAGATGATTCCTGTTACCAACCTCGGTGCGGGCTTCTGCCGGTTGATGGACATCTATGCGGAGTTGATCGCCGGTGAGGCGAAAGTGCTGCTTATCGATGAAGTGGAAAACGGTCTCCACCACACGGTGTTGCCGACGGTTTGGAAGGGACTAATCGCCGCAGCCAATGAACTCGACGTGCAGATTTTTGCGACGACCCATAGCGACGAGTGCATTTTTGCCGCAGATCAAGCGGCGAGGGAGAGCGCTCCCTACGAACTCAATCTCATCCGACTGGATCGGGTGAAGGACGACATCAAGGCCACGGTGATGGACGAGAAGACGATTGCGACCGCGAAGGAACTCGGTTGGGAGCTGAGATGAAACTGGTGCTTTGCGAAGGTAACGAAGATTTGCTGGTTGTCTCCGGCCTCTGTGCCGCATCGGACATCGCTGGACTTACAGTAGAACACTGTGCTGGGCGGAACAATCTGGAGCGCGTTTTGATGGAGATGCCGAAACGGCCTGAATTCACGCGTGGAGAGGTCGAGAGTCTTGCCGTGCTGATTGATGCCGAGATAAGCAAGGATGCGTCATGGGAGAAGATTCAAAATGCTGTGCATCTCGGCTTCGGATTCCGTCCACCAACTCACGGCGAGCTTGCTGGGGAGTCATTGAGAATCGCCGGGTTCGTTATTTCGGGAAAAGGCGGCGTTGGAATGTTAGAAGACCTTTGCTTAGAGGCCGTCAGCCACCTTTCTGGCTATGCCTGTCTTGAGGAGTATTTCCGATGCCTAGTCGAGAAGACGAAGGTCAAGGAATACCATCCTAAGGCAAAGTTTCGTGCATGGATGGCCTCGCAACGGGATTACGAACTTAAAGTCAGCCTCGCGGCTGACAAAGGGTACGTTCCGTGGGAAAGTCCAGCCTTCAACCTATTGCGGGAATTTCTCCGCAGCCTTTGAGGATCGCGGCTTCACGCGCTTCCTTTGACCATCCACCGCGCCGCACAAACATGACTCTCTCAACGTCCGCCCCGCTGCTCGTTGCCAAAGACCTGCGGCGTTCGTTCAAGATTGGCGCGCGGACCATCGTGGTGCTGCGGGGGATCAGCACGGAGATCCGGCACGGGGAGGCGGTGTTTTTGTGCGGGGCTTCGGGGGCGGGGAAGACGACGCTGCTCTATACGCTGGCGGGGTTGGAGCGGCCGGAGTCGGGGACGGTGGAGTTTGAAGGCACGCGGCTTTATGAGGGCGGTGAGGTCGCGCAGGCGCGGATGCGCAATCAGCGGATCGGGTTTGTTTTCCAAGGCTATTTTCTGCTCCCGGAGCTGACGGCGATCGAGAATGTGATGCTCTCGACGATGATCGGCGGCCAGGCCAAGCCGGAGGCGGCGGAGCAGGCGCTGGCCAAGGTCGGGCTGGGCGAGCGACTGCAGCATTTGCCGGCGGAACTTTCCGGCGGCGAGCAGCAGCGCGTGGCCATCGCGCGGGCGCTGATCAATGATCCGAGCGTGATTTTCGCGGATGAACCGACGGGTAATCTCGACTCGAAAACGGGCGAGGGCATCATCCAACTGCTCCTCGGGCTGGTGCGCGAACACGGCAAGACGCTCGTGGTGGTGACGCATGACGCGGTGCTCGCCACGCGGGGCGACCGGCGACTGGAGATTCGCGACGGCCTGCTGGTCGCTTGAATTCCCGCGGAGTCACTGGCAGGTTGCGCTCCTTTTCCATGGAACGAACTATCTACATCGACGGTGAACTGCTCCCCGAGAGCCGGGCGAAGGTGTCGGTCTTCGATCACGGCCTGCTCTACGGCGACGGCATTTTTGAAGGCATCCGCTTCTACAATGGGCGGGTCTTTCGCCTCGATCAGCACATCCGCCGGCTCTACGACTGCGCGCGGGCGATTCTCATCAAAATCCCGCTGACGCCGGAGGCGATGATCGCCGCAATCTGCGCGACGGTGAAAGCGAACGGACTGCAGAACGGCTATATCCGGCTGGTCATCACGCGCGGCGTGGGGCCGATGGGGCTGAGTCCGTTCAAGTGTCCGAAGCCGTCGGTCATCATCATCGCCGATGTGATTTCACTTTACCCGGAAGCGTCTTACAAAACCGGGCTGACCATGGCGACGGTGGCGACGCGGCGGCCTTCGCACGACATCCTCAGCCCGCAGGTGAAGTCGCTGAACTACCTCAACAACATCATGGCAAAGGTCGAGGCGCTCCAGGCCGGGGCCGAGGAAGGGCTGATGCTCAACGATGTGGGACTCGTCGCGGAATGTACGGGCGACAACATTTTCATCGTGCGCGACGGCGTAATTTCGACGCCGCCGCTGACCGCCGGGGCACTTGATGGCATCACCCGCGGCGCGGTCTTCGAGATCGCCCGGGAACTCGGCATCCCGATCCGCGAGCGCGATTTCTCGCGGCACGACATCTTCATCGCCGACGAATGCTTCCTGACAGGCACCGCGGCGGAGGTCATCGCCGCGGTAAAGCTCGACGGTCGCGAAATCGCCGACGGGCAACCGGGCTCCGTGACGCAGCGGATCATCGCGCGCTTTCGCGAGTTGACGCAGACCACCGGCACGCCGATTTACAGCTAGCGATTTTTTTACGCTTCGCCCCTGATGAACTGCGACGTTTGCAAAGCCAACCAAGCCACCGTCTTTCTGACCCAGATCGTGGACGGCAAGATGCAGAAGGTGAACCTCTGCGAGTCCTGCTCGAAAGAAAAAGGCGTGACCGATCCGACGGGCTTTGCGCTCGCGGATTTGCTGCTCGGCCTCGGTGCGGCGCAGGAGATGGAGCGCGGCGGCACGGTGCAGAAGTGCGCGGTCTGCGGCTTCAGCCAGGCGGATTTCAAAAAGACCGGACGGCTCGGCTGCGGCGCGTGCTATGAGACCTTCGCGGAGGGCCTGGCTTCACTGCTCAAGGGCATGCACAAAGGCACGGCCCATCTCGGCAAGGTGCCCGCGCGGACGCTGCTCAGCCTCGAGCGCGAGACCCAGATGAAGACGCTCCAGCACGATCTCCGCAAGGCGGTCTCTGCGGAAGATTACGAATCCGCGGCGCAAATTCGCGACCGGATTAAGCAGTTCGACGCGGGCTAGAACACATGGCGATTCACAATATCCTGGCGAACTCGGGCGAGTGGATGCGCAGTGACGGACCGCACAACCAGATCGTGGTGAGCAGCCGCGTCCGGCTGGCGCGCAATCTCCGGAATTTTTCCTTCCCCGGCTGGGCCAAAAAAACGGAGCGGCTGCAAATCCTGGAGACGATCAAGCAGCAGGTCGAGGGACTGGCGGAAATGAATGACGCGTTTTCTGTCTATTCGCAGGATCTTTCCGCGCTCGAAAAGCAGGTGCTCGTCGAGCGGCACCTGATTTCCCGCGAGCATGCGGCCAAGGGCGTGGGCTCGGCAGTAGTGATGAACAAAAAGCAGACGCTCTCGATCATGATTAACGAGGAGGATCATTTGCGCATGCAGGGCATCCGCTCGGGCCTCCAGCTCAAGAGCGTTTTTCGCATGATCGACAAAGTGGACAGCGCGCTGGAGGAGCGGCTCGATTTCGCCTTCAGCCCGCGGCTCGGCTATCTCACCGCGTGTCCGACGAATGTCGGCACGGGCATGCGGGCCTCGGCGATGGTGCATCTTCCGGCGCTGGTGTTGAGCGAGCAGATCAACCAGGTCATCCAAGCGGTGAACAAGATCGGCCTCGCGGTGCGCGGGCTGTATGGCGAAGGCACCGAGGCGCTCGGCAATCTCTTCCAAGTGTCGAATCAGACGACGCTCGGCGAAAACGAGGACGACATCATCGCGCGCCTGCACAAGGTCATCGAGCAGATCATCGAGCACGAGCAGAACGCGCGGCAGATGCTTCTGCAAAAAAAGCCGAACACGCTTCTCGACCACATCGGACGCGGCTACGGCATCCTCCAGCACGCCTATTCGATGAACTCGAAGGAAGCGCTCAACCTGCTTTCCTTCATGAAACTCGGCATCGACCTCGGCTTCTTCCCGGAGGGCTGCCGCCAGCCAGTCGATGAGCTTTTCATGGAAACCCAGCCCGCGCATTTGCAAAAGGGCAATGCCCAGAAACTGGCGGCCGACGAGCGCGACGCCCTGCGCGCGGAGATTATCCGCACCAAACTGGCCGCCTTTCCCAAGCCCTCAGTTGGAGCCAGCGGGTCCGGCCAGGACACGGGAAACGGCTCGGCAAACTAGGCGACGGTGCGCTCCGCCGGGCCTTGCTTTACTGGACGGGCAGCTCGTAGCACACGGCCTCCTGATCGTTGCGGACGAGAAGGTAGCGCCCGGCGAGGGTGGGGTGATTCCACGTTTTGCTGCTGAGCGCGGGGATGCGCCCGAGTTCGCTGAAGCCATCCGGTTTGGCCTCGGCGAGCACGACAGGGCCGGGCTCGGTTTGCACGAGGATGAGATCATCGACGAGCAGCGATTGTCCGGAACCGTAGCGGCCGTCCTTCCATTTTCGTGCGCCGGTTTCCACCTCGACGCAGGCGAGCAGGCCGTCGTCCAAGCCGTAAAGAAATCCGCCGCGCGCCGCCACGCTGTTGAATTGATTCTTCATCCGCAAATTCTTCCAGACTTGGGTGGCGGTGAGTTGGCCGCCTGCGCCGGTCTTGATCTGAAACAGCACGCAGCCCGTGCCGTATCCCGCTGAGAGAAAAACTCGGTCGCCTTCGACCACCACCGGCTGCGCGGCTTGCGGGACGCCGGCTTTCGACCACGGTTGATCAAGCAGCATTTCTCCGCTGACGGGATCGTGCGCGGTGAACGACGCGGCATTCACGGACAGCACCACGCGCCGTCCGGCGAGTGTCGCGAGCACGGGCGAGGTGTAGCTGGCCTTGTCGGTGCCCGCGCGCCAGAGCGCTTCGCCGGTGGCCCGCCGATACGCCAGCACGGTCGGGCCGTGCGTCGAGCCGCCGGTGACGATCACGGTCTCGTCGAAGACCAGCGGCGATGCGCTCACGCCCCATTCGAGATTGGCGAGTTTGTTTTCCTGCAAAACATCATGGGACCAGATCAGCCGCCCGGTGGACGCGTCGAGGCAGTCGAGCACGCCCGTCGCACCGATGGCGAACACCTGGCCGTGCTCCACGGCGGGCGTGGCGCGCGGACCGTCGCCGCTCTGCCATTGGGAAAAATGCGCTGCGTTCGTGTGCGTCCAGAGCAACTGCCCGGTGAGCACATCATAACAAGTGACCGCCTCATCCTCGCCGCGCTGCTCCTGCGTGTAGGCGCGGCCCCCGGCCACGGCGAAGGCGGACCAGCCCGCGCCAACCGGCTGCCGCCAGAGCTGCTTCGGCGGCGTGGCCTTCCAGTCGCGCGCGAGCTTTGCGCCGGTGACGATTCCATCGCGATTCGGACCAAAGAATTGCGGGACGTCGGGCATGCTGGCAGCGCTTGCGGCCGACGGCGCGTTGTTCTGCGGGGGCGCGAGCGCCACTTTACGCGGATGACTCCACTTCCACGCGAGCCTCGGAAAACCCACGCCGCTCATCGTTCCGGTGACGCGAACCGCCTTGGAAAATCCAAAGCCCGCGAGTCCCAGCGCCGCGACCGTGATCAGCCGCACGCGGCACGGGAACCGGCTCAGCAGCGCGAACCAAACCAGCACCAGCACCAGCGCCAGCGCCACGATCACCAGCATCAGCCAGCCCTGGAAGTTGCGCTCCAGTTCCGGCCAAAACCGCACGGTGGCGAGCCCGCCGACGGCGAGTAGCGCGACCACGGCCAAAAACCAGATGCGGCGGCCTTTGGAGGCTGCGCGGAGTTCGACTGATTGGGATGTACGGACGTGCATGAAGTCAGGTTGCCTGACGACAGGCAGAAGGGCACTCCTGAAAACTGCGTGAAGTCGTCGGAGGCCCACCGAAGACAGGCAGTGGTCGAAGCGCAGCGCAAATCACTCGAAACCGCGCGCGATGATCTCTCAGGCGACTCGGTGCAACTAGTGGATTCTTGTGTTCCGACGCCATGGACGGCTATCGTCGCCCGGCATGAAATACCAACTCCCCACCCGTTTCGGGAAAACCGTCAGCACGATCCTTCTGAGCCTCGTCGGTGCGTTACTTTCAGCTACGGGCCTTCCAGCGGCTGAGCCGACGACGACCGCGGGAAAATCCGCAGAGTCTCAAGCCGGCGGCATGGGTCAATGGGTGGCGGTCCATGAGGGCACCGGCGGTGTGACCGTGGACCGTTCCAACGGTGACGTTTATATCGTTGTCACCGGCAAGGAAATCTTCAAGGAGCGCGGCCAGGGTGTGTGGAAGAGCACGGACCAGGGCGCAACCTTCGCCCGCGTGGATGGCAGCGTCATCGGTGGTCGCTGCGAGACCGGATACGGACTGTGCCAGGACCCGAATGGCAAACGGCTCTACTGCTTTATGCTCGACGGCCCCAGCGGCTACACCCTGGACGGCGGCAAGACCTGGGAGAAGCTCGGCCAAGTCAATCGTGGTTGGGATTTCGCAGCGGTGGACTGGAGCGTGGAAAAGCCCCAGGTGATCTTCGGCGCTGAGCACGAGAGCGGCGGCCGATACCACCTGAGCACCGACGGGGGGAAGAGCTGGACGAAACTCGGAGAGTCCCCGAAGGACGCGAGCGGATTCACCATCGGCGTCGGCGTCGTGGACGCGAAAACGCTCGTGCGCTGGTTCGGCAGCACCGGCGGGATCGAACGCAGCCTGGATGCCGGCGCGACGTGGACGAAGGTCAGCGACGAGGCTCCGCTGGGCCACGTCATGGTCGTCTTCAAGGGCGTGTGCTACTGGGTTGGAAAAAAGGGTTTGCTGGTCAGCAAGGACCAGGGCGCGACTTGGGCTCTTCAAGGCCGACCCGTGCAGGCGGCCTGGGGGCCGTATTTCGGGAGGAACGAGAATCATATCGTGGTGGCCGGGAAAGGCGGGGTTCAGGAGACCACCGACGGCGGCGAGAACTGGTCATCAGTCGCGGCCCTGCCCGAGCCGTTCAAGAACCCGCCCGGTCCAGGCTGGTACCTGAACTTTGCCTTTGATCCGGTGAACAATCTTTGCTACGCCTCATGGATGGGGAAGCCGACCTACAGGTACAAGCGGTGAGCTAACCGTGCTTCCCAAAAACCCAGAGTGCAAATCATCCGAAAATGAATAAAAGACTCCTCACCGCGCTCACCCGAACCGCAGTGACAGTTTGCAGCCTGACAAGCTTAGCGGGCCACGCGAGTGCCGCCACGATTCTCCAGCCGGCTTCGGCTTCCACGAACATGGGCGAGTTATTCCCGGCGGCTCGAGCCATATCCAAAAGTGCCTTGTCGGTTGGCTACACGACTCTCGTGACCAACTTCGATACCTACCTCGCTTCCGGTCCCACCTCCGTTCACGGAAACGGAACCAATATATGGGGCTCAACTCTCGGAGTGCGCTCGGGGCATTTCGATCTGGCGCTGGGTGGGAGTTATCTGGTCAGCTCAATAGCGTTCTGGAACTTGATCGGCGACCCCTCTTCCGTCCGGCAGTTCAATCTTTTGCTGGATGACAATTCCGCTTTCAGCAGCCCAGACAACCTTGGCACTTTCACCGCCCTAAACGATCTGGGTAAGGGCTCCAACACAGCGGCTCAAGTGTTTGCGTTTACCGAGACACTCGCTTCCTTTGTGCGTCTTGAGATTCTTAATACGTGGGATGCTTCATCGAGTCACACCGCCTTCAATGAAGTTGCATTCAGAGTGAATTCTGCCCCGGAGCCGAATGCAGGTCTTCTTTCGGGACTTGCTTTACTTGTTGTTGTCGCGAGCCGACGACGATCTCCAGTTCCGAAAGGAAGGTTTTGAAGGGAAAGCGGACGTGCAGTGATTGCATGCGGCGTTGTGGGTCTCGATGGCATCGAAGAGCTCAATACTCCGCGCTCACCTGCGCGAGCAACTCCTCCTCGAGAGCCCAATAGAACCTTCCGCCGGGCAGCCCATTAGCCATGATGGCGAAGGTGAGTTCCCGGCCCGAGCGGGTGCGGAGGAAACCGACTTGGGTTTTCACACCGGACATGCCGCCGATTTTCCCGCGCACCGTGCCGCCGGCGTAGGCGGTGAGGCTTTCGTAGAAGCGCTGTCCGTACGGGCTGCGTCGGGCGGTGAAGTTGACGCGGGCGAGATCAAGCGGGCGGATCATATTGGCTCGAGCGAGGCCGCTGCCATCGAGCAGGCGCAGGCCGATGAACTCGACGCCGGCCTTTTCCCAATACTGGCGCACGGTGTCGGCGGGGTCGGTGCTTTCCCGCTGGCCGATGGTCAGGAAGAGGCACTGCGCTTCAAGGTTGTCGCTGACTTTGTGGAGGTGGTCGATGATCTCGGGGAGCGGCGGCGAGCGGTGAGTGGCGAGGGTGATTTTCGCCGAGGTGGCGAACGGGCCGGGGCCGTCGCCGAATTTCACGCCCGAGCTTTCAAGGCGGGCGCGGAGCATTTCGGCGGCGAGGGCGGGGGGATCGGGAATCGCGCCGAAGACCGTGAAGCGGCTTTCCCCGGCGGGCACAGTGCCGCGCAGGATGATGGTCCGGCCGTAGGGCTCGGAGTAAACGACGACTTCATCGCCGCTGCCGGCGGGGCCGGTGACGACATGATTTTCCCAGCGGGTGTCGCGCGGCACGGGAGCAACGCCGACGAATTTCGCGGGCGCACCAGCCTGCGCGCCGGGCTCGAAGCGGATTGCTGTGCGGTTGTGATCGAGATTCAGCCCGAAGGCGCCGGCGCCGTAGGCATTGCCGATGTCGCCCCAGTTCCAATGTTCGTTCGTCGGATCCTGCGGGAAGATGGAGGTATCGACGCGCAGGCGTCCGGCAACGCGTTTCAGACCGCTCGCGACGACGGTGTCCGCGAGCTTGGAGAGGTCGGCTTGGGAGAAAGTGGGATCACCGCCACCGACGAGCACGAGATCGCCGTCGAGAGTTCCCTCGGCAGTCAGCGGAGCGTTGCCGGCGAGGAGGGTTTCGAAACGGAACTCTGCTCCGAGCAATCCGAACGCCGCACCGGTGGTCACGGTCTTGAGCGAGGACGCCGGGCAGAGGGCGGTCCCGGCGAGCGGCGAGGCGAAGACGGTTTCCCCGTTTTCATCCAGCAGGCAGAAGCCGATCAGCGCGCCCGCCAGTTGCGGGTCGGACGACCACTCGCGAAAGATCCGGTCGAACCTCCCTTCCGGGGCCGGCGTGATCGAAGGTGTCCCGGCGGGCTTTTCAAAAATGCGCAAACCAAGAGCAGCGGCCACCACCCAGCCAGAGAGCAGCAGAGCGATTCGGAGCGCCAGGACTACAGGAGATCGTTTTGGAACTGTCACGCCGCTGATCTTATCCACCCCATCGCAAAAGATGAAAGTTTTGCCGAGACCACCGACCAGCGGGAGTGAAACACGGAGTGCAGACCCTTAGCCCTCCGAATCCAGACCGCGCCAAACTGGCCGCCTTCTCGGGCCCGACATGGGCAGGGCTGCGCCAAAAAGTGACGACGACAAATACGCTGCGGAAGGTTGAAACGATTTGTTTGGTAAACTCCGCGGCACGAAATATTTCGCGCAAAGCTGCGTCCCACCTTGCGCGGTGAAAACATCCGCGACAAGTTGAGGGTGTTCCTGAGTTTGGCTGCGGCCAGCGCGAAGTGCGCGGCAGGCGGCGAGGCACGGAGAACGCTTTGCTCAAAAATGATGAACAACTTCACACCCCGCGCGCAACAGGTGCTCGCCCTCGCTCGCAAGGAGGCGGATCGCTTCAACCACAACTACGTGGGCACCGAGCATCTGCTCCTCGGACTTATCAAGCTCGGGCAGGGCGTTGCGGTCAACGTGCTCCAAAAGATGGGGCTGGATCTCGAAACCGTGCGCATGGAAGTCGAGAAACAAGTGGGGAGCGGCCCGGAGACGAAAATGGTCGGGAACATTCCCTACACCCCGCGTGTGAAAAAAGTGCTCGCGCTCGCGGGTAAGGAAGCGAAGTCGCTGAATCATTCCTACGTCGGCACCGAGCACATTTTGCTCGGTCTGCTGCGCGAAGGGGAAGGCGTGGCGGCGCGCGTGCTGAAGAATCTCGAGGTCGATATCGAGCGCACGCGGAATGAAATACTAAAGGAACTGGACCCAAATTTCACCCCGCCTGACGCCGAGCAGGAGCCTCAGCAGGAGCAGTCGCGTGGTGGCAAGGAAGTGAAGACGCCGGCGCTCCGCGCGTTTGGCCGTGACCTCACGGAGCTGGCGAAAAAAGGCGAGATCGATCCCGTGATTGGCCGGGCCAGCGAAATCGAACGCATCATCCAGGTGCTTTGCCGCCGGACTAAAAACAACCCGGTGCTCATCGGCGAAGCGGGTGTGGGCAAGACCGCGATCGTCGAGGGCCTCGCGCAGGAGATCGTCAGTGGCAACGTGCCGGAGCTATTGCGCGACAAGAAGGTAATCACGCTCGACCTGGCGCTCATGGTGGCCGGGACCAAGTATCGCGGCCAATTCGAGGAACGGATCAAGGCCGTGATGGACGAGATTCGCCGCTCAAAAAACGTCATTCTTTTTATCGATGAACTGCACACGATTGTCGGTGCCGGCAGCGCCGAAGGCGCGATGGACGCGAGCAATATCCTGAAACCCGCGCTGAGCCGCGGCGAGATGCAGTGCGTGGGTGCCACTACGCTCAACGAGTTTCGCAAATACATCGAGAAGGACGCTGCCTTGGAGCGCCGCTTCCAGCAGGTCAAGGTCGAGGCCCCGAGCGTCGAGGAAGCCATCCTGATTCTCAAAGGGCTGCGCTCGAAATATGAGACGCATCACAAGGCGCGCTACACTGAAGAGGCGCTCGAGCAGGCCGTGAAGCTCAGCGACCGCTATCTCACCGGACGTTTCCTGCCGGACAAGGCCATCGACATTATGGACGAAGCTGGCGCCCGCGCCCGCATCGGTTCGATGACGCGCCCGCCGAACGTGAAGGACATCGAGAAGGAGATCGAAGATATCCGCGGTAACAAGGAAGGCGCGATCAAGGCGCAAGATTTCGAGAAAGCCGCGAGTCTCCGCGACGACGAGAAACAGGCGAAGGAAAAGCTCGAGCGCATCCTCACCGAATGGCGCGAGATGCGCGAGGAGAAAGAGGTCGTCGTGACCGAGGATGACATCATGCATGTCGTCTCGAAGTGGACCGGCGTCCCGCTCAACCGCATGGAGCAGGCCGAGACGCAGAAACTGCTCGCGATGGAAGGCGAACTGCGTGGCAAGGTGATCGGCCAGGACGAAGCGGTCATCGCCATCAGCAAGGCGCTGCGCCGTTCGCGTGCGGATTTGAAAGACCCGCGCCGCCCCATCGGCTCATTCATCTTCCTCGGCCCGACCGGGGTCGGCAAAACCTTCCTCGCCCAGACACTCGCCGAGTTCATGTTCGGCGACCGCGACGCCCTGATCCAGATCGACATGTCGGAGTATATGGAAAAGTTCACGGCCAGCCGGCTCATCGGCTCGCCTCCCGGCTATGTCGGCTACGAGGAAGGCGGCCAGCTCAGCGAGGCTGTGCGCCGCCGTCCGTACAGCGTCGTCCTTTTCGACGAGATCGAAAAAGCCAACCCCGACGTGATGCACCTGCTGCTCCAGATTCTGGAGGAGGGAAAGATCACCGACTCGCTGGCGCGCAAGATCGACTTCCGCAATACGATTATCATCATGACCTCGAACATCGGCGCGGAGCTGATCAAGAAGTCGAATGTCATGGGCTTCGGCACCTCTACCAAGGACGAGCAGGCTTACGACGTAATGAAGGACAAAATCCTCGAAGAGGCCAAGCGCGTGCTCAAACCCGAGTTCGTCAACCGCCTTGACGACCTCATCGTCTTCCACACCCTCGGGAAGCCCGAACTGCTGACCATCGTGGATCTCGAAGTCAAAAAAGTCACCGCGCGCATCCAGGCCAAGGACATCACCATCGTCCTCGATGAAAAAGCCAAGGAGCTGCTCATCGAAAAAGGTTACGATCCGCAGTACGGTGCGCGGCCCATGCGCCGCGCTGTCGAGCGCTACCTCGAAGACCCCATGGCTGAGGAAATCCTCCGCGGCAACCTCAAGGCCGGCGATACCGCCACGGTCAGCGCCGAGAAAGGCAAGCTCACCTTCACCAATGTCGCGCTGGCCAAGGCCGAGCCGGCGGAAGCGAGCTGACGGGAAATTTTCGAGACTTTCCTCCTCGAAAGGGCGGACGAACTCACCCAGTTCGTCCGCCCTTAATTTTTTGCGAGTCAAGGCTGCGTGGCACCCGGTGTCAGCGCGTGAACGGTGAAGCCAGCAACGTCGGGCGCATCGGCCTCGGAGTGGATGCTCAGACTTCGCGGGCCGGCGGTGGGGAAGAGGAGTTCGGTCAAAACCGTCTCCCCGCCTTGCGCGAAGACCTCGATCGACGAGGTATCCAGGAGCAGCCGCAGCGTGATGCGGCCGTCGGCGAGCCGCAGGGGTGCTTCGTGGCGTGCGGGGAAACTGCCGTGAAAATCCGTGTGCCCGGAGCGGGTGCGATCCAGGACAAGCCGGCTGCGCGGACCGTCGCAGATGATCGTGGTGATTTCGTCCTTCCCCGTGTGGAGCTGAATGTTGAAGGATGTTTTCACCGTGGCCCCGGTGAAGGTCATCTCGACCTCCAGCAGCGGTGGAAGATTCTTTTGCGCGGAGAGCCACTCGGCCGCAGCGGCGAAAGTCCCACCGGCGAAAGTCAGTGGCCTCGGCTGCCTCAGCTTCCGCATTTCCACCACGGGTTGCTGGATCAGCCGCAATCCGCCGGGTGTGCGGCGCAGCGTGAGTTCGCGTGGGATGCTCATGGCGCTGCGCCACGGCGAAGTCGGCACTTTTTCGGCGTACTGCCAGTTGCTCATCCAGCCGAGCCACACGCGGCGTCCGTCGGCTTTCGGCACGTCGCTCCACGAGACGCCAGCATAAAAATCCGCACCGTGGTCGGCCCACAGCACGTCTCTGGTTTTGGCGTCGGCGGCAAACTGCCGGCCGTCGAAGTCTCCCACAAAATACTGGCAGCCCGAGCCGCCCGCCGGTCCATCGGGATTGATGTTCACGATGAGCACCCACTTCTTCGTTCCGGTCTCGCCCTCGACCGCCAGCGGAAAAAGATCAGGACATTCCCAAAGCCCGGCCGTCGCGCCCGCACCGCCGAATTCGCCCACGTATTTCCACTGCTTGAGATTCGGCGACGCATAGAAATGCACCTTCGCCTCCTTCGGAAGCGCGAGTGTCATTACCCAGCGCGACGTCGCCTCATGCCAGAAAACTTTCGGGTCGCGGAAGTCGGCCATCTTCACGTCGAGCACGGGATTCCCGGAAAATTTCGTCCACGTCCGCCCGCGATCATTGCTGAAGGCGAGGCGCTGATCCTGCCGGCCTTCGCGATGCCCCGTGTAAATCGCGACGAGCGGCGGCTTGCCGCCCTTCCCAAAACCGCTCGTGTTCTTCCAATCCACCACCGCGCTGCCGGAGAAAATCATGATGCCGTCCTCCTCCGCCAGCGCCAGCGGCAGATGCTCCCAACTCAAGAGGTCGCGCGAAACCGCATGGCCCCAGCTCATGTGGCCCCAGGTGTTGCCCTGTGGGTTGTATTGGTAGAAGAGGTGCCACTCGCCTTCGTAGAAGACCATGCCATTCGGGTCGTTCATCCAGTTTTTCTTCGGCGTGAAATGGAACGCCGGGCGGAACGGTTCGCTTTGCGCGAAGGCGGCGGAGGCGAGGCCGGCCGAAAGGCCGAGGGCGAGCAGGCGGGCGAGCAGTTTGTGCAGCGTGTTTTTCATCGTCGTTCGGGGGATGTTTGGAGGTGCCGTCAGCCACGCTTGGCGAGCCGCTGGAGCACGGCGGGGCGGCGGAGTTGTTTGAGAGCGTCCTTGCCGATCCAACGCGCGGTGGCATCGGGGGATTCGGCGAGCCGCTGTGCTGCGGCGATGGCCGCGGTGTTGATGTCGGTGTTCCGCTCGCCGATCGCGCGCAAGGCCCAGTTCACCGATTTCTTGACGAAGTTCCGCTCGTCCGTCGCCGCGGCCTCGATGAGCGGCAGGCATTTCTTGAACAAGTCGTTGCCCGCGCGCTTGTCGTGCAGCGCGAGGCTGGCGAGCAGCGCGAACGCCGCGCGCCGGACAAATTCGTCGCGACTCTTCACCCACTGCGCGACTTTTCCGAACGCGTGCGGCGTGCGGTCGAAGAGATGCATGCAGGCGGTGTCGCAGATGGCCCAGTTGTCGAAGTCGCCGCACCAGCGGTCCATCTGCGCCGCGGTGACCTGTTCCGGCGCATCAATCAGCGCGGCCAGCATGCGGGCCTCGTAGCTGCCGGTCGCCCACAGCGCCGCGGCCAGCGCGTGGTCGCGCCCGATGCGCTTCGCCAGCTTCTGCAGGTCCGCCATCGCCACCCCGAACGCCTTCGGCGTGTGAATGCCGTAGCGCGTTGCCATCTCGTCGCGACGCTTCGGCGAGCCGAGGCGCTCCAGCTCCGCGAGCAGCGACTCGACCGCCCTGCCCGCGGTCGCGTCATTCGTTTTGGCGGCGGTCTTTTTCATCGCAAGGCAACCCGGCGCAGGAGCTATTTCGTGCCCGGCAGCTTGATGGAATTCGGAGCATGCCCTTCGCGCACGATGAGACCGGCGAGCGTTTGCTTGAGCTTTGCTTCTTCGTCGGCATTTGCCGGCAGCGGCGCGGACTGGAAGGCGGGGAGGAGTTTGTCCCAGACGATGTTGAGCTCCGCCTGCATGTCTTTCGTGTCGGCGGTGATCACCACCACAGCGTCCTGCTCCGGCAGCACGATGCAGAATTGCCCGAACGCCCCGTCGCCGCGAAACGCGCCGTGGCGGCAGCGCCAGAATTGAAAACCGTAGCCCTGATCCCAGTCCTTCGTCGGGTCGCTGCCGTTCGAGACTTGTTTCGCGGT
Organism: Chthoniobacterales bacterium; assembly: GCA_038318725.1. GTDB lineage: Bacteria > Verrucomicrobiota > Verrucomicrobiia > Chthoniobacterales > Chthoniobacteraceae > Chthoniobacter. The sequence continues at coordinate 34,245 of JBBQCM010000059.1, forward strand.
CGCCTGCTCGACCCACGATGCGGGGATGAGCTGTTTCCCGTTCCACTGGCCTTTTTGCAAATAGAGCTGGCCGAATTTTGCGATGTCCTCCGTTTTCAAAAACAGCCCCCAGCCGCCGGCGGAAATGCCCTGCGGACTCGTGCTCCACTCCGCGCCCTCAATGCCGAGCGGCTCGAACAGCCGTGGGCGCAAGTAGTCGAGCACCGTCCCTCCCGTCAGCTTTTGCACGATGGCCGAGCACATGTAAGTGCCGGGTGAGTTGTAGAGAAAATGCGCGCCCGGCTTGTGCTCGACGGGGTGTGCGAGGAAGGTTTTCACCCACGGCTCGTCGGGCGTGAACTTTGGCTCGGTCTGGTGGCCCGTGGACATCGTGAGCAGATCGCGCACACGCATCGCCTTGAGATTCTTCGACGGTTCAGCGGGAGCCTCATCGGGGAAAAACTTCAGGACCGGATCATCAATACCCAGCTTTCCATCGGCCACCGCGAGACCCACAGCCGTCGAGCAGAAGCTCTTGCTCAGCGAATACAGCACATGCGGCTTGTCCGCCGATTCCGGCTTCCACCAACCTTCCGCAACGACCTGCCCATGCCGCACGAGCATGAAGCTGTGCATCGTGTCCACCTGAGCATCCGTCGCCTCGACGAACGCCCGGATGCCAGCAGACGAGACGCCCTGCGCCTCCGGCGTGCTGCGTGGCAAAGGCGATGCGGCGTTTAATGAGTGAGCTGCGACCAGCAGAATCGTGGCGGCCGAGGCGAGGAAGCGTGATGTGTTCATGGGTTTGTTTGGATTTGGCGAAGGTGAGCGAGTAACGGCGGGGTCGCGCCGTTTTGCGAGCAGACGAAGGAGGCGACGGCGTTGGCGTGGCGGTTGATTTCCGCGAGCGGCAAGCCGCGGAGGAAGCCGGAGACGAGCGTGGCGGTGAAGGCGTCGCCCGCGCCGACGGTATCGACGACAGTGGTGGGCGGGGCAGGGCATTCGTCCTCCTCGCTGGCGGTGAGGAGGAGCGAGCCGCGGGGGCCGCGCGTGAGGGCGGCGAGACGCAATTCGTACCGGCTCATCAGCTCGATCAGCATTTCGCGGGGCGTGGTGGCGTGGATGCCGCAGAACTCGGCGACGAGGGGAAGTTCCTCGTCGTTCAGTTTCAGCGCGGAGGCGATTTGGAACGAGGTGTCGATCGTTTCCCTGTCGTAGAAACGCTGGCGCAGATTCACGTCAAAGACGCGCAGTGCGGTGCGCGGCGCGGCCTCCACAAAGCGGCGGATCGTGTCGCGCGAGACGGGCGAGCGCTGGCCGAGCGTCCCGAAGCACACGGCATCGCAGCGTCCGGCGAGTGCGGCGAGTTCTTCCGACCACGCGAGATGATCCCAGGCAGTGTCGGCGGCGAATTCGTAGCTGGCCTGGCTTGCCTCGTTGAGCGTCACGAACACGCGGCCCGTGGCGTGGCGCGCGTCGCGGCTCACCTGCCCACATTCGACGCCCCGTGCGCGCAGCGAGTCCAGGGCGCGGTCGCCGAGATCGTCCGCACCGACGGCGCTGACCATCCACGCCTCCGCGCCGAGGCTCGCGGCGTGACCGGCGAAGTTCGCCGGGGCTCCGCCGAAATGCGCGGCGTCGGGATAAACGTCCCACAGCACTTCGCCGATGCCAGCGATGACGGGCCGTGCGCTCATACTTCGACGCCGAGCTGTTTCTGAATCTCCTCGAGCGGCACGCCCTTGGTTTCCGGCACCATCGTTTTCACCCAGATGAGCTGGAGGACCATCATGCCGCAGAAGAAAAGGAAGACGTAGCCGGGCGCGAACGCCGTCACCATCGCGGGAAAAAACGTGGTCAGCAGCGCAGCGAAAACCCAGTGCGTGGCGCTGCCGAGCGACTGGCCGGTGGCGCGGTATTGGTTCGGGAAAATCTCCGAGATGAGCACCCAGATGACCGTGCCCTGACCGATGGCGTGCGCGGCGATGAAGGCGAAGATGCACGCCGGCACGATGGCAAAATGCTCCGTGAAAAACGCCCACGCGCACAGGCCGAGCGAGGCGATGTAGCCGAACGATCCGATGGTTAGCAGCGTACGGCGGCCCAGCCGGTCGATGAGCCACAGGCCGACGAAGGTGAAGATGAGATTGGTGATGCCGATGCCCACGGACTGAAGCAGCGCGGCTTTCGCCCCGAGCCCGGTCATTTCGAAAATCCGCGGAGCGAAGTAGAGGATCGCGTTGATGCCGGAGAGCTGGTTGAAGAAGGCGACGAAAAACGCGAGGAGGATCGGCACGCGCAGCCGCCTCGACCAAAAGCCGCGTGTGCTCGTCTGCCGCGCGGAGGCGGCGACGATCTCATCTGCCTCCGCCGCCAGCTCCGCGGGCGTGGCCGCCGGTTCGATGAGCGCGAGCACGCGCAGACCTTCGACGCGGTCGCCTTGCCGCGTGAGCAGCCAGCGCGGGCTTTCGGGGATGCGGAAGCAAAGCGCGGTGTAGAGCAGCGCGGGGACGGCTTCGACGCCGAGCATCCAGCGCCAGGCCTCTGCGCCCAGGCCGCCGAGCAGGTAGTTCGAGAGGAAGGCGACGAGGATGCCGAAAACGATATTGAACTGGAACATGCCGGCGAGCCGTCCGCGGCGGCTGGGCGGCGAGATTTCCGAGATGTAGAGCGGCGCGGCCACGGTCGAAATGCCGACGCCGAGACCGCCGATGAAACGCGCGATGATGAGCGACCAAACCTCCGGCGCGAGGCCCGACCAGACCGCCGAGACGAAGTAAAGCAGGCCCACGCAGATGAGCGTTTTCCGGCGGCCCCAGTGGTCCGTCGGCCAGCCGCCCACGAGCGAGCCGAGCACTGTGCCGTAAAGCGCCGCGGCCATCGCGACACCGTGCAGGCCGGCGCTCAGGCCCCAGAGCGCCTGGATTTTTTGCTCTGCGCCGGAGATGACCACCGTATCGAAGCCAAACAGAAATCCGGCCAGCGCCGAGGTGACCGCCCAGAAAAACAGTCGGCCGCTGACGGGCTCGTCGGTGGAGGTTGCGGAGGAAATGTTCATGGTCGGGTAAAGTGGGTCGTGGCGCGGAGGAACGCGCTGGGGAGATGGAGGACTGGGAAAGCTGTGGCGCGGTTGGACGCAACCCGCCACCACCGATTTGACAGGTCGTGCAGTTTCCTGCCAATCATAGATTGGCCCGCGCACACTTTGCGTTTGCCGGGCTCTCCGCGCCGCCGCTACCTTCCGCGCCCTATGTCCAGCCAGTTCGGCCACGCTTTCCGCATCTCCACCTGGGGCGAATCTCACGGCGGCGGCGTCGGCGTGGTCATCGACGGCTGCCCGCCGCGGCTCGCGCTCACCGAGGCCGACATCCAGCGCGACCTCGACCGCCGCCGCCCCGGCCAGAGCGACATCGTCACCCCGCGCGACGAAGCCGACACCGCTCGCATCCTCTCCGGCGTCTTCGAGGGCCGCACCCTCGGCACACCCATCGCCATCGGCGTCACCAACAAAGACGCGCGCCCCGACGCCTACCGCGAGATGGAGACCGCCTTCCGTCCCTCGCACGCCGACTTCACCTACCAGGCGAAATACGGCATCCGCAACTGGCAGGGCGGGGGCCGCGCCTCTGCGCGCGAAACCATCGGCCGGGTCGCCGCCGCCGCCGTCGCGAAAAAGGTGCTCGCCGAGCTGTGCCCCGCGCTGGAGATCGTCGCCTACGTCAAAACCATCCACGAGCTGACCGCCACCGTCGATCCCGAGACCGTGCGCTTCGAGGAAGTGGAGGCGAACATCGTCCGCTGCCCCGACGCCGCGATGGCCGAGCAAATGATCGCGCACATCAAAGCCATCCGCAGCGAAGGCGACAGCGTCGGCGGCGTCATCGAGTGCGTCCTGCGCGGTGTCCCCGCCGGCCTCGGCGAGCCCGTCTTCGACAAGCTCGAAGCCGACCTCGCCCGCGCCATGATGAGCCTCCCCGCGACGAAAGGTTTTGAAATCGGCAGCGGCTTCGCGGGCGCAAAACTGCGCGGCAGCGAACACAACGACGCCTTCGTCATGGAAGCCGGCCGCGTCCGCACCGCCACCAACCGCAGCGGCGGCATCCAGGGCGGTATCAGCAACGGCGAACCCATCTTCTTCCGCCTCGCCTTCAAGCCCACCGCCACCATTTTCCAAAAGCAGCAGACCGTCACCACCACCGGCGAAGCCACCGAGCTGCAAGCCCGCGGCCGCCACGACCCCTGCGTCCTCCCCCGCGCCGTGCCGATGGTCGAGGCGATGGCGGCGCTGGTCCTCGCCGACCACGCCCTCCGCCAGCGCGGGCAGTGCGGGGTGGGGTAGAGAGCGCTTCCGTCAATCGTGGTTCCCTATGGAGAAAGAGACGCGCTCCCGTCTGGTCCGCTTCGCGCTCATCCTGCTGGCGGTGCTGGTGTTCGCGGTGGGCGGCTTCGTGGGGCTGGGATGGATGGTCCGGCACCAGTTCGTTACGAACGCCGACTATGGCCGATGGGTAAACCGGATCACGCAGAACGACGACCTGTGGAAATGGTATGGCCGGACCTGTGCCGGGCTACTGCCGGGCGACGCGGACGGTGACGGGGCGAGCGACGGATTGGAACTCTTTTGCGGCACTGGTCCGAAGAATTCGTCGGATCAATGGATGATGAACTTCGTCCCCGACGGCTACACCGATTCACACCTTTACGCTTATTCCGGAGAAAGGAGGAGGCTCCGCTTGCGTGCCGATACGGCAGGCATTGGCCCCCTGCCGTGGCCAGAAGAGTTCCGGTGTTCCGTGACCGCTAACGAATCCATGCTCCTTCTTCCCGGCGGAGCGAGGGAACCCACAGCCGGCCCCATCCTGTTCACGGCTTCGGCGGGCTTCGTTGAGGTGGATATTCTTCCCCAGTATTACGAACGGTGGAGGTATATCCGCTTTGAGTATCCGGTCACCCATCAGGGCATCGCCAACCTTCCTATTAGCACGGTCGGCTGGCGGATGCCGCCGATCCCCGTGTCGTTCGGCGGCGGTGCGCCGAAGGCTCTGGAGGCAGTGTCGGGTCCGAAGATCGGGAATGACGACGCGCGACGAACACTGACTTGGTATGCGCCCGCGCCGTTGCCCGATGGCTACGCCATCGAAGTGGCTCGTGCCGACGGCGACTCCGAGTGGGTTGTGGCTAGCTCTACAGAGCCGCCGGTAAAAGATTGGGCTTTCGCCAACCAAGTTTGGGACCGCTTCCCCGGCTACGCCGGCCCGTTGAAGTTCCGCGTCATCCCCGTGCGCCACACCCCGCCCTGAATCGCGGGCCGCCATGGCGAGAGGGAAAAGTAGCGTGTCATCCTGAGCGGAGTTCCGTGCGGGAGCAGGCGGGACGGAACGCAGTCGAAGGACCCCGGCGGTTCGATAAAGCGCAGCACGTCACCGAACCGCCGGGGTCCTTCGACTGCGTTACACTCCGCTCAGGATGACAGTGGCGTTTCCTTTTTCCCTCTCACCACACCCGAGCCCGCGAGCGCCGTGCTGCTTGCCCGGCGGCGCGGCGCTGCTCGGTCTGCGCCGACGGCGGTAACTGAGAAGACCCGTGGGCCAACGGCCCTCCTCATTCCAGCCTGGGGCAGCGCCCCAGGTTTCGGCAGCCGCGCGGCAGCAGGGCTGAAAGCCCGTCTCATCGGAGACC